>JAXJVH010000054.1:0-2548 GCA_036308645.1 Acutalibacteraceae bacterium | reverse complement strand
TATCTGTACAGCATCCTACTCCATATACTTTTTCTAATAATTCCATTCCTTCAATATCATTTAAAAAGTTAGGATCAAAAATTGCACTTGTAGAATTCTTCGGATAAACATAACCATATTTTTCATAAGGTCTTTGCGCATTAAAAAAATGCCTGAAAACGCTTACCAAAACAAAAGGAACAGCGGGAAACAAAACATATTTTAAAAGATTATCATTTTTATAATAAAATAAAAAAGCCAAAAAAACAGGATAGGAAACAAAAATAACGGCAGTTATTATTTTATTTGCATATTTTATTAAATTACAAAGCGTTTTTCGCTCATTAATAAAATTCACCATAGATAAATAATCTATCATTTTATTTCCTCCTTAAAAAATTTAAGATTTAAGGATAACACCGAGGCATTATCTGCCCCGATGCTTCTCCTTTTTCTTTTGCTGTTTTTCGTTTAGGTTTAGAAAATCTGTCCCGAAAGTTTTAGTTTTTCCTTTTTCGGAAATGTTTTATCAAACTCTTCCGCTTGCACTTCATCGACAAAGTAACCTTTAGGCGTAGCGTACTCGCCTGTAACGCCGTCAAGATAGCCTGGTATCAGTTCCTTGCACAAAAAGAAAGAATCGTCCTCGCCTTCAGGCAAGCCGTGATAACGAATACCGAAGTTACGGGCATAAGTAAAACCGCTTTTTCCGTAAAAATCAATATTACCTTCAAAGCATACAACGCCGCATCCGAGTTCTGTCGCTTTTTCAAGCGAATAATCAAGCAGAGCCTTGCCGTAGCCTTTACGTTTAAACTCCGGCAAAATTCCGATAGGTCCCATTGTCATAATCGGAATTTTTCTGCCGTCGTCGGCATTGATAAAAGCCTTTACAAAAATGTTCTGCCCTATCAGTTTTCCGCCTAGTTCCATAACAAAATCGAGTTGCGGTACAAAATCCTTATCGTTTCTAAGGCAATGCAGAACGTAATGCTCTAAACACCCCGGACGATAAACGTTCCAAAACGCTTCTCTTACAAGGTTTTCAACTTCCCGATATTCTTCTTTTCTTTCTAAACGAATTATATAGTCATTTTTACTCATTATTTTTCCTCCTGATAATTGTTGACTGCAATTTTGGGAGGTTTGTGCAGACTATAGCGCAACCTCCCGATTACGCTACAATCTCCAAGGTGTTGTTTTTACTCAAACAGCCTTCTCCTTAAAAAATAATTTTATAAATCAAGCCTTGCGGCTTTGATTAACAGTATAATTAACGGCACTCATAATAGAATTTTATCGTTTTATGAAAAGCACGGACCATTAACTGCCCATTGCTTTTACCTTTTTCAAACGCTAATCAAAGTAACTGTTTCAATTCTTTAATTACCATTTATCCTCACAATAAACATCATTATGCAGTATGAAATATTTTTCAACTATAAGTTTTTGCGATTCACTCAAGGTTGAATAATAACTATTGTCCGCTTTAATACATGTTGCGATATATCCTATATTTCTGCTGTTGTTTGAAACAGAACCTCCTGAATAATCAGCATAATATACTTTTTCTACACCGTTTAAAGTGACTTTGACAAAGCCTCTGCCCACAAAATCTCTTGAAGCATTCTTATCCAAAATATTTATAATAGAGCCTACTATTCCTTTAAAATCACTCTCGGTAAAATATGTAGATGAGGTATAACTTACTTTTACCGCACATTTTGTATCAAGATCATCAAGCAACAATTCATCGCCGAATAAGTCTGTTGGTCCGATAAGCGTACCGAGTTCAACCGTCATATTATCGTCGGCTTTTGCCGCCGCTCTGATTAAATCCAGTTTATCCGTATCAATATTAGTATAGAAACGCAATCCCGAAAGAGCACTTAATCGCATAGAAGCGCCTTTTTCCATTACAATACTACCAATTGATAAAGAAGTCAACGAAATATTGTTTTCTACTGTAATGCTCTCTCCTGAATTGTAGTTTGAAATACCGTTTGAATAGCATACAAAATTCTCTTCGGTTGATACGGGTAATGTGTATTTCTCGCCCGAAGCGGCAGTAGCAACCTGAACACCGTCAATTGTAACGGTATATTCCTCAATTTCCTCGCTATCATCATTATCATCAGAATAAACTCTTGACATTATTGTTTCAACTTCAGCAGGAAAATCCCATTTAAGTTCAGAATGGTTAAGCATACCAAACGAGCCGCCGTCTTCCCAGAATATAATTTTAAGTCCGTTAGTTTCGGCAGCGTCAAGCACGCCGTTAGTCCATTCAACAAGAAAATCGCTCTGATTTTGATATTCCTCATCGGTTACAGGATTGTTTGCATCATACAAGTTAACACGCTGACAGCCTGTTTCACCGATTACGCAAGCTATACCGTTGTCTTGAAAATATTGTTTAGCATAGCCAAACTGCGTATTATTATATACCGCACCTGCTCGGCCGTCGTAATGGTGAAGCGACATTATAATATGACTGTCCTCATCAACAGACGGAGTCCATACTGAATTACAGTGATTTGCTTTTGCCTGAGCACCGTAAGTTTCAAAC
>JAXJVH010000053.1:0-6978 GCA_036308645.1 Acutalibacteraceae bacterium | reverse complement strand
ATCTTGTTTTTATTCGTAGGGAACGACGACCTCGGCGTTCCAAAGACAACTCGGAATGACAGAGAGAAGATTCCTGCGCTTTGCTCGTAAAGACAAACAGTCGAAAGTAAAAGTCTCCCATACAAACCAAAATTAATATAACATATAATCTTGTCATATAACTTTTGTGCAAATTTTACAGTAAATTCATAAATATGTATAAAAAATGCAATCTAATTGTAGAATAAATACAATTGAATTAGTTGCTTTTTTAATATATAATAAATGCACCAAAAAAATATTTTTTGAAAGGAGCTTTTTTATGAAAGCGAAAAAACAATTTTCTATTAAAAAATTGCTCGCTTGCGTACTTTCGCTCGCAGTAATTTTCAGCGCATTTGTATTCACATCAGTATCAGCAGATACTGAAAAAGTAATCCTCGATTGGTCCAATTGGAACGGTTTTTCAGGCGGCGGATTTGATAAAACACCTGATGACCCCACAGGCTATGTTCACGTAACCGGTAGTAAAACATTAAGTGATCAGACACAGAGTATAGACCTTGTTAACTGGTGGAACTGGACAGCAGATGGTTATGACAAGGTTAAGTTTACCGCATACACAGCTTCAGGTAGTTGTGATATTAACATGACTTTCGATGGAAAAACTACTGCTAATACAACCATTTCTACTGAGCCTACAGTTATTACTTATGATGTACCGGCAATAACTAAAATGGGCGATGTTAAGTTCACATTAGACGCAGGTTCAAAAGGCGCAACAGTAGACGTTGACCTTTACATTGGTGATGTTTACGGTGTTGTAGTTTCAAAAGAACCTGAATACTCTGTAACTATTGACGGAGAAAATAAAGGTAACTTTAGTTCTTATACTTTCCCTGAATCATCAGCAGCAGGCTTTATCGCTTACACAGACGGTACAAACTACTATGCTGCAGGTGATACAGTAATTATTACAGAAGCGAAAGATTTCACAACAGTAGCATACGGCGCATTAAAAATGGAAGAGGGCGCTTCTATCAGATTAGGCGCTGTAAACGGTATGAGATTCTACACTCCTATTAACGCAGCAAAAATCGCTGAACTCACAGGTATGGGCGCAACAGTAGAACTCGGTACTCTTATCGCTCCTAAAGATTTAGTTGGTGAAGGTCTTACATTTGATTTACCTAAAGCAAACTATGCCGATGTGCCGTTTACTTCAAAAACCTATTTCACAGAAACAGGATTTAAGGGTGTAGTAGGTTCAATCGTTGGTATTAAACCTACTAACACTACAAGAGAATTTGTAGGTAGAGGCTATATTAAAGTAACATTAGGCGGAGTATCAGCAACTATTTATGCTGACTATGCAGGTTCTGACATTGCTAACAACGCTCGTTCAATAGCAGCAATTGCAAAAGCATATCAAGGTAGCGAAGAATATGCAACAAAAGACGCTGACTTAAAGGCAATTGTTGATGCTTGGGCAGCAGAGTATGTAGCATCAAATTCAATCAACGGTATTGATGTAAGCACAGTTGAAGCAGTTGGCAAAGGTATACTTAATGCAGATTTAGAAAACCAAGTATTCCAAATCGGTATGGATCAGTGGGATGGCGATTTAACAGTTGGCGCTTGCGTTAAATTCAATGTTAACGGTTTGACAGAAGGTTCAATTACTGCTTATCAAGGTGCAGGTACCGGTTGGGATGGCACAGAAAAAGGTGCTCACTACGGTGTTGAAATCGACGGAGTAGTTTATTGGGATGGCGTTTATGATTCAGGTGAAATTAAAGGTAAAGAAAGCAAAACTTATACATTCACAGGCAAAAATATGTACTCATTGAAGGATAATAGTTTGTCAGGATCAGGCAAATATGATGTAGAGAGAAGAATCACAGCAGACGATCTCGCAAATATTACTGCTGTTTACATTCGTCCGGGTAACCATTACAATGCACAGTGGGTATATGTAACAAACGTTAAATAATTAAAAGTTATTTATACTTGTTTTTCCTTAATTAAAATTATAACCAAACACCACCGAGAAATCGGTGGTGTTTTTCAGTTACGCAGATTGGCTCCCTCTGACGAGGGAGCTGTCGAGCGAAGCGAGACTGAGGGAGAGAAAAGCCAAAGTATATATCTATCTTTATTCTTTCTCTCCTTCCGTCACGGCAAAGCCGTGCCACCTCCCTCGTCAGAGGGAGGAGATAAGTGTTGAAACCACAACATTGTGAATAGAAATTTTATATAAAATAGCCTTCCCTCGGGGGAAGGCTTTTTTGTATCAAATATTATTATCATTTTATGCTAATTTCCTGATTAAGCGCATTTTCTCTTTCATCTTTAGGGGATATACCGAATTGTTTTAAATAACCTCTGTAAAATGTAGAATATGTTTCAAATCCACATTTTTCAGCGATTTTATAGAAAGGCTCATTTGTATTTTTAACATAATCTCTTGCCGCCATATATCTTTTTTCTCTTATTAAGTCGTAGTATGTTTTCCCGTAAATTCTTTTTATGGTATTACAAATACATCCAATCGAAAGAAAAAGGTCGTTTGATATTTGTTTTAAAGTTATATGCTCAAACAAATGATTATCAATGTAGTATACAATTTTAGCATAGTTACTGTCGGTTTCTTTAATTTTCTCGGGATGACCGGTTTCAAAAACATTATTTATTTCACAAATAATTTGAAGACATGCCGTTAAAACAAACGCTCTCGATTGCCGTCTTTTAAGTGCATTTATAGTATTTTTTACTCCGCTCCTAAACTCCTCGCTATTAACCTCATCATGAAAAATTTTTATTTCCTTGTCATTATAAAAGGGATTTAATAAATCGCAATTTTTATCATATTCATGAAGAAGTTTAGAGCAAAAATATATTTGTATAATTTCTGAATTTTTGCTGACTGTATATTCAAATTCTTCTTTACGGTTAGCAATAAAAACATCTCCGATTTTTAATGTATTAACTTTATCTTTATAATAAACTTTACAAGAGCCCGACAGCATAATTATAATAATATAATTCGTATCATCGGTATGTTGATATGAAAACTCTTTATCACTCTTATTATAATACACTTCTAAATCAGGCTGAACAAAACTTAAATCATTATAAATCATTTCAACATTTCCATTTCTTTTTGTGTATTTATTACATAATTATAACACGTGGTTGTAAAAAATGCAATACAAATATGAAATAAATACAATTGAATTAATTGCAGTTATTGAGTAAAATTATAAAGGAGTATTATAATCTTGCAGTAATTATGCAAAAAATTATTAATTAATCAAGAATATATTGCTAAAAATTAACCTCGGAGGACTTGTAATGAAAACTATTACTAAAAAGATTTGCATATTTTTATGCTTGGCGGCATTTTTGATTACTGCTTGTATACCTCAAGTTGTATTTGGAAGCACTGTTACAACTATGAGA
The DNA here is from genome assembly GCA_036308645.1 of Acutalibacteraceae bacterium. GTDB lineage: Bacteria > Bacillota > Clostridia > Oscillospirales > Acutalibacteraceae > RUG11462. The sequence goes on along the minus strand of JAXJVH010000053.1, from coordinate 3,537 downwards.
GATATCACTGCTTTTGATCTTGTTTCCGAAATGAACGTCGGCATAAATATCGGCAATTCATTGGATTCGGTAGGCAATACCGAAGAAGATTGGCTAAACCCACCAGTAACCAAAGACTTGATAATTGCTTATAAAAACGCAGGGTTTAATACAATTCGTCTGCCTGTAACATGGTATACTCACATGGACGCAAGCGGTAATCCTACAACCGCTTGGCTTGACAGAGTAGAAGAGGTAGTAAATTGGATTTTAGAGGAAGATTTATATTGTATTATAAATACTCATCATGAGCAAAGTTGGCTTAATACCGGCGTTGAAGTCGATACTATAAAAGACAAATTTACCACTCTGTGGACCGCAATCGCAAACAGATTTGAACAGTACGGCGACCATTTGTTGTTTGAGGGCTATAATGAAATTTTAAAAGCCGAGGGCGATTGGTCCGACGCAGAGGCAAGCGATTATGCAAATGCAAACAAACTTTCTCAAGTGTTTGTTGACGCAGTTCGTGCAACAGGCGGCAATAACAGTAAAAGAACGCTTATTATCAATACATACGGCGCGCTTCATTACACTACAGGCTTTGAATTGCCGACGGATACCGTAAAAAATAGACTCGCAGTAGAATTTCATTGCTATTCTCCGCAAGATTTCTGTTTTACAGGGGGCAGAACGACATGGGGCGAATCAACAACCGATGTTAAAACGGTTGAATCCTATTGTAAAGAATTCAGCGTATTTACAAGTCAAAATATCCCCGTAATTCTCGGTGAGTTCGGCGCAGTTGATAAGAATAATACCGAAGCACGAGTTGCTTATGCCGATACTGTTGCAAGATATTGCAATAAGTACGGTATTATGCCTATTTGGTGGGATAACGGTAATACAGGTTCGGATCTATACTGTATTTTAGACAGAAATACTTATGAGGTAACAATGCCGGGTATTGTTTCGGCGCTTCTTACCGGAGTTGCAGAGGGTGTTGTACCTACCACAATAGCGCCCGGAACCAGAAAAGTAATTATAGACTGGACTCAATTTGACGGATATTCAGCCGGTGGATTTGACTGTACTCCGGATGATCCCGAAGGCTATATCCACGTAACCGGTACTAAAAAAGCAGCAGATAGTTCACAGATAATTGATCTTGTGAACTGGTATAACCGAACTCCGAACGGTTATGACAAAATTCAATTTACAGCCTACGGTAGCGGTAATGTAAGATTTAAGTTCGGCGGAGTTGAAACTGCTACTACAACTCTTTCAAGCGAACCTACAGTTATCGAATATAATGTAAGTGATTTTGCAGACGCCACATCAGACGACTTCGTATTTCAGATGGACGCAGGCTCACAAGGCGCAACAGTTACCGTTGATATGTATATCGGTGATGTTTGGGGAATTAAAGACGGAGAGCCGATAGCAAGTTCTTCAACTTCTTCGACAACTACAACCACAACTACAACGCAGTCGGGTTCATCGGGCGAAATCCAAGACGGCGATGTAATCCTCGACTGGACTGACTATGACGGTTATTCAGGCGCAGGATTTGACTTTGCTACAGATGATCCGACAGGTTATGTTCACGTAACCGGTACTAAAACAACAAGTAAAGAATCACAGATATTAGACCTTTTGAACTGGTGGAACTGGTCGGCTGCAGGTTATGACAAGATTCAGTTTACTGCATACACAGCGTCAGGTAGCCATAATATAAGAATGGTTTACGGTGACAACGTTGAAACTGCCAATACAACCGTTTCTACTACACCGACAGTTATTACTTATAATGTAAAAAGCACCTCTTCAGGCGACGTTAAGTTCCAGATAGACGTAGGTGCAAAAGAAACATCAGTAGACGTTGACCTTTACATCAGCGACGTTAAAGGTATTAAAGCCGGTGCAACCACTACTTCGACCACAACAACTACAACCACAACAACTACAACCACAACACAGTCGGGTTCATCAGGCGGAACCCAAGACGGCGATGTAATACTCGATTGGACTGACTTCGGCGGTTATGCAGGAGATGGATTTACCTTTACTTTAGATGATCCGACAGGATATATTCACGTAAGCGGAACAAAGACTTTAGGTACAGATACAGAAATCGCAGACCTTTTGGGTTGGTGGGGCTTTAGTCCGGCAGGCTATGATAAAATTCAGTTTAAAGCCTACGGTAAAGGAAATGTAAGACTTTCCTACGGCGGATACGAGCCTAATACTACAACGCTTTCAAGCGAACCCACAACTATAACAATCGACATTAGCAGTTTTGCAAATACCAATTCAGGCGATATTAAATTCCAGACATCGGGCGCAAAAGGCGGAACGGTTAGCGTAGATCTTTACATCAGCGACGTTAAAGGTATTAAAGCCGGTGAAACCACTACTTCGACCACAACTACAACTACTACAACAACACAGCCGAGTTCATCAGGCGAAACTCAAGATGGCGATGTAATCCTCGATTGGTCAAAATATGACGGTTATTCAGGCGCAGGATTTGATAAAACACCTGATGACCCCACAGGTTATATCCATGTAACCGGTACTAAAACAACAAGTAATGAATCACAGATATTAGACCTTTTGAACTGGTGGAACTGGTCGGCTGCAGGTTATGACAAGATTCAGTTTACTGCATACACAGCGTCAGGTAGCCATAATATAAGAATGGTTTACGGCGACAATGTTGAAACTGCGAATACAACCGTTTCTACTACACCGACAGTTATTACTTATGATGTAGCAAGCACTGCATCAGGCGACGTTAAGTTCCAGTTAGACGCAGGTGCAAAAGAAACAACAGTAGACGTTGACCTTTACATCAGCGATGTTAAAGGTATTAAAGCCGGTGAAACCACTACTTCGACCACAACCACAACCACAACACAGCCGAGTTCTTCGGGTGATTCATACACCGTAACCATTGACGGTGCGGAAAGTACTTGCAGCGGTGAATTTACATTCCCTGAATCAACAGCAGCAGGATTTATTGCATACACAGACGGAACGAATTACTATGATGCAAATTCAACAATTCCTGTAACAAGCAATAAATCATTCACAACAGTAGCATACGGCGAATTAAAAATGGATACGGGCGCTTCTATCAGATTGGGAACAACTTTAAGCGGTATAAGATTCTATACACCGATTGATACAACCCAAGTTGATAAACTCAAAAACATGGGCGCAACAGTACAATTCGGTACGCTTATTGCTCCGAAAGATTATTTAACCGAATCAGAACTTACCTTTGATTTAGGTACAGGCAGATATGCCGATGTGCCGTTTACTTCAAAAACCTATTTCACAGAAACAGGATTTAAGGGTGTAGTAGGTTCAATCGTAAGCATTAAAGAAGCAAACGTTGCAAGAGAATTTGTTGGCAGAGGATATGCAAAGGTAACATTAGGCTCTGTTGAAAAGATTATTTATGCTGATTATGCAAACAAAGACATAAAGAATAACTCTCGTTCAGTAGCATTTGTTGCAAACGCATACAAAAATAACAACAGCGGTTACGCT
>JAXJVH010000052.1:0-111040 GCA_036308645.1 Acutalibacteraceae bacterium | reverse complement strand
TCTCTCATGAGAGAATTAAGATGATAGAGCATTGGATGAATAATTATCCAAGAAGAAAACTAAACGGATTATCTTCATTTATGCTAATTAAGAAATTAAATGTCGCTTAATATTTGTGGACATTTTATATTGCAATTTATACTTTTAACAGGCCGATTAATAAAATCTTGAATTTTATTATAGGGTATGTTATAATGTTAAAATAGAGTTAAACTAATTTAAGGAGTTTTTAAATATGTCAGGACATTCCAAATGGAACAATATTAAAAGAAAGAAAGGCGCAAACGACGCCGCAAGAGCAAAAATTTTCACTAAAATCGGCAGAGAGATGTCGGTTATTGTTAAAGCAGGCGGACCTGATCCAAATGTAAACTCAAAACTTCGCGATTGTATTGCCAAAGCAAAATCGCTCAATGTTCCTAACGATAACATTGAAAGAATTATTAAAAAGGCTTCGGGCGACGGCGATACTTCGGATTATGAAAACTGCCTTTATGAAGGCTACGGCCCTTCGGGTATTGCGGTTATTGTTGAGTGTTTGACAGATAACCGAAACCGTACGGCAGGTGAGATGCGCCACTATTTTGATAAATGCGGCGGTAATTTAGGCACTCCCGGTTCGGTTACTTTTATGTTTACACGCAGAGGTCTTATCGCTATAGACGCCGAAGGATTGAACGAGGACGAAGTTATGGAAGCGGCGCTTGAAGCGGGCGCTGACGACTTCAATGCAGAAGGCGACGTTTTCGAAATTATTACCGATCCTAATTCGGTGAGCGAAGTCAGCACAGCGTTATCTGAAAAAGGATATAAAATTATGTCGGCTGAACCGGAATATTATCCTGCAACTTTTTCAAGCATTGAAGACGACGAGTCTATGGCAAAAATGCAGAAACTTCTTGATATGCTTGATGATAATGATGATGTTCAGAACGTTTGGCACAATCTTGATAATTTACCTGAAGAAGAGTAATTTTAAAATAAGGGCGACTGTTTTTAGTCGTCCTTTGTAAGTTTTTACAGTAATATTACAGTTTTGTTATTTTTATTGCGATGAAGTCGGTTAAAAGGTATAATATAAATCGTGGTATTCTTTTTAAGGAGGATTAACAGTTATGGCAGATATTGATAAGCTTTGCTTCGGCTGTATGCGTGAAAAACCTGATTTTTCATCCGAATGTCCTTATTGCAAATATGATGCGGAAAAGGACAGCGTCGAAAATGCTTTGCCTATAAAAACATTACTTCAGAAAAGATATTATGTCGGAAGAACTTTGAATGAAAACGGCGAGGGTATAACTTACATTGCTTATGACACTTTGAAAGAAACGCCTGTTAGAATACGTGAGTATTTCCCTATGGGCATGTCTCAAAGAATTAATACGCTCGTAAAAGCCTTTTCCGAGTATGGTTTTACTTTTGACAGAGGAAAGCAGGAGTTTTCGGCTCTTGCACGTTCGCTTTCACACATGAACGGTTTTTCGGGACTTTTAAAAATTCTTGATATTTTTGAAGAAAACGGAACAGCTTATTATGTAACCGAGTATGTTGAGGCCATTACTCTTCGAGATTTTTTACTGCGTAACGGCGGTGTACTGAAATATGAACAGTTCAGAACGCTCATTATGCCGTTGCTTTCAACTATTTCGTCACTTCATGCGGTTGATATTATTCACAGGGGTATTTCGCCTGATACAATTCTTGTCGGTAAAGACGGAAAACTGCGCCTTACGGAGTTTAGTATTCATGACGCGAGAACTGCTCGCACCGAATTTCAGGCGCACTTGCATAAAGGCTATGCCGCAATTGAGCAATACGGATTTGACGGCGAACAAGGACCTTGGACAGACGTTTATGCTCTCGGCGCTTTAATGTACCGTATTTTAGTCGGCAATCCGCCGCCTGAAGCGACCGTTCGTGTAACCGAGGATAAAATGACTATTCCTGCGGAGGTTGCAAAGGAACTTCCGGGAAATGCGCTTTCGGCACTTGCAAATTCACTTGAAATTATGCCGGAAGAGAGAACAAAATCGGTTGAAGAATTTAAAAATGAATTGATTTCCGCCCCGAAATTAAGCCCTAAATATAATAGCAAAACCGGCGAGGTTAAAGCGGTTGCAAGCAGGCAGTACCGCAACAAAATAATTGCGGTTTCGGTTTGCGCTACTGCGGCTGTAATATTAGTTATAGTAGCAGGAATGTGGATTCTTACAGGCGGCAAGAACGCAGAAGAACCTGTTGAAACAACAACAGCGACCTCCACTGTATCCACAACCGAAAAGGTGTTGTTTGAAAGCGACGAGGTGCCCGAGTTTGTCGGATTGTCTTATACGGAAATTTTATCTTCGCCCGAATACATAAAAACAAGGGCGAGATTTACTTTTGAAATTTCGCAAACCGTTCCGAGCAGCGAACCGGCAGGAATAATTCTTTCGCAGTCGCCAAAGGCAGGAACACAGATTACAAGCGGACAGGTGATAAAAATTCAAATCAGCGGCGGAAACGAGATGACGGTTGTTCCGAATCTTACTAATATGACTAAAGAAGAAGCTATCATCGAGTTATTGAAGGCAGGTTTCCTGTATGAAAATATTTCTTTCGGAGAAAAATATAACGCAGGAATTTTGCCCGAGTCTGTGGTTGATACTTCGCCGAACATCGGTGAAACTATCAGCAAGTATTCAAGAATTACTGTAAATATGAATACTTATGTTACAACGACTACCACAACCACCACAACTACAACAACTACGACTACAACCACAACTGCTCCGACAACATTAGCGCCTAAAACTACAAATCCGAAAACCGAAGCGGATAAAACCGTTGCGAATGAGGATGAAGAATAAAAGAATAAAATTTAAAAATAAAAACTGTCTGAAATTTTTCAGACAGTTTTTTGTGTTACTGTTATTTTTCTTCCCTGTAGTATCTGATATAATCAATGTAATACTTCTGCGGGAATACTGTGTTTTCATCAGGATCGCCGGGCCAACCGCCGCCGACCGCTATGTTTACCAATACATACTGCGGTCTGTGCAATTCCGGAATTTCGGAAATATTGCATTTGTTATAATAAACGCCGTCGATATAGAATTTAGCGCAGTTTTCGTCCCAGTCAACGCCGAATATATGAAAATCGTCTTTAAAATCGCCTTCCATAAGTTCGTAAGCACGAGGTAAAATATGACCTTCAGGCTCGCCTTCAAAATGAATTGTTGCCTGAACAACATGGTCGCCGTGATGATCGTTGAAAGGGCAGGTAGCATAAGTTTTATTATCTCCGCCTACAAGTTCCATAATGTCAATTTCACCGCAAGCGGGCCACGGATTTGTATCAATATCTTGCCCTAAAGTCCAAAATGCAGGCCATATACCTGTGCCGTAAGGCAATTTTGCTCTCATTTCAAGTCTGCCGTGAGTGAAATTAACTTTATCCTTTGTGTTAAGAGAAGCCGATGTATACGGGCAATCAGGATCGTCTGTTTTAATAGCCTCAATCACAAGACAGCCGTCTTCAATATAAGCGTTTTTAGGATCATCGGTATATTTTTGAAGTTCGTTGTTACGAACATATCCTAATTCAAATCCCCAATTATCTTTGTTTATTTCAGGTGAATCAAACTCATCCGACCAAACAAGTTTCCAATTTTTCTTTTGGTTTCCCATAATAAAAATAATACTCCTTTTGTGCTTTTTAATGTTAGATTTATCCTAACATATTGTGTTTTAATTGTCAATGATTTATAACGTTTTTCCTTTTAAAAATAACAAATTTTAAGGTTGTATCATAAAATACATTGAAGATGTATATCTTCAAGAATTTCAGTTTAAGGAGTTTTTGAAATTATGTTAGACGATGTTCTAAATATGACGGCTGCGCCTATCGACGAAAAAATTGACGCTAAGTGTATAGATTCGTTTCCGTTAGCAATGTCTTATGTACCTATGCAAAAATGGCGTGATTTATACAGCGCAGATGTAGGGCTTGAAAGAGGCACAATTTTTTCCGAACTTGATAAGCCGTTTTTAGGAAGAAGGGCAATGCAATGACGGAAAGAGAAAAACTTATGAAACAGTTGCAAATGTATCATTTTGCGGCGATTGACGCAGGACTTTTTCTTGATACTCACCCTAACGATAAAGAGGCACTCAACTATTTTAATAAAGTAAAAAAACTTGCCGATGGTGCAAGAGAGGATTACGAACGTAAATACGGACCTACCCTTATGACCTCTACCGAGGGCAGAAACAATTGGGAATGGGCGCTTAAACCATGGCCTTGGGAGGTTGAATCTTAATGTGGATTTATCAAAAACAACTTGAATACCCAATAAAAATTGCAAGGGCAAATCCGGCACTTGCAAAAATTATAATAACCCAACTTGGCGGTCCGCACGGGGAAAAAGGTGCGGCGACAAGGTATCTTTCACAGCGATTTGCAATGCCTTATGACGAAGTAAAAGCAATTTTAACAGATATTGGCACCGAAGAACTCGCACACGAAGAAATGATTTCAACAATAGTTCATCAACTTACCAAAAATATGACCATTGAGCAAATTAAAAAAGACGGATACGACGCCTATTTTGTTGACCATACCGCAGGAGTTTATCCTCAAGCGGCGTCGGGAACGCCGTTTTCCGCACAAACGCTTGCGTCAACAGGCGATGTTTTTGCAGATTTATCGGAAGATTTAGCCGCAGAACAAAAAGCAAGACTTTCTTATGATAACTTGTTGCGCCTTATTGACGACCCTGACGTGCGTGACCCGATTAAATTCTTGCGAGAACGTGAAATTGTTCATTTCCAGCGTTTCGGAGAAGCAATGAGAAAAGTTCAGGACGCAGTTGACAGTAAAAACTTTTATGCATTTAACCCTGCTTTTGACAGAAAGTAATAAAATTTTAAAATCGGAGTTTGAATTAACACTCCTGAATTATAGTAAAATCAAAAAAACAAAACTGATTTCGCTTTTTGCGAAGTCAGTTTTGTTTTTTATGTATCAACGGGATTTGATTATGAGATTGTTTTTTGTTATTAAATCTTTGCAAAGTCGGATTAATCGTCGGAGGAAAGCATACTTTCAGGTAAGAAGTACCATTTTCCGCCGATTTGTGCAGAATAATCATCTGCTATATAGTAGGTTTGAGCGCCTTCGTCATTTTTAGTTACGACTCTGACCGTTATATGCTTTAAATCCGTAATATCCGCCTTGTATCCTGCCGAGTCACACGCTTCATTTACAAACTCAACCATTTTATCGGAGTATGAAAAAACATCAACAACCTTTGTTTCGATTGTATAATCGTCGCCGTAAGCGTTTTCAAGAGTCGATTTTATGCTTTCGCTGTATTCTTCAAAACTTCCGTATTCGGAGGTTAAATAGTTTTCGGCGTCGGTTTGAAAAGCGCCGTACATCTCATCGATATATCCTTCGAGATCGCCCGAATAAAGCGCTTTGATTGCGGTTTCAACAGGTTCTGCGGGAACGGATTTTTGAGAACTTGAGTAAACCAATATTCCTGCCGCAACACCTATTATAAACAATATTATTAAAACAATTATACCGCCTTTTGGCTTCTTTTCCTTATAAACTTTTTCATCATTGTCATCAATAAGCGAAAGGTTTTCCGAGCCACAGTCGGGACAAACCATATCTACATCTTTTAGTTCTTTTCCGCAGTCTAAACATTTCCTCAATTTTGCCATCTCCTTTTTACTCGTTTTATCGAGATTTTTTGTTTAAATTTTCATCTTTTAAGATGTAATTTTTTAAGTACATTATTAACGGTTTTTTCGCCGAAAACGGTATAAACAGAGCCGTTTAAATAAATCAACACGAAATAAATAACTGCGCCGATAACGGCATATAAACCAAGATGAATGATTTGAGTAATGCTTCTTGTATTTGATACAGGGAAAATATAGTTTAATACAAATACCGCAACGCCCATAATAAGCGACGGAACGGCTGAATTGATAAACGGTTTTATAATACTTCCGTATCTGAAATTAAAGGATTTTCTCAAGGAAACGAGTATCATAACTATGCAGATGCTTTGACCTATAACGGTTGAAATCATTGCACCGATATAGCAATGCTGACCGGCTCCGAGATAATAAAACAGATACATAAGCGGTACGTCAAGAATAATGTTTACAATAATGCCCGTAATAGTGGCGGTGCAGACTGCTTTTGTCTTTTTAAGCCCCTGCATAGCCATACAAAGCGTAATTTTTATACATGAAATAACATTGACAGGAACTATAAATTTAAGAATAAATCCGCCGTACTGCGCTCCGTTTTGATTATAGAAAAAGGAATAAACAGGATTAGAAAGCACCACTATTCCTACGGTGATAGGCAAAGCAATTGCGAAGATGATGTTTAAAGCCGAGCAAAGTTTATCATTTGCCTGTTTTAAATCATTTTTAGCAACCAAAGACGACATCTCCGGTACAATTGTGCTTGTAAGTCCCATAGCAAGAGCGCTGATAATCATAGCGATTTTAGGCCCGTAAGTTGAAATTATTGAACCGATGATAAGGTTATCTTTAAGTTTAAGGCTTGAAAGAGTATAAACCACCAGCACATTATCTACAATTTCATAAATATTAGCCGATACAGCAACAATCATAATGGGTATGCAATGGAGCAAAAACTTTTTTATAACTGTTTTTGTGCTTAAAGTATTCGGCTCGTCCGAAACTTTAATAATTACGTCATCGCTGTTTCTCGCTTTTAATTTTAGATATATTGTCGCCGCCAAAGCGCCGATCCCTGCACCGAGTAATGCGATATTTACACCGACCGATGATGAAAGATTGAACACTCTTACCGCTATATAAGCGCCTAAAAGCACCGCCGCAATTCTTGTAACCTGCTCGATTACCTGTGAAAATGCCGAAACCGCAAGCACTTTATGTCCTTGCAGAAAACCGCGGAAAATTGATAAAAACGGCACAACCAACAAACAAACGCCGATACATCTTATAGCCGAGGCAACGTCTGCAACGCTGACGTTTTGATAGGAACTCGCCATTTTATTAAGATAAAAATCTGCAATACTATTCGCAAAAAACTGCAAAATAATAAAGAAAGTTATGCCCATTCCCATTGAAATAGCGTTGCCTATTCGGTAAATCTTCATTTTTGATTTATGAAGTTCTTTTGTATTATACTCTGATATGAGTATGCTTGTAGCGGTGGGAATACCCGAGGTGGAAGCGTTAAGCACAAGATTATAGATAAGATAGGCGCAGGAATAAATAATCATACCGTTTTCGCCGATAAGCGCAGTAAACGGGATGATATATAAAACGCCGAGTATTTTGGTAAAAACAATTGAAAGGTACGATATTAAAGTGCCGTCAACAAATCCGTTTTTCTTTAATTTTTTAGCCATAGCAACCTCTGAAATAAGAAATATTGTATTTATTATAGCACAGAAAAGATAAAAAACAAGCAGTTTTTAGAGCAGTACGCCCTGATATTTCATAAAAAACCTAAAATTATATGCCTACATATATTAAAAGTATAAAAAAACACTTGAATTTAGCGAACAAATTTATTATAATAGTTTTGTTATATATTTTTATATAAGGAGTAAACAAAATGGCTACTAAAACTATTGGTGTACTGACATCAGGCGGCGACGCTCCCGGAATGAACGCAGTTGTTCGTGCTGTTGTTCGTGCGGCTATTTCCAGAGGTATGAAAGTTTACGGTATCCACCGCGGATATAACGGTCTTATTCATGATGATGTTTTTGAAATGGACCTTAGAAGCGTTTCAGATATAATTCACAGAGGCGGTACTGTTCTTTATACTGCCCGCAGTCCAGAGTTCAAAACCGAAGAGGGTATGCAAAAGGCTATTGCAACCTGTAAAAAATACGGTATTGAGGGTTGCGTTGTTATCGGCGGCGACGGTTCTTACAGAGGCGCTCGTGATTTATCTTTAAGAGGAATCCCTTGTATAGGCGTTCCGGGTACAATTGATAATGATATCGCTTGTACCGATTATACAATCGGTTTTGATACCGCTATGAACACAGCCGTTGAAATGATTGATAAAATTCGTGATACTTCCCAGTCGCATGAAAGATGTACAGTTTGTGAGGTTATGGGCAGAAACTGCGGCGATATTGCTCTTCATACAGGCATAGCAGTAGGCGCTACCTGTATTCTTGTTCCGGAGGTTGAATGGACTTTCGAGCAGATTATTACTAAAATTAATAAAGGTCAGGCAAGCGGCAAGAAACACTTTATTATCGTTGTTGCCGAGGGCGTAGGCGGCGTTGACTCGCTTGCTAAACGCATTGAAGAAGCCACAGGCATTGAATCCCGTGCTTCTATTCTCGGTCATGTTCAGCGTGGCGGTAATCCGTCTGTTCGCGACAGAGTTTGCGCTTCTACCATGGGTGTTGCCGCTGTAAACTTACTTGAAAAAGGTATCGGTAATCGAGTAATCGCTCTTAAAGACAATCGTGTGGTTGATTTTGATATTTATGAAGCATTACAGATGGAAAGAGTTTTTGAAACCGACCTTTACAAAGTTGCCGAGGAAATCGGCATCTAATTAAATTAAAAAGTAAAATGACCGCCAAAAGCGGTCATTTTTAGCATAGTATGGGTATAATACTCTAAAAGGAGAGATTATTTTTATGTCTGACTTTAAAAATCAGGCTGAAACAGCCATAAATGAATTAATAGAGATTTCAAAACTGAAAAAAGGCGATATTTTGGTTGTGGGTTGTTCTTCAAGCGAGGTTATCGGCGAAAAAATCGGAACTCACTCCTCTGTAGAAACCGCAAATGAACTTTTTAATGTGATTTACGGTATTCTGAATGAAAAAGGAATTTATTTGGCGGCGCAGTGCTGTGAGCATTTAAACAGGGCAATTATTATTGAAACCGAATTAGCCGAGCGTTTGAATTTACAACAGGTGAATGTTGTTCCGCAACCTAAAGCAGGCGGCTCTTTTGCAACCGCCGCTTACAACACTTTTAAAAATCCTACCGCAGTTGAGCATATAAAGGCAGACGCAGGAATAGATATCGGCGGTACGCTTATCGGTATGCACTTAAAAGAAGTGGCGGTTCCCGTAAGATTATCGGTTAAAAAAATCGGCGAAGCGCATATTATTGCGGCAAGAACAAGATTAAAATTTATCGGCGGCGAACGTGCGCATTATGATGAAAATAAAATGTGATGATCAATAAGCAAAAAGTTTTAGGTTTAAATAAAACTTTTTAAAAGAGGAGATTAATTTATTATGGAAGAATGGAAAAAAGACCGAATAGGTTCGGCTGTTAAAGGCGAAAATCCTATGGTTATTGCTCGGTTAAAAAGCGGTTTTGCGGTAATCGGAGATTATCAGTTTTTACCCGGCTACTGTGTATTATTAAGATATCCGAAATGTGATTCATTAAATGAACTATCTATGGAAGAACGCACACAATTTCTTTCTGATATGACTTTAATCGGCGATGCAATTAATGAAGTTTGCAAGCCATTAAAAATTAATTATCAGATATTAATGAATAAAGACCACTATCTGCACGCTCGCATTGAGGCAAGATATGATTGGGAGCCTAAAGAAAACAAATCACTACCGACATATTTCTATCCATACGAACAAAGATTTGCTGATAAAAACAAATACTCGGAAGAAAAGCATGGCGAAATGAAAGCCAAAATAGCAAAGTATCTTAAAGAAAATATAGAGGAATAGAAAGAAACCTACTAATGGAATTATGGGATTTATACACAAAAGACAGAGAAAAATCAGATAAAAAAATGCTTCGCGGCGAAAAAATCCCGCATGGATATTATAGAATTGTCATTCATGCATGTATTTTTAATGATAACAATGAAATGCTTATTCAGCAACGACAACCATTCAAAAAAGGATGGTCTAATATGTGGGATATATCTGTAGGCGGAAGTGCCATTACAGGTGAAACAAGTCAAGTTGCCGCAGAGCGTGAAATTTCAGAAGAACTTGGAATTGATATTTCTTTATATAATAAGCGTGCCTCACTAACAATTAATTTTGACGGTGGATTTGATGATATTTATTTGATTGAAAAAAATATAGATATTTCAGATTTAAAATTACAGTATGAAGAAGTCCAAAATGCTAAATGGGCAAGTCAGACTGAAATTATAAAAATGATTGATGATGGTACATTTATTCCTTATCACAAAAGTCTTATTGAATTGTTATTTTATATGAAAAATCATAATGGCACACATACAAGAAATGATTCAACCTCTGCCAATAAAGATTAAATCTAATGTTTTTATCATCACAAAAATCCCTTGCATCTGCTACTTGATGCAAGGGTGTTTTTTTATAATATAAATTTTGACCACAGGAAAATTGCAATTTGTCCCGGGATACCTAATAAAAAAATCAGCGGAATATTTATGCTAAAAGTTAAAAAACTAAAATAAACCGCTCCGATAACCGACCACATCAATATTGAAACGATTAAAAAATTTCTTCGGCGGTTAAACCAGATGGAATTAAAAACAAGCCACACTATTAAAGAAGCGGGTATTGCACAAATAAAAGTAAGCAATACGCCTTCGCTTACGCCCATTTCAAAGTTTATCACAAAAGATAAAACGGTTATCAGCCATATAAGTATAATGCTCAAAGCGGTTATAATCATACGGTTGTGTTTTGAAGCGTTTGGCGGTGTTGGATTTTCCTTTTTATCATAATTTTTTTCTTTACCAAATACAAGAAAGTCAAGCGAAACGTTGAATGTTTTGGCGATTTTTGCTAAAACCGTAATATCGGGAACAGACTCTCCTCTTTCCCATTTTGAAACGGCTTTATCCGAATAATTGAGTTTTTGAGCAAGTTCAATTTGAGTAATACCTGCCTTTGTTCTCAATGACGCAATATTTTTTGCAACAGTAGACTTAATATTTTCCATTATACACACCTCGCTTTAACGATTTTGCTTTGATTGGCACAGTTTTATTATAACACGTTATATAATTAAAATCAACTTGCAAAATCCTTTATATTAAAGCCTGTTTTCGGCATATTCTACTGTGGGTAGAGTCAGCGGAACACCGACTCTACCAACGATATTTAAAAGTATAATCAAATTTGGCGAAAACACTTGATTTTGGTGATGTGTTATGGTTATAATTGATTAGAAAATAATTTATTTTCTTTTAAAAACAAACAAACAGGAGAATAGTTATGAACAACTATGTTATTTATACTGATTCGGCTTGCGATATTGCCCCTGAAATATTAGAAGAATGGGGCGTTAGAGTTATTCCGCTTACCTTTATGTTTCAGGACGAGGACAAGCAGTATTCAAACTATGACCTTTCCGCCAAAGACTTTTACGGGAGAATGCGTGAGGGCAAAGTGGCAAAGACTTCTGCTATAAACATCGCAACCTTTAAAGAGGAGTTCGGCAAAATATTGGCTGACGGCTGTGACCTTTTATATATCGCATTTTCTTCGGGACTCAGTACAACATATAATTCGGCGCATCTTGCGGTTGAAGAATTAAAGGAAGAATATCCCGACAGAAAAATTATTACTGTTGATACACTTTCTGCTTCGGCAGGAATGGGATTGCTTGTATATCTTACCGTCCAAAAGAAAAACGAGGGTGCGTCTATTGAGCAGGCTGCCCAATTTGCGTATAATAACCGTTTAAATCTTTGTCATTGGTTTACCGTTGACGATTTGGTGTATTTAAAACGGGGCGGCAGAGTAAGTCCTACTGTTGCGTTTGTAGGCGGTTTACTCGGAATTAAGCCTATAATGCACATGGATAACGACGGAAAACTTATAAATATGTTTAAGGCTCGCGGTAGAAAAGCCGCTATACAAGCCATTGCCGATAAATACGGCGAATTAAGTATTACACCGAATAAGGGAACGGTATTTATTTCACACGGTGATTGTATTGACGACGCAAAGGCTCTTGCCGATATAGTTAAAAAGACTTACGGGGTAGAGGTTAAAATTTTTGCCGATATCGGTCCTGTTATCGGCGCTCATTCAGGTCCGGGTACATTAGCACTGTTTTTCTTGGGCAAAGAAAGATAAATTAAGAAAGTTCAAAATCGAGACTGTAAAAAACATCCCCTATCAAAAAAATAAACACTATATTCACTTTATATGGGGACAAATTGCGTTCCCCTACAAATCAAATACAAATCTAAACTTGTAGGGTACGACGACTCGTCGTACCGTTTATTTATACGCCCAAAATCTTACCTACAATTGTAGGGTGTGGCATCCTTGACACACCGTTTAATAAATATAAACTATAAATAAACTATAAAACGGAGTCAACCTAAAACAGGTTAACTCCGTTTTTCTGTGTAAATCTTATTTTACTTTAACTGTTTTTACTTTGCTCCAATTGCTAAGCGCTTTTTTGGAATTATTGATTAATCTAATCTGTACTTTATATTTACCTTTTTTAAGCTTCTTAATTACCTTTGTTGCGTTTTTCTTGATTTTAAAGGTTTTAACTTTCCATTTGCCTTTAATTTTATAACGCACCTGATAACCTGCTGTGCCTTTTACCTTTTTCAAAGTTAAGCTGATTTTTCCTTTTGAAGCCTTAGCCTTAACCTTAGGCGCTTTAAATGAATTTGCAACCGCCTTAGTTGTTGTAGTCGCCTTAGTAGTTGTTACAGTCGTATTCGTTGGTTTAGTCGGACCGATAGGTGTTTGGTTAGATGTGGTTACTGTAGGCTTAGCTGTACTCTGCGTTGGGGTTGTAGGTTCGGTTGGAGTGGTTGGATTTTCACCATCTAATGCTATAAAAATTATGCCGTTATCATTTGCATATCTTTCGGCTTCTGAATTTGTATAGCCTTTTATAGTAAAGCCGTCTTTGACTACATCTTCTTCAAAATCATCATCCCATATGTAACCAAATGCATACTCACCAATACTTGTTACACTATCAGGGATTGTTACGCTTGTTAATGATCTGCAACCATAAAATGCATAACCACCAATGCTTGTTACGCTATCGGGAATTGTTACGCTTGTTAATGATTCGCAACCTCTAAATGCACTATCAGCAATTACTTTTGTACCGTCTATTATTGTATAATCACCTGATACTTCAAAGCTTGTTTCTTCCTCTGTATCTTCATTATAGTAATAATAACTTGCAGAAATTAAATAATTACCTATATACAAAACATTATTTTCCCAATTATCTTTATTATTATAATATCCTGTATTATAAAATGCCGAAACACCAATGCTTATTACACTATCTGGGATTGTTATGCTTGTTAATGATTCGCAACCATTAAATGCATAACTACCAATGCTTGTTACGGTATCTGGGATTGTTATACTTGTTAATGATGTACAATAACCAAATGCAAAATCACCAATACTTGTTACGCTATTTGGAATTGTTACGCTTGTTAATGATGTGCAATCTTCAAATGCACCAATATCAATACTTGTTACGCTATTTGGAATTGTTACGCTTGTTAATGATGTGCAATCTTCAAATGCATAACTACCAATGCTTGTTACGCTATCAGGGATTGTTATGCTTGTTAGTGATTCGCAATTATAAAATGCATACCAACCAATGCTTGTTACACTATCAGGGATTGTTATGTTTGTTAATGATGTGCAACCTCTAAATGCACCATTACCAATACTTGTTACGCTATTACCTATTGTCACGCTTGTTAATGATGTGCAATCTTCAAATGCACCCTCACCAATGCTTGTTACGCTATTAGGGATTGTATATGATATATCAGTTTTGCCGATGGGATATTGTATAAGTTCTGTTTTATCTTTATTAAATAAAATACCATTGATATCACAATAATTTTCATTATTTTCATCAACATTTATACTTGTTAATGATGTGCAATCTTCAAATGCATAACTACCAATGCTTGTTACACTATCGGGGATTGTTATGCTTGTTAATGATTCGCACCAAGCAAATGCCTCATCACCAATGCTTGTTACACTATTAACTATTGTTACGCTTGTTAATGATGTGCAATCCCAAAATGCCCTATAACCAATGCTTGTTACGCTATCACCTATTGTTATGCTTGTTAATGATGTGCAACTTCGAAATGCCTCATCACCAATGCTTGTTACGCTATTTGGAATTGTTATGCTTGTTAATGAATTGCAATAAGCAAATGCATAACCACCAATGCTTGTTACGCTATCAGGAATTGTTACGCTTGTTAATGATTCGCAATTATAAAATGCCTCATCACCAATGCTTGTTACTGCTTTTCCGTCAATTTCTGCCGGGATTTCAAGTGTAGTTGCACTACCTGTATAGCCTGTGATTTCTACAGTACCGTCATCAAGTACAGAATACTCAAAATCACCGTATGTATCAGCGCCGACTGATACCATTGATACGGTTAATGTGCTTAAAACTAAACATAAACACATTAAAATTGATAGAATTTTTTTGCGTCTGACATTCATTGATTCTTTCTGTCCTTTCATTATAAAATTTACTAAATTAAGTCTACCATATAATTCCTTAAATTTCAATAGTTTATTATATACTCCTTTCCAAAATTAAAAAATGCGCAGCTAAAGCTACGCACGAAAAACACATAGCTCTAATTGCTGCGACACAACTCTTTGCTAATCACGAGGAATGCAAAAACAGAGTATGCATTTTTACCGAGAGATAAAAATACATCCTCACAATTAGCAATGATTAAGTTATGTCGCATACTTATTTTACCCAAAGTAGAACAGGGTTTTATTCTTAAACCAAAAACGGGAACACATTGCGTTCCCCTACAAATCAAACACTACTCTAAATTCGTACGGTCGACCCTTGCGGTCGACCGTTTTGATGAATAATTAACAATAAATGTATCGGCTTATGCCGATAAATGAAAAAAATAATTTACAGTCCCTTTCTGATTTATCAAATTACAGATATAAGAATATACAAATTTTATATATAAAATATACAAAAAGTTCTTGAATTATTAACAAATAAATAGTAAAATATACTTGTAAATTATAAATTTAAGGAGTGTATAACCAATGGCTAACAGATTTGTACTTAACGAAACTTCATATCACGGAGCAGGCGCTATTAAATCTATTCCCGATGAAATTAAAGGCAGAGGATTCAAAAAAGCGTTTGTTTGTTCCGACCCCGACCTTATCAAATTCGGCGTTACTAAAAAAGTAACCGATGTTCTTGATGAGGCTAATATTGATTATCAGTTATATTCTGATATTAAACCTAATCCGACGATAGAAAATTGTCAAAACGGTGTTAAAGCATTTAAAGACGCAGGCGCTGACTGTATAGTTGCTATCGGCGGCGGTTCATCAATGGATACCGCTAAAGCAATCGGCATTATTATTACTAACCCTGAATTTTCGGATGTTCGTTCGCTTGAGGGAGTTGCGCCTACAAAGAATAAATGCGTTCCGATTATCGCCGTTCCTACAACCGCAGGCACAGCCGCCGAGGTTACTATTAACTATGTAATTACCGACGCAGAGAAAAATCGTAAAATGGTTTGCGTTGATGTTCACGATATTCCTGTTGTTGCAGTTGTTGACCCTGATATGATGTCATCAATGCCTAAAGGTCTTACGGCCGCTACAGGTATGGACGCTTTAACTCACGCAATCGAGGGTTACATTACCGCAGGTGCTTGGGAAATGTCAGATATGTTCCACTTAAAAGCAATTGAAATTATTTCTAAAAATTTAAGAGGAGCAGTTAATAACGAGCCTGAAGGCAGAGAAGGTATGGCGCTCGGTCAGTACATAGCAGGTATGGGATTCTCAAACGTAGGTCTTGGCATTGTTCATTCAATGGCTCATCCTTTAGGCGCGCTTTACGATACACCTCACGGTGTTGCCAACGCAATTATTCTTCCTACAGTTATGGAGTACAACGCATCTGCAACAGGTGAAAAATACAGAGAAATTGCAAGAGCAATGGGCGTAGAGGGCGTTGACAATATGTCGCAAGATGAATACAGAAAAGCGGCTATCGACGCTGTTAAAAAATTGTCTTCGGATGTTGGAATTCCGGCAGATTTGAAAGAAATCGTAAAACCCGAAGATGTAGACTTCCTTTCACAGTCTGCTTTCGATGACGCTTGCAGACCGGGTAATCCGAGAGAAACAAGCGTTGAAGAAATTAAAGAACTTTATCTTTCACTTATGTAATTTATATCTTGAAACAGAAAATGCTCTGTCAAAACTGACAGAGCATTTTTTAAATCCCAAAATTATTTTTGTGTTGTAAATTCCAATGAATTTTTATCGCAGACCGCAGTAATATTACCAAACTCGCTTGTTTTATATATTTTAGAATTTTTAAGCAGTTCTAAAGTTTCGCCGTTAGGGTGATTATACCGATTTTTCGCCGCAACGCTGATTACGGAATATTCAGGCGAAAGTTCGTTTATCAGTTCTTTAGATACGCCTGTTTTGCTTCCGTGATGACTGGCTTTTAAAACCTCAATATCACCGATGTTGTAACTTTCTAAAATATTACTCGGTGCGTCGCCCGTAAACAAAAAATCATAATCGTAAAAGGAAATAAGAAGTACCACAGACGCGTCGTTTGTATCGCTTTGTCGTGCGTTTTTACTCGGCCCCATAACCTTAACGTCAAAATTTTGCTCATCAATTAAATATTCGCCCGAAAAAGGTGTTGAAAGTTCTATGCCCTCATTTTCAACCGCTTCTAAAAATCTGTTATAAGTTTGTGTTTTGGACGGGACATAAGAAGTATAACAACTTTCAACCTCAAAATCCTCAAAGATTTTCGGAAGAGAGCCTATGTGATCCGCATCGCCGTGAGTTGCTATAAGAAAATCAATGTTATTGTAGCCGAGAGATGAAATGTAGTTTGAAACAGTCACGCCGTATTTTGCCTGACCGCCGTCAATCAGCATTGTATCTCCGTTCGGCAGTTCGATAAAACAACTGTCGCCTTGACCGACGTCTATATAATGTACTTTAAGCCTACCGTAGCCGTCGCCTGATATATCGACATTGTTATAAAAATTAATTCTTATAAAATACAATGACAACAAAATTGCAAGCACGGTAAATATGCTTATAATTCTTCTTTTCAATGGTTAATTCCTTTTAAATTCTTTGCTATTATTTTGTTTCGGTTCCGCTTAAATACTGCACGCCGGGTTTTGGCGAAGACGAGCCTAATTTGTATCTTATAAGTTCCGATACCGTTACAAATTGATATCCTTTTTTCAAAAGTTTAGGTATTATTTTTTTAACCGCTTCGGCAGTGCTTTGATAAATATCGTGCATTAAAACTATATCTCCGTCTTTTGCTTTCATTGCGGCATTATAAACCTTTTTCGCATCTCTTGATTTCCAGTCTTCGGTATCAATTGTCCAATAATAAAGCGACATACCCTGCTTTTTGCAAATGTTCTTTATAGCGGTTGTAGTCATACCCCCTGTAGAACGAAAAACCGTTGGACGTGAACCTGTGATTTTTTCAATAACATCGGAGCATTTTACTATTTCCGATTCTTTTACCTTTGAGCCGTACTGCTCGTGCGAATATGTATGATTTCCTATTTCGCAGCCTAATGATACTTTTCTTTTAATATTTTCAGGGTTATTTTCGGCATTTTCGCCTACCGTAAAGAAAGTTGCTCGAACGCCGTATTTTTCAAGTACGTCTAATATTTTTTTGCTGGCGCCGTTATAATCCGGCCCGTCGTCAAATGTGAGCGCAATAACAGGTTTATCAGGATCAATTTCTTCGGTAGTTATAGTATTTTTTATAGTTGTACTGTAAATATCGCTGTATTCGCTGTAAAGCGTTTCTTCCCCGAATTTCATAAACGAGCGCAGTCGGACATAATATGTTTCGCCTGCCGTTAGCCCGTCAATCCTACAGGTTTTGGTTGTAACGCTGTTGATTACCCGAGTCTTTGCATCTGAAAAATCTCCGTCGGTAGCATATTCAATTTCATACCCGTCGCAGTTTATTCCTTTTGTCCATGAAACGGTAGCGGTTTTCGGAGTTTTTTCCAAAATGCTTTCTATTTCTTCACCTCTTGGCAGGGTGCAGGTTTCAAGCGGCGCGCTGCCGACCCCCTCCGAAACATATCCCAATATGCTTTTATATGCCGCTATTTTAAAAGTATAAAAACTTTCCATATCAAGATTTTCAACGGTATATTCTGACTGCGAAAAATCATCAATTGTTTTAATAAGCGTATATTTATCGGATTTTGCGTTTTTTTGATAAATTTTATAACCGCTTACATTTTTGTTCATCTGCCATGAAAGTTTTTGAAAGGTAAGCCCTTTTTGCGCTACGGCAAATGACTCTACGGGTTTTACATCCATAGCTACAACAGTATATGCCGAATATCCGGCAATCAATATTACTGCCAAAAATCCCGAAATTATTTTAATTGCAGTTTTCATTTGACCTATCCTTTCTTTAAATTATAAATATATTATATAACAATTAATTATTTGTTGCAATAGATATATTGTAAACTTATGAATTATATACCGCTTTAACCAGCCGTTTTCGAATTTCTTCAAATTCCTTTGCCGAAAGCCGCTTTGGATAACTCATAATTCTAAGCGGCAAAGGCTCGTCGCCTTTGTTAAGCGGTTGTTGGAAATACTCAAAATCATTGTAAACAAACCCGTTTCGCTCGTAAAACGAAATGCGTTTTTTGCTTATTTCATTATATGGTAATTCTACCTCTAAAATAACAAAACCGTTAATGCGCTTTTGGATTTTTTCAAGCATTTTAGTGCCTATTCCACGCCCTCTTGCGCTTTCGTCAACCGCAAAATGCTCAATAAAAACAAACTTATCAAGACGCCAAAAAGACATAGCGCCGATTATTTTTTCTCCGTCAAAGCAAAACAAAATTTCATAAATCTCTTTGCTTAAAAGCGCCTTTTGACCGTTGAAACTTCTGTATTCAACTCGAGGAAATGATTTTTTCAGCAAATTATAAAATGTTTCAAAGACTTCGTCGGAAATTTCTGCGCCTTTTAAAAATTCAAATTTAAAATCATTCATTTTAACCACCTATTATATTTATGCTTGTTTTAAATTGGGAACAAATTAACCCTCGGCTCCCTCTGACGAGGGAGCTGTCAGCGAGGCTGACTGAGGGAGAGAATTTTTAACAACTAAATCTATATATTCGCATACACCTCTAAAATTGCGGTCTATATCTAAATTGCAAATCCTTAATACTGTTAAATTCATATTCTCTAACTCTTTGGTGCGGATATTGTCTTTCTCTATTTGCTCTGTGGTATAGTGACCGCCGCCATCAAGTTCAACAACAAGCCTTGCTTTTGCACAATAAAAGTCTGCTATATAATTCCCAATTGCTTTTTGTCTTTGAAACCTTATAGGGTAATATCTTAAAAACTCATACCAAAGTTTTCGTTCCCACGGCATCATATTTTTTCTTAAAGTTTTTGCAAGAGGGATATTTGATTTATTATATTCTTTCACAATTCTCTCCCTCCGTCAAAACTAAAGTTTTGCCACCTCCCTCATCTGAGGGAGGCTTATATTACAACAAGCATTTTACTTAACTTAATATAACATTTTTCGTTATAATTTTCAAGTTATATATGCAAACAGAGTTATCCCGAAATTACGAGATAACTCTGTTTATATTGTATGACAAAAATCATACTGACGCATTGAAAATAATACAAAAGAAAATACAGTTAACTTTGTTTTATGCAGTAATTTCACCAAAAGTATGACGGTTATTCCTGCCTTGCCTAAAAATTTAATAAGATGGAACACAGTATATTGGCAGATCCCATGTTTTTTATCATAACAATCAAATAACTAAATATCCAAAAACTCGGTGTTGTAATTTACACCGAGTTCTAAATCTTAATACTTTGAATTCAAATAGCCTGTGATATAGAAGCAGGATGAGTTCCAATAAATTGTAATCTCATTTGCAGTCCAGTTCCATTCCCAATCAATGTGGCAACCTGCCGGAGGCATATTGTCCCAATCAATTCCTTCGGACTGCTTAACGCCTTTAATCAAGGTAGGACGCTGACCCGGTCTGTCGTTAGGTCCGCCCGAAACAAAGCCCGGAATAGGCTCGTCCACACCGTCAAAAATTGACGGACGGTGATGAGGATTTTTAATGGTATTAGTACCGAACCCTGTCACATAGCATTTTGAAAGATAGTTTCTGCCGAATATATAAGAAATACTGTCCTTTATTGCTTTATCGTATTTGTCGGTTTTTGTAAGATAAGCCGCCGAAACCATATTTGCAAGTTTATTTGTAAGAACAGCGTTAGAACCCCAATAATACTCGTTTTCGTGTTTGTTAACTCCGTCGTGTAAACAGAGCAGATATGCGTTTCTGTTATAAACTTCAAGCGCTTCTTCAGCACCGTCGATTATATCTTTTAAAACTTTTGCTCTCAATTCTTCGTTTGCGCCGTCGGCAAGGCAATAGGCAAATGAGCCGTGACCGCCCTGATTATATGCGCCAAAGTCAATTTTAGAGAAGTTTAATTTATAAAACTGTGCAAATTTTTCTTCATAATATTTTTCGCCCGTTGTTCTGAAAAGTTCGGCAGCCGCCCAATAAATCTCATCTAAACAGCAAGCGTCGCCGTAGTCGCCCGTAACGCAAGGCTTAACGTTTTCAAAAGGCTTTGCATTCATATAATCGGAATTAATTGCATAATTAAACGCTTTTTTAGAAGCCTCTAAACAGGCGTCTGCCCAATCGGGATAGAATTTTTTATAAACCCTTGACGCAATAGCCATAGCAGCCGCAAAGCCTGCGGTTGCAGGAATCATAATAGGGCTTATGCACTGAATTTCCCATTTTTCAGTATCGGTATCAGGCATATCGTTACCGGCAAAACTCTCGGTTGAAACCTTATGATAAACGCCGCCCGACTCCTTATCCTGCATTTTAAGCATCCAATCAAGTTCATACTTGGCTTCGTTCAAAATGTCGGGAACGCCGTTTCCTGTTTCGGGGATATTAAGGTCGTCGCTGACGCCCTCGGCAAAAAGTTCATAAGCGTACATCATATTAAATACGGTCTGATTTGCCGGAGTAATATATTTACCGTAGTCGCCTGCGTCGTGCCAACCGCCCGAAACATCATCAATAATAACATCGGGATTATCAAGCAAGTAAGCAGGTAGATTGTGGCATGCTTTGTGAGTATAAGGACCTGCGTATTTTTCTTCAAGTTCCATTCCGCAACGTTGAAAATACAACGCTTTTATCATAGCGTCAGTAACTTCTCTGTATGGTTTTTCCGAAATTTCAAAAGTATAAGAAATACCTTTGGGGGTACTGATATAGTATTTGCCGACTTCTTTTACATCGGAAAAATCAAAATGTCTTACATAAATTAAATTTGTTGAGTCAAGTTTTTTCATAGAAAGTTCGGCTTCGTAAACCGCCTCGCCACTCGCCGCATCGCAAAGATAACATTTACCCTCAATATCATCTTTTACAACCGCAATTTTACTGTCGTTTACGCCGTAAGCAATTTGATTGACTGCAACAGACGGATTTACTTCCGATTTATATTCATTAGGAATTTTAATACTACACATATTTATCACCCATATACTTTTATAAAAATCGGGTTGGCGTTTATATGTCGTCAACCCGATTTAAAACTATTAAAAATTATTAAAACCTTTTAAGATTTAACATCGTCAATATCTTTTTAGGCAGACAAACCGCCTATTTCAACGGAATAATTGCGGTTTGGTTAACCTACATTATTAACGCTGTCATTATCGGGTATATTTATTCGTTCGATATCGGCGCCGAGCGCTGTAAGTTTTTCAACGAAATCTTCATATCCTCTGTCAATAAGGTGTATATTTTCGATTTCGGTAACTCCCTCGGCAATAAGTCCTGCAATTATCATTGCGGCGCCTGCACGAAGGTCAACCGCTTTAACGGGAGCGCTTTTCAGTTTTTCAACGCCTTCAATAACCGCAACCTTGCCGTCAACCTTAATCTTTGCACCCATTCTGTCAAGATACTCGATATATTTAAAACGAGAATCCCAAACCGCCTCGGTTACCATTGAAGTACCGTTGGCAATTGTTAAAAGAGTAACCATTTGCGGTTGCATATCGGTAGGGAAACCGGGGTGAGGTTGAGTTTTGATATTGCATTTTTTAAGTTCGCCGTTTCGGTAAACTCTTACCGATTCGTCAAACTCTTCAACCGTTGCACCTGTTTCTTCAAGTTTTGCGCTTATGGATTCAAGATGTTTTGGAATAACATTTTCAATCAAAACATCACCGCCTGTGGCGGCGGCAGCCACCATATAAGTGCCGGCTTCAATCTGGTCGGGAATAATTGAATATGTGGTTGAACCCAAACTCGGAACACCCGAAATTTTAAGCACATCAGTACCTGCACCGCGAATATCTGCGCCCATTGAATTCAAAAAATTCGCAAGGTCTACAATATGAGGTTCTTTTGCGGCGTTTTCAATAATTGTTCTGCCCCTTGCCTTTACAGCGGCAAGCATAATGTTAATAGTAGCGCCGACGGAAACTGTATCAAGATAGATAACGGTTCCCACAAGCCTGTCTGCGCTAATGTCCATCATACCGTCGATTTTATCAATGGTAGCGCCGAGCGCACGAAAGCCTTTTTCATGCAAATCAAGAGGTCTTGCACAAAAATCACAACCGCCCGGAGGAGCAATTTTAGCCTTTTTAAATCTTCCGAGCATAGCGCCCATAAAATAACTTGAAGCCCTTGTTTTTTTGGTCATCTCATAAGTGACGATATGAGTATTTATGCTTCTCGGATCAATTTCAACGGTAGATTTATTAAGATATCTTACTTTAGCGCCGAGTTCTTTCAAAATTTTTAAAAGAACATTTACATCGGAAATATTAGGAACATTTTCAATTCTGCAAACTCCATCACTGAGCAAAGCCGCAGGAATAATAGCCACAGCGGCGTTTTTAGCACCGCTTATATATACTTTTCCTTTTAAAGGGTTGCCGCCTTTAATAAGCAACTTTTCCAAAATTAATCCACCTCTTTGCAACATAATCTGAATTTATATAAATATAGAAACAATCAAAAAACAATAAAAAACCGCATAAAAAGGACATTATGCGAGAATTATAATATTAGTTTAACTTTAACTGTACTGATTATAACATATCTTTTTAAAAAAATCCACAATATATTGTTATTTTTTTAAATTTATTTTTTTAAAAAACGCAATTACGTTTTTTTCAATGAATATAACCTCTTTTAAGTCTAATAATAATGATAAAGAGGTGTTTTTTTATGGATGAAAAAGAATATATGGCAAATCTGCTTGATGAAAAATCGCTTTTTGATGAAATTTTGCCGCCTGTTGACGATCCCGATTACAAAGAGGAACTTTCGCAAGAGTATAAATCGGGAATAGAATATGAAAAGGCGCTGAAAAAGCATAAAGATAAAAATAAATTATATTAAAATATCAGGCAAAACAGAAGAAATTTTTACAGCAATTTTTTCAAAACACATTAATCATTAATATTATAATTTAGGTTCTTTTGCAAAAGTTGGGGTGTAGATTGGCTCCCTCTGACGAGGGAGGCGATAAGTGTTGAAAACCCAACATTAGGAATAGAACCATAATTTATAAGGTTTGCAAGCAAAATTTACAAGTGAAAAGCCGACGGCAGAACCGTCGGCTTTTCATGAAATGGAGTATATAATGAAAAAACTTAAAAGAGGAATAGCTAATTAGTATAGATACTAAAGCAAAGATTATTTTGCGGCTTTAGTATCTTTTTTAACGGTTGCAGTTTTTTGCAGCCGGAGTTGTAGCAGTTTTTGTTTCTGCTTTTTTAGCGCAGGATTTTTTAGCGCAAGGCTTTTTTTCCTCTGCTTTAGCAGTAGTTTTTGCTACAGTTTTTTCAGCGGCTTTAGAAGTTTCTTTCTTAACTTCTGCTTTTTTAGCACAAGTTTTTTTAGCACAAGGCTTTTTAGCAGGCTTTAATGCAGCTGCGAGAGTCTTGATGTTTTCTTCATTACCGTTGATAATTAAATCTTTAGCAACAACACCTTTAGCAAGTTTGGCAATTGAGTCTGCCGGAGCAATAACAACTGCTGTGTTGTCAACATAATCGTACGGCTCTACTGAATAGTTTCCGTTTTTGTATTCAATATAGAAAGTGCCGCCGCAATCCTCATCAGTCATTGTGAGTTGTACTGCAAAGTCAGCATCGAATTTTGTGGTATTTGCTTTATCGAAAGCTACTTTTAAGGATTGGAATTTTTCTGCAAAAGTCATAATAAACACATCCTTTTTGTATTGTTTGACTAAATTATACACCTCGTTTTATGCAATGTCAACAATAAATTCTGCTTTTTTTACTTTTTCTACCTTTTAGTGCAAACTTATAAAATTGCAATTCGGTTTTTGTGCATTTTAACCAATAAAATGTATTAAATTTATAATATAAATAAAATTTTCCTGTTTTTTAAAATAACTCTTGAAAAAACATTGAATATAAATTATTATATATTAGTAAGAATTTAATATTAGTTACAGGAGGAAATCAAATGAAATTCGGACATTTCGACGACATAAATCGTGAATATGTTATCACCGAGCCGAAAACGCCTTATCCATGGATAAACTATCTTGGAAACAAAGACTTTTTCGGACTTATTTCAAACACATCGGGAGGTTACTGTTTTTATAAAGACGCAAGATTGCTTCGTCTGACCAGATACAGATATAATAATGTGCCGACTGATGACGGAGGTATTTATTTCTATATCAATGAAAACGGCAATGTTTTCAATCCGGGTTGGAAACCGTGCAAGGCGGATTATCAAGAATATGAGTGCCGTCACGGTCTCGGTTATTCGGTTATTTCTTCAAAGGTAAACGGTTTGAGGGCTGAACAGACTTCTTTTGTTCCGCTTGATACTACCGCTGAAATTCACAGATTAAAATTCACAAACGAAACCGATAAAGAAAAAGAGTTTACCGTTTTCTCATTTGTTGAATTCTGCCTTTGGGACGCAAACGATGATACAACCAACTTCCAGAGAAACTTTTCAACAGGCGAGGTTGAGGTAATCGGAAGCACTATTTATCATAAAACCGAGTACAGAGAACGTCGTAATCACTACGCCGTATTCTCCTGCAATGAAGAAATCGACGGTTTTGATACCGACCGTGAAACCTTTATCGGTCTTTACAACAGTTTTGCAGATCCTGACTCAGTTATGGAAAATAAATCAAGAAATTCCGTTGCTTCGGGTTGGTCGCCAATCGGCTCTCATTCAAAGAAAATCACTTTAAAACCGGGTGAAACAAAATCTCTTGTATTTGTTCTCGGTTACTGCGAAAATCCGAAAGACGACAAGTGGGAAGCGCAAGACGTTATCAATAAAAAGCCTGCTAATGAATTGCTCGGTAAATTCAAGACTGACGAACAGGTTGAAAATGCGCTTGCCGAACTTAAAACTTATTGGACAAATCTTTTGTCTACATATTCGGTTAAATCACCTGATGAAAAACTCGACAGAATGGTAAACATCTGGAATCAGTATCAGTGTATGGTAACATTTAATATGTCGCGTTCGGCTTCATATTTTGAGTCGGGTATCGGCAGAGGAATGGGATTCCGTGATTCTTCACAGGATTTGTTAGGCTTTATTCACCTTATCCCCGAACGTGCAAGAGAAAGAATACTCGATATTGCCGCTACTCAAATGGAGGACGGCTCGGCATATCATCAGTATCAGCCGCTTACTAAAAAGGGTAACAATGATATCGGCAGCGGATTTAACGATGACCCGCTTTGGCTTATCTTCGGCGTTGCCGCTTATATTAAAGAAACAGGCGATTTCTCAATTCTTGATGAAATGGTACCTTTTGATAACGATGACTCAAAGGCCGACACATTGTTAGTTCATTTAAAACGCTCTTTTGACCACGTTACAAATAATTTAGGTCCTCATAAATTACCGCTTATCGGTCGTGCAGACTGGAACGACTGCTTAAATCTTAACTGTTTCTCGGAAAATCCGGGAGAGTCTTTCCAGACCTTCGGTCCTTCAGAAGGCCCTGTTGCAGAGTCTGTATTTATCGCAGGTATGTTTGTAGCGGTAGGCCCTGATTATATAAGAATGTGCAAGGAAAAAGGTCTTGATGAAGAAGCGGCGGCAGCACAAAAGGCAGTTGACGAAATGACCGAGGCTGTTCTTGACGCAGGCTGGGACGGCGAATGGTTTGTTCGTGCGTATGACGCTTACAGTAATAAGATAGGCTCGAAAGAATGTGAAGAGGGCAAAATCTTTATTGAGCCGCAGGGATTCTGCGTAATGGCAGGAATCGGCGTTGAAGACGGCAGAGCGCTTAAGGCTTTGCAGTCGGTTGAAAAATACCTTGATACAAAATACGGTATTGTGTTGAATTCCCCGTCTTACACAAAATATCATATCGAACTCGGCGAGATTTCTTCTTATCCTCCGGGATACAAAGAAAACGGCGGTATTTTCTGTCACAATAACCCTTGGGTATCTATTGCAGAAACCGTTGTCGGCAGAGGTAACAGAGCGTTTGAGGTTTATAAGAAAACTTGTCCTGCTTATCTTGAGGATATTTCCGAAATTCACAGAACCGAGCCTTATGTTTACTCGCAGATGATTGCAGGTCGTGACGCTAAAAATCACGGTGAGGCTAAAAACTCCTGGCTTACAGGTACGGCTGCTTGGACTTTCTATAATGTTTCACGCTTTATTTTGGGTATCAAGCCCGATTATGACGGACTGCTTGTTGACCCGTGTTTGCCTGATGATTTGACAGAGTTTGAAGTTACCCGTAAATTCAGAGGCGATACATATAACATTAAAGTTGACAATTCCGCTAAAGCGCAAAAAGGCGTTGCAAAGTTGATTGTCGACGGCAAAGAAGTTCCGTTCGGACCGATTGCACCTATAGGCGGCAAAGTTCGTGACGTAAAAGTTATTATGGGATAATTTATAATATATAAATCAAAATATTCTAAAAAACTGCCGACAGGAATTTGTCGGCAGTTTTTATATAACGTTTTTATAACAAAAAAGACTGTATCTTAAACTGCTTTTTGCAGGTTATAGATACAGTCTTATTAATTATAGATATAGTTTTATCAATTAATTACTATTAATCGTCAATCGATTTATCGGTTGCTGTTTCGTATATTTTTACAACCTCTGCGTTTGGTTGTTTATCAATAAGCGAAACTACTACTGCCGCAAGCAGTCCTGCGAAAAAGCCGGGTAACAATTCGTAAATGCCTGTCGAAGAAGTGAGGAAAACAAGCCACAACACATCTACTATTGCGCCGAATGCAACGCCTGCAACAGCGCCTTTGTAGGTTAAGCGTTTCCAGAATACCGAAAGAATGATAACGCCGCCGAATGCAGAACCGAATCCGCCCCAAGCGTTCTCAACCATATTCATAATGCTCTGTGCGCCCGAGGATTTACTGCTTGCGATAAAGTAAGCGATAACAGCGATTATAAGAACAACAACTCTGCCTATCCAAAGCACCTCTTTATCAGAAGCATTTTTTCTGAAAACAGGTTTATAAATATCGGAGGTAAATGAACTTGAAGCAACAAGCAACTGGCTGTCAGCGGTTGACATAGCAGCCGCAATAATTGCCGAAAGCAAAATACCGATGATAAACGGTGGGAAAAGCATTTGAACAAGTCGGATAAATACGTTTTTCTGAAGTCCTGCGCTCAACAATTCTTCGCCGACAAGCACTCTGCCTAAAACCGCAAAAGCAATGGCGGCGCCGAGTGATAAAACAACCCAAACAATTGCAACCGTTGCCGACTTTTTAATCATACTTGATTTTTTGATAGACATAAATCTTACAAGAATATGCGGCATACCGAAATAACCGAGTCCCCATGCAAGACCTGAAACAATATCCTGCCAGGAAGCGGCGAACGGATTTGATACAAACGCACATTCAACCGCATTGCCGTTTTCCATATAACTGTAAACCTGATTAAGCGCTGAAAAATCAAGATTTTGTGTGCATAA
The DNA here is from genome assembly GCA_036308645.1 of Acutalibacteraceae bacterium. Lineage (GTDB taxonomy): Bacteria > Bacillota > Clostridia > Oscillospirales > Acutalibacteraceae > RUG11462. The sequence continues at coordinate 82,913 of JAXJVH010000052.1, read as the reverse complement.
AATTACAATCGGAACTGCAAGAACTGCAATAAGCATCATAATGCCCTGGAAAAAGTCTGTCCAACAAACCGCTTTAAATCCGCCCAAAAATGTGTAAATAATAATGATTACCGCAAAAATGAGCATTGCGAGCGATTCTTTACCCTTTAACTGCGGTACGATTTCCGCAAAAACCGTTGCGCCGGCAACAAAACTTGAAGCAACATAAACTGTAAAGAATACCAAGAAAATAATTGCACAAATTATCTGCAAAGCAGGATTTTTAGTGGCAAATCTGTTTGAGAGATACTGCGGTAAAGTGATAGAATCGTTAGCCGCTTTTGAAAATCTGCGAAGTCTTTTTGCAACAAAAATCCAGTTAGCAATCGTACCGAGCGCAAGACCTATGCCAATCCAAACCTTGCCGAAACCGAAAGCCAAAACGCTTCCCGGAAAGCCCATAAGCAGCCAGCCCGACATATCCGAGGCCTGTGCGCTCATAGCCGTAACATAAGGTCCCATCTGTCTGCCGCCCAAGAAATATTCCTTGTCGCCGCTCATCTTGTTTTTGTTGGATTTAAAGAAGAATATTACACCTATTCCGAGTACAAGCGCAAAGTAAAGAATAAATGCCAATAACTCTAACGTCATATTTTATTCATCCTTTCCCGATTCTAAATCAGCTTTAAGTGCAGCTTCCTGCATTAACTGAATTTCATTATCGAAAGAAAGCATAGGTTTGATACCCTCTTTTTTTCTTATTCTTCTGTCAACATAGTTCTTTGTAATTTTCATTACAAGAGTTGATAATGAAAGAACGCCGATTAAGTTAGGAATCATCATAAGTCCGTTAAATGTATCGGAAATATCCCAAGCGAGTGAAGAGGTCATAACCGCACCGCTCATAATCATAAGAACAAATACTATTTTATAGAACATAGTTGATTTTGTGCCGAATAAGTATTCCCAAGCCTTTGTGCCGTAGTGCGACCAGCCGAGAACCGTTGTGAAAGCGAAAAGCAAAATTGCGATAGCAATAAACATACTGCCTATTTTTACATTACCTACAGAAAATACAGTATCAAAAGCCTTTGCAACCAAAGTTGCGTCACCGCTTGTGCCTTCAGCCAACATACCTGTTTTAAGGTCGATAACGCCTGATGTTAAAATAACAAGAGCAGTCATTGTGCAAACTACCATTGTATCTGCAAATACTTCAAAGATGCCCCAGATACCCTGTTTAACAGGCTCTTTAACGTTTGAGTTACTATGTACCATTACAGATGAGCCAAGACCTGCCTCGTTTGAGAATACGCCTCGTTTAAAGCCTGCCTGAATTACGGTTGCAAGTACAAATCCGCCTGCACCGCCCCAAGCGGCATTTGCTGTAAAGGCGTTTTCAAAGATTGCACCGAAAGCGGCGCCGATTTGCGAATAATTTACGCCGATAATAATAAGTGAACCGAGTACAAACAAAACAACCATAAAAGGAACTATTTTTTCTGCAAAGCTTGCAATTCTCTGTAAACCGCCGATAATAATAAGAGCAGCGATAATCATAAGAACAATACCGATAATGATATTGTAAAGATTTGTTCCCATTACAGGCACATTTGAAAGTGTTTCCGACGGGAATGCACCTGCAAAGTTTGCAACGATTTTGTTTACCTGTCCCATATTACCGATACCGAAAGAAGCCAAAAGAGCAAAAACAGCAAAAAGTCCCGCTAAAATTTTACCGATTGTTTTACAGTGCTTTTTAGCGCCTAAACCGTCGCGCAAATAATACATTGCGCCGCCTGACCATTCGCCTTTTGAGTTCTTTCTGCGGTAGAAAATACCGAGAACGTTTTCGGAGAAGTTTGTCATCATACCGAAGAAAGCGGCAACCCACATCCAGAATATCGCACCCGGACCGCCTGTAACGATAGCAGCGGCAACACCTGCGATATTACCAACGCCGATTGTAGCGGCCAAAGCGGTACAAAGCGCCTGAAACTGTGAAATACTTCCCATATCCTTTGAATGAGAAGTAACGTGCTTATTAAAAAGACTTCCCAAAGTTTCTTTAAACCAATGTCCGATATGAGAAATCTGGAATACCTTTGTAAGAACAGTCATAACAATACCTGTTCCTACAAGGAGGATTACACCGAACCAGCCCCATACAAATCCGTTGACTTTATCATTTACGCTTGTAATTGTATCAACTGCTTTACAACTGCAAAACATAAGCATAAAAGAAAAAATCATTACTAAAAGTGAAATTTTCTTTTTCATAATTATTTCCTTTCTTTGAAAAAGTTTCGAATAAATATATAAAAGGGCATTGCAAACAACAATACCCTTTTAAAGCATAAACTTAATAATTGCGCTTCTGTCCTTTTGCCTGAGAGATCGGGATTTTCCCTTACACCTTCGGCATCTGCGCAAAGCAGACTTCTCCAGAGTTTTGCGTTTTTTCGGAATTTCTACATCCTAAAACATTAATATTAAAAATATGAATAATATTTTAACACAAAATTAATATAATTGCAAGCATTTTTTTACAAAACAAGGTTCATAATTGTTTCTGTCGCAAAAACCGTTACGGTTGCGCTTACGGCAACGGTAACAAGACCTTTTTTAAAATACCCCAAAATTACGGCAACAGTAAAGCCTACTACTGCGCTTATAACGCTTGCGGTGCTTGAAAAACAAGCGGGAACGGTCATGACGGTAAGGCAGGTGTAAGGCACGTAATGTAAAAACGATAATACAAACTGCGACTTTATCTTGCCTGTGAAAACAGTAAGCGGAATAACTCTTATTAAATATGTTACAACCGCCATTGTAAGTATGTAAATATAAATATTCAAGCGTTATTCCTCCTCTGCCTTTATCGGGAACAGAAAAGCGCCGATAAGTGATGAAATTACTGTGCATATAACTATTGTAAGTCCCGATTCGATTTTATTAAGATATGGCAGATAATAAAAAGCGCAACTTAAAACTACCGCTATAACAACCACAATTCTGACGCTTTTTTCTTCTCTGACATTCGGCATAACTATCGAAATGAACATTCCGTAAAGCGCAATGCCGAGCGCAGAAACAATCATTTGCGGTAAAATGTTTCCTGCAACAGCGCCGAAAACCGTTCCGCCTGTCCAACCGATAATCGGCATTAAAACAAGCCCCAACATATAACTGAAAGTAAGTTTATGAGGCTGACTTATCGCCACTGCAAAAATTTCATCTGTATTTGCAAAAGCAATAATCGCTCTTTTAGGTACGGTAAAACTGTTATCAAGTTTTTGATTAAGCGAAAATCCCATAAGCGAATATCTCAAATTTATAATAAACTGCGTTAAAATTATTGAGATAATTCCGGCTAAAAGGTCGGTTGCGTTTTCGATAACCTCGATTCCTGCAAACTGACCTGCGCTTGTAATATTAAGCAGGCTCATAAGTCCCGCTTGAAAAGCGTTAAGTCCTGCGCTTATTGCTTTAATTCCGAAAGCAAAGGAAACCGCAAAATAGCCTATTCCTATAGGCAGACCGTGGCGTACGCCCTGCAAAAAATCCTTTTTCAATTTTCATACATCCTTTTTATACATTCAAAAATCCCGAAACCTCTTTTAAAGTTTCGGGATTTTTTAAATCCTACGATATTATATTACCTATTCTTAAATAAGTCAAGCCGACTGCAAATCTTTTTCTTTGCTTTTTATAAGTTTAAATTCAAAAATTGCAAATGAAATGTTCATCACTACCGCTAAAAAGTCTGCAAGCGGAGTTGCATAAAGCACACCGTAAATACCGAAAAACTGTGGTAAAATAAACAGAGCCGGCAAGAAGCAAATAATGTTTTTTGAAAGCGAGAGAATAGCGCCTTTTATCGGTTTGCCGATTGATGTGAAGAAAGTTGAGGTAATCGGTTGAATAAAACCAATCCACAAAAAAGCGGAAAATATTCTGAAATACAATACGCCGAATTTAAAATACTCTTTTGAGCCGTCGCCGAAAAGCGATAAAATCTCTTTCGGAAAAATCTCAAACAAAGCAAAGGCAATTAACGAAATAACTGCGCCTACGGTAATAGCGAGTCGATACGCCCTGCGTACTCTGTCGTATTTTTCAGCGCCGTAGTTATAACTTTCAATAGGCTGCGTTCCCTGAGAAAGTCCTATAATAATTGAAAATATAATTTGATTTACTTTCATAATAATTCCGGCGCAGGCAATCGGTATAGATTCGCCGAATTCCGACATTCCGCCGTATTTGCGTAAAAAATTGTTAAGCACAATTTGCACAATCATCATAGCAAGTTGATTGATAAAAGAAGCCATACCGATAGAGGCTGTTTTGCCGATGATTTTAGCGTTTGGTTTAAAATTCCTTATGCTAAGCGAAACGGTTTTAAAGTGTTTTAAGTACCAAAATACAACTAATGCCGAAATAAACTGGCCGATAATTGTAGCGTATGCCGCACCGGACATACCCCAACCGAAAACGATTACAAAAAGCGCGTCAAGAAAAACATTGATAACCGCGCCGAGCATACTTACAAACATAGTCATTTTCGGACTGCCGTCGGCACGTATTAAATGGCCGCCGCCCGTTGTAAGTATTAAAAACGGAAATCCGAAAGCAGTAATTCTTGTATATTCGACCGCATAGGGCATAACATCGTCAGGCGAGCCGAATATTTTTAATAAAGGCTCTAAAAACAATAGCGTAACGACCATAAGCAAAATACCGCTTATAATCATCATTACAACCGAGTTGCCTATATAATTCGGCGCTTTTTTGCTTTCGCCTTTGCCCATATCAAGGTTAAAACAACTCGCACCGCCTATGCCGAAAAGCAAGGCAAGGGCTACGCAAGAGGTAGAAAGCGGAAAGGCAATATTAGTAGCGGCATTTCCAAGCGGTCCTACAGCATTTCCGATAAAAAGCTGGTCGACAATATTATAAATTGCTCCGACAAGCATAGCTATAATGCTCGGTATGGCAAATTTCAGCATAAGTTTTGAAACACGCTCTGTACCGAGTATATTTTGTGTATTTTCCATTGAACATCCTTCTTTTATAAATCTTTCTATATTATAACACCTAAACTGTCTGTTATCAAGTCAGCAAACTTAATAATATAAGACTGATTTTGTTAAAAAACTTTGGTTAAAACAAGCCTTGAATATTTTATCGTATTGCTTTTGTCATATAATTTATGCTATAATCAAAGAAAAATAAAACTTTGGAGTTTGTGTTTTTATGAGAATTATTTTTATTCGTCACGGCGAGCCTGATTATTCTATTGATTCGCTTACCGAAAAAGGCCGGCGTGAGGCGGAATTGGTAGGGGAGCGCTTAAAAAACATTACGGCAGACGCAGTTTTTTGTTCGCCTTTGGGCAGGGCAAAGGACACAATGAAACCTTATCTTGAAAAAACAGGAAAAACCGCTACAATTTGCGACTGGTTAGAGGAGTTTAATTATAAGCAGGTTATAGACCCGAAAACGGGTAAAAACCGAATAATTTGGGATTTCAAACCCGAATTTTTGGACGAAAATCAAGCGTTTTTCGACAGAGAAAAATGGTGCGAAACCGATTTTATTAAAAACAGCGAGGTGCCGAAAACCGTTTCTTATGTTTTTTCAAAATTTGACGAGTGCTTAAAAGATTTCGGATACGAGCGTTGCGGTACTTATTATAAAGTCAATGAGGAAAATCATAAAACTCTGCTTTTCTTCTGCCATTTCGGGATAGAGGCGTTGTTGCTTTCGCATTTGTTTAACACTTCGCCGCAGATAATATCGCATAATTTTATTGCGCTTCCGAGTTCGGTTACAACGCTTATAACCGAAGAGCGTGATAAAGGCAAGGCGTATTTTCGTTGTCAGGCTTTCGGCGATATTTCGCATCTTTATAAAGGCGATGAAAGCCCGTCGTTTGCAGGTCGGTTTTGCGAATGTTACTCTGACCCCGAACGCCACGAATCAGGCGAATAGCAGTATTGATAAAATAAAAATTTCCTTAAAAATATTTCTGCTTTTTAGTAAAAATTAAGTAAAATTAATCGGGATTCTCTTTTTTAGAGAATCCCGATATTTTCTTGCACGTGTTTTTGCAAAATCTTTAAAATTATACGGTGTTATTAATTAAACCGTAAGGCCTTTGCCTATTACCATAGGGAATGTACGGCAACCCATTAAAGTTCTGCCGTCTTTAAACACAACGTTTTTATCGGCAACAACATATTCAAGTTGAGAATTTTGACCGACTTCACAAGACTGCATAAGAATACAATTCTCAATCTTTGCGCCTTTTCCGACCTTAACTCCTCTGAATATGATAGAGTTTTTAACCTCGCCTTCAATTACGCAACCCTCTGCAATAAGCGAATTTTCAACTCTTGAATCAAAACCGTATTTACAAGGCATTTCATCACGAAGTTTAGTATAAACAGGGTTATCAAGTCCAAATAATTCACTTCTTACATCTTTCTGCAAAAGGTCCATATTTGCCTCGAAGAATTCCTGAACATTATTAATCATTTTCGCATATTCGGTTACTTCGTAACAACCGATTTTCAAAGCATCTGCATTTCTGTGGAAAATGTCAACAATCAAATCGGTGTAATTATGAGAAGCGGCCTCTTTTACAAGCGAAATAAGAAGATCACGTGAAATTACAAATGTTTCAATATATCCGTTTTTATTATCGTCGGTTGGTTTAGAAGTAAAACCTTTTGCAACGCCGTCGGCTATCTTTATGTAGGTAGCGGTTTCAGCGCCTTTTTTATAAGCGACGGTAATATCAGCGCCGCTTTCAATATGTTTATCTATCATATCTTCAACCGAGAATGTAGTAACAACATTTGCGTCTGCAAGCACTACATAATCGTCGTTTGCGTATTCAAGATAATCAATATTACCGTATAAAGCGTCGATTTTATCTTTATAAACGCCCGAACTTAAAGCCGAAGCATACGGAGTAAGCATTGTGATACCGCCGTTTTTTCTTGCCAAATCCCAAGGTCTGCCGCTTCCGATATGGTCGGCGAGCGATTTAAAATTCTGTTTGGTAACAAGACCTACTTTTGAAATTCCTGCATTTACAAACGAAGATAACGCAAAATCAACAAGACGGTATCTTCCGCCGAACGGCACAGAGCCGATTGCTCTGATTGAAGTCAGTTCATTTAAAACAGCGTCATTTGAATTACAGAAAATTATTCCCATTGCATTTGTTATCATATCTGCCTTACCTCCTTTAAGCCTCTACCATTTCTTTTGGCGGAATAACTGTATTTTCTTTAACAACATATTCGGGACCGATTGTCGTAATGCCCCAGTTGTCAATATCATTCTTAAAATCTTCAGGACTTCCGCCTACTTTAGCGCCGCTTTCAACCACAGCGTTAGTTGCAACAATTGAATATTTTACAACTGCGCCTTTTTTAATTTTAGCGCCCGGCATAATTACCGAATAACTTACGTCAGCGCCCTCTTCAACCTCGGCGCCGGAGAAAAGAACCGAGTCATAAACCTTACCGTAAACCTCGCAACCGTCTGAAATAAGCGAATTTTGAATAGTAGCGGTATCGGCAACAAAATGCGGCGGCAAAGCCTTATTTCTCGCGTAAATTCGCCACTTTTTATCATCAAGATCAAGCGGTATATTGGGATTAAGAATATCCATATTAGCGTCCCAAAGGCTGTCTATTGTTCCAACGTCTTTCCAGTATCCGTCAAACTCATAAGCAAAAAGTTTTTTGCCGTCAGAAAGCATAGCCGGAATAATATTTTTTCCGAAGTCGTTTGAAGATTCTTTATCAGCCTCGTCCTCAATAAGATATTTTTTAAGGTCTTCCCAATTGAAAATATAAACGCCCATAGAAGCCTTGTTTGATTTAGGATTAGCGGGTTTTTCTTCAAATTCATAAACGCTGTTGTCCTCATTTGTGTTCATAATGCCGAAACGCGGTGCTTCTTCCATAGGAACGCTCATAACCGCAATCGTACAAGCGGCGTCATGCTCTTTATGATACTTTATCATTTTAGCATAGTCCATTTTATAAATATGGTCGCCCGAAAGAATAAGAACGTATTGAGGATTGAAATTTTCAATGTAAGGAATATTCTGATAAATCGCATTAGCAGTTCCTTTATACCAATCAGTTCCGGTTTTTTTCTGATAAGGCGGCAAAATACTTACACCGCCGTTCATTCTGTCAAGGTCCCAAGGCGCTCCCGAACCTATGTAACTGTTGAGTTCAAGCGGCTGATACTGAGTCAAAACGCCGACTGTTTCTATTCCGGAATTTATACAGTTTGAAAGCGGGAAATCAATAATTCTGTATTTTCCGCCGAAAGGAATAGCCGGTTTTGCTACTTTTCGGGTAAGTACGCCTAAACGGCTTCCTTCACCTCCGGCAAGTAACATTGCGACGCATTCTGTCTTTCTTTTCATTACAAATTATCTCCTCTCGGTAAGATGTTAAATAATAAGATGTTAAATAAATATTTATAATTGCTTTCGGCAAAGCCGGTACAGGCTTATTCGGTGCCGAAAGTCAGAAATTAAAACCGCAAATTTTATTTTTTAGCGTTAGTTTTAGCGGAAGTTTTTGTTGAACGCTGTTTTTTAGCGGTTTGTTTTGTGCTTTTAGCAGTTGAATTCGGCTTTTTAGCCTCTGATTTTGAGCTTGTTTTCTTGCGTGAAGCCGAATCGGTATGCTCAAGGTAGATTGCCGAAAGCGGCGCTAAATCAAGTTCGATTGAATAATCAAATCCGTGCATCGGTTTAGCGGCTGCTCTGTAAGACTTTTTCTCTACCAAACCTTCGCCGCCAAAGGCTACGTCGTCGGTATTGAAAACAATTTTATAAGTACCTTTTTGCGGAACACCTATGCGGTATTTTTCACGGCGTACAGGCACAAAATTGCAAACGGTAATAATCTCTTTGTTTTTATTATCAATTCTGCGGAAAGCGATAATGCTTTGGGTGTTGTCATCGGGAACAATCCATGAAAAGCCTTCCCAAGAATAGTCGTTCTGCCAAAAAGCAGGAGTATTCTTATAAAATTCGTTAAGTTCTTTAACGAAATGTTGCGTTTGCTGATGAATTTCATAATCAAGCAACAGCCAATCAAGTTGCTGTTCAAAATTCCATTCGATAAACTGAGCGAATTCCTGCCCCATAAATGTAAGTTTTTTGCCCGGATGCGCCATCATATAAGCATAGAATGTACGCAAATTCTTAAATTTATCATGATAAAGTCCCGGCATTTTGTTAATCATCGAGCATTTGCCGTGAACAACCTCGTCATGAGAAATAGGCAAAATAAAGTTTTCGGAAAAAGCGTAGAAGAAACTAAACGTAAGTTTATTGTGATTATCTTTTCTGAAAAGCGGGTCGAGCGACATATATGAAATCATATCGTTCATCCAACCCATATTCCATTTAAAATTAAAGCCTAATCCGCCTACTTCGCCCGGTTTTGTAACGCTCGGCCAAGCGGTAGATTCTTCGGCAATCATCATTGTACCCGGAAAATCGGTAAGTATGGATTTATTAAGAGTTCTGAAAAATTCGATTGCTTCTAAATTCTCGTGTCCGCCGTATTTATTCGGTAACCATTCGCCGTCCTGACGGCTGTAATCAAGATAGAGCATTGATGAAACCGCGTCAACACGAAGACCGTCAATATGATACTCTTTTATCCAATAATAAGCGTTTGACACCAAGAATGATATTACTTCACTTCTGCCCCAGTCAAACACCATTGTGCCCCATTCTTTCATTTCGCCTTTACGCCAATCAGCATACTCATAAAGCGGCTCGCCGTCAAAATAACGAAGTCCGTGGGCGTCACGAGGGAAGTGAGCAGGCACCCAGTCCATAATAACGCCTATGCCCTTACTGTGACAAATATCAACAAACCTCATAAAATCTTTAGGCGTACCGTAGCGTGAAGTCGGAGCGTAATAACCGGTAACCTGATAACCCCAAGAGCCGTCGTAAGGATGCTCAAGAATAGGCATAAGTTCAATATGGGTATATCCCATTTCCTTGCAGTATTCCGACAACTCTTCGCCGAGTTTTTCATAGTTATAGTATGCGTCGTTTTCATATCTGCGCCAAGAACCCGGATGAACCTCGTAAATATTAATAGGGGAATTAAGTATATCGGCTTTAGCCCTTTTTGAAATAAACTCGTCATCGGTCCATTCAAAACCGCTTATATCATAAACCTTTGAAGCGTTATCAGGTCTTGTTTCACTATGAAAAGCATAAGGATCGGCTTTGTAAAGTTTTTCTCCCGATCTTGCGGTAATCAAATATTTATAAGAGTCATACTGTTGTACTCCGGGGATAAATAAACTGTAAACCTCATTATCTTCGGTTTTTTCCATAACGTCAGCGTTTTCGTCCCAACCGTTGAACGAGCCGATTACGGAAACCGAAACAGCATGAGGCGCCCAAACACGAAACAAAACGCCGCTTAAACCGTTTTGCTCTGTAAAATGCGCTCCTAAATATTCATAAGCCCTGTTTGAAGTACCCTGATGAAAATAATACGAAGCCAAGTCGCCGTTAACATTCTTTTTACTCTTATTATCTATCAAACCATTACCTCCAAATATTTTTACATCTATTTTATTTGTTTAGTATATTATAACAATAAAACGCTTTAAATTCAATAGGTTTTTGTTTAAAATATATAATTTATTAAATTTTAACAAATTTACATTTTTTTATAGTGCAATTATAACAAACCAAACTAAATTACAGGTTAATTTTTCTTTAATCTATTATTAATTTCTGTCATAAATTAGGCCTTTTAAAATTATACAAGCTGATTTTAAAGATTATGAATTACAACAAAACTAAATATACTAAAAAATTTTGTCATAATCAACTGAATTAACGGATTTTTTTAAAAAACAACGTTATAAAAATATTTTTTATCCGCCATTGACAATATAAAAACGGTGTGTTATAATTTCTACAACAATATTTAAGGAGATGCACTTATGAAAAGAATTAAAACTGTTCACACTCGTGACCTTAAAAAGAGCGTAAAAACAGGCGGTTGCGGCGAATGTCAGACATCTTGTCAGTCTGCTTGCAAAACTTCTTGCGGCGTTGCTAACCAGAAATGCGAAAACGCTTCTAAATAATTTCTGAAAAAATAAAAGACCGCCACCGAAAAGGTGGCGTTTTTACTATATAATAAAAATCAAAAATAATAAAAGGATAAAACAAAATGGTACATCAGTATAAATTAAACGGTTATAATATTGTGCTTGATACTAATTCGGGCAGCGTTCACTCGGTTGACGAGGTGGCTTATGATATTATCGAGCAGTACAAACAGAAAAGCAAGGATGAAATTGTAAAAAACATTACGGAAAAATACGGTGTTGAAGAGTACGAAGTTTTAGAATGTATTGAGGACGTAAAAGAACTCGAAAACTTAGGAAAACTTTGGTCAAAAGACGAATACGAGGATTTGGCGATTGATTTTAAAAATCGCAATACCGTTATAAAAGCGCTTTGCTTACACGTTGCTCATTCTTGCAACTTAAATTGTTCCTACTGTTTTGCGGCGCAGGGTAAATATCACGGCAAAGACGCTTTGATGAGTTTTGAAACAGGCAAACGTGCGCTTGATTTTCTTGTAGAAAATTCAGGCACAAGAAGAAATCTTGAGGTTGACTTTTTCGGCGGCGAGCCTTTGCTTAATTTCGATGTGGTAAAACAACTGGTAAAATACGCTCGCAGTATTGAAAAAGATAAAAACAAAAACTTTCGTTTTACGCTTACCACCAACGGCGTGTTAATCGACGACGATGTTATCGACTTTTGCAATGCCGAAATGGATAATGTGGTATTAAGTCTTGACGGCAGACCTGAAATTCACGACCATTTCAGAAAAGATTTAGGCGGTAACGGCTCATACGATAAAATTTTGCCTAAATTCAAGAAATTCGTTGAAAAACGAGGTGACAAAAGTTACTATATGCGAGGAACTTTTACACATAACAATGTCGATTTCACAAATGATATTTTCCACATGGCTGATTTAGGCTTTAAGGAACTTTCTATGGAGCCTGTGGTTTGTCCTCCGAATGAGCCTTATGCGCTGACTGATGAAGATTTACCGATTTTGCTCCGTCAATATGAAATTTTAAGCAAAGAGATGATTAAACGCAAAAAGGCGGGTAACGGTTTCACTTTTTACCACTATATGCTTGATTTAAGCAACGGCCCTTGTATTTACAAACGAATTACGGGTTGCGGTTCCGGCACGGAATATATGGCGGTAACGCCGCAGGGCGAACTTTACCCTTGCCACCAGTTTGTCGGCGATGAAAAATACAAATTAGGCGATATTTGGAACGGCGTTTCAAATCACGAAAAGGTAAATGAATTTAAACTTTGCAACGCTTACGCAAAAGAAGAATGTAAAGATTGCTTTGCAAAACTTTACTGTTCGGGCGGTTGTGCGGCAAATTCTTACCACGCTACGGGAAATATAAACGGCATATACGAATACGGCTGTAAACTTTTCAAAAAACGCATTGAATGTGCAATTATGATGCAAGTAGCCGAGGCTGACGAGGATTAATTTTATGACCACACCTATTGCAGACTTTATTGACAATTACATAAAAAGTGATATGTCCCGTCTGCACATGCCGGGGCATAAAGGCAAAGGCTTTCCCGATGATATAACCGAAATAAAAGGCGCAGACTCGCTTTACGAGGCTGACGGAATTATCGCAGAATCCGAGAAAAACGCAACTGCCGTTTTCGGCTCAAAGCACACGTTTTACTCTGCCGAAGGCTCATCACAATGTATAAAGGCAATGCTTATGTCGGCGGTAACCAACCGTATGAACAAATCTGCCCGACCGATTGTGTTAGCCGCAAGAAACGTGCACAAAGCGTTTGTTCATTCGGCGGCTTTGATTGACTTTGATGTCGAATGGCTTTTGCCCGACTCCACCGACTCTATTTGCTCTTGTTTTATCACCGCCGAGCAGTTAAAATTAAAACTGCAAACTATTAAAACAAAACCTTGTGCAGTTTACATAACTTCGCCCGATTATCTTGGCAATATGGCTGATATTAAAGGCTTTTCGGAGGTATGCAAAGAATTTGAAATTCCGCTTTTGGTTGATAATGCGCACGGCGCATACTTAAAATTCACAGGGCAACACCCTATAGACCTCGGCGCTGATATGTGCTGTGATTCGGCGCATAAAACTTTGCCTGTTCTTACGGGCGGCGCTTATTTACATATAAATAACGAAAAATATTTAAACCATATAAAAGAAACTATGGCGGTTTTCGGCTCGACAAGTCCGTCTTATCTCATCTTGAAATCACTTGATAATGCAAATAGATATATGGCGGAAAATTTTGAATCGGAATTGCAGAAATGTATTGAAAAGGTAAACAAATTAAAGGTTTACATAAAATCAATCGACGCAGAGGATTTAAGCGCAGAACCGCTGAAAATTACCCTGTGTGCCGAGAATATAGGATATACAGGCTATGAGGTCGGCGAGATTTTAAGACGGCAAAAAGTTGAATGTGAATATTGCGACGAGCGTTTTGCGGTAATGATGTTCAGTCCCGCTAACAGCGGCGAAGATTTTGACAGAGTTGAAAACGCTTTGAAAAGTCTTAAACCAAAAGAAAAAATTGTATCAAAACATTTAATTTTACCCGAAATCGAGCAGGTTTTATCTATTCGAGAAGCATATTTTTCACCGCAGGAAGAGGTAACGGCTGAATCCGCTTTAAACAGAATTTGCGGATTTTCAACTGTTTCCTGCCCTCCGGCAGTGCCAATAGCGATAAGCGGCGAAAAAATTACTCCTCGGCATATCGCTCTTTTCAAAAAATACTCCGTTGATAAAATCAAAGTAGTTATAAATGAAACGTGCAATTAAAATCTTGACATAATATATTCATGGTGTTAGAATATGTTTATAAGTTTAAAGGAGCAAATAAAGATGGCTAAATTTATTTTTAATCAGAATACAGTCGTCGTGTCCGTCGTGAAAAACGAACGGGCTTGATTTGCTTTGCTTTTTTATTAGTTTTTAAGTAAATGCGTCAGGCTTGAATTTTCAAGTCCGACGCTTATTTTTTTGCTTTAAACCCTTGAAAAAGCACAGAATAAATGGTATTATAAATATAATTGTATAAAATTTAGATAGGAATGAATTTTTATGGCTAAAGAACTTGCAAAACAGTACAATCCTAACGAAGTTGAGGATCGTATTTATAAATTCTGGTTGGACGGCGATTATTTTCACGCCGAGGTCGACCCCGAAAAGAAACCTTATACCATAGTTATCCCACCGCCGAACATCACAGGTCAACTTCACATGGGACATGCTCTTGACAACACCTTGCAGGATATATTGGTTCGTTTTAAGAGAATGCAGGGTTATTCAACGCTTTGGCTTCCCGGAACCGACCACGCTTCTATCGCAACCGAGGCTAAAATCGTTGAAAAAATGCGTGAAGAGGGCGTAACAAAAGAGGAAATCGGCAGAGAGGCTTTTTTAGAACGTGCTTGGGATTGGAAAGAGCAGTACGGCGGAAGAATTATTGACCAGCTTAAAAAAATGGGTTCTTCGTGCGACTGGAAACGTGAACGTTTTACTATGGACGAGGGCTGTAATAAGGCGGTAAGAGAGGTATTTGTAAACCTTTATGAAAAAGGTCTTATCTACCGTGGCGAGCGAATTATAAACTGGTGTCCGAAATGCTTGACATCTATTTCCGACGCCGAGGTTGAATATGAGGAGCAGGCAGGCTCATTTTGGCATCTTCGCTATCCGCTTACTGACGGTAGCGGTTATGTTGAACTTGCTACTACCCGTCCTGAAACCTTGCTCGGCGATACTGCGGTTGCGGTTAACCCTAATGATGAGCGATATAAAGATATTGTCGGTAAAACTCTTACTTTGCCGCTTGTTGGCAGAGAAATCCCTGTTGTAGCAGATGATTATGTTGCGGTTGACTTCGGTACAGGCGTTGTTAAAATCACACCTGCGCACGACCCTAACGACTTTGAAGTAGGTCTGCGCCACAACTTGCCTGTTATAAACGTTTTAACCGATGACGCTAAAATTGTCGACGATTACCCGAAATATGCGGGTATGGACAGATACGAGGCTCGAAAAGCGATTGTTAAGGACCTTGAAGAAGGCGGTTTCCTTGTAAAAATCGAGGAGCATACTCACAATGTAGGCACTTGCTACCGTTGTTCAACAACCGTTGAGCCGAGAGTTTCAAAACAGTGGTTTGTTAAAATGGAGCCGCTTGCAAAACCTGCTATTGAAGCGGTTAAAAACGGCGAAACCAAATTTATCCCCGAAAGATTTGATAAAATCTATTTCCATTGGATGGAGAATATCAAAGACTGGTGTATTTCCCGTCAACTTTGGTGGGGACACAGAATCCCTGCATATTATTGCGCAGACTGCGGCGAGGTAATCGTTGCAAAAGACGCACCGCACGAATGTCCGAAATGTCATTCTAAAAACTTAACTCAAGACCCCGATACTCTTGATACATGGTTTTCTTCGGCACTCTGGCCGTTCTCTACTCTCGGCTGGCCCGATAAAACAAAAGAACTTGATTATTTCTATCCTACTTCTACGCTTGTAACAGGCTATGACATTATATTCTTCTGGGTAGCAAGAATGATGTTCTCGGGTATCGAACACATGGGTAAAGCACCGTTTTCAACCGTTCTTATTCATGGCTTGGTAAGAGATCCGCAGGGCAGAAAAATGTCAAAATCTTTGGGCAACGGCGTTGACCCGTTACAGGAAATTGAAAAATACGGCGCTGACGCTTTGCGCTTTACTCTTGCAACAGGCAACAGTCCCGGAAACGATATGAGATATTTGCCCGAACGAGTTGAGGCTTCACGAAACTTTGCAAATAAGATTTGGAACGCCGCAAGATTTATTTTGATGAATTTGGACGAAAACGAACCTGCGCCGCATATTCCCGAAAATCTGGCGGTTGAGGATAAATGGATTATTTCAAAATTCAACACTCTTGCAAAAGAGGTTACTGATAATCTTGAAAAATTCGAACTCGGTCTTGCAGTACAAAAATTGTATGACTTTATTTGGGATGTATTCTGCGATTGGTACATTGAAATCGCAAAAATCCGCTTAAACAGTGATGATAAAGCCACCGCAAAAGCAGTTTTGGTTTACGTTATGAGCGGTTGTATGAAACTTCTTCACCCGTTTATGCCGTTTATTACAGAGGAAATTTGGCAGACTCTTCCCCACGACGGCGAATCAATTATGATAAGCAACTGGGTAGATTATGACGAAAACCTTAATTTCTCATTGCAAGAGGCTGAATTTGAGAGCATTATGGCGGCAGTTAAGGCTATTCGTACAAGAAGAAGTGAGATGAACGTTGCACCGAGCAAAAAAGCGGCAATTTATATTGCTACTTCAAAACAAAACGTTTTTGAAACTTCAAAAGCGGTTATCGCAAAACTTGCAAGCGGTTCTTCTGTTGAAATTGCCGAAGAATTTGCAATCGAAAACGCAGTTTCAATTATTACAAACGACGCTAAAATCTATATTCCGCTCGGCGAACTTGTGGATTTTGAAGCAGAACGTGCAAGACTTAACAAAGAAAAAGAGGCTGTTCTTAAAAAGTTAGAACAGACCGAGAGAAAACTCTCTAACGAAGGCTTCCTTGCAAAAGCACCTGTTCAGGTTGTTGAAGAACAAAAAGCAAAAGCCAAAGAAATGAAAGAAAAAATAGCCTTGATTGACGAACAGTTAGCAAAACTGTAAATCGAACACAAAACCCGACTTCATAAACGAAGTCGGGTTTATTTTTTGTATTTTGATTCAAAT
The DNA here is from genome assembly GCA_036308645.1 of Acutalibacteraceae bacterium. Lineage (GTDB taxonomy): Bacteria > Bacillota > Clostridia > Oscillospirales > Acutalibacteraceae > RUG11462. The sequence continues at coordinate 66,020 of JAXJVH010000052.1, read as the reverse complement.
TCTTTTCCGTTGATAAGGTAGTCTATGGAAACGTCGTAATACTCGGACAGAACTTTTAGCATATCAATATCAGGGGAACGTTTGCCGTTTTCATAATAAGAAAGCGCTTGACGAGTTATATTTAAATCCATAGCGACTTTTAGTTGATTATAGCCTTTTTTCTTCCGAATCTCTTTAAGCCCAATCATTTCCATAATTTTTCTCCAAATTAAAAAGATATCTCTTGACTTTATTGTAACAATTTGTTACAATATATATGCAACAATCTGTTGCATATTTAAGTTAAAGGAGATTTTAAAAAATGAAAAGAGTTTTAAGTTTAATTTTGGTAGTTGTTATTATGTGTGCAGCGTTTTGTGGATGTGATGGGAGCGGAACAACTAATGCTAATAGTGAATTATTATCAGAAGTTAATGGTGATATAGCTGTTGAATTAGCATTGGAATACGGTAATGCTTTTCACACAAATACTGTTCTCACTAACGTAACTGAAAATTCTGATGGTACTGTTGATGTTGATGGTCATTTTGAATTGAATATTTCTGGTGAAGGCTCACAAGGAAAAGTTTATTTTTCTGGTGAATACACAAAAATAGGCGATGACAGTTATTCCAAAAACGATTTTGATATTGATTTTTAAAGGAGAATATTATGAGTAAATTAATTTTTTCATCCAAATCCGAAAATATGTCGATAACTAAACTAGGTGCTATATATGGTTTGCTTTATGCATGTTGCATTCTTGCCGCTTTTCTTTTGCATTGGTTATTAGGGATGTTTGCTATAGTTTTTGATATTGGTTGTGTTATATGTTTTGTATTTGCATTTATAGGACAAGCCAAATCACCAGCAATGGCAAATTCATTTATTGATGTTTATGATGACCATGTTGAAGGAGTTTCTATACCTAACCCTTTAACGATTAGCAATGCTATGTCTGGTAAAAAGGTGAATTTAAACTATGATGAAATAGAGCGTGTCGAAGCAAGCGCAACAAATCATATAGTTACTATACATACAAAATTTGAATCTTATGACTTTAATGCAACAAAGTGCGCTGATAAAGTTATGAATTTAATAAAAACACAACAAAGCAATAGATAAAACACAAAAACAAAATTCATTCGTAGGGGTGCTCATTGGGCGCCCCTTTTGAGTTTACTATAAATTATGGCTTTGCGGGAGCGCACTGCGCTCCCCTATATTATTCACTATTCATTCTTTTCTAAATCGCCTTGCTTTTGGGGTGGAATTGATATATAATATCTCTTGGTGATTATATGACTTATAAACAAGCGACTGATTATATTGATTCATTTTTACTTTTCGGCTCAAAATTGGGGCTTACAAGAATTACAAAACTGCTGAATGACCTCGGCAATCCGCAGGACAGTTTAAAATTTATACATGTTGCGGGAACAAACGGCAAAGGCTCGGTTTGTTGCTATGCTGCAAATATTCTTCAAAACGCAGGATATAAAACGGGTATGTTTATCTCGCCTTATATCGTCGATTTTAGAGAGCGTTTTCAGATAAACGGCGAGATGATTTCGGAAGATGAACTTATTGAAATTGTTTCGCAGATAAAGGCGGTTGTAGATACTTATCCTGCCGACGAAATCCCCACCGAATTTGAGATTGTAACCGCTATCGGTATTCTCTATTTTTATAAACACAAATGCGACGCAGTCGTGCTGGAGGTAGGGCTCGGCGGACGGCTTGATTCCACAAATGTTATAAAAACACCGTCGGTTAGCGTTATTACTTCCATTTCGCTTGACCATACGCAGTATTTGGGCGATACGCTCTCGCAAATTGCTTATGAAAAAGGCGGTATTATAAAGCAAAACTGCCCTACTGTGCTTTATCCTATTCAAAAAGGGGAAGTATTTGATAAAATAGAAGAAATCTGCAAGGCAAAAAATTCATCTCTTTCAATTCCCGATAAAAATGCGGTAAAAACCGTTAAAGAAGATATAACCGGCGATGTTATAAACTGCTGTGGTATTAAGATGAAACTGCCCCTATCGGGCAATATTCAAAAATATAATGCTCTTACCGCCATTACCGCAATTAAAAAAAGCGGTTTTACAGTTACCGATGAAAATATTAAAAACGGAATTGAAAACGCATACTTTCCCGCAAGGCTCCAGCTTATTTCAAAAAATCCTAAAATTCTGGTTGACGGCGCACATAATCCCGACGGAGTAAAAGCACTTAAAAAATATGTTGAAACTTATTTTGACAAGCCGACCGCTATTCTCGGTATGATGAAAGACAAAGATATTGATTCGGTGGTTTCACAAATTGCGCCGTTGTTTTCAAAAATTTATACCGTTACCGTAAATAATCCCCGTTCGATTTCCGCTTGTGAACTTGCACAAAAGGTAAAACAATATTGCGATGACGTAACGCCTTTTGAAAGCGTAGAACCCGCAATTAAAACGGCAAAGCAAGAGAACAAAGATTTTTGCGTTTGCGGTTCGCTTTATTTAAGCGGCGAAGCGCTTAAAATATTAAAACAGAATACTTTTTTCGACTAAAAAAGCACATAAAAGTCTGTATCATTTTTGATACAGGCTTTTTTAATTTTTATAAGGAGGATATACATAATGGAATGTGAAATCACGCTAACCGCCGATTCGCTGACTGCTCGGCTCGACGGCGAAATCGACCATCATACCGCAAAAGGAATACGTGAAAAAATTGATTTTGAAATTGAAAATTCCACGCCGAAAGTTTTAATAATTGATTTTTCGGACGTAACTTTTATGGACAGTTCGGGAATAGGACTGATAATGGGCAGATACAAACTAATGAAAGATATCGGTGGCGAGGTCAAAATAAAGAATCCCTCGCCCAATACATTAAGAGTTTTGAAACTCGCCGGAATGGACAGGCTGGCAAAAATAGAAAGGACAGAAACAATATGAAGGTAGTAAACAGTTTTAAATTACAACTGCCCGCTAAAAGCGCAAACGAAAGTTTTGCACGTGTTGCGGTAGGCGCTTTTGTAGCGCAGTTAGACCCTTTGATAGAAGAAATTTCGGATATAAAAACCGCTGTTTCCGAAGCGGTAACAAACTGCATTGTTCACGCATACAAAGATGAAACGGGCGATATTTTTATCTCGGCAAAAATTTTATCGGACGGACGTGTGCAAATAAAAATCCGTGATAAAGGCTGCGGTATTCCCGATATTGAAAAGGCTATGGAACCGCTTTTTACAACAGGCGGCTCCGAAAGGGCAGGACTGGGATTTGCGGTAATGCAATCGTTTACCGATAAAATCCGAGTAACCTCAACCGTCGGCAAAGGCACAACCGTTACATTTTACAAAAAAATAAATTCACGATGAATTATGAAGATTTGGTAAAAGAAAATCTGCGGTTGGTTCACGCCTGTTGTCACAAAATGTGCGATAAGGGTATAGAATACGACGACCTTTATTCCGCAGGGTGTATCGGACTTGTAAAGGCGGCAAAGCGTTTTGACGAAAGCAAAGGCTTTAAATTTTCTACTTATGCGGTGCCTGTGATTTTGGGTGAAATAAAACAACTTTTCAGAGAAAACAATCCCGTTAAAATTTCACGGTCATTAAAAGAATTATCATTGAAAGTAAAGCGTGAAAGCGACATTTTAAAATCAAAACTCGGCAGAGAGCCGACTGTAGCGGAAATTGCGAAAAATTTAAAAGTTTCTGCGGAAGAAATCACCGAAGCCGTTAGCGCCTCGGTTGCGGTAAAATCGCTTGACAGCGACGATTTTTACAATCAGCCGTCGGTCAGCACCGAAGAAAAAACGCTTAATAAAATAGCGATTTTTCAAGCGCTTGAAAAATTAGAACCGCAGGATAAAGCGCTTATAAATTTACGCTTTTTTCAAGATAAAACGCAAAGCGATACCGCCAAAGCACTCGGACTTACGCAGGTTCAGGTATCAAGAAAAGAGAAAATTGCTCTAAAAGAATTAAAAAATCAACTGATTTTCTAATAATATATACAAAAAAGAGCATAATATTTTAAAACTATTATACAAAATATTTAAAATTGCCTTGACAAATAACCGAAAAATTGGTATTATAATATTACCTAAAAATGTTTTGTGAGAGATTATACCCATTTTATGTTTGATAGATTTCATTCTTTAAGCGACAGCGAACTTATCGAGCGCTGTAAAAACGGCGATGAAGAGGCTTACGGCGCTTTAATCGCCAGATATATTTTTACCGTTCGCTCAAGAGCCGCCGTTTATGAAAAAAGCGGAATTGATTTTGAAGATTTGGTGCAGGAAGGCTATATCGGTCTTATGAATGCGGTTAAAAATTATGAAAACAGTTTCGGCACTTCGTTTTCAACCTTTGCTTATATGTGTATTGACCGCAACATTCTTTCGGCGGTAAGAAAAAGCATTTCCAAAAAGCAAATTCCCGCTTCGGCGCTCGTTTTTATCGAAGATAATGACGATATTCAGGATAAAAGCGCCGAAAACCCCGAATCGGTAGTAATCTCAAAAGAAAATATCGAGCGTCTTAACCAAAGAATTACGGAAAAATTATCTGATACGGAGAAAAAAGTTTTAGAACTTTATTTAATGGGTTATTCTTATGAAAAAATAGCAGATAAACTTTCGTGTTCAAAAAAGTCGGTTGACAACGCCATTCAACGGTTGCGTAAAAAGTTGAAATAAATAAGTTTAAATTTCCCGAAAAATTTGGGGATTTAATATAATATAGCCTGATAGTTTAATTAAGAACAGTGAATTTCAAAGGTGTCGGACAAGTCCGACAAAGGCAAATTTTTTTGAAAGAGGTATCATCCTATGTTTGAAGACAAAACCTTAGTATGTAAAGAATGCGGTCAGGAATTTGTATTTACCGCAGGCGAGCAGGAGTTTTATGAGGCAAAAGGCTTCGTAAACGAGCCGCAGCGCTGCAAATCCTGTCGTGATGCCAGAAAGGCTGCATCAAAGGCTAACCGTCAGTTATATACGGCAGTTTGTGCTGCTTGCGGCGGCGAAGCAAGAGTTCCTTTCGAGCCTCGTGAGGACCGCCCTGTTTACTGCAGCGAATGTTTTGCAAAACAGAAAGAAGCAGAGGAAGCTGCTGAATAATTATTCTGATTTGTAGGGCGAATATCTTTACATATAAATTTTAATATATTCTAAAGATACATAAAAACTCCGATTGTTTTCAGTCGGAGTTTTCGCTTGTTATTAAGTTTTTAAACACAGATTGTTTAGTAATAATTCTCTATACATTTGTAGGGTATACCGACCTCGGCATACCGTTTTGTCCCTCATCCGTCTTTTCCTGCGGCTTGCCACCTTCCCTTAAAGGCGAAGGCTTATGTTCAGCATTTAAAAACGGAGTTAATCGTTTTTTGCGATTAACTCCGTTTTGCCGTATTGGTGTTTTATTTATATTTTTCTTCTAATTTGCGTTTGCCTTCTTCGTATTCATCATAAGTAATGCGGCTCATTTCATAGTCTTTTTTGAGTTTGCGAAGTTGCGAACGGAACATTTCCTCTCTGCTTTCCGGCAATTTAAACTCTCCGATAGGTATTTCGTCTTTTTGATTATCGGTCGAATTGATTTTAGTTGAATTGTTTGCGCTTTTAATTTTATTCGATAAATCGTCAATTGCCAAAATCAATGTTTCTAAATTTTCATTTTGCTTTTCGGCATTTTCGGTAACCACGCCGTAAGCGTATATAAACCATGAAATAATAAGTGCGGCTAATGCGCCACCGATTACGATAGCAACGGAAATTATTATATTTTCAGTATCCATTGAGCCTGAAAACAGGCGATAAAAAGCATAGAAACAACAAGCCGCAATAATAGCCCAAGCGAGTACTATTGAAAATCCTTTGATTTTTCTTCCAACATTTTTATACATTCTTTTTCTTTCCTTTCGTTATTTTAAACAGTCGATGATATTTTCTGAACTTTTGCCCGAAACACCGTTAAAATATTTCTGCTTAAATTTATCATACACCTTGTTTTCAAAGTTGTCAACCGATGAAATTTCGGCAATTAATTCAGAAGTATCATAAGCAATCTTTGCGCCGATTTGCGTAATAATATCAGCGCCGTAAAGCGCACATTTTTCGGATTCGTATATTCCTGTGAAAATTACGGGTTTATCGGTAATTACCGCTTCAATGGTCTGCGAGCAATAGTCGCCGATGATAATATCGCTTGCAATAACAGCTTCTCTTGCCGAGATATTGTTTTCAAGCAAAATTGCAAATCCGTTTTCGCATTCTGCATAAGCGGAGATTAAATTCGGTTCATCGGTTTTTACAATCAAGATATACTCATCGCCTAAATGCTCTTGCAATAATTCAATATCTACATAATCAAATGTGGATTTTTTAGAGCCGACAGCCTTTGGCAGATAAGCGATGACTTTTTTGTTTTTTGGATTAACCGCCGAAACTTTTTCTTTTGCTTTAGCGACAAACTCATTATCAAAATAAAGGTCTAAAGCAGGCGTACCGATTGGAAGCGTTACCTTTTCGGCATTTTTAAACGATTTTGTAAAAATATCTTTTAAACCTTCGCCGGCAACAGGGAATAGGGTGCAGTTTGCATTAAAAATTTTGGATTTCAGCCTTAAATCACTGCGTTTGCCGTATTCAATATCCGAAATGCCGAAACGGTCGACAGGAAATGTTTCCTTATAAAGCCTGATAACTTTTGTATCTTTTCTGAATTTCATCAAAGCGAAAAATTCATTTTCCGTATCGGTGATTATGTATTTTGCTTTTGCGATAATTTCTAATTCATCGCAGGAGTAAATATCTTTAAATTGAAGTTCGCGTATTTCGAAATTTCGTTTTTTAAGCGTTTTAATAAGAGAAATACAGTTTTCGTTTTCGGTTATGTTTTCGCCGAAAAATACCGCTGAATTTGTCACCGGTGAATTTAAAAACTGCTTATAAATTCTCATATTGCTTTGCTTAATGTTTTTAAAGCCGAGCATTCTCAACTTGTTGTTAAAATCAACTGCTTTAGCATTGTATTTGGTCTTTTTGCCCTTTTTAAGTTCCTTTTCTTCAGCCGGTTTTATAACTGTGAGGTAATTATAATACTCCCGAACCTCTTTTTCGCTTCTTGCAACGGACATTTCTATCGAACTTGTAACGTCAATAGGGCTTACTTCTTTCTGCACGATTTTATCAACCGTTTCTTTGGTTAAAGCAGGAGCAAATTCACGCTTTTCACCGAAAAGTCCAACCGAGTCAATAAGCGGCGCAACGGTGGAAAGAAGTACGGGGTCGGTCTGATTGTCTTTAAAATATTCAAGCGCGAATTTCAAAAGTTCTCTGCCCAAACCGTCACGGTCGGCAAAATCTTCATTAAGATAATCCTCACAGAACTGTAATAATCGGTTGTTTAAAGAGTAGAGCAACTGCATATCGCAATCAGCCTTTTGCTTAACGGGTATAACCTTGCCGTTTTCATCGTGGGTATATTCTTCAATGCTCTTATAATCAATATTGGCAAACAAAGCCTCTACAAAGATTAAAGGCGTGTTGACATCGGTATAATTATAGCGAATATCATTATCTATTGTAGGATAAATCGAGCGCATATAATAATAAGGCACATCAATCTTTTCGCCTGCAACATTTTGCAAAAGACGTGTGTGACAGGTTTGCGTATAGCCTCTGCCCCAATACTCTACAAAAGCAAATTTTTCATTAAAATTCATTTCCTGACGGAAATATTCGTCAATGATTGTTCGCTTTTCTTTTGCGTAGTTAAGAAGATACTGTTTGTATTCTTTTGAATTTGAAAGAACGGAAATTATAGTGTTTCGAAGTTTTTTTGAAAAACTTTTTATATTTTTAAGGTAAGATAAATTCGGGAAAATTTTTATAAACGTTTCATAATCAATGCAAAGCGCCTGAAGCAATTTTTTAAAATTAGTTGCCGAGGCAACATTGCCGAACGGCAGGAAAAACGACTCGTCAAATTCATCGATAAACGACGGAATTCTCCAAACCTTTCGTGAACCGTATATATATTTTGTTTTTATTTTTGCGCCTGTTTTTTCAATCACTTTGTCGGCGATTCTTTTCAGATGATGACCGTCACGGGAAATAAAATAAAGCGTGTCGATACCTCTTTTTTCTGCGTCTTTTACCGCCCATTCAACATAAGGTACGAAAACCAGCGAAGCATAAGCATAACAAAAATAATCTTTTTCATTGTGATTTTCTGCTCTGAACCGTGCCATTTTTGCGGCGACAAGAAATGCGTCGTAGGTGCCTAATGATTGCACAAGTTTGTTTTCATATTGCGAGAAACTCGGCGCGGTATGGAATACAGATGTAATTCCCAATTTTTCAGGCATTTTTTTATCGGCAATCGGGCTGTCGCCGTGATGAATCCATTTTCCGAATTTGTAAAACGGAAAAGATTTGTATACTTCAAAATAAAGTCTGCTGGTGGTTTTTTGAACCTTGTATTCGCTTGAAATGAAAAGCGGCAGATTTGAAATTTTTTCGCTTACCTTTTTAAGCATTTTAACTATTAACTCTTTCGGCAAATACATATCGCTTATAAGCACGACCGTTTCGCCGTCGTCAATCAGTTTTTCTATATATGCGATTTCCTTGCTTATCGGAATACAGTCGTCAAATTCCGCCTGCATTTCAAGATTTTTCACGTATTCCTCCTGCTCTTTCGTAAATCCGTAAAGGCAAGACATACGCCGAACAATTTCGCAAAGCGTAATTTCACGCTGATTATTTTTGCGAACATACATTGTTTTATCGTAATACTCACGGGCGTTTTGTTCGCATTTGATTCTTATTTCAACAAAGTTTTCGATAAAGTGTTTTGGAAAATTCATCTCGCTTTTTTGAAGTTGCTCTTTTACCTTGTAAAAAATGCTGTGCGGATGAAGCCCTTTTCTTGAGATAATTGTATCAAAAATATCAAAACTGTAAAGAGTTGGAGCGTCGGTATCCCGAGGTACAAAATTTAAAGTGGTATCAATAATTTTTTCAAAAGTATCTTTATCGGAATACTGCCAGAAAAGGTCGTAAATACGCTTTCTTTCTTCTTCCTCGCTGACTCCGGCTTCTATATTATCAAATACATTCAAAAATTCTTCAAAATTATTGCAGATTTTACCGCAGGTCATTTCCTTGCAGTCAAAAGCAAAATCACGCAGATTTTCGGGATTGTCATAATCAAAGAAATATCTCACATAATTTTTAACGCCCGCCGCCAAAAAGTCATAAAAAATTGAAGAATAATCAACTATTGCAACGTCGATTTTATCCATAACCTCGTAAAAATCGTTGTTGTTATCCCAAAAAAGAAAATACGGCGAGTTTTCGTATTTCTTCATAATATTTTGATAATTCATATCCGAAACAACAAACGGGTGCATTTTGAAAATAAGCAGTATATTATTCTTTTTGAGTTTCTTTTCAAGAGCGTCCATATCGGGTATGGCGCTGTTCATCAACTCTACTCCGTTGTTATCACGGTAAGTCGGCGCATAAACCGCAACACGGGTGTTTTTATCACGCTTTTTCTTATCAATTATATTATGATTAAATGTAGCAATTTTGCTGAAATGCTGTTGATAAACGCATCTTGGGTAGCCTGCTCTTATAACGTGTTCGGGACTTACTCCTACCTGCTCGCAAAAATGTTTTTCCATAAGCGGAGAAGTCACTAAAAAAAGCATATTTTTAAAATAATAATTGCTGTTTTTTATGTATTTTGTGATAATTCGGTCAACCAAAAATCCCGAATCAACCTTGCGCTCAATACTTTTACATCCGACGCCGTGATAGAGGTTTAAAAGTACAGCGTTTTCCATACCTTTTGGGATTTGTTCCTTAACCTGTTCTACAACAAAAACGCCCGCTCTGTTTTTGACTTCGATACCGCCGCCTGCGTTAAAAGCATACGCTTTGTAGCCGAGCGAACGAACGTAATCAACGGTTTCAACGTTGTCGCAAAGCCAATAAGCGTCAATATCCTTTCGGTATTTGTTAATGTATATAAAAAGCCATTTCGGGTTGCCTGTAAAGGTATTTCCGGAGTTGAACGCCCATACTTTTTTAGGCTCGCCCAAAAGCAGACCTTTGTTAGTAACAAGGTCACGTTTTACAAACTCATCAAAAAACATTGAAGTATAAAAACGCTTTTTTATTCCATTTGAAAAGTCAGAATTTTTATTAAATTTAGACACTGTTTTCACCGTCCGAAATTCAAAAATAGTATTAAAATAATTATATCATAGTTTATAAGAAAAGACAAGGTCTCAAATCTTATAATAATTTCCACTTTGGTTGACAGAAAAATTAATTTATAGTATAATAAATAGCGATGAAAAATGAAAAGACAAGGGGAAGAGAATATGTATTGTAATAAATGCGGAAAGCAAATTGATGATAATTCAAAGTTTTGTTCCGAATGTGGAAATCCGATAAATAAATATCAGCCTACAAATGTTGAAAGTATGACAACGGTACAACCAAAAAGCGACAATACAAAAATCTACTGTGTGCTTTCGTATATCGGCATTTTATGGCTTATCGGCTTGTTTCTAAGCCCCGAAAAAAATGACCCGAAGGTGCGTTTTCACGTAGGGCAGGGTATTATTCTGACAATTGCTTCGGTTGTGTTGAATATTATAAAAAGTATTCTTTCTATGGTTATTAATATATTTGCAAAAGTTACTTTTAACATATTCGGAATTGGGATTGCCGGTCGTTTGTTGTATATATTTACAACTTTATTAAGCATAGTGTTTGCGGTTGGAATTTTGGCGCTTATGATAATCGGTATTGTAAACGCTGTTAACGGTGAGCAAAAACCTCTTCCGATAATAGGAAAACTTTCTTTTTACAAATAAATATTAAAATAAAAAATCGGCAAAAGCGTAAAAACTTCTGCCGATTTTTTATTACGGTTATTTTTGGTTTTTTGCAAAAGTTGGGGTGTAGATTGGCTCCCTCTGACGAGGGAGCTGTCGAGCGAAGCGAGACTGAGGGAGAGAAAAGCCAAAGTATATAACTATCTTTATTCTTTCTCTCCTTCCGTCACGGCAAAGCCGTGCCACCTCCCTCGTCAGAGGGAGGCGATAAGTGTTGAAACCCCAACATTAGGAATAGAATCTATTTTTTAGTATTCTTCGCCGATGACCGCCACCATAACGGTTATATCATCGGAATGTCCGTCTTGCCGCTCAGCCGCCGCTTTTGAGGCTATTTTATCTGCGATTGTTTGCGCGGTGGATTTGCGGTTGTTTAAAATCTCATCTTCAATCCATTGCTCGTTTTCTTCGCAAACGCCGTCGGAAAACATTACAACAACATTTCCTTTTTGCAAATAAGTGCTTGTTTTATCAAAACTTATTTCGTTTAAAATTCCGGCAGGGTAGGCGTTGCAGGTTGCGACTCCCACCTTTTTTCCTTTTACAACATAGGTTTCGGCTGCGCCGGCTTTGTAAAAATCGGTCTGTCCCGAATACAGGTCGATTGCTGCAATATCAATCGTTGCGGTTGACTCGTCGCTTGATTTAAAAATCATAGCCGAATTTACAAGTTTCAGCGCACACTCAAAACCAAAGCCCGCTTTTATCAGTTTTTCCATTAAATTAGCGGTAAAGGAGGAATCTACCGCCGCATGCGGACCTGAACCCATTCCGTCGGATAAAATCATTACAAAATTACCTTTGCCATCGTTGAAAAATGTATAACTGTCGCCCGATAAGGTTTCGTTATTGCAGTTTATCTGGCAAACGCCCGTATCTACGCAGTAATTTGTTTTTTCGGTAAGATTTATCAATGTTACGTCTGTGCCGTTGGTAATGCAAGGCGTATCAAAACGCACGGAGCATAGAGAAGAAAGCCGATTAACAAGTTCTAATTTCGGAATAGACTGCTTTTGCCTTTTGGCGGTAATTTCTACCGAAAGTCTGCGACGGCGGTCAGCCTTACAGCATACGTCTGTTGCGGAGATTCCGAGCGAGCGTAAAAGAGTGTCAATTCTTGAGGCGGTTTCGGTATCAAAACGCTCGGCTTCGTTAAATTCGAGCGCCATATCATAAAGCATATCCGACATTCCGTCCATCTGGTCGGAAATAACGCCCCGTATATCGGCAATGCGTTTTTTCGCCTTTATCTGCGATTGATAAATTTCAAATTTATCATATAAAACCAATGATACTTCTTCCGGCTTTAAGCAGCGGCGTGCAAAATAATCGGGGATATGCGACGCTGTTTTTCCGTAAACCTTAAACGCTTTTGTCATTTCTAAAAATGCGTTGTAAGTTTCGTTTTTCTTTGTTTCATAACAATGAATTTTAAGACCGCAGTTTTCACAACATTTATTTTGGACTTCTTTAAAAACCTGCGATATTGACATTGATTCTCTTTTATCAAGTTTTTTGCCTATCTCATCAACCGTTCTTGAAACCTCCATTAAAGCGTTTGAGGAAAATTTTAAACGCATAACAAGGTTTTTACGCATTGAATCAACTCTTGCAAGTTGAGGTGGCGGTGAGAAAATATCAAGAAAAACTTTATTGCAACTGCGAGGTAATGTTAAAAACATTAAGCAACCAATTATAATTTCGGCATAATTTATGCTCAAATCGTATTGATTGAAAAAACCGATAAGCACGCAACCGCTTCCCATTAAAAAACCTAAAATGCTCGGAATCTTGCCCGAACTGCCGAAAATTCCCGATAACATTCCGCCGAAAGCGTAAGCGCCTACCAAATAGTATTCGTTACCGCCTGTTATGCTCATTGCAAAGCCTAAAGATACGGCGCAAATCGTTGCGGTGTTCAGACCTCCAAACCGAGCCGAGAGTAAAATTATCAATACGGAAAACATTTTTGCGGGCGAGGCTGAAAGCACGGTAAAATCATTAAGCGACATTAATATAAGCGATACGGACATTATTGCCGAGCATATTCTTACCGAAGACATTTTTGAGAATGGCTTTGTTGAGTTAAGCAGCGGCATAGCGCAGGCTAAAAAATAGGTGGCAGAGATTGAAAGCAATGCTTCACCGAGTATTCTTATATAATCGGCATGGCTTAATTTTACGGTAAGGAAAAGCGCTATAAATCCGAAAACGTTGCATACTCCGCAGGAAAGCCATGAAAAAAACAGCGAGTTTTTCTTTTCGTAAATATTAAGGCAGACAAATTTTAAAGCGCAGGACAAAACTGCAAGTCCTATGTAATATGCTGAAAATCCTCCGTTTGCAGGAACAATACTTCCGATTATTACTCCGAATAGTCCTGCAAAAATATGATAGACAGAAAGCGACGATATAAAGGCAACTCCAAAAGGCATAAATGAGTCAAAAAGTACGGTTCTTGAGAGTAAAAAGCCACATACTGCCGAGAGCAGTTCAAGTACTATAGTTCGTTTTATTTCGCCTGTTTTAAATATTTGCATAGGTTTTACGGCAGTCCGCATAAAATGAAATCTCCTTTTATTTTAAAATTCAGATCACCTACAATTATATGTTTTGATTTTTGCAAATATTGTCAATTTTAGCATGGGCTTTTAAAGATTTATTTGTAAAGCCTGCGGTTTTTTAGTCGAAAAAACAACCGCCGCAAAATTTATGCAACGGTTGTTTTTAGTTGGATATATCAGTAAACGAATGAATATCTTTTTCGATATTGGTTAGGCGAAATGCCTTTTGTTTTTTTAAACAGATGATAAAACGTAGAAAGGTTTTCAAATCCGCTTTCAAGCGCAATATCAATAATATCAAGGTAAGTGGTAGTAAGCATTGCCGCGGCATGTTCGATACGAAGTTCGTTTAAGTAAACTCCTATAGTAGTGCCTGTTGCCTCTTTAAAAAGTCGGCTGATATGCTCTCTGCTTTTTCCCGAACGTTTAATTATTTCGCCTGTTTTAAGCGAATAAACCTCACGCTTGGTAAGACTTTCATAAAATTCATCAAACCAAGGCGGCGTTTTTATATTGAACTCTTGATTAGCCATAATTAAAATTATTTAACAATATATCCTTCTTTAACTCCGAAAGCGGCGTTGCTTTCATCGGTGTCAATGTGCATAGCGAGAGCGAATTTTTCGCTTACTCTTACAACTACGTCGTCAAATGTTAAAGAGCGGTCGGCTGACTCTGCTTTAACGCTTACAATTTCTTTATCTTCTACGCCGAATTTTTCAGCGTCTTGCGGAGTCATATGTATATGTCTTTTTGCAACTATAACGCCCTCGTTCAACTCAACTTCGCCGCAAGGACCTACCAATTTGCAACCCGGTGTGCCTGCAATATCGCCTGATTCACGGATAACGCTTTCAACGCCGATAGAACGGGCGTCTGTTGCAGAAAGTTCAATTTGGTCGGCAGAACGTGTAGGGCCGAGAATTGTTGCTACTAACTGACGTTTAGGACCTACTACCGTTACCTTTTCTTCACAAGCGAATTGTCCCGGCTGTGAAAGGTCTTTTTTATTGGTAAGAGTTGCGCCTTTTCCGAAAAGTTTTTCAAGAGTTTCTTCACAAACGTGAACGTGTCTTGCAGATGTTTCAATAATAAATTTATCCATTTTTGTTGCTCCTTTTTATTATACTATTAATTATATTATTAGTATTTTACTCCTTTTTTTAATTAATTTCAACCGTTTTTAGAAAAATTTCGATTGATTTTTATACTTAATTATGGTTAAATTGAAGTGATGAGGTGAAAACTTATGAATATTGCGATTGTAACCGGCGCCAGTTCCGGAATAGGCAGGGAATTTGTAAAAAGAATAGCCGAGAACGACGGCTATGAACAGATTTGGATAATTGCCAGAAGAAGAGAGCGTTTGCTCGAACTTGAATTAAAATACGGACAAAAAATCGTTCCGATACCTTTAGACCTTACGCAAACAGATGAACTGAATAAATTTGCGGGTATATTAAAAGAAAAAAAGCCGAATGTAAAACTGCTTATTAATTGCGCAGGCTTCGGTAAATTCGGTAAATACGACGCAATCCCGACAGAAGATACATTAAAAATGATAGATCTTAACTGCAAAGCGCTTGTATTTTTAAGCGAAGCGGTTATTCCTTATATGACAGAAGGCGCAAAAATCATCGAGGTAGATTCCATTGCGGCGTTTCAGCCGATACCTTACTTGAATGTTTACGGTGCGACAAAAGCGTTTGTGTTGAATTATTCGTTAGCATTGCAGGAGGAATTAAGAGATAAAAAGATACGTGTTTTTGCGCTTTGTCCCGGTTGGACCAAAACGGAATTTTTTAATGATTCCGGTAATGAAAAGGGTGTTGTAAAGTATTTTAATAAATGGTTTACCGCCGAAGAAATCGTATCTTACGCTCTTAAAAAGGTGCAAAAAAGCAAAAAGGTTGTGCTTACGCCGAGTTTAATTAACAAACTTCAATCGGTGCTTGTAAAATTTGCGCCGAAAAAGTTTACTATGTTTATCTGGCAGAAGCAACAAAAATTAAGATAAAGTTACAATTAAAATAAAATTAAAAAAGTAAAATAAGGAGATTTGTATTATGGAAAGAATAGCGTCATTTTGCGTTGACCACACAAAACTCGAAAAAGGAGTTTACGTTTCCCGTATTGACGGAGATATTACCACTTATGATATAAGAATGAGAAAGCCGAATGTAGAGGAGGTAATGGACAACGGCGCAATTCATACTATTGAGCATTTATTTGCCACTTATGCAAGAAACTGCGAGTATAAAGACAGCGTTATTTATTTCGGACCGATGGGTTGCAGAACAGGTTGTTACTTTTTAACAAGAAATCTCGATAATGCTACTGTGCTTTCTATTATAAAAGAAGCTTTTAGGTTTATTGCCGATTTTGAAGGCGAAATCCCCGGTTCGACTGCGGTTGAATGCGGAAATTATCGGGATCATAATTTAGAGCTTGCAAAGAAAGAAGCAAGAGAATTTATTAAAATTTTGCAACCATTAACTGCCGAAAATATGCACTATCAGCAATAATGTTTGTGCAATAATGTTAAAAAATGTGTTAAAATGTTAAAAATAAATAGTTAATCATACAAAATGCCTTGAAAAAGGTTGCATTTTTGTAACTTTCGTTTATAATTGAATTTAGATTGTTACAAATTTGTAACTTTTGAAATCTGCGAATAAGTGCAGAAGAAAGGTGTTTTTATGGTTTTTACCAATATAAAAAACAGTGAAATAAAAAATTATAAAAGAACTGCAATACTTGCGTTAGTTATGGTTGCCGTTATGCTTTTACCTATATTTCCGCTTTCAACTTTAACTTTGGCTTACGAGGTTAAATATCAGGACAACTCTATCGGATATGTTTCAAACGAGAGCGAGTATAAAGAGGCTGAAAAAATAGTAAATGATAAAATAGTAGGAAGCATTGATAATTCATTGGAACTTTCGGCGGCAATTGTCCCTTCTAATTCAATTAATACCGTCAGCGAGATTTCAAAAAATCTTACGGATAATCTTGCAATGAATGACGGCATTGTAAACGCTTACGGAATTTATGTAGGTAATAAATGTATTGCGGCGAGTTTTGACAAATTTCTTTTGCTGAATGCAATTGAAAGTTATAAGAGTAAAGTTTTGTCGGAAAACGGCGCGGATATTGTTGTTTTTGACAATTCAGTTCAGATTAAGGGTTGTTTAAGTTTGGAAGAAAGACTCACCGACCTTGAAGGCACTACCGATTTGTTGGAGCAGATTGTTGATTACAAATTGGGTTATTTCAAAACCGAGATAAAGACTGTTGAATACAAGACAGTTAAAAAAGACGATGATTCTTTATACGAGGGCATTGAAAAGGTAAAAACCGAGGGTGCAGACGGTAAACAGGAAATTAAGACGCTTAATTGGTATAAAAACAAGAAAAAAGTTTCAAGTGGGGTTGTTGAAAAGAAAACCGTTGAAAAAACCACAACAAAAGTTATACTCGTAGGAACAAAAGAAAGACCGCAGGTTGATTTAAACGGCGGAAAATTATTGTGGCCGCTTGAAAAAGGCGCTTCTTGCTATATAAGCAGCGGTTTCGGTCAGCGCAGCGGCAGACTTCATAAAGGTATTGATATTATTGCGAATTACGGTACGAATATTGTGGCGGCCGCCGACGGTGTGGTAACACGCTCCTCGTGGTTTGAATCTTACGGATACTGTATTGATATTCGTCACAGCGACGGTACTGTTACAAGATATGCCCATTGCTCAAAACTTATTGCAAGCGTCGGAGAGCAGGTTGTGGCAGGGCAGACTATAGCGAAGGTTGGTTCAACGGGACGTTCTACTGCAAATCATCTTCATTTTGAGGTTCACCCGAACGGAGCAGACCCGGTAAATCCTAATGATTATGTTAAAAAATAAACTTTTTAAGAGTGCGTTTTTATAATGCGCTCTTTTTTTATGTTAAAATTTATCCGGTTTTATCTGCTTTTACCGTAATAGGTGTTAAGTATTGTTTAATTTTCCGAAAATTTTCCATAAAAAAGTTAAAAATACTGAAATTTATACTTGATACAAAGGATTATGAATGATATAATTAAATAAATAAATTTAAGTTTAATCGGTTTGTATAAATGGGTATATAGTCTTGAATATATCAATATACAAATTAGATATTTTACATTGTTAAAAAAGTTTGTTAAAATATTAACAGACTTGAAAATGAGTCTGAATATCAAAAGGTTAATGCTTAAAAATTTATTGATAAAGGAGAAACACAAATGGAAACACAGAAGACTTATGAAATTGTTGACAGTGTTGAAACACTTGAAGCAGCCCTCCAGAGAGTAAGAGAGGCACAGAAAAAGTTCGCTACTTACACTCAAGAGCAGGTTGATGAAATTTTCAAGGCTGCGGCAATTGCTGCAAACGGTCAGAGAATTCCGCTTGCAAAGATGGCTGTTGAAGAAACAGGCATGGGTATTGTAGAGGATAAGGTTATCAAAAATCATTACGCTGCCGAATATATCTACAATGCTTACAAAAACACAAAAACCTGCGGTGTTATTGAAGAGGACAAGGCTTACGGCATCACTAAAGTTGCAGAGCCTATCGGCGTAGTAGGTGCGGTTATTCCTACAACCAACCCGACTTCAACCGCTATTTTCAAAACACTTATTTCTCTTAAAACAAGAAACGGTATTATCATAAGCCCTCACCCGAGAGCAAAAGAATCAACTATTGCCGCTGCAAAGGTTGTTCTTGAAGCTGCTGTTAAAGCAGGCGCTCCTGAGGGAATTATCGACTGGATTGACGTTCCTTCGCTTGATATGACTAACCTTCTTATGAAAGAGTCTGATATTATTCTTGCTACAGGCGGTCCGGGAATGGTTAAAGCCGCTTATTCAAGCGGTACTCCGGCGCTCGGCGTTGGCGCAGGTAACACTCCTGCAATTATTGATGACAGCGCTGATATAATCCTTGCAGTAAACTCAATTATTCATTCAAAAACTTTTGATAACGGTATGATTTGCGCTTCCGAGCAGTCTGTAATCGTTCTTGACAAGATTTATAAAAAGGTTAAAGACGAGTTCAAAGCAAGAGGTTGCTACTTCCTTAACGAAGAAGAAACCGAAAAAGTCAGAAAGACTATTATTATCAACGGCGCTCTTAATGCAAAAATCGTTGGTCAGAAACCTCATACAATCGCCGCTTTGGCAGGCGTTACAGTTCCGGAATCAACAAAAATCCTTATCGGTGAGGTTGAATCGGTTGACATTTCGGAAGAATTTGCTCATGAGAAACTTTCTCCTGTTCTTGCTATGTATAAGGCAAAATCTTTCGGCGAAGCTCTTGATAAAGCAGAGCAGCTTATCGCTGACGGCGGTTACGGTCATACATCTTCACTTTATATTAACGATGTAACCGAAAGAGAAAAAATCGCAGAATTCGGCGAGAGAATGAAAACCTGCCGTATTCTTGTTAATACACCTTCTTCACAAGGCGGTATCGGTGATCTTTATAACTTCAAACTCGCTCCGTCGCTCACACTCGGTTGCGGTTCTTGGGGCGGAAACTCTGTGTCTGAAAACGTTGGTGTTAAACACCTTATCAATATTAAAACTGTTGCTGAAAGAAGGGAAAATATGCTTTGGTTCAGAGCGCCTGAAAAGGTTTATATGAAGAAAGGCTGTCTGCCTGTTGCTCTTGATGAGCTTAAAAATGTTATGGGCAAAAAGAGAGCGTTTATCGTTACCGACAGTTTCCTTTATCATAACGGTTACACAAAAGCAATTACAGATAAACTTGATGAAATGGGAATTGCACATACTACATTCTTTGATGTTGCTCCCGACCCGACTCTCGGTTGTGCAAAAGAGGGCGCCGCTCAGATGAAAGCATTTGAGCCTGACTGCATTATCGCTCTCGGCGGCGGTTCCGCTATGGACGCTGCTAAAATTATGTGGGTAATGTATGAGCATCCTGAAGCAGACTTTATGGATATGGCAATGCGTTTTGTTGATATTCGTAAACGTATTTACACATTCCCGAAAATGGGCGAAAAGGCTTACTTTATCGCTATTCCTACATCGGCAGGTACAGGTTCGGAGGTTACACCTTTCGCAGTTATTACCGATGAAAACACAGGCGTTAAATATCCGCTTGCCGATTATGAACTTATGCCTAACATGGCAATCATTGACGCTGATTTCCATATGTCTGCTCCTAAAGGTCTTACCGCAGCATCAGGTATCGACGCTGTTACACACGCTCTTGAGGCTTACGCTGCAATGCTCGCTACCGATTACACAGACGGTCTTGCTTTACAGTCGCTTAAAATAATCTTTAAATATCTCCCTCGTGCTTACGATAACGGTCAGAACGATCCTGAAGCAAGAGAGAAAATGGCTAACGCCGCTACTATGGCAGGTATGGCTTTTGCAAACGCTTTCTTGGGTGTTTGTCACTCGATGGCTCATAAACTCGGCGCTTTCCACCACTTACCTCACGGTGTTGCAAACGCACTTATGATTGACCACGTTCTTCGTTTCAACGCTGTTGAAGTTCCTTCTAAAATGGGTACATTCTCACAGTATGACCATCCGCATACACTTGAAAGATATGCTGAAGTTGCTGATTACCTCGGCATTAAGGGCAAAACAAACGAAGAAAAACTTGAAAATCTTATTAAAGCAATAGATGAACTTAAAGAAAAAGTCGGTATTAAACCTACAATCAGAGATTACGTTCCTGATGAAGAAGATTTCTTGGCTCGTCTTGATGAAATGACAGAACAGGCATTTGACGATCAATGCACAGGCGCTAACCCGAGATATCCGCTTATGAGCGAAATCAAGCAGATGTACTTAAATGCTTATTACGGCAATAACGAAACAGTTTGATTTTAAAAGGGAGGTTTCATAATGAATTTAGAAAGAGTAATTGCAGTTCGTACCGATAAAACAGTTTATCGTGACGGCGACAAAGCGATTAAGGTTTTCAACGAGGACTATTCCAAAGCAAACGTTCTTAATGAGGCTCTTAATCAGGCAAGAATTGAAGAAACAGAATTAAATATTCCTAAAATTTTAGAAGTTACTACTATCGACGGCAAGTGGGCAATTGTTTATGATTTTATCAAAGGTAAAACTTTGGCTCAGCTTATGGAAGAAAATCCTGATAAAAAAGACGAGTATCTTGAGTTGTTCGTTGATTTGCAGATGACAGTTCATGCTCAGAAATGCCCTCTTCTTAATAAATTGAAGGATAAAATGACAAGAAAAATCAGCGAGGCTGATTTGGACGCTACAACACGTTATGAACTTCACACCCGTCTTGAGGGTATGCCTAAACATAACAAGGTTTGCCATGGCGACTTTAACCCTTCAAACATCATTATTGATGATGAAGGCAAGGCTTATATTCTTGACTGGTCACACGCAACACAGGGTAACGCTTCTGCCGATGTTGCAAGAACATATCTTCTTTTCTATCTTGCAGGCGATATTGACGGTGCTAATAAGTATCTCGACCTTTTCTGCAAAAAGAGCGATACCGCTAAACAGTATATTCAGAAATGGTTGCCTATCGTTGCCGCTTCACAGTCTGTAAAAGGCAATCCGCAGGAAAGAGAATTCTTGCTTTCTTGGGTTAATGTTGTTGACTACGAATAATTAATAAAATGTATGAATAGCGCAAGTTAAGTCTTGCGCTGTTCGTGCTGATAAAAAATGAAAAAGCCGTTGTTTTAGGCGGAATGGAGAAAAGAAAAATGAAAATTACAGTATGTATAGGCAGTTCTTGCCATTTAAAAGGCTCAAGACAAATTGTTGAGGAACTTCAGTATCTTATAGGCAAAAATAATTTAAAAGATAAGGTTGAACTGGCAGGTACTTTCTGCATGGGAAACTGCAAAAACGGCGTTTGCGTAACGCTTGACGGTAAAGATTTTTCTTTATCACCCGAAACTACAAAAGATTTCTTTGAAAAAGAAGTATTGGCAAAGGTTTAATTTCAATTTAAAACACCTAAAAAAATCCGTGTGAAAACAACACGGATTTTTGCGGTGAATTTATCTAAAAGTTTTTTCGGAGAAAGTTAGGAAATATGATTGTTCAGGTTTGTATAGGCAGTTCTTGCCATTTAAAAGGTTCGCACGACATTGTAGATTTAATGAAATCGGCAGTAGAAGAAAACAACCTTTCCGATGAGGTAGTTCTCGCCGGTTCATTTTGTTGCGGTATGTGCAGTAACGACGGAGTTACTGTTATTATTGATGATGAAAAAATAGGTGGAGTTACAAAAGAAAACTTTAACGAATTTTTTAAGAAGAATATTCTTGATAAAGTTTCGCATTAAGAGGGTTAGATTTTATGTCTGAAGTTTTAAAACTTAAAAAATCAAATTGTAAAAACTGTTATAAATGTATAAGACATTGTCCCGTAAAATCTATAAGATTTTCGGGTAATCAGGCGCATATTGTTAATGATGAATGTATTTTATGCGGTCAGTGTTTTGTTGTCTGCCCGCAAAACGCCAAAGAGATTACCGATGAAACAGAAAAGGTTGAAGTACTTATCCAAAGCGGCGATCCGGTTGTAGTATCGCTCGCTCCCTCGTTTTTGGCAAACTACGAGGGCGTTGGAATTGAAGGTATGAGAAAAGCGCTTAAAGAACTCGGTTTTTACGATGTTGAGGAAACCGCTATAGGTGCTACTATTGTTAAAAAAGAATATGAAAATATGATTCGCGAGAAAAAGCAGGATATTATAATCACTTCCTGCTGTCATTCGGTTAATTTACTTATTCAGAAGTATTTTCCATTGCAATTGCCGTACTTGGCTGATATAATGTCACCGATGCAGGCGCATTGTGAGGATATTAGAAAACGTATTCCGAATGCTAAAACCGTATTTATCGGTCCTTGCGTCGCTAAAAAAGATGAAGCCGCTTATTACGGCAGCGCAGACGCAGTGCTTACTTTTGAACAGTTAACCCATTGGTTTGAAAGAAAGAATATTACACTTGAAAAGAATTTTAAAAAACAAGAAAAATCAAAAGCGAGATTTTTCCCAACTACAGGCGGCATTTTGAAATCAATGGAGCTTGATAGTGAGGATTACACATATATGACGGTTGACGGTGTTGAAAACTGCATTGCGGCTTTGTCCGAAATCGCCACCGGAAAACTTAAAAATTGTTTTATTGAGATGTCGGCTTGCCACGGTTCGTGTATCGGCGGCCCAGTTATGGAAAAATATCATAACAGTTTGATTCAAGATTATATGGCTGTTTCAAGTAGCGCCGGAAGTTTGGATTTTGATGTTAATATGCCGAAAAAAGAAGAGATAAAGAAGCATTTTGAGGCAATTAATAAGGATCTTCCGATGCCTTCCGAAACAGAAGTTAAAGAAATCCTTAAAAAGATGGGTAAACAGAAACCCGAAGATGAACTTAACTGCGGTTCCTGCGGTTATGATACCTGCCGTAAAAAAGCAATCGCTATTTATCAGGGCAAGGCTGACCATTCTATGTGCCTGCCTTTCTTAAAGGATAAGGCGGAAAGTTTTTCGGATACTATTGTCAACAATACTCCAAACGGTATTTTGGTGCTTAATGAGCAACTTGAGGTTCAGCAGATTAACCGTTCGGCGCTTAAAATTATGAATATTCCGAGAGTTTCCGATGTGCTTGGCGAACAGGTTATAAGAATACTTGACCCAAAAGTGTTTATTGATGTTCAGACTACGGGCAGAAGCGTTCATGACCAGCGTGTTTACCTTGCCGAATATGATAAATATGTTGAACAAACGGTTATTTATGATAAAGAGTATAAGAGTATTTTGTGCTTAATGCGTGACGTTACCGATGAGCAGAATGAACGAAAGAAGAAGGAATCTATCAGTATGCAAACGGTTGAAATTGCCGATAAGGTGGTTGATAAACAGATGCGTATTGTTCAGGAAATCGCTTCGCTTTTGGGCGAAACTGCGGCTGAAACGAAAATTGCTCTTACAAAATTGAAGGAGTCGATTTCCGATGAATAATCTTTGCGCAGATATCGGCTACCACAGCCTTATAAAATACGGCGAGCAGTTATGCGGCGACCATATTGACGTTATTGAGCAGAACGAAAACTCGACCGTTATCGTTCTCGCCGACGGTCTGGGAAGCGGTGTAAAGGCGAGCATTCTCTCAACACTTACTTCAAAAATCATTTCTACAATGGTTGCCGAGGGGTTGTCGGTTGAGGACTGTGTTAAAACCATTGCCGCAACTTTGCCTGTTTGCTCGGTCAGAGGAGTTGCTTACTCTACTTTTACAATTATTCATTTAATTAATAATACAGATGCCGAGATTATTCAGTATGATAACCCACAGGTAATTTTGCTTCGTGACGGCAAAAATTACGATTACCCGAAAACCGAGATGAATATTGACGGAAAGTCGATTTTTACAAGCCGAATAAAGTTGCAGGAAAATGATATTTTTATCGCAATGAGCGACGGTTGTATTCACGCAGGCGTTGGTATGGCGCTTAATTTCGGCTGGGAACGAGATAACATAATCGAGTTTATGGAAACCTTTTATGATGTAGGTTTTACCGCAAAAACTCTTTCAACTATACTGCTTAACGAATGTTATAAACTTTACGGCAACAAGCCGGGCGACGATACTACGGTTTGTACCGTCAGAATAAGACAGCGTCAACCGCTTAATATGCTTTTCGGTCCGCCTTCCGACAGAAATGACTGCAATAAGATGATGTCGCTATTCTTCTCAAAAGAGGGTAAGCACATTATCTGCGGCGGTACAACATCGAGCATTGCGGCGGATTTTCTTAAAAAACCGCTTCAGCCGTGCTTGGATTTTGTTGATCCGGAAATTCCGCCGATTGCACATCTTGAGGGCGTTGACCTTGTAACAGAGGGCGTAATTACCGTAAATAAGGTGGTTGAATATGCAAAGGACTACCTTGCCGATAACGACTCTTACAAGCAGTGGAGTTATAAGCAGGACGGCGCTTCTATGATAAGCAGACTTCTTTTTGAAGAAGCGACCGATATTAACTTTTTTGTAGGCAGAGCGGTAAATCCTGCACATCAAAATCCTAATCTGCCGATTAATTTCAATATCAAAATGAATCTTGTTACCGAACTTTCGGAATGTCTTAAAAAAATGGGCAAACGAATTAAGGTAAGTTATTTTTAAACAACAGAAAAAGAGGGAATACTTATGAGAAAATTTGATACTAAAGTACAGTACTTAAAGTATAAGGTGCTTCGAGAGGTCGCAAAGCAGGCTTGGAACGATACTCTGCTTGATAAGGTTCTTGATATACCGAAAATCATTGTTCCGGGCAATGTGCCTACAATGAGATGTTGCGTTTATAAAGAACGTGCGATTTTAGGCGAGCGTGTTAAAATCGCTATGGGCGGCGATAAAAATAACCCGAATGTTATCGAGGTTATCAACATCGCTTGTGATGAGTGCCCGGTAGGCGGTTATGAAGTAACCGGCGCTTGCCGAGGTTGTCTTGCACACCGTTGTGAAGACGTTTGCCCGAGAGGTGCGATTTCATTCGACCATAATCACGTTGCACATATTGATAAAACAAAATGTGTTGAATGCGGTAAATGCGCGCAGGTGTGTCCTTACAGCGCTATCGCAAATAACAAGCGCCCTTGCGAACGCGCTTGTAAAATCAACGCTATTTCAATGGACGAAACAAAAGCGGCAAGCATTGATAACAGTAAATGTATCTCATGCGGCGCTTGCGTTTACCAATGTCCTTTCGGCGCTATTACCGATAAATCGTTTATTCTTAATGTAATTGATATTATTAAGAAAAGCGAAAATAACAAGAAATATAAGGTTTATGCAGTTGTTGCGCCTTCAATTTCTTCACAGTTCCAATATGCAAATTTAGGTCAGGTTATCACAGGTATAAAAGAACTTGGTTTCCATACCGTTATTGAAGCGGCGCTCGGCGCTGATATGGTTGCTTTCGGCGAAGCAAAAGAACTTGCCGAAAAAGGATTTTTAACAAGTTCTTGTTGCCCTGCGTTTGTTGAGTATGTAAGAACGCAGTTCCCTGATTTGGCGAAAAACATTTCGCATAACCTGTCGCCTATGGCTTCTATTGCAAAATATATCAAGGAAACAGATAAGGACGCTAAAATCGTGTTCATCGGACCTTGTACCGCAAAGAAAATGGAATTCCAGAAAGAAAGCGTTAGACCTTATATCGACAGCGTTATTACTTTTGAAGAATTACAGGCGCTTTTTGACAGTAAAGAAGTTGATATTACTACACTTGAAGAGGGCGTTTTGGATAATGCGTCTTATTACGGCAGAATTTTTGCCCGTTGCGGAGGTCTTGCCGACGCTGTAGAGGAAGCGCTTAAAGAACAGGGACTTGATAAAGACTTTGAACTCAAAGCAACCTCTTGCGACGGTATTGAGGAATGTCGAATGGCATTGCTTAAAGCGTCAAAAGGCGTATTGCCTTCAAACTTTATCGAAGGTATGGCATGTACCGGCGGTTGTATCGGCGGCGCAGGTTGTTTGACTCATGGCGCAAAGGATAAAGCCGAGGTTGACAAATACGGCAGAGAGGCTATGGAAAAAACTATTTCCGACGCAATCAGCGTTATACAATAATCAATTATTGCATAATTACAAAACAGTTATTTAACTTTTTTCATTTTATGTTTCTCTATATAAAAAGAAGTACCGTCTTTATTCGGCGGTACTTCTTTTTTGATAATAAAAAATAAATATATAAAATAGGTTGAATTTATCCTATTTTTGTGTATAATATAATCAGGAGGCGATAAATGTGAAAATAAATACCAATAATCTGATTTCTATTACAGAGGCAAATCAGAATTTTTCAAAGGTTGCAAGAATGGTAGATGAAAACGGATCGGCATTGATTTTGAAAAATAATGTACCCCGTTATCTTATAATTGAATTTGAACAGGCTGAAAAAGTACAAACAGCGCCAAATGAAGATGTTATGGCAATTTCAAAAAGGCTTATTGAAAAGAATAAAGAAGCCTATGAGGTATTGTCTAAATGAAGATATTGACAAAAGATCAGATTTTGTATCTTCATAGTGAACTTATCAAACTTTCAAACGGGCAAGACGGTATTCGTGATGAAACTTTGCTTGATTCAGCAATAATTTATTGTAAATATAAACTTTAATTAAATTTATAATTGATATATTTAGTTTTTTGCAAATTTATATTTATGCAAAATCAATAAAAATATATTAAAATATTCTGTAAAATTGCTGAAAATGTAGAAATTTTGGTATGAATGAAGTTTTTCTTGCATATCTTGACCGTTTATGTTATGATATTAGGGCGTGAGAAATGCGCAAACATGCGTTGAAGCGGGAGGTGGCCGCTCTTTGAAGTGGGGAATTTCCGCCGAGTATGTCCGATTTTAAACCGGGCGAAATTATACTGTTTAATTAGTATTTTTCTTATCATTTTAATACAAGGCAATCGGGCTTTGTGAATGAAATGATTAAGATGTAAGCCGGACCCGGAACGGCACGTGGTGTGCTGACTTCCGGTTTTATGTTGTAAAAACGTGAAACACCCGGCAAAGGGTTAATGACTAAAACAGTATGTCACTGCCCGCCGCCAAAAAATAAATTAGGAGGCAGCAAAATGGCAAAGGAAAAAATCAGAATCAGAATCAAAAGTTACGACCATGTTTTAGTTGACAAGTCAGCTGAAAAAATCGTCGAAACTGCGAAGCGTACAGGCGCCAGAGTATCAGGTCCTATTCCGCTTCCGACAGAGAAGGAAGTTGTTACAATTCTTCGTGCGGTTCATAAGTACAAAGACAGCCGTGAGCAGTTTGAAACAAGAACTCACAAGAGATTAATCGACATTCTTCGTCCGTCAAACAAGACAGTAGAGGCTTTACAAGGCCTTGAATTACCTGCCGGTGTTGATATCGAAATCAATCTTTAATTAACAGTTACTCATTAATTAAAGTATTCCGATTGAAATACCATTAGGTCATGTTGGCGACAAGCCAACCAATAACCATAAGGAGGAAAAAAGATATGCAGAAAGCTATCATTGGCAAAAAGCTCGGTATGACTCAGCTTTTTGACGAAAAGGGAAATGTAGTTCCCGTTACTGTTGTAGAAGCAGGCCCTTGCGTTGTTTCTCAGAAGAAAACCGTAGAAACCGACGGTTACGAAGCAGTACAGGTCGGCTACGGCGACTTGAAAGCAAGCAAGGTAAACAAGCCTATGAAAGGACACTTTGATAAAGCAGACGTTGCTCCGAAGAAATATCTTCGTGAGTTCAGATTGGCTGATATTTCGGCTATCAACGTTGGCGACATCATCAAAGCAGATACTTTCGCAGAAGGCGATAAGGTTGATGTTGTAGGTACTTCTAAAGGTAAAGGTACCGCAGGCGTTATCAAACGCTGGAACTTCGGCCGTTTGAAAGAATCACACGGTACAGGTCCTGTTCACAGACACGCAGGTTCACTCGGTGCTTGTTCATCACCTTCACGTGTGTTCAAGGGCAAGAAGCTCGCAGGTCACCTCGGTTCAGAGAGAGTTACAGTTCAGAATCTTTCTGTTGTTAAGGTTGACGCTGAAAACAACATCATCGCAATCAAGGGTGCAATCCCCGGACCTAAAGGCGGTATTGTTACTATCGCTGATTCGGTTAAGGCTTAAGGAAAGGAGAGAAAAATATGCCAACATTAGCAGTTGTAGATATGGCAGGACTTAAAGTTTCTGACATCGAAGTTTCTGATAAAGTATTTGGTATTACACCAAACGCAACAGTTATGCATCGTGCAGTTGTTACTTATCTTGCAGCACAGCGTCAGGGCACACAGTCTGCTCTTACTCGTGCAGAAGTTTCCGGCGGCGGTAAAAAGCCTTGGAGACAAAAGGGCACAGGTCATGCAAGACAGGGTTCAACACGTGCTCCGCAGTGGACACACGGTGGTATAGTATTCGCTCCGAAGCCGCGCGATTACGATAAGGGCCTTAACAAGAAAGAAAGAGCGCTTGCTATCAAGTCTGCACTTTCTGACAAGGTTGCTGAAAAATCACTCATCGTTCTCGATAAAATGGATGTAACCGAATACAAAACAAAAGTTGTTGCTGATATGCTCAAAGCAGTAGGCGCAGGTAAGAAAACTCTTATTGTTCTTGATGAGAACAATTCTTTTGCAGTAAAGAGCGCTAACAACATCTGCGGCGTAAAAACAGCACAGACTAACACAATCAACGCTTATGATATTATCAATGCTGATTCATTGATCGTAACATCGGCTGCAATCAAAGCAATTGAGGAGGTGTATGCATAATGTTCGCTGAGGATATTATTATCGCACCGGTTATTACCGAAAAAAGTATGGCTGCTGCCCGTGAAAAGAAATACACCTTTAAGGTAGCTAAGGGCGCAAGCAAAATCGACATCAAAAAGGCTTGTGAAAAACTTTTTGACGGCATCGTTGTTAAAGATGTTAACACAATCAATGTTAGAGGTCAGGAAAGAAGATACGGCAGATATACAGGATATACAGAATCTTGGAAAAAAGCCATTGTAACTCTTACAGAAGCTTCAAAAACTATTGATTTCTTCGATGGAATGCTCTAAGAGCTAACCGCTGTTTAAAAAAACAGCAAAAGCGAAGTATGGGAAGCGGAGGGCATTGAAATATTTCCGTTTCTCGCAAAGCTAATATTACACAGGAGAGTGAATATAATGCCAGTTAAACATTACAAACCGACTACCCCCGGTAGACGCGGTATGACAGTTATTGACTATTCTTCACTTTCAAAGGTTGCTCCCGAGCGTAGCCTCTTGGCTCCTTTGAACGTTAAGTCAGGCAGAAATAGCTACGGCAGAATCACAGTTCGTCACCGTGGCGGCGCCAACAGAAGAAAATACAGAATTATTGATTTTAAAAGAAATAAATTTGATGTACCTGCTACTGTTCAGACAATTGAATACGATCCTAACAGATCTGCATTCATTGCTCTTATTCAGTATGAAGACGGCGAAAAGAGTTACATTTTAGCTCCTGTAGGTCTTAAACCGGGACACAAAATTGTAAACGGTCCTTCGGCTGATATCCTTCCGGGTAACGCTTTACCGCTTACAAATATCCCTGTAGGTACTTTCATCCATAACATTGAGCTTTATCCGGGTAAAGGCGGCCAGTTAGCAAGAGCAGCCGGCAACCAGGCTCAGCTTATGGCTAAAGAAAACGGTTATGCGCTTCTTCGTTTGCCTTCAGGCGAATTAAGAAATGTTCCTGAAAACTGTATGGCTACCGTAGGTCAGGTTTCAAACATTGAACATGAAAACGTTAACTACGGTAAAGCAGGTCGCCGCCGTCACATGGGCTGGAGACCGACAGTTCGTGGTTCTGTAATGAACCCGTGCGATCACCCGCATGGTGGTGGTGAAGGTAAATCACCAATCGGTAGACCGGGTCCTGTTACTCCTTGGGGTAAACCTGCACTCGGACTTAAAACCCGTAACAAGCATAAAGCGTCTGACAAACTTATTGTTAAACGCAGAAATGCTAAATAATCGGACGGAAGGAGCGTTTAATTATGTCAAGAAGTTTGAAAAAAGGACCTTTCGTGCAGCCTAAACTTTTAGAAAGAGTAAAGGCTATGAACGAGGCCGGTGAAAAGAGAATCCTCAAAACTTGGAGCCGTTCTTCAACGATTTTCCCTGATTTTGTAGGACACACATTCGCAGTACATGACGGACGCAAACACGTGCCGGTTTATGTAACAGAAGATATGGTTGGTCACAAACTCGGTGAGTTTGCTCCTACCAGAACATTTAAGGGCCATGCTGGTTCTAAAACAACAAAATAAGAGGCCGAAAGGAGTTTAGATTATGGAAGCAAGGGCAACAGCGAAATATGTTCGCATTTCCCCAAGAAAAGTTCAAATCGTTCTCGATTTGATCAGAAAACAGCCTGCTGACAAAGCAATGGCTATTCTGCGCCATACACCTAAGGCCGCTTGTGAGCCTTTGGCTAAATTGCTTAAATCAGCAATGGCAAACGCAGAAAACAATCACAATATGGATGTAAATAACCTCTATGTTGCAGAGTGTTATGCAGGTGCAGGTCCTATTCTTAAGAGAATCAGACCTCGTGCACACGGCAGAGCATACCATATTTATAAAAGAACATCTCACATTACCTTGGTACTCAAGGAATATGAAGACTAATAGAAGGAGGTAGAAATAATGGGCCAGAAAGTTAATCCACATGGACTTCGCGTAGGCGTTATCAAGAATTGGAGCAGCCGTTGGTTTGCTGAAGATAAGGATTTCGGCGATACTTTGGTTGAAGATTACAAATTAAGAAATTATCTTAAAAACCGTCTTTACAAAGCAGGCGTTCCGACAATCGAAATCGAAAGAGACGCTAAACGTGTAAGAATTTTCATTCATTGTGCTAAACCGGGTATGGTTATCGGCCGTAACGGTGCAGAAATTGAAAAATTAAAAGCAGATTGCCAGAAAATGCTCGGCAAACCTGTTATCATCAACATTGTTGAAGTTAAAAATCCTGACCTTAACGCTCAGTTAGTTGCAGAGAACGTAGCTTCTCAGCTTGAGAACCGTATCTCCTTCCGCCGTGCTTTAAAACAGGCAATGGGCAGAACTATGAAACTTGGTGCTAAAGGTATTAAAACTCAGGTTTCAGGTCGTTTAGGCGGCGCTGAAATCGCTCGTGCAGAGCATTATCACGAAGGTACAATTCCGCTGCAGACAATTCGTGCAGACATTGACTACGGTTTTGCCGAGGCTAACACAACTTACGGTAAAATCGGCGTTAAAATCTGGATTTACAGCGGCGAAGTGCTTAAGAGTGCTAAAAGAGTTTCTATGGGTAGAAATAACCGCAGAAAAGGAGGCAGAAAATAATGTTAATGCCAAAGCGTGTTAAATTCCGTAGAGTTCAGCGCGGTCGTATGAAGGGTAAAGCAACCCGCGGCAACACTGTAACTTACGGTCAGTTCGGCCTCCAGGCTTTGGAGCCGGCATGGATTACTGCTAATCAGATTGAAGCAGCCCGTATCGCTATGACTCGTTACATTAAACGTGGCGGTCAGGTATGGATTAAAATATTCCCGGACAAACCGATTACTGAGAAACCTGCTGAAACCCGAATGGGTAAAGGTAAAGGTTCACCTGAGTACTGGGTTGCAGTTGTAAAACCGGGCAGAGTTATGTTTGAAATCGGAGGCGTTTCTGAAGAACTCGCAAGAGAAGCTATGCGTCTTGCTATGCACAAACTCCCGATCAAATGTAAATTTGTAGTTAAAGAAGAGGACGGTGAGCAATAATGAAGGCAAGCGAATTAAGAGAAATGACTGTTGAAGAGCTTAACGAAAAGTTAGCTGATCTTAAAAAAGAACTTTTTAACCTTCGTTTTCAGCTCGCTGTAAACCAGCTCGAAAATCCTATGCGTATAAAAGCTGTTAAAAAAGACATTGCTCGTGTTAACACAGTTATCACTGCAAAAAGTCTTGAAGAAAAGGCATAAGGAGGAAGTAACTGATGGAAAGAAATCTTAGAAAAACCAGAGTTGGTCGTGTTGTAAGCGATAAAATGGATAAAACCATTGTAGTTGCTATTGAAGATAATGTAAAACACAAACTTTACAATAAAATCGTAAAGAAAACAGTAAAGCTTAAAGCTCATGATGAAAACAACGCTGCAGGTATCGGCGATAGAGTTCTTGTTATGGAAACAAGACCGCTTTCAAAAGATAAGAGATGGCGCTTGGTTGAAATCATTGAGAAAGCTAAATAAGTAAGGAGGAACCACTGTGATACAGCAACAGACTTATCTTAAAGTAGCTGATAATAC
This sequence comes from Acutalibacteraceae bacterium, assembly GCA_036308645.1. Taxonomy (GTDB): domain Bacteria; phylum Bacillota; class Clostridia; order Oscillospirales; family Acutalibacteraceae; genus RUG11462. The sequence goes on along the minus strand of JAXJVH010000052.1, from coordinate 33,657 downwards.
CGGTGCTAAAGAATTAATGTGCATTCGTGTATTAGGTGGCTCAGGCAGAAGATATGCTAACATTGGTGACGTTGTGGTTGCTTCTGTTAAGAAAGCAGCTCCGGGCGGCACTGTTAAAAAAGGCGATGTTGTGAAAGCTGTCGTTGTTCGTTCAGTAAAAGGACTTCGCCGTGAAGACGGCACATACATCAGATTTGATGAAAATGCTGCCGTTATCATTAGAGATGATAAAACCCCGAGAGGCACCCGTATTTTTGGACCGGTTGCCAGAGAGCTTCGTGATAAAGATTATATGAGAATCTTGTCACTCGCTCCGGAAGTACTTTAAGGAGGGGCTTGTAATGAGTAAGATTCATGTAAAAACCGGTGATGAAGTTATCATCATTTCAGGTAAAGACAAAGGCAAAACCGGTAAGGTTCTCGCTGTAAGCCCTGAGGAAGGCAAAGTTATCGTTGAGAAATGCAATATGGTAACCAAGCACGTTAAACCTCGTAAAGCCGGCGATCCTTCAGGTATTGTTAAGGCAGAAGGCGCTATGTACGCTTGCAAAGTACAGCCTGTTTGCCCTAAGTGCAAAAAACAGACAAGAGTTGCACACAAATTTGAAAGCGACGGAAAGAAAATCCGCGTTTGCGCTAAATGCGGCGCTGAACTTAAATAAGGAGGAGTAAATTATTATGCCAAGATTTAAAGATATGTACAAATCGCAAGTTGCTCCTGCTTTAATGAAAAAGTTCGAGTACAAAAGCGTTATGCAGATTCCGAAAATTGATAAGGTTGTTATCAATGTAGGTGCAGGCGAAGCTAAAGATAATTCAAAAGTTATCGACGCTATTGCAAACGACCTCGCTATTATTACAGGTCAAAAACCTGTTGTATGCCGAGCTAAAAAATCAGTAGCAAACTTTAAGCTTCGTGAAGGTATGCCAATCGGCGTTAAAGTTACACTCAGAGGCGACAAGATGTATGAGTTTATCGACAGACTCTTCTCACTTGCACTTCCGCGTGTACGTGACTTCAGAGGAATTAATCCTAATTCTTTCGACGGCCGCGGTAATTACAGCATGGGCGTTAAAGAGCAGCTTATTTTCCCTGAAATCGAATATGACAAAATCGACAAAGTTCGCGGTATGGATATTACATTTATCACTACTGCAAATACAGACGAAGAAGCTCGTGAGTTATTAACTCTTATGGGCGCTCCGTTTGCGAAATAAGGAGGAGGATTTATTATGGCTAAGACATCTATGAAAGTTAAGCAGCAGAGAACCCCTAAATTCTCAACACGTGCTTATAACAGATGTAAAATCTGTGGTAGACCACACGCTTATCTCCGCAAATACGGAATCTGTCGTATCTGTTTCAGAGAACTCGCTTACAAAGGCGAAATCCCAGGCGTAAAGAAGGCAAGCTGGTAATCGGCTGTTATTGAATAAAGGAGGTTTATGGCATGCAAGTAACCGATATTATAGCTGATATGCTTACAAGAATCCGTAATGCAAACGCAGCAAAACACGATTCGGTTGACGTACCTGCTTCAAACATGAAAAAAGCAATCGCTCAAATTCTTGTTGATGAAGGTTATGTTAAAAGCTTTTCCGTAATTGACGACGGAAAACAGGGTATTATTCGTATCCAGTTAAAATACGGCGCAAACAAAACCCAGGTTATCCAGGGACTTCGCAGAGTTTCAAAACCGGGTTTGCGTATATACACAAGCGTAGAAGATATGCCTCAGGTTATGAGAGGACTTGGTATTGCAATCCTTTCTACATCTAAAGGTATTATGACAGATAAGCAAGCACGTCGTGAAAACATCGGCGGAGAAGTTCTTGCTTTCGTATGGTAAGGAGGTAATGGAAGATGTCACGTATTGGTAAGAAACCAATCGCTATTCCGGAAGGAGTAGAAGTTAAAGTGGATGGCAATTCCGTTACAGTAAAAGGACCAAAAGGTACCCTTACCCAGGAATTCAATCCTAATATGGAAATCAAAGTAGAGGGTAATGAAGTTACAGTTGCTCGTCCTAATGATGAGAAAGAGAACCGTGCGCTTCACGGACTTACTCGTTCATTGCTCGCTAATATGGTTGAAGGCGTTTCAAACGGCTTCAAAAAAGTTCTCGATGTAAACGGTGTTGGTTACCGTGTTCAGAAACAGGGTAAATCACTTGTTATGAACCTCGGTTTCTCACATCAGGTAACTATGGATGAAATCGAAGGCATCACAATCGAGTGCCCAAGTGCTAACCAGATCGTTATCAGCGGTCCTGATAAACAGAAAGTCGGTCAGTTCGCTGCTGAAGTAAGAGAAAAAAGACCACCTGAGCCGTATAAAGGCAAAGGTATCAAATATGCCGACGAAGTTATCCGCCGTAAGGAAGGTAAAGCCGGCAAAGGTGCAGGTTGATAAGGGAGGAGTGAAATTATGGTTAACAGACCAGATAGCAAGGCAGCTCGTCAGAAAAGACATAAGAGAGTCCGCGGTAAGATCGTTGGCACAGCTAATCGTCCGCGTCTTAGCGTATTCCGTTCACTCTCAAACATTTACGCACAGGTGATTGATGATTCAACCGGCAAAACTATTGTTTCTGCTTCAACTGTTGAAAAAGATTTCGACGGTGTAGGCGGTAACAAAGAAGCAGCTCGTAAGGTTGGTCAGACTGTAGCGCAGCGTGCTGTAAAAGCAGGAATTACCGAGGTTGTTTTTGACCGCGGAGGAAATATCTATCACGGCCGTGTTAAAGAATTGGCCGAAGGCGCTCGTGAGGGCGGCCTCAAGTTCTAATAAGGAGGAGAAAAACTTTGGCTAATATTGACGCATCTGTACTTGATTTACAGGAAAGAGTAGTTGCTATTAACCGTGTATCAAAAACGGTTAAAGGCGGCCGTATTATGAAATTTTCAGCCCTTGTGGTTGTTGGTGACGGCAACGGTATCGTAGGTTTCGGTATCGGTAAAGCCGCAGAGGTTCCGGAAGCTATCCGCAAAGGTATTGAGGACGCTAAAAAGAACCTTATCAAAGTAGCCCTCAAAGGAACAACAATTCCTCATGAGGTAATCGGTGCTTACGGTGCAGGCAGAGTTCTTATGAAACCTGCTGCAGAAGGTACCGGCGTTATCGCCGGCGGTCCTGCACGTGCTGTTATTGAAACAGTAGGTATTAAGGATATCCGTACAAAAGCATTGCGTTCAAATAATCCTTGCAACGTCGTTCGCGCTACAATTCAAGGTCTTGCTTCACTCAGAAGCGCTGAAGAAGTTGCAGCAGTTCGCGGCAAATCAGTAAAAGAAATTTTAGGTTAATAAGGAGGCAGCAAAATGGCTACTAAAAAGACAAAGGCTGCAGGCCTTACAATCACTTTAAAGAAAAGTCTGATCGGTTGCAAAGAAAAACAGATCGCTACAGCAATTTCACTTGGTCTTAAAAAGCCGGGCGACACAACAGTTCAGCCTGACAATGCACAGACAAAAGGTAAAATCGCTAAAATATCCCACCTCGTAGAGGTAACTGAATAACTAAGGAGGTGCGAAAAGATGAAACTTCATGATTTAGCTCCGGCTCAGGGTTCTGTAAAAGAATCAAAGAGAATCGGTAGAGGCGCTGCTTCAGGACAGGGTAAAACTGCCGGCAAAGGTCATAAAGGTCAGAAAGCCCGTTCAGGCGGCGGAGTACGTCCGGGATTCGAAGGCGGTCAGATGCCGCTCGCAAGACGAATTCCGAAAAGAGGTTTTAACAACATCTTTGCTAAAAAAATAGTTGCAATTAACTTATCATCACTTAATGTATTCGATGATGGCGCAGTAGTAACTGCTGACGCTTTGGTTGAAAAAGGCGTTATTAAAAAAGTTTATGATGGCGTTAAAGTTTTAGGCAACGGAAAAGTAGAAAAGAAATTGACTGTACAGGCAACTGCTTTTTCTGCTTCTGCTAAAGAAGCAATCGAAGCAGCGGGAGGAAAGGCAGAGGAGGTTTAAACTATGTTTGAAACACTTCGCAATGCCTGGAGAGTAAAGGAGATTCGTAATAAAATCCTTTACACTCTTATGATAGTTTTGGTTTTCAGAATCGGTTCTTATCTCCCTGTACCGTTTATCGATGTAGAAGCACTTAAAGGTGTTATTTCGGGAAGCGGCGCATTCTTCAACTACCTCAATGTATTGACCGGTGGCGCTATGGAATACGGTGCGCTTTTTGCAATGTCAATCACACCTTACATCAATGCTTCAATCATTATGCAACTTCTCACTGTTGCTATTCCTCCTCTTGAGCGTTTGGCTCAAGAAGGTCAGGAAGGCCAGAGAAAGATTGCTAAATACACACGTTTTGCTACAGTTATCCTCGGTTTAATCCAGGGTACTGCATTCTGGTGGTGGCTCTTCGCATCCAATCCGGAAAACAGCACAGCAACAAGTTACATTATGGCTGATACCACTTTTGAAAAAGTATTTTCGGCTGTAGTAATCATTCTTTGCTTTACCGCAGGTTCTGCATTAATGATGTGGCTTGGCGAGAGAATTGATGAAAACGGTATCGGTAACGGTATCTCAATTCTCCTTTTTGCAGGTATTATTTCGAGATTGCCTTCAGGTATCACAACTCTTTACACTTACTTTACACAGGGTAAATGGATTGAAGTGCTTGTTGTTCTCGTTATTCTTACCGCAGTAATTCTGTTTATCGTATGGATGCAGTTTGCTGAAAGAAGAATTCCTATTCAGTATGCAAAACGAGTTGTCGGCAGAAAACAGTATGGCGGACAAAACTCACACATGCCTATTAAGGTTAATATGTCAGGCGTTTTGCCTATCATCTTTGCAAGTTCAATCCTTATGATTCCTCAGCAGATTCTTACATTTATGAATCCTAACACAGCTGAGGCGGCTGAAAGCACTTGGTACAGAGTTTTAACTCTTCTTGATTATAAGAGTTGGACTTACGCAACAATTTATTTCGGTTTAATTATAGCTTTTGCTTATTTCTATACATCAATTCAGTACAATCCTGTTGAGATGGCGAATAATTTAAGAAAGAACAACGGTGCAATTCCGGGTATCCGTCCGGGTAAACCAACCCAGACTTTTATCAAGAACATCTTGTCACGTATCACCCTTATCGGTGCTATCTTCCTTGGAGTTATCGCTATTCTCCCGATTCTTATCGGTCAGTTTGTAAATATTGATGTTTCACTCGGTGGTACTTCAATGCTTATCGTTGTAGGTGTTGCTATTGACACCGTTCAGTCACTTGAATCTCAAATGATGATGCGTCATTATAAGGGATTCCTTGATTAAGCTTTGATATTGCTTGATATAGAAAGGTGAATAAGTTATGAATTTAATTTTTCTCGGAGCTCCGGGTGCCGGAAAAGGCACTCAGGCTGAAAAAGTAAGCGAAAAGTTAGGTATTCCTACAATTTCAACAGGTAATATCATTCGTGAGGCTTTGAAAAATGAAACCGAGATGGGACTTAAAGCAAAGTCCTTCATCGAATCAGGTAAATTGGTTCCCGACGAGGTTGTTATCGGCATCATTAAGGACCGTTTGGCAGAAGACGACTGCAAAAACGGATTTATCCTTGACGGTTTCCCGAGAACAATTCCTCAGGCTGAAGCACTTGATACAATGGGTATCAAAATCGACAAGGTTATCGACATTGAAGTTGCCGATGAAAAAATCGTACAAAGAATGTCAGGCCGTCGAGTTTGCCCTGATTGCGGTGCTTCTTACCATACAGAATATAAGAAACCTGCTAAAGACGGTATATGTAACGCTTGCGGAGCAGAACTTGTCATTCGTAAGGATGATAAGCCGGAGGTTGTTCTTGACAGACTTTCAGTTTATCATGAACAAACCGAGCCGCTTAAAGATTACTATGCTGCTAAAGGTATCTTAAAAGAAGTTGAAGGTCAGGAAGAAGTTGCAGATACAACTGCATTGACCTTTAAAACTTTGGAGGATTAAGCATGGTAGTGCTGAAAACAACTCGCGAGATTGAACTCATGAGGGAAGCCGGAAGAATTTCGGCTATGGCACTGCGAATTGTAGGAGAACATGTGAAACCCGGCGTTTCAACTTACGAGTTGGATAAAATAGCCTATGACTATATAATAAGTCAGAACGCCAAGCCGGGCTTCCTTAACTACAACGGTTTTCCTGCAAGTGCATGCATTTCCATAAATAATCAAGTTATCCACGGCATACCTGATAAAAAAACTATTCTTAAATCGGGCGATATTGTAAGCGTTGATTTAGGAGCGGTTTATGAGGGGTATAACGGCGATAATGCTGCTACTTTTGCCTGCGGTGAAGTTTCCGATGAGGCAAAGCGGCTGATGGAAGTGACTAAAGAAAGCCTTTACGAAGGCATAAAAAATGCGCTTCCCGGCGGCAGACTCGGCGATATATCTTCTGCAATTCAAGAGTATGTTGAGTCGCGCGGTTACTCGGTGGTAAGAGATTTTGTGGGACATGGAGTAGGCGCAAGACTGCACGAAGACCCTGAAGTTCCGAATTTCGGAAAATCAGGTCACGGTGTACGATTAGTACCGGGCATGACATTAGCTATAGAGCCTATGATTAATTTAGGCAAACCCGGCGTCAGAACGCTGAGCAACGGTTGGACTGTGGTAACGCAGGACGGCAAATTATCAGCACATTTTGAACACAGCATTGCAATTACAAAAAACGGCCCGTTGATTTTAACGGACGCGGATTATTGCAAAGAAAATTAACAAGGGGAGGTTAAAGTTATGGCCAAAGCGGATAACATTGAATTACAGGGTACTGTTGTTGAAGCATTGCCTAATGCAACATTTAAAGTAGAGCTTCAAAACGGTCACATTATTTCAGCCCACATTTCCGGAAAATTAAGAATGAATTATATTCGTATTCTTCCGGGCGATAAGGTAACAGTTGAAATGTCACCTTATGATTTAACAAAAGGACGCATTACATGGCGTTCAAAGTAGGATAACAACCTAAATCCGAAATTTTATAACAAAAAATCGGTCTTTTGTTTAAGCGAAAGGAATGATTAGAATGAAGGTCAGACCTTCTGTTAAGAAAATATGCGAAAAATGCAAAGTCATTAAACGCAAGGGTAAAGTCATGGTTATCTGTGAAAACCCTAAACACAAACAGCGCCAGGGTTAAGGCGATAATGTTTTCGGAGGTGTAATAATATGGCACGAATTTCCGGTGTTGACTTGCCTAATAACAAGCGAGTAGAAATTGGACTTACCTATATTTTTGGTATCGGTCTTACAACATCAAAAAAGATTTTGGCTGAAACAGGCGTAGATCCTGACACAAGATGTAAGGATCTTTCAGAGGACGATGTAGCTAAACTTCGTGAGTACATTGAGCACAATTGCAATGTTGAGGGTGACCTCAGAAGAGATATTGCTTTTGATATCAAAAGACTTATCGAAATCGGCAGCTACAGAGGAACTCGTCACCGCAAGGGACTTCCTGTAAGAGGTCAGCGTTCAAAAACAAATGCAAGAACACGCAAAGGTCCTAAGAAGACTATTGCTAACAAGAAGAAGTAAGAGAGGGTTTAAAGTATGGCAACAAAGGGTACAAAGACAGCATCCCGTCGCCGCCGCGAGAAGAAAAATATCGAGCGTGGCAGTGCACATATTCAGTCAACCTTCAACAATACTATTGTCACCATTTCAGATACTCAGGGAAATACACTTTCTTGGGCTTCAGCAGGTGAATTAGGCTTCAGAGGTTCTAAAAAATCAACTCCGTTTGCCGCTCAGTCTGCTGCTGAAACAGCTGCAAAAGCTGCTATGGAACATGGTTTAAAGACAGTTGAAGTATTTGTTAAAGGTCCGGGCGCAGGTCGTGAAGCTGCAATCAGAGCATTGCAGACAGCAGGTTTGGAAGTAAGTCTTATTAAAGACGTAACTCCTATTCCTCATAACGGTTGCCGCCCACCGAAAAGAAGACGAGTATAATTAAATTAGGAGGTGCTAAAGTATGGCAAGATATACAGGTCCTGTATGCAGACTTTGCCGTAGAGAAGGCGAAAAGTTATTTCTCAAAGGTGAAAGATGCTATTCAGATAAATGTTCTATTTCTCAGAGAAATTATGCTCCGGGTCAGCATGGTCAAGGACGTAAAAAGAATTCAGAGTATGCAACTCAGTTCCGTATGAAACAGAAAGCAAAACGTTATTACGGCGTATTGGAGAACCAGTTCCACAAATACTTTGTAGAAGCAGAAAGAAGACAGGGTATTACCGGTGAAGTTCTTCTTCAGATTCTTGAAAGCCGTCTTGACAATGTTGTTTACAGACTCGGATTTGCAAACAGCAGAAAAGAAGCTCGCCAGTTGGTAACTCATAACCACTTTACAGTAAACGGTAAGAAGGTAAATATTCCTTCATATCTTTTAAAAGCAGGCGATGTAGTTGCAGTTAAATCAAAGAGTTTAGACAGCGAAAAAATCAAGTCTGTTCTTGAAACTAACAGCGCACGTCCGGTACCGGCTTGGTTAGAGCGTGATGCAAATACAAATTCAGGTAAGGTTGTAAACCTTCCTTCAAGAGAAGATATTGACACACCTGTTGAGGAGTCACTTATCGTCGAGTTGTATTCAAAATAATTCTTATTTCCGGATACATCTTTTCAATATATCGGCAGTTATTACTGCCTACAAACCGGCAGCATTTGCTGTTAAGAAGGAGGATTTTGAATGATTGAAATCGAGAAGCCAAGAATAGAAGCTGAAGAATTAGCTGAAGACGGTTCTTACGGCAGATTTTCCATTGAGCCGCTTGAAAGAGGATTTGGTATAACACTTGGCAACAGCCTTCGTCGCGTACTGCTTTCATCTTTACCGGGTGTTGCGGTTACTTCGATTAAAATAGATGGCGTTGTGCATGAGTTTTCAATAATTCCGGATGTTAAAGAGGATGTTACTGAAATCGTTCTTAATATCAAAGGTCTTAATGCTAAAATCCATGGGGAAGCTCCAAAGGTTTGCTACATTGAAGCCGAAGGTCCTTGTGAGGTTACCGCAGGTGACGTTAAGAGCGATTCCGAAGTAGAGATTCTTAATCCTGATTTGCATATTGCAACAATTTCAGAAGGTGGCAAGCTCTTTATGGAGCTTACCATTGATAAAGGCCGCGGATACGTTCCGGCTGAAAAAAATAAACAGGCGCAACCGGTTATCGGAGTTATTCCGGTAGACTCGATTTATACACCTGTTACCAAAGTGAATTTCAATGTTTCCGACACACGTGTTGGTCAGGTAACTGATTTTGATAAACTTACTATTGATGTATGGACTAACGGCACTATCTCCGCACAGGAGGCTATTGCGTTGGCTGCCAAGGTGCTCACTGAACATCTTAACTTGTTCGTTGACCTTTCCGCTGAGGCAACTCAGAGCGACATTATGGTTGAAAAAGACGATAACGCTAAAGAAAAGGTACTTGAGATGACCATTGAGGAGCTTGACCTTTCAGTTCGTAGCTTTAACTGCTTAAAGAGAGCAGGAATCAACACAGTAGAAGACCTTATTATGAAATCGGAAGAGGACATGATGAAGGTTAGAAATCTCGGTAGAAAATCACTTGAAGAAGTTATTCATAAGCTTGAATCTTTGGGCTTTGGACTTCGCAAAGAGGAAGAATAAAAATTCTTAACGACCACACAACTGAAAAGGAGTGAGTTAAATGCCAGGTACAAGAAAACTCGGCAGAACAAGCGATCAGCGTAAAGCAATGCTTAGAGCTATGGTTACTTTTCTTTATGAAAACGGCAAAATCGAAACAACCGTAACTCGTGCGAAAGAAGTTCGCAATATGGCTGAAAAATATATTACTATTGCTAAAACTAACGACTTGAATTCACGTCGTAAAGTTATGGCTTTTGTAACAAAAGAAGACGTTGTTACAAAACTCTTCAACGAAATCGCACCGTCTTACAGTGATAAAAACGGTGGTTACACCAGAATTACAAAGATTGGTCCTCGTAGAGGAGACGCCGCTGAAATGGCAATAATCGAACTTGTTAAATAAGTTTTGAGTAAAATTAAAAATCCCCGAAGTATAATTGCTTCGGGGATTTTTGTGTTTAGACATTATTTGTTGTTGACCTTTAATAATATAGCAAAGAATCGCCTTTTAAACAAGACGATTCTTTTAAATTAAATCTTATTTTACCGTTATAGAAACCGTTTTACTGAAATCACTGTAAATATTCTTGCTTTCACCTTTGCGGTACTTTCTTATTTTAAAGTAATATTTTTGACCTGATTTTAATTTTTTAACAGTAACAGGGAATTTTTTGGTGGTAACAGTCTTTGCTTTTGAGAAGTTTTTATTTGTTGAATATTTAATTTGATACCCTGTTAAATTCTTTGTTGATTTTTTAATTTTTAAAGTTACGGTACCCTTGCCGGCTTTTGCGGATAAAACAACCTTTGATTTAAAATCGGCGGTTTTAATTGTTTTTGTCGTTGAGTATGCGCCGAAAACTGTAAAACTGCTGTCTTTATAATATCCTCTTACCCGATAAGAATATTCTTTGTTTGAAGAGAAATTTTTATCGGTATAAAACAATCTCAAATTTGAATCATAATTCTTCAAATTGTCGGATTTCATTGTTTTAATCTCAATCCACTTGCCGTTTTTGCCTACTTTCTTTTCAATCTTATAGCCGGTTATAAACATACTTTCAAGAGGATTCCAACTTATCTTTACCGAGGAGGTTGTTTTATATTCAACCTTTACACCGCTGACCTTTTTCGGCTTGTAGAACTGTTTAGCCAAATCTTTTACAGCCGATTCTTTGTTTGCGGCTTTGGTCCAAGCCGCAGTAGATTTCTCTGTGATAACATAGGCGATTTTAGCAAATTCATCATATTTTACTGTGTAATCGTCAACTTTTTCAAGGTTTGTTTCGGTTATTTTATAAGGCAGTGTATAAATCATTTCAGCAGTGATTTCAATACCTGCGTCTTTATACATTTTTCTAATGTCTTCAGATTCACCGAGAGCGCCGTTTGTGTAAAACCAAATATCTGTTTTAGTAATTTTTCCGGCACAGTTTAAAGAAGCGTTAAGTTCATCAAGATCGGAAAACTTTTGAGTTGTTGTATTTGAGTAGTATTTTACCCCGTCGATTGTTTTAGTAAGCCCGTTTTTATCCGATTCCTTAATAAACTCATCAAATGAACTTTTGTCAAGCAATAATGAATCTGCGTCGGCTTCTGATAAATCGGCGCTTTGGAGCGTTTTGATTTCTTTTTCGCTTATTGTAATTTTTGCGGTTAGCGTTGCTTTGCCGTCCGATGTGATTTTAACAGTCTGCGCATAATTACAACTTGCAAGAGCCATGCACATAATAACCGCTAAAAAGACAGATGTTATTCTTTTGATTTTTTTCATAAATACCTCCGAATGTAAATTTTATGTTGTCTTATGACAAATTCATTTTATCATGCTTATATAAAAAAGTCAATCGAATTGATTTTTTGGCTTTTTGAACGGAATTTTCATATAATAATAAAAAACGAATGTAAGGTGATAATTATGTGTTCAATTTGCGGATTGATTGATTTTTATGAGCAAATAGAAGAAAAACTTAAAAAAGCCGAAATAATGGGTAAGAAAATGAAACACAGGGGAATGGACGCCGACGGCAGTTTTGAGTTTAAATACGGCGCTTTTCAGCACAATCGTCTTGCGGTAATGGATATTGAAAACGGCAAACAGCCGATGAGTGCAAAAAAAGACGGTAAAACCTATACGATTGTTTATAACGGCGAGATTTACAATTGTGATGAATTAAGAGATAAATTAAACGCTCAGGGAGTGAATTTTAGAACTAATTGCGATACCGAGGTTGTGCTTTATTCATATATGATTTACGGCGAAAAATGCGTTGAAATGCTAAACGGCATTTTTGCTTTTGCAATTTACGATGAGAACAATGAACATATTTTTTTGGCGCGCGACCGTTTCGGTATCAAACCTTTTTTCTATTCGCTTTTCGGCAGCACCTTTGCCTTTGCTTCCGAAATGAAAGCATTGCTTGCTTTACCCGAAATTAAGCCGATTATAGATGACAAGGGAATATGGCAACTGTTGTTTTTAGCGCCGATAACGCTTGAGGGTTGTACTGTTTTTAAAAATATTTTTGAAATTAAACCGGGGTACTGCGGCACATTTTCAAAAAAAGGTCTATCTCTTTATAAGTATTTTGAACTTAAACCCGAACGGCTTGACATAACTCCGAATGAGGCGGCAGAAGAAGTAAAACGTCTGCTTTACGACACCGTAAAAAGACAAATTATATCGGACGTTCCGCTTTGCACATTTCTTTCGGGTGGACTTGATTCGTCAACGCTTTCAGCCATTGCCGCTGTTGAGTATGTAAAAAAGGGAAGAATTTTATCCACTTATTCGTTTGAGTACGAGGACAATAAAAAGAATTTTAAGCAGTCGCTTTTTCAACCGCAGGGCGATGACGATTTTGCTTGTTTTTTAGCCGAAAAGTTAGGCACAGACCATACTGTTCTTACCGCACCGACAAAAACCGTAGCCGATTATCTGGAAAAAGCGGTGTATTACAGAGATTTTCCGGGGCAGGCGGATATTGATTCATCATTGTTGTATTACTGCGAGCAGGTAAAGAAAAATCATACCGTTGCAATGTCGGGCGAGTGTTCGGATGAGATTTTCGGCGGTTATCCTTGGTTTTACCGTGAGGAAATGCTGTATTCGGACTTTTTCCCGTTTATACATGACCCGTTTGCAAGAATAAATCTTTTTGATAAGAAAAAAGTGAAAGCAGACGAGGGTTATAGGTATTTGTCGGGAGTTTACAGAAATGATATTCAGTCGGTTAAAACGCTTGAAAGCGATTCTACCGCTACAAAAACCGCAAGGGTTGCCACAATGCTGTCTGTGAAATATTTTATGACAAATTTGCTTGAGAGAAAAGACCGAATGAGTATGGCTTCTTCTCTTGAAGTCAGAGTGCCTTTTGCCGACCACCGTTTGGCGCAGTTTGTTTATAATGTGCCGTGGGAGATAAAATTTGAGAATAATGTTGAAAAGGCGTTACTTAGAAATGCTATGTCGGAGTTTTTGCCGGATAAAATACTTTGGCGTAAAAAGTCGCCTTATCCTAAAACTCATAATCCCAAATATGAGCAATTAGTTACAGAAATGCTTGAAAAAAGATTAAAAAACGGCGACGACAGATTGGCAAGCGTACTTGATTTTTCGGTTTATAATTCATTAAAGAAAAAAGAAAATATAACATGGTTCGGTCAACTTATGGCAAAACCTCAACTTTTTGCATGGCTTTTACAACTTGACTGTTTCCTTTGCGATTATGATTGTATAATAGAATAATCGTTAAATTAAAAGTCTATAAAAATTTATAAAAATGCTTGACAAAATATAAGTGTTGTGTTATCATATTAACACTGTCCGTTCTAAAGACAGCAGGTGAGAGCAATCTCATAACGTAAATCAACCTGCCGAGGAAAGGTACACTAATGTATATTTTGTGTATTTATGCCTTTCCGAAGTTTTTTTGGAAAGGCTTTCTTTATTTAAAACGCACAGTGAAAATCATTCGGAGGTGAATTATTTTGCCAAGTGCAGCTGTTTTAGAACAGAAGAAACAGGTCGTTGCTGAACTTACCGAGAAACTCAAAAGTTCATGTGCAGGCGTTGTAGTTGACTACAAGGGTATTTCTGTTGCTGATGATACAGTGCTTCGTAAATCACTTCGTGAAGCAGGCGTTGAATACTTCGTTGTTAAGAATTCATTGCTCGGTTTCGCAGCTGATGAAGCAGGTCTTAGCGATTTGAAAACCGTACTCGAGGGTACAACCGCTATCGCTTTGAGCGCTGAAGATTACATTTCAGGCGCAAAAATCCTCAACGAGTTCGCTGAAAAGGCTGACGGTTATTTTGAAATCAAATCAGGTTTCATCGACGGTGAGGTAGTTGCAGTTGAAAAGGTTAAGAGCCTTGCTAAACTTCCTTCAAAAGAAGGTCTTGTTGCAAAAGCTCTCGGCAGCTTGAAAGCTCCTATCTGCAACCTCGTTTATGCTCTTAATGCTATTAAAGACAAGGCAGAGGAAGAGCAAAGCGCTTAAATTTTCGTTTTAAGCGAACGCACTTTATAAAGTGCAAAAATCTAAATTAAAAAATTACATTTTGGAGGAAAATTAAAATGGCTTCAGAAAAAATTACAAAGTTTATTGATGATGTTAAAGCTCTTTCAGTTTTAGAGCTTGCTGAGCTCGTAGAGGCTCTTGAAGAAGAATTCGGCGTATCAGCTGCTGCTCCTGTAGTAGTAGCAGGTGCTGCAGGCGACGCTGCAGGCGCTGCAGAAGAAAAAACAGAGTTTGATGTTGTTCTTACAGCAGCAGGCGCTCAGAAAATCGCTGTTATCAAAGCAGTTAGAGAAGCAACAGGTCTTGGTCTTGCTGAGGCAAAAGCACTTGTTGACGGCGCTCCTAAAGCAGTTAAAGAAGGCGTTTCTAAAGATGACGCTGAAGCTCTTAAAGCAAAACTTGAAGAAGCAGGCGCAACTGTTGAACTTAAGTAATTTAAGTTTATTTAAAAATCAGACAGACATCAACCTTTGTTGGTTGGTGTCTGTTTTTTTCGGTTAAATTGATTATTTTATTGGTCTTACCGATGAAAAAAGACCGATTAAATAATCTTCGGCAAAGTATTTTTAAAAGGGATTTACGAGTTTTTATTTGACATTTATCGTATATTTGGTATAATTAAATAAAAAGTATATAAAAAGGAGTATATTTTTATGTCAATAGAGAATAATGCGTTTTTTAAATTAAGTTACGGCCTTTTTGTTTTATCTGCAAAGGATGGCGAGAAAGACAACGGTTGTATTATAAATACCGCAATGCAGGTTACCGAAAAGCCATATAGAATACAAATTGCGGTAAACAAATCAAATTATACTGCCGAAATGATTAAAAATACAGGCGAGTTTAATGTATCCGTGCTTGATACTACCGTTCCTTTTTCGGTTTTTGAGCGTTTTGGTTTCAAAAGCGGCAGAGATACCGACAAATTAGACGGATTTACCGATATTTCACGCAGTGAAAACGGCATTTTCTATCTTAATAAATATGCTAATGCGTTTATGTCGGCAAAGGTTGTTGAAACAGTCGAATTTGAAACTCATTATGTATTTTTCGCAGAGGTTAGCGAGGCTAAAGTTCTTGCCGATACGGCGTCGGTTACTTATCAGTATTATTTTGATAATATTAAGCCGAAACCGCAACCTCAAAAGAAAAAAGGCTGGGTTTGTAAAATCTGCGGATATGTTTATGAGGGAGAAGAATTACCCGAAGATTTTATTTGCCCATTGTGCAAGCACCCTGCATCGGATTTTGAACCGTTAGAATAAAAGCAGTATGCTGTTTTTGTGGATGATGGTATATATGCCTTCTGTCTTAATAAAAACATAAAATTAATAAAATAAAATCCCTGCTCTTTTGAACAGGGATTTTTGGGGTGGGTAGACGGATTCGAACCGACGGTCTTCAGTGCCACAAACTGACGCGTTAACCAACTACGCTATACCCACCAAATATTCATAACATTAAAGATTATAATATAACAGCAGTCTTTTGTCAAGATGTTTTTTGAAAAAATTTGATTTAGCTTATTCTTGACTTTTTATAAGTTATAATGTATAGTTAGTTTATAAAAAAGGAGTAAAAAATTATGAAAAAAATTGTTTGTTTATTATTATCGGTTGTCTTTGTTATATCATTGACTTCCTGCGGTAAAGGGGCAAGTCCCGTCAGCGTTTCTGACGATGAATTTACTAAAAGCGCGAAAGAAATCTGTTCGGATATGGTTGCCGGTTGGAATTTGGGCAATACTTTAGACGCTTGTCAGTCTTGGGGCGATATTCCCGATGAACCTACTCCGCAAGAACAGGAAACAGGTTGGAACAATCCGCTAACTACAAGTGAAATGATTAACAAAGTAGTTGATACGGGATTTAACGCAATTCGTGTTCCTGTAACCTGGGGATTGCAGGTTGAAGAAAAAGACGGCAAATATACGATTAAACAAGAATGGCTTGATCGTGTAAAAGAGGTTGCCGATTACTGCATTACCGCCGATGTTTACACTATAGTAAATATGCACCACGACGACGGAACATGGCTTAATATTTCGGCGACTGATGAAGAATGGGAGCAAATTAAGGATAAATATAAGCAACTTTGGGAGCAGATTGCCGATGCTTTTAAAGATTACGGCGAAAAACTTATACTTGAGGGCGGTAATGAAATGACTGCCACTACTGCGTTTGACGGTTGCGGCGATTCCGATACCGATAAATGCTGGTGGGGACATAATCAGGTCGCTTTTGACAGAATGGGTGAACTTTATCAGATTTTTGTTGATACGGTACGTTCAAGCGGCGGTCATAATGACAAGCGTTATCTTATGTTGCCGACTTACGGCGCGCAGTGGTATGATAACCAGATAAATAAACTCACAATTCCGAACGGCGATAAGCATATAATTATGGACGTTCATTGGTATCAGCCTGATACTTCGGATAAAGAGGCTAACCGTTGGGTATTCAGAACAATGCGTACCTTTGCCGATGAAAATGAAATCGGCGCAATTTTGGGCGAATCAGGTATGATGGCGGAGTATTCTGACGATAAAAAGAAAGATTATGCCGATAATGTGGTCGGTTGCGCTAAAGAATATGATATTCCGATATTCCTTTGGGACGACGGCGGAGATGTTAAAATTTTAGAACGTTCTTCACTTACATGGAATAGCGAAGTTTATGTAAATGAAGTAATAAAAGTTGCAAAAGAAACCGAAATTAAATATTAAAATCAAATAAACCTTAAAAACAGGATTGCCAAAGCAATCCTGTTTTTAGGTTATTCCATATTATCGGTAAGCAGCATTATTGAAACTATTGCGGCAAGCGGTGCGGTTTCGGTTCGCAAAATTCGTTTGCCGAGCGTTGCGGTTTCAGCGCCGTTTTGCTTGAAGGCTGTTACTTCATCATCTGAAAATCCGCCTTCCGGACCTATGAAAATGCAGATGTTTTTATGCTTTTCTTTATCAATAATCGCTTTTAAAGGCTTGCCGCCGCCTTCGTAAAAAAGAACGGCTAAATCGTAATTTTTAATTTCGCCTACCGCTTTTTTAAATTCGATTTGTTCTCTTACGTTTACAATTTTGCCTCTGCCCGATTGTTCGCAGGCGGATAAGGCGATTTTGTTGTACCGCGCATTTTTCTTTTCCGCCTTTTTAGAGTCGGGACGTGAAACACAACGGCTTGAAAGAACAGGGACGATTTCATTAATACCGAGTTCAACCGCCTTTTGAATAACAAACTCTAATTTGTCGCCTTTCGGTACGCATTGGTAAAGCGTTATATTAACATCAGGCTCGCTGAAGTTCATATTGCAGTCAATTACCTTTGCCTTTGCAAAACCTTTGCCGATTTCCGTTATCTCACATTCGTAATTTCTGCCGTCGTCGCAAAGCGTTATTTTCTCACCGATTTTCATTCGCAAAGCGCCGACTATATGATTGGCGTTTTCGCCGGTTATTTCAACGGTATCGCCCGTAACCTTTTCAAAAAAATGAGGCATAACTTGCTCCTTAATTTACTTTAATAGTATAAGTTGCGTTTTCGATTTCAGATACGCTGTATTTTAAAAACTTATTATAAATCGCATCGTCAAAGTTTAATCCTATTTCAATTTCTTTCATCGGCGTTTTAAGTGAAAAACGGTTTTTAATAAAAGTATCGTCACGCATTCCGCCCTCGGTAATTTCCGCAGTGCCGATTAAATCTTGATTATCGCTTGAATGAATAAACTGCTGTGTTGTAAAGAAATTCTTTTCCGCTTCCGACTTATTAATAGCACTTTCGAGATTTACGGAAGTGTTAATTTCGCCTATCTCTTTTTCAGACTTTACGGTTAAAGAAAGCGAGTAAAAATTAAGCCTGAAACTTTCGCTTTTTACATAAACTTTTTCGATATACGGAAAAAGTTCATTTTGATTTTCATAAAGTCTAATAGAAAAGCGTTCGGGTTTTTCTATAGAAAATTCTTTGTCTGTACTGTATTTAAAAATATAAAAATCAACGCCGGTTGTGCCGATAATATACGCTTTACCCTCGTCATAATAGTTTCCGTTTGAATCTTTTTGCCTTTCAACCTCGTAGGTAAAGGCGATTACAAAGTACCCATTTTCATCAAAAGTCTTAACTTTTTCTTTTGAAATTTCAAGTTTCGGCATTTTTGCCAATGAATAAATATTTGGATATTTTGCTTTAAAATCATCGTCAATTTTGATTTTTTCATCATTTTTTGTTGAGTTTTTGAACAAAACAAACTCGTTTTCTGCCTTATTGTCGACTTTTTCACCGATTTTATGTGCAGACGAGTAAACAGGGCCGAAATTAGTCCTTACATTTTCAGGATAATTTATAAACATCCAAGCCACCATTACGACAATAAACAAAATCGCTAAAACCAAACGAATATTTGCATTTCGCTTTTGTTTTTTTGACTTAAAATCGTAATCGTAGTCGTTATAATCCATATATTCAGCCATTATTTCGTTACTCCTTAAAAAGATAATCGCTTAAAGCGGCAAATTGTGCAAGGGTTAGTTCCTCTGCTCTTGCCGTAGGCTTTAAACCGCAATTTTCAAGTGCTTGTTGGATTGTGCTTTTATCAATGGCAAGTCCTGATGAAAGCGAATTGGTAAGCGTTTTTCTGCGCTGATTAAAGCCTGCTCTGATAACTTTAAACATTGCCTTTTTATTATTAACACTTACAGGCTCTTTTTTACTTAAATCAAGTCGAATAACCGATGAATCAACGTTAGGCGAGGGCATAAAAGACCCGCGGGATACGTCGAAAAGTTTTTCTGCTTTTGCATAAAAACTTACCGCCGCAGTCACAGCGCCGCAACTTCTTGTGCCTAATTTTGCACAAAGCCTTTCTGCCGCCTCTTTTTGCACCATAACGGTTATAGCCTCAATCGGCAGTTCGCTTTCAAGCAGTTCCATAATAATCGGGGAGGTGATGTAATATGGCAGATTTGCACAAATTACAACTTTCATATCTTTAAATTCATCTTGAATTAATTTTTGTAAATCAAGTTTTAAAGCGTCGCCGAATATTACTTTTACATTTTGAAATTCTTTAAGCGTTACGTCTAAAACAGGTTTTAGACGGTCGTCCAATTCAATAGCGACAACTTTTTTCGCTATCTTGCAAAGTTCGGTTGTAAGCACACCCAATCCCGGACCGATTTCAATAACGCCGATATCTCTGCAACCTGATTTCTCTGCCATTCGAGGACAAACATTAGGGTTGATAAGAAAGTTTTGCCCCAATCCTTTTGAAAAGGTAAAGCCGAAACTGCCGAGCAATTCTTTTATAAATTTTATGTTAGTCAAATTATCCATAAAAAACTCCATTATATTTATTACTAAAATTCTATCATAATTTTAAAAAAAAATAAAGCGAAATATTGAAAAATAACAAAATATATTGTAAAATAAATAAAAATAAAAATTTCGGAGGAAAAAAGAATGGCTTCGAGAACAGATAAAAACAATTATTATCTTGATATTGCGCAGACAGTCAGCGAAAGGGGAACTTGCCTTAGACGTAATTACGGCGCTATCATTGTAAAAAACGACAGAATTGTTTCAACAGGATATACCGGCGCTCCGAGAGGAAGAAAGAATTGCATTGATATTAATTTCTGCAACCGCGAGGCTAACAATATTCCGTCAGGCGAGAGATATGAACTTTGCCGTTCCGTTCATGCAGAGGCGAACTGTATTATTTCCGCTTCGAGAGAGGCAATGCTCGGCGGTACGCTTTATTTGGTAGGCGTTGAATTTAAAACAGGCAATCTGGTTGAAAACGCCACAAGTTGCGCTATGTGCCGCAGACTTATTATAAACGCAGGTATTGACAAAGTTATTGTAAGAAATACTCCTACGGAATATACCGAGGTAATAGTCAGAGATTGGGTGTTTAACGACGATACTTTTGGTTTTTAAAATTATATAAATAAGAAAAACTATCCCCGAAAGCCTTGCAGGAGTATTAGGCGTTTCACTGCTGGTTATGACGTACCTGACATTGACAGCTATCTCGGATTAATGCACACTTTATTTGCCCTTGAAGATTTATACGGTCTTAAAATTACTGAATTAGACGGAGAGGTTTGTCTGCATTTGGACAAGGGTATGGGTTCAAATTACATTACTATGTTTGAAATGTTCTCTGCTTGGAAAGAACAAGCTGAAAAGCTAAAAAACGGTGAAATCTCAAAAGAGGAATACGACCATTGGCGTTATAACTATCCTTGTACGAAACACGCATAAACAAGGAAAATTATCGCTCAATTACAAGCATAGTTTGTAAACTAATTAAGTAAATTTGATTTTTAAATAATTAAAAAGAAGGGTATAAGTATGAATGCAAATATTCTTGAAAATGGTATGGAGTTTATCAATGATGAAAAAGTTATTGGCAAATGGGAACATTTTTCAATAATAAATTCTAAAGAAGAATTTAATCCTAAAATGCCAACTCCTTTAATTGATGATGCTTTCAAAGAAATTTATTTTTTAGAAAATGGGCAAAAATATTGGATTTTTGAAGGCTGGACAAAAGGATTCTTACTAGTACATTATGGTGGAAACGAGCCTATATTGTGTTATAAATATACAATCCATGAAGAAGATAATAATGATTTTTTATTTGTAGAGTCTTCCGATAAACAACAGATATATGTTCTCAAAAAAACTTCTGATAAACATTTTCATATCAACGAGATTGGACAAAGAGATAATATAAACTTACCTTTTATTGCAGATGACAGAGTTTTGGGACGCTGGAAATCTATATGTTTCATCAATAATATAGATGACTTTGACACAAATAACTCAAACGATGAATTATGGTTAAAAGAAATTAACTTTTATCCAAACGGCAGAGTTGTTAGAATTTACAGTGATGAAACTTGGGAAGATAAATGGACAAAAGGTTTTGTTCTTGATTGCAAAAAATCGACAGCCTCTCAATACACTTTCAAATCAATTGATAATATTGAATATCTCTTTGTTGAGTGGAAAATGGGCAATTATGTTTATGGTGGAGCAAAACCTAACTATTATGTTTTTAACAGATAAGAAGTTTTCAGAATTAACCGAGATAACAAAAAAGAGCTATCAGACTTTCAAAAAATCTGATAGCTCTTTGCTTATTCTTATGATAATTCAAATAATGTTGCCATTTTGTTGCCACAAAGGGCGCAAACACGGCGAAAAGCCTTATTTTATGGGCTTTTTCTTGGGTATGAAATCATTCCCACTCGACTGTTCCGGGGGGTTTGGAGGTGATGTCATAAACTACTCGGTTGATGTTTTGCACCTCATTTATAATACGGTTTGATACCTTACCCAATATTTCATACGGGATTTTTGCCCAATCCGCAGTCATAAAGTCATCGGTTGTAACCGCACGAATTGCAACAAGTTCCGCATAAGTTCTCGCATCGCCCATTACGCCTACGGTTTTTACGCCCGGAAGCACTGCAAAGAACTGCGAAAGTTCTTTTTCATAGCCGCATTTACTCATTTCATCACGAAGAATGGCGTCCGCTTCTTGCAAAAGTTTAACTTTTTCTTCGGTAATTTCACCGATAATTCGCACGCCGAGTCCGGGACCGGGGAACGGCTGACGCCATACCAATTCATGCGGCAAGCCTAACATTTCACCGACTTTACGGACTTCGTCCTTAAACAAATCTTTAAGCGGTTCTATAACGCCTTTAAAATCAACCTCGTCGGTGATTTTAACTTGGTTATGGTGAGTTTTTATCTTTGCGGCGTCGCCTTTTCCGCTTTCGATTCTGTCAGGGTAAATTGTACCCTGTGCAAAATATCCGTCGCCGTAATTTGACTTAATCTCTTCGCTGAACACTTTGTAAAATTCAGTTCCGATTATATGGCGTTTATCTTCGGGGTCGGTGTAACCCTTTAATTTTTCATAAAATGTATCTTTGCAATTTACTCTTACAAAATTCATATCAAAAAGTTTTGTAAAAGTCTGCTCAACAAAATCGCCCTCGTCTTTACGCATAAGACCTTGGTCAACAAAAACACAGGTCAACTGCTTGCCGACTGCTCGGCTGATAAGCGCCGCCGCAACTGAACTGTCAACACCGCCCGAAAGTCCTAAAACAACACCGTCGGAGCCTACTTGCTCACGAATTTCTTTAACGGTATTTTCAATGTAATCTTCCATTTTCCATTCGCCCTTGCAACCGCAGACATCATAGAGGAATTTATAAAGCATTTCCTTACCGTTTTCTGTGTGATTTACTTCAGGGTGGAACTGCACACCGTAAAGTTTTTTATCGGGATTTGCCATTGCGCCTGTCGGACAAACCGCAGTATGCGCAGTAACCTTAAAGCCCTCGGGTACTTCTGAAATATAGTCGCCGTGACTCATCCAGGAAATGCCGTTTTTCGGCAAACCTTTGAACAACACACAACTCTCATCATAATATGTTTCGGTTTTGCCGTATTCGCGTGCAGTTGCCTCATCAGCCTGTGCAACAACACCGCCTAATGTATAAGCCATAAGCTGACAGCCGTAGCAGATACCTAAAATAGGAATACCGAGTTCAAATATTTCTTTGCCGATGTGAGGAGATTTTTCATCATAAACGCTGTTAGGACCGCCTGTAAAGATAATACCCGTCGGCGAAATTTCCTTTATTTTTTCAATCGGAGTTGTGTACGGCATAATTTCGCAATAAACGTTATAATCACGAACTCTGCGGGCAATAAGTTGATTATACTGACCGCCGAAATCAAGAACAATTACTAATTCTTTACTCATAAAACTCTCCTTTTAAACATTAATTTCAGGCATTTCATCGCTGATTTTATTACTATTAAGAATAGGATTTACAACTGTTTCAATAAAATTCTCAACCTGAACGTTTGCCATACCGATAAAGTTTTTCGGGTCCATAACGCTCTGCAACTGTTCAAGGCTCATTCCAAAGCGTTCATCGGAGGAAATACGCTCTAACAAGTCGTTAGGCTTGCCCTCTTCCTTAACGGTTTTAGCAGCAGCCATTGAATGAACTCTGATAGCCTCGTGAAGTTCCTGTCTGTCGCCGCCGAGTTTAACGGCGTCCATAAGAATGTTTTCGGTAGCCATAAACGGCAGTTCCGACATAAGGCGCTGATTGATAACCTTTTCATAAACAACAAGACCGTCGGAAATATTAATAACAAGATTTAAAATAGCGTCAACCGCCAAAAATCCTTCGGCAACCGAAATACGTTTGTTAGCAGAGTCGTCAAGCGTTCTTTCAAACCACTGTGTAGCGGCGGTGATTGCAGGGTTAAGTGCGTCGCACATAACATATCGGGAGAGTGAAGCAATTCGTTCGCTTCTCATAGGGTTACGCTTGTAAGCCATTGCGCTCGAACCAATCTGTCCTTTTTCAAACGGCTCTTCAACCTCTTTCAAATGCTGGAGAAGTCTTATATCATTTGAGAATTTATGAGCCGACTGTGCAATCCCCGAAAGGCAGTTAAGCACTCTTGTGTCGACTTTTCTTGAATAGGTTTGTCCCGAAACCGCATAAGTCGCAGAAAATCCCATTTTTTCAGCGATTTTTTTATCAACTGCGTTGATTTTTTCAATATCGCCGTCAAAAAGTTCTCTGAAAGAAGCCTGCGTTCCGGTTGTACCTTTAGAGCCGAGCAGTTTTAAACCGCTTATTACAAAATCTATTTCCTCTAAATCAAAGGTTAAATCCTGAATCCAGAGAGTAGCACGCTTACCAACCGTTGTCGGCTGTGCAGGTTGAAAATGCGTAAACGCCAATGTCGGCAAATCTTTATATTTCATCGCAAAATCAGACAAAAGTTTGATTGCGGTAAGAACTTTTGAACGGATAAGTTCCAAACCTTTTTTCATAATGATAATATCGGTATTATCACCGACATAACAAGAGGTAGCGCCTAAATGTATTATACCTTTTGCTTTCGGGCATTGGTCGCCGTAAGCCTTAACGTGCGACATTACATCGTGACGACATTCCTTTTCATAAGCGGCTGCCTTTTCATAATCAATATCGTCAATATGCGCTTTTAATTCGTCAATCTGCTCATCGGTAATATTAAGACCGAGTTCCTTTTCGCTTTCGGCAAGTGCAATCCAGAGTTTTCTCCAGGTTGTAAACTTCATATCCGGCGAAAAGATGTACTGCATCTCTTTTGACGCATAACGTGAACAAAGCGGACTTTCATAACTGTTTTTCATAAAGTTTCACTTCTCCCTATAAATAATTAATATAATTATATATTTTATAAGGAATTTTGTCAATAAAACTCTGTTACAAAGTTATTTCGGTTTTTGCAAAAAATTATATCATATTTAAACAAAACGACAGAAAACGCAAAAAAATACAGAGAACGTCGCATAAAAACGTTCTCTGCACATATATAAAAAAGATTTGAAATTTCATTTCTTTAATACATAATATGAATAAACGGTGAAAAAGGTTAAAAACTATTCAAAAAGGAGTGGTAGTATGAATTACTTATGGGCGTTCTTAATCGGCGGCGTTTTATGTGTTATAGGTCAACTGCTGATAGATTACACAAAACTTACTCCTGCAAGAATTCTTGTAATGTATGTTGTTGCAGGTGTTATTTTTGAAGCAGTAGGAGTATATGGTTATCTTGTGGATTTTGCAGGCGCAGGTGCAACCGTTCCGTTAACGGGCTTCGGCTACACAATTGCAACAGGTGTAAAAAAAGCAATTTACGAATACGGATTTTTAGGGATTTTTACAGGCGGTCTTACTGCCACCGCAGGCGGAATAACTGCCGCAATAGTTATTTCGTATATCGTATCATTATTCGCAAAATCAAAATCACAGTAAAATTTTTAGTTGTGTATAAAAATTAAATTTGTTTTCGTAGGGTCGACCCTGTGTGGTCGACCGTTTAAATGAATAAAGAAAAAATAAAAACAAAGAAATCGGATTACATCGATAAATTCAAGCAAAATAATTTTGGACAGGAGTAGAATCCCAGCCCTGCAAAATCAAATAAGTTTCCCTATAACAAAAAAAGATACGACAAAAAAGTGCGATTAAAAAATCCGAGTCTCACAATAAATGTGAATCTCGGATTTTTGCGGATTTTTTAACAGTCGCTTTTAAAACTTATGAGAAAATTTTTGCAAGTTCTATGATGGTTTCTTTTCTTTCCATCGGTGTAAGATCCTCTGCCATTGCAGTTAAATGATTTAAGAAAACTTCTTTTTCTTCTGAACTCTTTTCAGAATTTACGGTTTTATAAATTTTTTCAAAATTCGGTAAAGAACCTCCGGGTTTGCAAGCAGAAACACATTCAGAAATCCAATCAAGATACGCATTTTTACTTATCGGCTTTAAATCATCATAGATTTTTTGATAAAAAGCAATAAGTTTCTGGTTGGTTGTATCACGATAACAAATCATACCTCTAACCGAATCAACAATTTCATTAAGTTGTGCTAATTCATTTTCGTCTTTATCGGCAACAATTGCATTGCAAGTATTGCTTATTGTTTCGTTTAAAGTTTCCGACTGTTTTCTTATCTCTTCGATTTGTTTAAGACAATAATCAATTGTATAATTTGTTTTGATGTCAGCGGACTCTGCTGTTTCAGTTATTTCATTAGTTTTATTTTCAGACATTTTAATTTCCTCCGAATTTATTTTCGGCGGACACGCAAGGCATATTGTATTTTCATCTACGAAGCGTGCCCTGCCGTTTTTAACAAGACCTTTCGCCCTTTTAGGGTAGGTCGCTTCATATTTATTGCCATGCTCATCTGTAACATTAATGTTTTTTGTAATGGGTATCCTCCCCCTGCTACTTGATTTTGCATAAATGAAAAGCTGTTTTTTGTAATGGGTGCCGTCCCCTTTTTCATAAATTTATTGTAAATCATTTCTTCAATAATGTCAACATTTTTCAGCAGAGATACTTTATGCTATCACGCAGAAATATTTATTGAAACATACTCTTGAAAAATTGCTCCCGATATGATATTATTAAAACATATTCGGGGGTGTAGCTCACTTGGGAGAGCGCTTGAATGGCATTCAAGAGGTAGTCGGTTCGATCCCGATCATCTCCACCAAAATAAAGCGGCGGGCTTCTTTAGATGAAGTCTGCCGCTTTTTAAATATTCGGTATTATTGTGTATTAATTATGCTTTTTTCACCTTTTTGGTTTTGGCAAACCATTTAAAAGTCAACGGCCAGATACAGCCTGCGAAAATTACCATCATAAAATAAGACAAGGCTCTGTAAACCGTTTCGCTTGCAAACAAGCCGAAAACGGTATAAGAAATTTCTTTAACAGCAACTACCAAAACCAATCCGACTGCAACCTTTATTATTTGCGCCCACCAAGCGGCTTCGGTTTTAAAATCAATATATCTTCTGTCAAATTCGTAAACAAAAATAAATGCGACTACTGCGCCGAGCATTTTATATGAGTTTTTAAGTGCGCTAAACAGTTCCTCGGTATTTGTGCTTGACGGGAAAGGGAAGAACTCCATAAACAAAATCTGTGCTACCGACCATATTACCGTTACCGCAAGTAAAATGTGCATAATCTTATGGTTTTCTTTGGATTTTTGAATAATCGGATAAAGTCCGAACACCAAAACTGCGGCAATAATCAGCGAAACGCCGACATCATAAGGCGTATGCACTCCCAAATACATTCTCGAAAATGCAACCGCAATAAATATTAAAATACAAGTCGCTCTAAGCCAAGCGTTTTTGTTCCAACGTGCGATTCCACCGAATGTTCCGACCGCATTTTGAGTATGACCGCTAGGAAAAGAATACCCCGTAGCCTGCTTTATCGAGCCCTCGACCGGTTTGAAATTCGGGTCTTTTATCCACGGTCGGTCAATTCTGAAAACAACCTTTAAAAGTTGATTTATTTGAGTGCCTATAAATCCCGTAAAAAGAATATAATATCCTTCGTATTTATCCACACACCAAAATATAAATAAAGCGATTATCATAAAAGGATATTCTTCGCCGAGATGCGTAATAATCAGCATCAGCGAATCTAAAAATTGCGTTCTTAATCCCTCTAAAAAGTATAAAAATTCCATAAAAACCACCTTTTTTGTTTTATATAAATTTTAATAGTATTTTATCCTTTTGAAAACGGCCAATATTTAAGAGCGGTATCGGTCTTTGACTCTTTTGCAGGCGAATTTCCGTATTTTTTAATATACGCTTTATAAAATGAATTGTAATTGTTAAAACCGCATAGATGCGCTATATCGTGGGCGGAAATATCCCAAGACTTTCTTAACATCTGTTTTGCGTCTTGCAGTCGCAGGTCTGTAATATAATTATAAAAAGTCATACCCGTTTCGTTTTTTACAATAGTATTTATAGTGGGAACAGAAACAGAGAATTTGTTTTTTAAAACATCATAACTGATTTTCTCGGTGTAGTGTTTACCGATATATTTCATTATATTAACCGCCAAATTTTTGGCTGTGGTGTCGGAATTGTTTAACATATCAAATATTATTGTTGTTTGAGTTATCGCGCAAAGGCAAGCGCTTTTGATATGGCAGTATCCGTATTGTTTTAAAATCAAATCGCAAATATTGTCAAAATAAACGGTAAGCCCTTTAAAATCTTTATGGTTTAAATCTATTACGGTTTTTTCTTTTGTAAAAAACTCAAAAGCGCGAAAATAATTATCCTCAATGTTTTCATTTTTAAAAACATTCGGATGAATACATATAAAAAGAAACCTGAAACGCTTGTCTAATTGGGGTTTAAAAGAAAAATTTGTATTCGGTTTGGCGATAATCAGTTTTTTTCCCGAAATGTCATAATTTTTATTGTCAAAAGAAATTTTAAATTCGCCGTCAATGGCATAAAACATCATATAAGTATTTTTATAATACTTAAATCTTTTCATAAAATATTCGGAGTGATAAATCTTCCTGCTTTTTTGATAATCTTCTTCGGATTTGTTGTAATAAACATTTAAATCAGAAGTATAAAATCCTTGTTCAGTTTTCATATACATATATACACCACCATTATAACTATATCATAAAATTTTAAGATTTTCAATGTTTTTGTTTAAGATTTTACGTTTATTTTTTTAAATTTTTTTGGTATTATGAAATTAATAATTTTTGTTGTGGAAATTATTAAAAATTTATTAAAGATGGAGGATAATTTTATGAAAATCAGAACAAAAATGATTTCAAGAAAACTGCTTGCTTATGTTCTTACAGTAGCAATGGTTTTCAGCGTTCTTGTATCCGTAGCAATTTCTGTAAATGCGGCAGACGGATACAATCTGGTATGGTCTGATGAATTCGACGGTAACGGCGTAAACCCGTACAACTGGACTCTTGATCAGGGCGTTCGTAACGGCGAAAGACAGACCTACACTATTAACAACGCAAGGACCGAAAACGGTAAACTCATTATCAAAGGCGAATGTACCGTTATTGACAGTAACGGAAACGTTATGCCTGACGGTCAGGTTTCAAACTACACCAAGGACGTAAGAAGTGCGTCGCTTGAGTCTAACGGTAAACAGGCTTTTAAATTCGGAAAGGTAGAAATCAGAGCAAAGCTTCCGAATGCTTGCTCGGCATGGCCTGCTTTCTGGACCTGCGGCTATGATAAATACGGTATGGACGTAGGACAGGGCGGTTCTAACTGGCCTTGTAACGGTGAGATCGACTTCATGGAAATGATGTGCGTAAACTCCGACAACGAACCAAGATCACCTTGGGGTAAAACTAATACCGATAAGGGATATGAAGCGCATCTTCATACCGGTCCTAAATATATAAAGAGTACAGGTGAATTCTATGACGGTTATCTTGAAGGTATTCGCGGTTATTCCGATTTTGCGATAGATCCCGGTTCTGTTTCTTATTCAAAGCAGTTAGCAGCCGATTGGCATACCTACGGTATGATTTGGGAAAAGGATTCTATCAAGATTACATTTGACGGCGCTGTAAAAATTACTATTGATACTTCTAATGCAGCACTTCTTAAAAAGGCTGAAGGCAAACCATATTATGACGCATATAAATTCATGCTTGAAAACTACGGCAATCCGTTTAACGATTATGAGCATTATTTCTTGCTTAACCTTGCAATCGGCGGCGGCGGTACAGAATACCGTTTCTATAACGATGAATGGCCGCAGAATTTGGCTATCGACTATATCCGAGTATATCAAAAGAACGACGGCGTTTCAACTCATAATGCTACAATCAAAGCCGGCACAAAATATACGGTAAACGGTAAAACCTATACTACATATAACCATAGGGCAGGAAAAGGACTTACAGTAAACAGTGCAATACCTTCTAACTGGCTTGCTGATCCTAAATACGGCGGACAAAAAGTTACAGAATCCGATACTCTTCCAACCGAGTCACCGGCAGCATCAACAGCATCAACAAGTTCAACTACTACAACTACAACACAAAAGGTAACATCAGGTGTAACTATTGATTTTGATAATGTTACAGCAACTTTTGATAAGATTGGAACAATCGCAGCAAATAATGCTCCAACCGATACCTCTGCTATTAATGCAGGCAAGAGTTTTAAAACTTACGCAAGTTCATCGGCAAGCGTTTCTGACTTTACCACAAGTTATGCGGCGCTTAATATAAGTCCGCATATTGCCACAAATGCTAATTCACTTTCGTTTAAGTCGTTGGCAGTTCACGATAGTACGGGTACTGCATTGGCGCAATACGGTTTGACTATCGACGGTAAAAATTATTGGTCGGGAAGTAAAGCGAACGATACAAACGGAGTAATTAACTCTACAGTACAAACAATTTCGGTAGTAGGCAAAACTCTTTATGCTACAGACGGAACATCAAAAACAATTACAGCTTCGGATATTCCAAAGATAACGAAATTCTTGGTTAAACCGACTACAACAGAATCTAAAATATATGTAGACAATATTGCAATCGGTGTTGGCGGATCAAGTTCTTCGAGTTCTTCAAGTTCATCGAGTTCTTCAACTTCTAAATCAAGCGATACTGCAACAAATGTATCAGTATATAATAATTCTAAAATTAAATTGCTCGGCAGAGCTTTTCAAGTAGGAAGTAAATATTCTTCGGGTATGGCAAGTGCAAATTCAAGCGTTTGCTTACCTTGGGTAGGCGATGGTATTGAATATTCTTATACTTCTTCAAATGCAAGCTCATTAACTGTGAAAGTAGTGGCAGGCGGTTCGACATACGGTAAAACAAGCTTTACTTTGTTAGTAGACGGTGTTGAATACGGATATTGTTATATTAATTCTAC
Organism: Acutalibacteraceae bacterium; assembly: GCA_036308645.1. Taxonomy (GTDB): domain Bacteria; phylum Bacillota; class Clostridia; order Oscillospirales; family Acutalibacteraceae; genus RUG11462. The sequence goes on along the minus strand of JAXJVH010000052.1, from coordinate 3,181 downwards.
TGCAACCAATACTCAATTCCAAGAACATACGCTGACATTTAATAATCTTCCTAGCGGAACTCATACCGCAAGATTAGTTAGAAGAGATAAAAACTTTGCCGCTGCTCATACTTATTTAAAATCATTAAGCTTTAATGGAACTTTAAATAATGCACCGGCAACATCAAATTTAAAAATTGAATTTATCGGCGACTCAATAACAATGGGCTACGGATTGTCAGAGGTTCAAGGGAACGATGTTACAAAATCCTGGGCATTTCTTACCGCAAAAGGCGTAAATGCTGAATATTCAATTGTAGGTAAGAGTGGTTATAACATCCAACAAATATTAGACCAAAATTTATATAAATCCTGGTCAACTGTTGCTAATAACATTGATTATTCACCTACTAAAAAAGCTGATATGGTTATTATAAATCTTGGTACTAACAAGGAAAGTGATGAAGATACTTTCTATTCAAATGCTGTAAAACTTATTAACATTGTTAGAAATATTCACGGAAGCAATGTTAAAGTTTTATGGGTTTACAATATGATGACTGAAAAATACTTAGGCAAAATGCAGTTGTTAAAAACAAATGGCTATGTAAATGATGTTGTTAAATTAAAGAGAGATACTTCCGGTTCCAACGGTCATCCGACCGCTCAAGGTCAATTAGAATCGGCTAATATTTTAATTAATTATTTAAAGGCAAATTATAATTATAATGGCACTCCTCAAACAGGAACATCTAACACAGCAGGCACAACAGCTACCACCGCTAAGCCGACAACATCAAGCGGAAATGTAATTATTGACTGGGATTCTGATACAAATAAGTACTATGCTGATGGTTCCACTCTTACACCGGGAACAGATTGCATTACAGCAGTAAAGGCGAGCGGTAGAAATCTTATTGGTTCATACGAATTAGATCTTTCAGCATATACCGGAATTAAATTTACCGCTACGCCAAATAGCGGAAACGAGAAAACAACGGTAGTATTAGATGTAAACGGTGTTGAAAAGAGTTTCACATTAAGTAGCGGTACTAACGAGTATTCTACAACTTTCGCGGAAATGGGAGTAACGCCTACAACAACTTCTACTATTAAATTCCGTGCTGACGGCGGAACTGCTTCAAATATTACATTTGGTAATGTTTACGGATTTACAGGGTCTGCCGAAACACCTACATCATCTACAACTACAACCACAACAACGACAACACAGTCAGGTTCATCGGGCGAAACTCAAGATGGCGATGTAATCCTTGACTGGTCAAAATACGACGGTTATTCAGGCGCAGGATTTGATAAAACACCTGATGACCCCACAGGTTATATCCATGTAACCGGTACTAAAACAACAAGTAAAGAATCACAGATATTAGACCTTTTGAACTGGTGGAACTGGTCGGCTGCAGGTTATGACAAGATTCAGTTTACTGCTTACACAGCGTCAGGTAGCCATAATATAAGAATGGTTTACGGCGACAATGTTGAAACTGCGAATACAACCGTTTCTACTACACCGACAGTTATTACTTATGATGTAGCAAGCACTGCATCGGGCGACGTTAAGTTCCAGTTAGACGCAGGTGCAAAAGAAACAACAGTAGACGTTGACCTTTACATCAGCGACGTTAAAGGTATTAAAGCCGGTGCGACAGAATCAAGTTCAAGTTCTTCGAGCAGTTCAAGTTCATCGAGCGAAACCCAAGACGGCAATATATTACTTGACTGGACTAACTTTACAGGTTTTTCAGGCGGTGGATTTAACTTTACTTTAGATGAGCCTACAGGATACGTTCATGTAAGCGGCGCTAAAACATTAGCCGAAACTACACAGATAGCAAACCTTTTGAACTGGTGGAACTGGACTCCTGCCGGCTATGAACAAATTCAGTTTAAAGCCTACGGTAAAGGTAATGTTAGACTTAAATACGGCGGAATTGAAACCGAGCCTATAACACTTTCAAGCGAGCCTACAACTATAACAATAGATGTAAGCAGTTTTGAAAATACCGATTTAGGCGACATTGTATTCCAGATGAACGGAGGTTCACAAGGCGCAACAGTAGACGTTGACCTTTACATCGGCGATGTTTACGGAATCGGCAAAAGTTCTGAAACTCCTGCAAAACCTCAAGAAACTAAAAATGTAATCCTTGACTGGACTAACTTTGACGGTTTTTCAAACGGTGGATTTGACTTTACTTTAGACGATCCTACAGGATACGTTCATGTATCAGGCGCTAAAACATTAGCCGAAGATACACAGATAGCAAACCTCTTGAACTGGTGGGGTTGGACTCCTGCCGGCTACGACAAAATTCAGTTTACTGCCTACGGTAGCGGTAATGTAAGAATTTCTTACGGCGGAGTTGAAACTACTTCCGTAACACTTTCAAGCGAACCTACAATTATAACAATTGACGTTAGCAGTTTTGCAAATACCGATATGGGCGACATCGTATTCCAGATGGACGCAGGCGAAAAAGGCGCGGCAATTGACTTTAATATGTATATCGGCGATGTTTACGGAATCGGAACAGGCAGTTCTTCAAGCACCTCATATAAAGTAACCATTGACGGTGCGGAAGTTTCATTCAGCGGAATTGAATTTACATTCCCTGCACCGTCGTCATCAGAAAAGAACTTTGTTGCATATACCGACGGAAAAAATTACTATGAAGTAAATGATATTATTTCTGTAGATTCAAGTAAAGCGTTTACATCTGTATCATACGGCGAATTGAAAATGGATACAGGCGCTTCTATCAGATTGGGAACAACTTTAAGCGGTATAAGATTCTATACACCGATTGATACAACCCAAGTTGATAAACTCACAAACATGGGCGCAACAGTACAATTCGGTACGCTTATTGCTCCGAAAGATTATTTAACTGAATCAGAACTTACCTTTGATTTAGGTACAGGCAGATATGCCGATGTACCGTTTACTTCAAAAACGTATTTCACAGAAACAGGATTTAAGGGTGTAGTAGGTTCAATCGTAAGCATTAAAGATGCTAATATCGCAAGAGAATTTGTCGGCAGAGGATATGCAAAGGTAACATTAGGCTCTGTTGAAAAGATTATTTATGCTGATTATGCAAACAAAGACATAAAGAATAACTCTCGTTCAGTAGCATTTGTTGCAAACGCATACAAAAATAACAACAGCGGTTACGCT
>JAXJVH010000051.1:0-15374 GCA_036308645.1 Acutalibacteraceae bacterium | reverse complement strand
TCTTTATATGACAAGAGTTCAGCGTGAAAGATTTTTCAACGAGGCTGATTATTTAAGACTTAAAGACAGTTATATTTTAACTCCCGAAAAACTTAAAAATGCAAAGCCCGACCTCGCTATTATGCATCCGTTACCGCGTGTTAATGAGATTTCCGTCAGCATTGATAATGACAGCCGCGCTTGTTACTTTAAGCAGGTGCTGAACGGAAAATATATGAGAATGGCGCTCATTTTGATGTTGCTCGGATTGGAGGCATAAAATTTATGAAAATAGACGCTATTATAAACGGTATTGTTATAGACCACATAACCGCAGGCAAGGCTATGGAACTTTATCAGTTTTTAGGGCTTGAAGATTTAGACTGCCCTGTTGCGCTTATTAAAAATGTTAATTCCAAGCTTATGGGCAAAAAAGATATTATTAAAATTGACGCCCAATTAGATGTTGACCTTGACGCTATAGGATATGTTGACCCGAATGCTACAGTCAATATTATAAAAGACGGAAAATTAGTTGAAAAAAAGAAACTTCTTTTGCCCGAAACTATTAAAAATGTTATTAAATGCAAAAATCCACGTTGTATAACTACAACGGAGCAGGAACTTGCGCATATTTTTAAACTTACTGACAGAGAAAATCGCATTTACAGATGCGTTTACTGTGAATCAAAAGCAAAGTAAAAAAAATATCCCCGATGAAAAACATCGGGGATATTTTTTATAACAATACTTATTTTTTACCTGTAGAGCCGAAACCGCCCTCACCTCTCACGGTATCCGAAAGTTCGTCGGTTTCGTTAAATTCTACTTTTAAAAACGGTGCGATAACCAGTTGAGCGATACGCTCATTCACATCTATTTCTGCGTCAATATCGGAATGATTATGAAGCGCTACCATAACCTCGCCTCTGTAATCCGAGTCCACAACTCCGACCTTATTTGCAGGAGCAAGACCTCGTTTTGATGCAATACCCGAACGTGCATAAATAAGACCTGCATAGCCTTCGGGAATTTCCATTGAAAGACCTGTCGGCACCATAACTGTTTTATGTGCCGAAACAACAATTTTTTCCGTATTGCAAGCGTATAAATCAGCGCCTGCGGCTGACGAAGAACCGTAAGTCGGAAGCACGGCATTTTCATTTAATTTTTTAATATTAACCTTTGTCATTTTTACTCTCCTGTTTTATTAAATATAAAGTTCATCGTCCCAGAACACTATACTGTCTGACCTTAATGACTTTTTAACATCAATTACGCGCTGATTGGCGCTGCCTCTGAATCTTAAATGCAAATCCTTTTGTTCTTCTATAAACTCACCGTCCACAAGTATATCAATTAATGAAAGCATACTCATAGCGGTTAATTTATCGCCGACATTCCCTGCCACTATATCTTCAAAACTGTAACCGCTGTAGCACCATATTGATTTATTCGGAAATTTATCTTTTAATTTTCTTAAAAACGGCAGCAGCGTTTCCTGATTTTGCGGTTCAAAAGGTTCTCCGCCGAGCAAAGAAAATCCCTCGATATAATCGGGCGAAAGCGCTGAAAAAATCTCTTCTTCCGCCTGCTTTTCAAAAGGCTTGCCGTAATTAAAATCCCAGGCTTCGCTGTTAAAACAACCCTTACAATGATGAGTGCAACCGCTTACAAAAAGTGAAACTCTCACTCCCGGACCGTTTGCAACATCAATGGGTTTTATTGTTGCATAATTCATTTAGTTTTCCTCTTTTCAAAGAAAAACGGCAACCGTCATAAAAAGGTTGCCGTTTCTGAATTTTTAATCAGACATGTAAAACTCTTGATTTGATTTCCTTGGTTTTTCCTTCATTCCAGAAGTTTTCGCCAAGATAACCGCAAGTACGGCGGGTAACATTCATTTTAGAGTGGTCCTTATTTCCGCATTGCGGACATTCCCATTCATTATCTTCATTTATCTTAATTTCGCCGTCATATCCGCAAACGTGACAGTAATCTGATTTTGTATTAAATTCAGCATACTGAATATGATCATAGATATATTTAACAAGCTCTTTAAGCGCAGGGAGATTATGACGCATATTCGGAATTTCAACATAAGAAATAGCGCCGCCCGATGAAATTCTCTGGAACTGACTTTCAAAGTCAAATTTCTTAAAAGCGTCAATCTCTTCACGTACATCAACGTGGTATGAGTTTGTATAATAACCCTTGTCTGTAATATCCTCTATAGTGCCGAAGCGTTCTTTATCAATTCTTGCGAAACGGTAGCAAAGGCTTTCGGCAGGTGTTCCGTAAAGCGCAAATCCGATATTGGTCTGTGCTTTCCAGTCGTCGGTCGCTTTACGCAGACGTTTCATAACTCGAAGCGCAAATTCTTCGCCCTCCGGAGTTGTATGAGATACGCCTTTCATCAACTTTGTTACTTCATAAAGACCGATATAACCCAAAGAAATTGAAGAATAACCGCCGTAAAGAAGTTTTTCAATAGGCTCGCCTTTTTCAAGACGCGCTAAAGCGCCGTACTGCCAATGAACAGGTGAAACATCTGAAATTATCTTCTTGCAAGCCTCATGACGGCACATTAATGCTTCAAAGCAAAGGTCAAGGCGTTCGTCAAGCAATTTCCAGAACTTCTCTTCATCGCCTTTTGCAATAATACCGATTTGCGGAAGATTAATTGAAACAACACCCTGATTAAATCTTCCCTCAAATTTGTAATCGCCGTTTTCATCTTTCCAAGGAGCCAAGAACGAACGGCAACCCATAGGTGAAAATACATTTCCCTCATAATTTTCACGCATTTTTTTCGCTGAAATATAATCGGGATACATTCTTTTTGCAGAACATTTAACCGCAAGTTCGGTTATGTAATCATATTTACCGCCTTTTAAACAGTTATGCTCATCAAGTACGTAAACGAGTTTCGGGAAAGCAGGTGTGATATAAACGCCTTTTTCATTCTTAATGCCGGCAATACGCTGATTAAGAATTTCCTCAATAATCATAGCGTTTTCTTCGATATATTCATCATCTTTATCAAGATAAAGGAAAAGCGTTACAAAAGGCGACTGACCGTTTGTGGTCATTAATGTATTAATCTGATACTGAATAGTCTGAACGCCTGATTTCAATTCCTCTTTAAGTCTGTCATTAACCAACTTTTCAAGGTTTTTCTCGTCAATAGCGTCGCCTACGGCATCTCTGATTTGCTTTTCAAACTTTTGCTTGCTCTTGCGAAGATATTTACCCAAATGGCGAATATCAACAGACTGACCGCCGTATTGGTTAGATGCAACTGCCGCAATAATCTGTGTAACAACGGTACATGCAACCTGGAAAGATTTCGGGGATTCAATCATCTTGCCGTTCATAACAGTTCCGTTATCAAGCATATCACCGATATTTACAAGACAACAGTTAAAGATAGGCTGAATAAAATAATCGGCGTCATGGAAATGTAAAACGCCCTCTTCATGAGCCTTTGAAATTTCTTCGGGAAGAAGAATTCTTCTTGTAAGGTCACGGGAAACCTCGCCTGCGATATAATCACGCTGGGTAGAGGCCAAAATGGTATCCTTATTAGAATTTTCTTCTGCCAATTCCTTGTTCTCATTGCGAAGAAGTGCCAAAATTGACTCGTCGGTAGTATTTGCTTTACGCACCAAAGCCCTTGTATAACGATAAATAATATATGTTTTTGCAAGAACATACTTATTTAAAGCCATAAGTCTTGACTCTACCATATCTTGTATATCTTCAACAAGCAATCTCTGACGCTTTTTACCCTCGATATACTGAACGATTTCTTCGATTTGCTCGTCGGTAATACGTTCGCAAGGTTCAACCGCCTCATTTGCCTTTCCTATAGCAATAATTATTTTAGAACGGTCGAACTGTACTATTTCACCGTCTCTTTTAATTACTTTCATTTTATTCCTCTTTCCGATTACATAACTGTAACCTTTCCTATTGCCGTATCATTATAGCATATATTGTATCGGTTTACAAGAGGTAAATACAATATATAGTGACAAAATTTAAAGTTGTTTTTTGTGCAATATAGCAAAACTATGAAAAATTATGACAATTTTTAGATTGTTTTTTAGATAAAAAAGGTGTTAAAAAAAGCCTTTGATTTTGACAAAAAGCGTTAAAATGCTGATAAATAAAGGCTTTAGATAAGAAACTATACTTTTTATCACACCTTTTATGCCAAAAGGAATTTTCACACTTATGCACAAATACCTAAAACACAACATATAGTTGTCGGTATCAATAAATACACCATTCAAAAACGGATTATTCTGCGAAAGTTTTACCGCATTATCCACAATACCTATACCGATTAACAATATAACCAAAAACAAAACGCTCATTATAACGGCAAAGCCGTTTCGTATAAATTTGTAAATTTTTTCATTTCTTAATAACATAGAATCACCCTTGTAAAAGTATTTTTTACAAGGGCGACAACATTATTTATATTTTTCGGATTGCTCAACTGCCAATTTATCACAACGCTCATTTTCAGGGTGACCTGCATGACCTTTTACCCAATTAAATGTAACATTATGTTTTTCAAGCAGTTCTAACAACTGCTCCCACAAATCAACATTTAACGCAGGCTTTTTATCGGATTTTCGCCAATTATTTTTCTGCCATGAGTAAACCCAGCCGCGAACAACCGAATCGCATACATATTTACTGTCGGTTGTGAGCGTTACCTCGCAAGGCTCTTTTAGCGCTTTTAAAGCGGATATTACGGCGGTAAGTTCCATTCGGTTATTTGTAGTTTCCTTTTCTCCGCCGGAAAGTTCTTTCTCAACTCCGTTATAGCGAAGCACCGCTCCCCAACCGCCGGGTCCCGGATTGCCCGAACAAGCGCCGTCGGTAAAAATTTGAATTTTTTTCATAATTATTATTCCTGTTCTGCGCATAGAAATTCATAAGTGCGCTCTATGGAGTTTTTAACATTTTCTTCAATCGGCGTTTCACGCTCTGCGTTTCGATAATCATACATTTTGGTAAATGAATGAACATCTTCATAAAGACTCTCAAGATAATTTTTTGAAAGCTTTACTATATCTTCGTTAAAATCAGACAACGGCTTTTTGGATAAATGCTCCGAAGCACTTTGAGCAAGCAACCTGTAATGAGGTAAACAAATATAATCCTGACTGCGAAAAAGTTCACGAAAATCAAGTTCGCTGTTATAGGTTTTATAAAGCGTATCAATAAGCCGTTCCATTCCCCATTCTACCTTATCGCATATAAAGCAGGTTTCTTCAATTCTTGAAACTTTATAGGCGCTCTTTTTAGCGTTCAAGCCGAAAACGCCCTTTTTGAAAACCTCGTCGCTTATCTCCTGTAAGTGAGTTTCCAAAATAAGACCCAACTGCAAGCGGTTGTGCTTTTTCATCATTTTACTTAAATGTTTTGAGCAAAAGCCCAATTTATTGGTTTCAATTCTGACATCAGGCTCCATCATAGCGGCACCTAAAATGTAATCGGTTATTCTGTCTGTCAGCATATTTCTCATTCGGCAAATCGGGCAGCCGTCGCCGTTTTCAAAGACCTCGTTTAAAGGTATTGTGCAAATATCATCACGCATCTGTTTTCAACTCCGAAAAATTTATTGTTTTAATTATAACATTTTTATGCTATAATTAAAAGAGAAATTTTTAACGGAGAACATAAAAATGACGGATTTTAAATTCGAAAATAATAATGTATATATTAAATCGGATAGTTTTGACCTTCGCCAAACGCTTGACTGCGGTCAATGTTTTCGCTTTTCGGTAGATGAAAAAGGCGTATGGCATGGCGTTGCAAAGCAAAGAGTTCTTACTTTATATAAAGAAAACGACTGCATTGTAATAGAAAATATGAGCAGGAAAGAGTTTGAGGAAGATTTTTTTGAATATTTTACTTTTGATATAGATTATTCCGAGGTAAAAGATAAATTGTCACAAGATGAAACGCTTAAAAAAGCAATTGAGTTTTCACCCGGAATCAGAATTTTAAAACAGGAAAAATTTGAAACCGTATGTTCGTTTATCTTTTCGCAAAACAATAATATTCCGAGAATTAAGGGGATTATCGAGCGGTTTTGCGAAAATTTCGGCAAAAAAATTGATGAGCATAACTACTCGTTTCCCACTGCCGATACCATAGCCGAATTAGAGGTTGAAGATTTAGCGCCTATACGAGCAGGATTTCGCGCTAAATACATAGTAGACGCCGCAAGAAAAATAAATTCAGGCGAAGTAAATTTAGATTGCCTTGAAAAATTACCTTTGCAAGACGCCGGAGAAGAACTGATGAAAATTAAAGGCGTAGGTCCTAAAGTAGCCGACTGCGTTTTACTCTTTTCCTGCAAGCAGTTAAGCGCTTTTCCGATTGATGTTTGGATAAAAAAAGTAATGTCCGAACTTTATCCGAACGGACTGCCGAAATGCACTAAAGGAATTGAGGGAATCGCACAGCAATATCTGTTTGATTACGCAAGACATATAAAACTTTAAAATAAAACTTTTAATCTTTTTATTAATAAACGAATATAGGAGGAATGATAATGAAATCAACCATAACGAACTGCATGTTTATGTATAAAAAAATTTGGAAATTCAGTAAAGCAAGAATAATATTGTTATTTGTATTAGCATTATCAGATGCGATTAATATATTTATATCTACGTTTTTCTTTAAATTTGCTATTGATGGAATTATATCAGACAAAAAGTTCTCCTATCTTGTTATTCTAATAGCAATACGATTAGGATATCTATTTATATATCAATTGTTAAATAACTTCCTATACAATGTTGTTTTTCCTCAACAAGAAAACAAAATAAAAAAGGGGTTAACACTTGAACTTTATAGCAAAATATCCGATATCAGTATAGATAAATTTGACGATTCTGAAACTTATGATATGTTAACAAGAGCAATTAACGAATCTGATAATAGAGCGGTTTGGATACTTGCTACTCTTAATAGTTTGTTAAGTAGTATTGCACAAATCATTATTATGTTTATTACTTTAGCATATTTAAGTCCCTTAACGATTATTATAGCTATCGCCGGTGCTTTAGTTACTTTTTGGGGTAATTTAATTAACAGTAAAAAGTGTTATAATTATGAAATGCAAAAAACTAATGCTAGTAGAAAACTTGATTATATAAAACGAATATTTTATCTTCCTCAATATAAAGAAGATTTAAAAATGACAAATATAGATGGTATTTTCAAATACAAGTATAAAGAAAATATTAATGATTTAAATCATATTATCAAAAAGCATTCTCCTTCAATTGCAGGTGTAGCAGTAAGTGCTAGTTGGTTATTTAATTTTTTAAATATCGGTATTTCAAGCTTATATGTTGGACTAAAAATATATGAAGGAACTATGAGCATCGGAGATTTTACCTCTGTTATAGCGGCAATAGGTAATTTGAGTAATAATTTTTTAAACTTTTCAAATATTATTCCTGATTTTAAAAAACATTCAATGTTTATTGATAATTATCTCAAAGTAATGAAAATCCCAAATAAACGAAATGAAAATCTAAAACGATTATCCAAAGAATCGTTAGATAATATTACATTGAAAGATGTTTCTTTTTCATATTTGCATTCAGATAAAGTTTTAAAGAGCATAAATTTAAATATTAAAAAAGGCGAAAAGATTGCAATAGTAGGTGAAAATGGAGCAGGAAAAACTACTCTTTTGCGTATAATTACGGGATTATATACGCCGACTGAAGGTAGTATTTTGTTTAATAATATTGATTACGAGCATATTGATTTAAATGACATTTACAAAAAATTTGCTGTGGTTCAACAAGACTTTCAATTATATGCAATGACATTACAAGAAAATATCAGTATGAATTTATATAACGATACAGATATCAAAAAAGTCTTCGAGTCAATTAAAATGGCAGGGCTGGAACCTTGCGTGAAAGAACTGGATAATGGTATTCTTTCAAACATGACAACAGAATTTGAAAAAGACGGCATCAATTTTTCAGGTGGACAAGGTCAAAAATTAGTCATAGCAAGAGCTTTATATGCAGAGTCTGATTGTCTGATTATGGACGAACCTTCAAGTGCTTTGGATCCAAAATCCGAGCAGGAGTTTTTTGACATTTTGGAGCAGATCGGTAAAGATAAAACTGTTATAATGGTTTCGCATAGATTGTCTTGCGTAAAGCATATGGATTTAATATGTTATATGAAAAAAGGGCAGATTACAGAGAAAGGAACTCATAAGGAATTAATAGAATTAAACGGGGATTACGCTAAATTATTTCAACTCCAAGCCAATAGATACGGAAATGATTAATAAACAAGCAGGATTTTATAGAAAAGATATGTGACAAAATTTCATCACAACTTATATAAACTAGTTAGATTAAATATCTACTAGTTATTAAACGAAGAAATCAAATAAGGACAGGCAAGCTAGAATTGTCTGTCCTTAAACTCAAACATTCAAAGTTACCTCACATTCAAATACGTTATCATCACAAGAGAAAGTCAGAGTACCATCGTATTTATCAACAATTTTCTGAAGTGAATAAAGACCGAACCCGTGGTTGGATTTGTCTTGTTTAGTAGTTTGAATTGTGTTGTTATGTATTTTTATGTTTTCTGTAACAGGATTGCTAATTGTTAAAAACATAAAGCCACTGTTGTATTTACAAACAACCGAGACCTCTTTTTTAATATCTGCTTGTAATTTTTCACAAGCCTCAATAGCATTATCAAGAGTGTTTCCGAAGATTACACTTAAGTCTGTTGCAGTAATTGCACTTGCTGCAATAGCGCCATTAAAGGTGATCACAGTGTTTACTGTGGTTGCCTTTTCTTGTTTTTCGGTAAGTATTGCGTCCACAATGCCGTTTCCGGTATCAAATTTTGTTAAAGACTGTGTTGTTTGTTTTAATAATGAATCACATTTGTTTAACATATTTTCCGCTTCTTCAATATTACCGTTTGTTCCTCATTTTCGACATTTTACTCCTTGATAAGTTGATAGCTAATTACATTCTAACTTAATATAAATGCATAAAACTACAATAAGGTTTTTTAAAGTCAAAAATATTTACATAAGAATCGGTAACAGAAGGTCATCTTGATAGAGTATGTGATCAGATTAGGCAAACTGCCTCATATGAAAATTTTTTAAAAGAAATTTTAGATAAAACTTTAAAAAAGACTCTAAAATAAAACTTTAAACTAAAACTCTAAAATAAAAATAAAACTTTAAACTAAAACTTAAAAATACACAACCGCATTTTAAAAATCGGACTTTCAGCGGCATTTGGTTATATTTACACCTTTCAAACAATATACTTTACAAAAAGATTTTTTTGAAAGGCGTGACTTTTATGAACTTGGAATCAACAAAGAAAAACATTCTCGCTGCAAAAAAGGTTTATGAAAAGCGAAACGAATACCCCGTAGACTGCGAATTTACCTTGCCTGATTACTGCCCTGATATAGAGCGTATTTTAAAATGCAATATTACATCAAGAATATCGGGAATTTCGGTACTTTCAGATACCGCGCAGGTAGATATAAACACCGTAATTTGCGTTTTATATGTTACTAAAGAGGATAAACTTTTCGGATATGAAATGCCGATGAGCCTTTCAAAATCAATTAACGTAGGATTGATTGACAAGGAAACGATAAAATCATACAGCAGTAAAACCGAATACGTAAACTGTCGGGCGGTCAACAACCGAAAAATAGATGTTCACGGTTCGATAAGCGTAATGCTTAAACTTTTAATCAATGAGGAGAAGAATTATATCAGCGATATTGCAGATACTTCCGTTGTTTTAAAACGTTGCAAGGAAAAAATTCTTCAGCCGATGGGTTTTGCGGAAAAACAGATTAATATATCCGATGATATTACGCTTTCCCAATCAAGCGGCTCTGTTTCAAATATAATTAAAAGCGACGCTTGTGTTTTGGTAGACGAATGTAAAACAATTGCCAACAAAGCGATAATTAAACTTACCGTCAACTACGAACTGCTTTATTTGAGCAATGATTTAAGATATGAATGTATCAAACACAGCGTTCCCGTTAATCAGGTTATTGATATTGAAGGGACTGATGAAAACTCCGTTTGCAGAATTAAAGCCGACATTGCCGCCGTTAATTTTAAACCCATCACCAACAGCGAGGGTGAAATGCGAACGGTAAACACATCTTCAAAAGTAAATCTTTCGATTGTATCCTACTGCGTACGTGATGTTGATATGGTAACCGACGGTTACTCTACCCGATATGAGTCGGATTTACAGCATGAAATGCTCTCCTGCGAGCAATTTATTGCAGACATAAACGAAACAATTACCGCTGGCGACTGCTTAAATGTATCTTCACAAATTTCTGAAATAATTGATTTCCGATGCACACCGCTTAACTTCGGTTGTAAAGTTGAAAACGGAAATACGTTTATATGCGGCGATATTGCGGTAAGCATCTCGCTTGAAGATGAAAACGGCGCTTGCAAATATTACGAAAAGGTTGTTCCATATAATGAAAAAATCTCTGTAAAAAACTGTGATGAGGGCTGTTTATTCGACTTTAACATAACTCCTATAAGCTGTACTTACACCATTTCTTCATCAAATGCAGTAGATTTCAAAGCCGAGCTTAATGTAAACGGATTTATAACCAAACCGTTTAATATGAACGCAGTTGTTTCCATGACTACTTATGAAGATAAAGAAAAATCTTTTGACGATATGCCGAGCCTTGTTGTTTATTACGGAACAAAAGGCGAAAGTATATGGGATATAGCGCTGAAATATAACACCGCCGCAGATATAATTTGCGAAGCAAATAATATCTCACAGGAAACTCTTGAGGATAACACTATGTTGCTTATTCCCTGTATGTAAACACAATAAATTAAGCCTTCCGTTTGGGAGGTTTAATTTTTTAGCAAAAATTAACTTAAACAAACTAAAAATAAATGTTTTTTCAAAAAAATCCGAAAAAAGATAAATTTTTCTTGACAAATTAGAAAAAAAGGGTATAATAGTTATTGTTGCACACAGCGGAATAGTGTAACGGTAGCACGACAGACTCTGACTCTGTTTGTTGGGGTTCGAATCCCTATTCCGCTGCCATTCCCGAAATCCTTTATTTATAAGGGTTTCGGGATTTTTTGTTTTCAAAAATTCTTTCTAAAACTTATAAATTTTTCATTTTGTCCCCTAATTTGTCCCCTAATTAATTAAAAATTAATTATAACAAAAAGCACTTTTTAGTTAGATATTATACTATGTATCTAACCAAAAGGTGCTTTTAAATTTCAATCTATATTTAGGCTTTTTATCTTTTTCTCAATATAATCAAAATACTTTTTACTGTTTTCAATAACAGTATCTATATCGTTAGCATGTGTATAAACTGAATATGTAATATCCGACTTCAATGTATGACCCATTAGTAATTTTATATAATAATCATTTAATCCTGAAAGTTTTAAATTTGTGCAAAAAGTATGTCGTAATTGGTAGGGAGTTAAGTCTTTTCTGAAAACATAATCGGTAATTTGATTTCTGTAAATAACAGCGCCGTTTTTAATATTCATTTCCCTAACAATATTTTTAAACGCTCTGTTTATTCTATCGGTAGTATACGGTGTGTTCTGTTTGGTGTTTAAAGTAAAAACGAACTTTGAATCAATGTTATTTGCTTCGCAAAAGTTTTTTCTTTTTAACAAATGTTCAAGCGCAGTAGGACACAGAGGTATGTTTCTAACACCGTTTACGGTTTTTGATTTTTTAATATGGACATATTTTTTATCGAAATCAATATCGTCCCATTCAAGTTGACATACTTCCGATGAACGCAAGCCGCATAACAGCATAAACACAAACATATCTCCGGCATAATGCGATTTACAAACAGATAAAAAAGCTTTTAATTCATTATCCTTTAACGCATTGCGTTCTTTTGTTGATACCGTCTTTGGCAATTTAAACTTTAAATCGGCAAAGCCTTTATAATAATCGCACTTTTTTGCATAATTTATACATTCAGTTAAAAGCATTCTGATTTTTTTTACAAGGCTTTCACCAAATCCACAATATTCATTTAAAAATTTTTGGAAGTCTTTATAACTCAATTCTCCGATTGTTAAACTTCCGAATCCCTTTTTTATATGATTATCAATTATGGCTTTATAGTCTTTTTTTACTCTATCTATAATTTCGGAATTTTCAATTTCAACTTCATAAAATTCATCCAATATGTCGCAAAACTTCATTTTCCCTTTATCAACATTATTTCTGTCGTTAAACTGAATATGTTTTTCAGCGAGCTTCACAGCAATTGAATATGCGTCTTTTCCTCTTGCAACAATCCTATTGCCGTAAAAATCCATATTAATTGATTTTTTATAAATGCCTTTATCATTTGGATGTATTTCATTGTTCTTTATTGCATTTTTTACGATTTTTTCGTAATTCTTTATGAGCATATTCTTATCTATATTCATATACTCACCTACGCAATCATTGAATTTTGCGCAATAAATTCCGCAACACTGTTGATATTATATATTTTTTGAGAGTTTTTATTATTTAAGTTTTTTGTAATGCACGGAACCTTTCTCATCATACCTGTTGCACATGCGTGAGAAATTCCTAAAAAACTTGCAATTTCATCAATGGTAACATAATATTTATCATATTGTTTTAATAAATCTTTTTTAATTAATTCAATTAATTCTGAACAAGTCTTTTTATTCAAACATATTCCTTCTTTCATAGGTATTTTAACTCCGGATAGTTCTTTTGAAATAATTATGAAATACGACTGTCGTTAACAATTTCAAAATTATTTATCTTTCAAATTCAGTATGAAAGAACAACATAAAAATTTGTGCTTTTTATAATTTATATATAGCAAAATCATAAAATCATCTTTCTTATTAATCAGAATAGCGATTTTCAAAATCAATCACAGCATTAATTACCTTTGCTATGCGTTTTACTGTAAGTACATTCACAGCGTTGCCCATACAAAAATATCTCATTCTTTCTGACATGCCTGTGTTTGTCCAATTATCAGGAAAACCTTGCAGGCGTTCAACTTCTATTGGAGTCAGAGTACGAAGTTTATTTGTTTTTATATCTTCAATTACATGAGAAGAACGATTGGTTGTCGCTTCACCTGTTAAAATAGTACGGCTTGGTTCGTCTATTGAATCCGGAAATGCAATGGCGCCCTCCGAATATGTATATTTGTATCCGCTTGATGATGTTCTTGGTATCTTCTTAGCTCCTTTTAAGCATTTCCATTTTTCTATTGCGTCCTCTTTTATGAAATACTTTTCGGGTACATCAGTTTGCATAATTCTTGAAATAGACTTTTTACACTCTGTCTTTTCAGGATTTACTTTCATTGTTATTCCAAATCCATTATCAGATACAAAACCTGCGTTTTGAAAATTAAATGGAGGCATACTGTCCATACAGTCCATAGGGTAGATATCAAATGTTTGAGGGGCTTCGACAGATTCCACATAGAATGCCCTTGCCATCAAACCGTAATTTTTTATAATGTCTTCTCTATTATTGTCAAAAACTAATAATTTGGCATAAATAGTAGAGTAAAGACTTGCAAATATATAAAGACGATTTCTTTTTTGAGGACTACCGTAATCAGCGGAGTTAACGACTCTCCATTCAACCGAATAACCTAACTCATTCAGACAAGAAAGTATGATACCAAAATCTCTTCCTTTTTGTTTTGACGGAGATTTTAATAATCTGTCAACATTCTCAAAAAGGCAGAAGGGTGGTCTTTTGACTTTTAGAGTCTCGTATATTTGCCACCAAAGCACGCCTTTTTTACCTTCAATGCCTTCGGCATTTGATTTTGCAACACTAAAATCCTGACAAGGAAAACCTGCGGTGAGAAGAGTGTGGTCAGGAATTATTTGTTTGTCAATTAAAGCAATATCTTTGTTGGTATTATAATTTGAATTATTGTCAAGACAGTCGCCAAAATGTTTAACATAACATTCGTGCGCATTTTGCTTTTTTGTGCTTGGTTCCCATTGCGAAAACCAAACTGTTTCCCAATCCTTCTCAACACTTTCAAAGGCAAGTCTAAATCCGCCGACGCCTGCAAATAATTCACAAATCGTTTTATTCATAATTTACCTCATTTCCGCAGCCAATAAACTGCAATTTATTACAAAGTAAATATGAAAGATGAGTTGCGAATTTGGAGAAAAAATTATTCTTCTGTGGAAATATTTTTTTAGAAATTAAAAAATCCACAAGTTTTACTTGTGGAAAAAACAAATCGTTAGCGACGGTTTTATTATATTTTCGGGGGATATTTAACATTAAAAACACATATTTTAATCCCTATCGGGTATGATTTATTTAAAAATATATTGATATTGCACCCGATAGGGTGTATAGAACAAACATGAATATAATTATTTTTATCAAAAAAGAAATATTTACAAATTGTACGCAAATTATACGCGCTTTGTGCGCAAATATTTGTTATTCTGAATATGCAAATTTCAAATAAAGGAGTTTTAATTTGATAAAAATATTCAGTATTGAAACAGAAAAAGATAATCTTGTTTTTAAATGCTTAGATGCTGTTAAGGTTTGTTTATCATTAAAAGAAATTGCTGAAAAAAATACCGAAAACGGACTTATTTGTATTTCAGGATGTGTTGAAGATTCTTTTGAAAAATTTTTCAATCATAGTTTAGCCAATGTAAGTTTAAAAGAAATTTTTGAAAAGAATAAAGATGAGATTTGCGAAAAAATAGCAAGAGTCTATTTTGAATACTGTTAACTAAATAATTAAAGACCTCATGCTTTTTAAAACATAAGGTCTAATTAACTCAACAAATTCAAAAAAGGAATTTCAATTTTCTATAATTTTCTTTTGTAGAATGAATCGCAAAAACCTTCTTTCCCAGTTTTTTCGCCATCTTTAATCCTTTCGAGATATTCATCTTCATTAAAAATAACTTTGATTTCTTTAATCATTAATTTGTTCAAGTCTAATTCTGAAATTTGACGAATAATATCTTTATGAATTTTCAAGATTTCTTCTAAATTTAATTTTTCCTTTTCCATGAGTTTTTTCTCCTTTCTTCTTTAGTAATATTATTATGAAAGATGAGCTCTGCTCACAAACAAAAAATTAAAGGAGACGAATTTATGAAAAATAATTTTAGGCACATTGTAAAATGAAGTTGAAACAATAAAATAAAAGTGTCCACAGTGACGATTCTGTAGTAGAATTGAGTTTGCGGAACCAATTCGAAAGGATCATCACTATGGACAATCCAAATTGTAACACAGAACACAAGAAAT
>JAXJVH010000050.1:0-188414 GCA_036308645.1 Acutalibacteraceae bacterium | reverse complement strand
GTTGCTTAAAAATATTTCGGCAGAACGCATTTTTGCTGAATTTAAAAGGCTTTTATGCGGTGAAAATATGGAAGAAATCCTTATTTTGTATAAAGATGTAATAGCGGAATTTATTCCTGAAATAAAACCTTGCTTCGATTTTGACCAAAATACAAAATATCATTGCTATGACGTTTATACTCACATTGTGAAAACGGTGTCGGCTATAGAATGTGATGAAAAATTAAGGCTTAGTTGTTTTTTTCACGATATCGGCAAACCGCAGGTTTATTTTACCGATGAAAACGGCACGGGCCATTTTTACGGTCATAACAAAACCTCTTTCGACATTACCGAAAAGGTTTTAAAACGGCTTAAATGTGATAATGAAACTTTAAATTTTGTTTTGCAGGCGGTTAAATATCACGACACAGAAATTCTACCGACCGAAAAGGCGGTAAAGCGGTTTATCAATAAAACTTCTCCGCAGTTTTTACGTTCGCTTTTAAAGATAAAGCGAGCAGACGCGGCGGCTCATGCACAGCAGTATCGTGATAGGGAAGAGTATATAAAAAGCGTGTTGTCCGTTTTATCAAAAATTGAACAAGAAAACCAATGCTTTTCTTTAAAAAAACTTGCGATAAACGGAAGTGATTTAATTAAACTCGGTTATAAACCGAATGAAAAAATGGGTGAAATGTTAAATAATCTGCTTTTTGCGGTTATTGACGGGAAAGTGAAAAACGAAAAAGAAGAATTGATAAAATTTATAAAAAGGGGATAATTCAAAGTGGAATATTATACAGTCTTATTGCCGTTGGCAATAATTTTGTTAGTATCAAAAGTTTTATCAAAGGCTTGCTCAAAAATCGGTATGCCTAATGTTGTAGGAATGTTGCTTGCAGGTGTGTTAATCGGCTTTATTCAGTATATTCCGGGACAGGATATTATTACCGAAACTTCGCTTGAGGGCTTGGGCTTTTTAGCAAAAATCGGCGTTATTCTGATTATGTTTTCGGCGGGACTCGGTACTGACCTTGAAAGCATAAAAGAGGTAGGTCTGCCTGCTGTATTTATTACTACTGCCGGTGTTATAGTGCCTATGGGATTGGGATTTGGAGTAGCATGCGCTTTCAGCGGAACAGATGATGTGCTTACAAATCTCTTTTACGGAGTTATCCTTACCGCTACTAGCGTTTCGGTAACGGTTGCTACATTAAAAGAACTCGGAAAACTAAACAGCAGAGTCGGTAATACCATAATTACAGCGGCTATTCTTGATGATATTATCGGTGTAATTATTCTTTCGGTTGTTGTTTCTATGAAATCCAAAAACGGCGAATCTACAAATCCCGTCAGAGTTATTTTTATGACCGTTGCGTTTTTTATATGCGCTTTGGCGGTTGGATTTGTTATTAAAAAAATATTCAGATGGCTCGGCGACCGTTATCCGCATCATCGATTAGTTCCGATTTTCAGCCTTGCAATCTGCTTTTTCTTCAGTTTTGCAAGCGAGCGTTGGTTCTCGGTTGCTGATATTACAGGCGCTTTTATTGCAGGCATTATGCTTTCGGGAACGCACGAAACGCACTATGTTGACAGACGTTCGGAAATTATGACATATATGATTTTTTCACCCGTATTTTTTGCTAATATCGGTATTACAACAAAATTTTCGGGAATTAATACGTCGTTAATCTTATTTGGTATAATGTTTATTATTGCCGGAATTATCGGAAAAGTCCTCGGTTGTTCGGCAGTTGCAAAACTTTGCAGATTTAATTTAAAAGATTCGCTTAAAATAGGCGTCGGTATGATGGCTCGTGCAGAGGTAGCGTTGGTTTGCGCTCAAAAAGGCGTCGACGCAGGCATCATTAGTTCGGATATTATGCCTTTTATACTTATTTTAATAATTGTTTCAAGTTTTGCAACGCCGATTTTGTTAAAACAACTTTATAAGACAGAGTTAAAAGAAAACAATGCTTTGTAATATTTGTCCGAGAAAATGTAATGTCGACCGAGCGGAAAAAGTCGGATTTTGCGGTGTGGGAGATACATTAAAAGTTGCAAGAGCCGATTTGCATTATTATGAAGAACCCTGCATTTCAGGAGAAAGCGGCTCGGGAACGGTTTTCTTTTCGGGTTGTAACTTAAAATGCGTTTATTGTCAGAACAAAGCGGTATCCTCCGGTATGGGAAAGGAAATCACCGTCAGCCGTCTTGCCGAAATTTTTATTGAACTGCAAGAAAAAGGCGCTAATAATATTAACCTCGTAACACCCGACCAGTATGCACTACATATTAGAAAGGCTTTAAAAATCGCTAAAGAAAAAGGGCTTAATATACCTATAGTTTATAATACAAGCGGTTATTGCTCGGTAGAAACTATAAAATCTTTGAGCGATGTAACAGATGTTTATTTAACCGATTTTAAGTATTTTTCAAAGGATATAGCACAAAAATATTCGCTTGCTAAAGATTATCCTTTAGTCGCTAAATCCGCATTAAATCAAATGTTTTTAAATGCAGGAAAACCGCAGTATAATAAAAACGGCATTATGACAAAAGGAATAATAGTTCGCCATTTATGTCTGCCAGAAAATACGGAAGACTCAAAAAACGTAATAAAATATTTGTATGAAACTTATGGCGATGATATAGTAATCAGCATTATGAATCAGTATACCCCTATGGGCAAATGCAAATTCCGCGAACTTAACCGCAAATTAACCGATAAAGAGTATGACAGCATTGTTGATTTTGCACTTGATTTAGGTGTGGAGAACGCTTTTATACAAGAGGGCGAAACGGCAGACGATTCTTTTATTCCCGACTTTTCGTCTTTTACAGGGGTTTAATCGTTGACTATTATATCGGAATGAGGTATAATTAAAAGATAAATACAAGGAGTGAGAAAACTGAAAAATGTAATAATTATCGGTGCAGGTCCGGCAGGACTTACCGCAGGATATGAACTTTTAAAAGAGTCTAAAGATTATAAGGTAGTTATTCTTGAAGAAACCGAAGCAATCGGCGGTATTTCAAAAACCGTTTACTATAACGGCAATCGTATGGATATAGGCGGTCACAGATTTTTCTCCAAAGATAAAAGAGTAAATGATTTTTGGGAAGAAATAATGCCTTTACAGGGTGCGCCCGCTTTTGACGATAAGGTTTTAAAAAGAGAAAAAGAGTATGCCGAAAACGGCCCCGATCCTGAAGAAGTTGACCGAGTAATGCTACTTCGTGACAGGGTTTCAAGAATTTATTATAAAAATACATTTTTTGATTATCCGGTTACAATCAGTTGGAATACCATTAAAGGAATGGGATTTTCCACAACTATTAAAGCAGGATTTTCATATCTTAAATCTGTTTTTCATAAATTGCCCGAAACTTCGCTTGAAAATTTTTATATAAACCGTTTCGGTAAAGTGCTTTATTCAATGTTTTTTGAGGGTTACACCGAAAAACTATGGGGCAGACATCCGAGCGAAATCTCTGCCGATTGGGGTTCTCAACGTGTAAAAGGACTTTCAATTTCGGGCGTTATTAAAAATGCTTTTATCAAAGTTTTTTCATCAAGCAGTAAAACTACCGAAACTTCACTTATTGAGCAGTTTCATTATCCGAAATTCGGACCGGGGCAGTTATGGGAAAACGTTGCTAACCGTATAACCGAAATGGGCGGTCAGATTTTGTATAATTGCAAGGTTGATAAAATGCTTGTTGATAAGCAAAGCGGTAATGTTAAGTCTGTGGTTTTTGAAAAAAACGGCAGAACAATGAAAATCGACGCAGATATATTTATCTCTTCAATGCCGATTAAAGATTTGGTTGGCGGTATTGATGATGAAAATATGCCGTCTGAGGTTAAAAATGCGGCTAAAACATTGCCTTACAGAGATTTTGTAACTGTCGGTTTGCTTGTGAATAAGTTGAGCCTTAAAAACAAAACCGATATAAAAACCCTTTCAAATATTATTCCCGATTGTTGGATATATG
The DNA here is from genome assembly GCA_036308645.1 of Acutalibacteraceae bacterium. Classification (GTDB taxonomy): domain Bacteria; phylum Bacillota; class Clostridia; order Oscillospirales; family Acutalibacteraceae; genus RUG11462. The sequence continues at coordinate 184,430 of JAXJVH010000050.1, read as the reverse complement.
TTCAGGACGCTTTTGTAAAATTGGGCAGAATACAGGTTTTCAATAACTGGTCGCCATATATGGTTTCTGCGCCTGAAAATACAGTATGGCTCGGACTTGAATATTTCTGCAAAGAGGGCGACGATTTTTGGAATATGGAAGACGGAGAATGCATTAATTTTGCCGTTGAAGAACTTATAAAAATGGGCATTATTACCCGTGACGACGTTATTGACGCTCACCGTGAAAGAGTTAAGAAGGCATATCCCGCATATTTTGACGGTTATCAATATATGGATTATATAATTGATTATCTTAATGGGTATGAAAACCTTTACTGTATCGGCAGAAACGGTCAGCACAGATATAACAATATGGATCATTCAATGGTTACGGCTTTTAATACTGTTGATAACATATTAAACGGTGTTAAGGATAAATCTAATATTTGGAATGTAAATACAGAAAAAGAATATCACGAAGAGATAAAATCGGAATAGCAGAAATTTATTTTACCGTTCGGCTTGCCGAAATCTTTTGTGTAATAGGAATGTTTGATTTAAAAAAATATTAATAAAAAGACTGTGAATCAACAACAATCCGGATGATTGCATAGATTCACAGTCTTTTTTTAGTCAATTCTTGTGATTGGGCCGCCGATTGGTTCATAATCAATCGGTAAAAGATTTTTAAAAACGGCAATATGCTTTTTGGTAACAGGCTTGTCTTCGTGAACGCAACCGAAAAACCACTTTTCATAAGTAACGCCACGGCTTATTTCCTCTAAATATCCGTTGAGTTTATTTACATAAGCATTTTTGCCTGAACGCAGTTGCATAGCCCTTTTTACTAATGACGGAGGCTCGTGCGTTACAATATAATCTACTTTAAGTCCTGCCTTGTTTAGATTTTCAGCGCCTTCACGCATTTCATCGGGCGAGGGGAGTTCTTCTTTAAACCAACGCTTTGAGTCGTTTCTCATATCTCGGTCGGAACTTTCTCCTCCGCCGAATGTGAAAATTGTAAATCCGTCAATATTAAAAATCTGACCTCGGCATAGATGGAAAAGTGATCCCGAAACTCTGTGAACAAGACCGCCTTTCCACATTGTTTTTTTATAGGAATAAATACTGTCAAAATTATCGTGAGGCCCGTCCAAAAAGCATACATTATATTTTCTTGAACCAAGCCATTTTAAAAACTCTTTTTCTTTTTTGTTGTTTTCCCAAACAAAGCCGAAGTCGCCGCAGATTATAAGCGTATCGCCTGACTGAAGTTGTTTTATTTCTTTTGTATTAAATCGGCTTTGGTCGCCGTGCATATCGCCGGTAATATAAACCATTTTTTCTCCTTAAACTTTTTAAAATTTACTATTTAAAAAATTATAGTTTTATGTTATAATAAATTTAATATAAATATTATATAATATTTTTTATCATTTTTCTACCTAATTTTAAAAATATTTATAAAAATCGAAGAGGAAAGAATATTAATGAAAAAATTAATCAGTATGTTGGTGATTTTAATTATAATATTTTGCGCTTTTCCTATAACTGCAGGCGCTTCATATAAAACAACTGGGTTTGAAGTTAAATCCGAAGTTGCGCTTTTGGTAAGCCTTGATACAGGCGATGCCATTTATGAAAAAAATGCCGATGAAAAGCGTTATCCTGCGTCTATAACCAAAGTTATGACTGCGGTTTTGCTGATTGAAAACTGTACTGACCTTACTCAAGAGGTTACTGTAACTAAAGAAAATTATGAATCGTTGCTCGGCAGCGAACTTGTTGTGGCAAATCTTGTGCCGGGCGAAAAGGTAACGCTGGAGGCTTGCCTTAATATGTTGCTTGTACGCTCTGCGGCCGACGCTGCAAACGTCATTGTAGATTATGTTGAAAAAACAACGGGCAAAGATTTTATTGAACTTATGAATAATAAGGCAAAAGAACTTAAAATGAATAATACTCATTTTACGAATGCTACCGGATTGCATGACGATAACCACTATACCACCGCAAAAGATTTGGTTAAACTTTGTAAGTATGCTATCAATCTGCCTAACTTTTTAAATATTTGTTCGCAGTATACATACACAATTCCTAAAACCAACAAACACGACAGTTGGAGCGTAAGCACAACAAATCACCTTTTAAATCCGTATTCGGGAAGTCTTTATTACCCTTATGCACGCGGTATAAAAACCGGATTTACCACTCCGGCAGGCGCTTGCGTTGTTTCTACCGCTTCCAAAGACGGCTATAATTATCTTTGCGTTATAATGGGCGGCGACCGAGATACAAACACGCAGTTTACCGATTCTGCCGCACTTTATAAATGGGCTTTCAGTGATTTTGAATACAGAACGGTTGCAAGCACCGATACAATGATTTCGGAAATGGACGTTGAATTGTCAAATGAAACTGATTTTGTCCAACTGTATCCAGAAAAGAACGTAACGGTTATTATGCCTAAAGGTATTACTAACGAAAGCATTATTTACGACCCTGTGCTGAAAGAAAATTCAGTTTGGGCGCCTATCGAAAAAGGTCAGATTTTAGGCTATGTAAGTATTAAATGCGCGGGAAAAGAAATTGCAAAAGTTAATCTTGTAAACAATTACGAGGTAAAGCGAAGCACTTGGCTGTATATTTGCGAAATAGCAAAAGGCATATTTACATCAACATGGTTTATTGTTATAGCGGTATTTTTGGTATTAATTCTTATATCGCTGATTTCAGTCAATATTGTAAGTAATAAACGCAAGCGAGCAAGGCTCAAACGAGTTAAAAAGATTAAAAAACTCTAATTTGAACAGGAGAAAATTGTTATGGAAAAATTTACAGAAAAATTACTTAAAATTCTTGAAAAGGATTCAAGATATACCGTTTCGGATTTAGCGTCTATGCTTAATGAAACCGAAGAAACTATTTCAAGAACGATTGCAAAACTTGAAAAAGAAAAAATAATTTGCGGATATAAAACAATTATTGACTGGGATAAGGTAAGCGATGTTCATGTAACTGCGCTTATAGAACTTAAAGTTGTTCCGCAGAAAAATGCAGGATTTGAAGAAATTGCCGAAACTATTATGCAGATGTCGGAAGTTGAATCGGTTTATTTAATGTCGGGCGCTTATGACCTTTGCGTAACCGTAAAAGGGCGCTCGTTTAAAGAAGTTGCGCTTTTTGTGGCAAAACGTCTTGCAGTAATGGATAATATCGAATCAACTGCTACTCACTTTGTGCTTCGCAGATATAAGGAAATCGGCGTTGAAATGATGGATAAAGAAACAGACGACAGGGGGACATATTCGTTTTGATTAACTATGATAACGTCCTTTCACAATCGGTTGTAAACATTAAACCTTCGGGAATAAGAAAGTTTTTTGATATTGCCGAAAAGATGGAAGACGTAATTTCTTTGGGTGTAGGCGAGCCTGATTTTAAAACCCCTTGGCATATTCGCGAGGCAGGAATTAAATCGCTTGAGCGTTCTCAAACAAGATATACAAGCAACTGGGGACTGCTTGAACTGCGTAAGGAAATTACAAAGTTTTTGGATAGAAAGTATTCTCTGAAATATAATCCTGAAAATGAAGTTTTGGTTACGGTCGGCGGCTCGGAGGCTATTGAAATAGCGGTTAAAGCGCTGATTTCACCGGGCGACGAGGTGCTAATTCCTGAACCGTCATTTGTTTGTTATGTTCCTATCGTTCAAATGGCAGGCGGTATTCCCATAATTATCAATACAAAAGAGGAAAATGAGTTTAGACTTACAGCAGATGAAGTGCGTTCTGCTGTTACGGATAAAACAAAAATGCTTATTTTACCTTTTCCTAACAATCCTACAGGGGCTATAATGCTTCGTGAACATCTGGAAGAAATAGCCGAAGTTTTAAGAGATACCGATATTGTTGTACTTTCTGATGAAATTTATGCCGAACTTACATACGGCGGTATTTCTCATACTTCAATCGCCGAGATAGACGGCATGCAGGAAAGGACTGTACTTGTTTCAGGCTTTTCAAAAACTTATTCAATGACAGGTTGGCGTTTGGGATATGCCTGCGGTCCTGCTCCGATACTTAAACAGATGACCAAAATTCATCAGTTTTGCATTATGAGTTCGCCTACAACCTCGCAGTATGCGGCGATTGAAGCGCTTAAAAACGGCGATGATGATATTTTAAATATGCAATCCGAATATGATGTTCGCAGAACCTACATTGTAAATGAATTTCGCAAAATAGGGCTTAGTTGTTTCGAGCCGAGAGGTGCGTTTTATGCTTTTCCCTGCATAAAATCGACAGGTCTTTCAAGCGAAGAATTTTGTGAACGTTTGCTTAAAGAAAAGCACGTTGCTGCAGTTCCCGGAAATGCTTTCGGAGAATGCGGCGAGGGATTTATCAGGGTTTCTTATTGTAATTCACTTGCTAATCTAAAAATTGCCGTATCACGAATTAAAGAGTTTTTAAACGAACTTAAAGGAGAACAATAGTAATGGCTGATTCTGTCAGTATTAAAGCTTACGCAAAAATCAACCTAAATCTCGATATTACGGGAAAATCGAGCGACGGTAATTATCATACTGTGGAAATGGTAATGCAAACCGTTGATATATATGATACCGTTTCGGTTACCGTAGATGATAAAATTTCTATTAAATGCAACGGCGATTTGCCCGAAAACGAAGAAAATATTGCATACAAAGCCGCAAAATATTTCTTTGAGTTCGCAAAAATCAACGGCGGAGCAGAAATAAAGATAAAAAAGCGTATCCCTGTTGCGGCAGGACTCGGCGGCGGTTCATCCGACGCGGCAGCTGTAATTGTTGCACTTAATACGCTTTATAATACCGATTTTGATACAGAAGATTTAATCAAAATTGCCGAAGACGTCGGTTCAGATGTTCCTTTCTTTATTGAGGGCGGCACTCAACTTGCAGAGGGCAGGGGAACAATTTTGACTCCGTTGCCGGAATTACCTGAATGTGCATTTTTGATTATTAAAGACGGCTACAAACTTTCCACCGGTGAGATGTACCGAAAATTTGACAGTATGACAGATATATTTCATCCGGATACAGAAAAGCTTGTTAATGCAATTTGCGAAGGCGATTTATATGAGGCTTCAAAAAATATGCAGAATGTTTTTGAACTTTTGTATAATAAAGAATTTTTGAAAACAAAAGACGAATTATGTGAAAACGGCGCTTTGTGCGCTTGCCTTTCGGGTAGCGGTCCGAGTATTTTCGGGCTTTTTGAAGATGAAGATACTGCTAAAGACGCAAAAGATGAATTATCGGATAAATATGATGATATTTTTCTTTGTAAGCCTGTAAGAATAGAAACTGAATAAAAAACCAACTCCTTGTCAATACTTTGTATAAAAGTTATGACAAGGAGTTATTTTTGTGTATCTTAAAAAAACAGAACTTTGTGTTCTTATCGCTTTGTGTTTAAGCATTGCTTTGAGTTGCTTTGATTTTTCAGTAAAATGTTCGGATATAAGAGAAAGAGTTTTCAGGCTACATATTCTTGCAAACTCTGATTCAAAATCAGATCAGGAACTGAAATTAAAAGTTCGTGACAGATTGTTACTTGAAGGCTTGGAAATTTTCGGGGAAAGCGAAAATTTACAGGAAACCATAAGCCTTGCCAATGAAAATTTAAACCGTTTTTGTGCAGTAGCAACGGATGAATTGCAGAAAAACGGCTGTGATTATAAAGTTTCGGCAGAGGTTTCACCTTGCTATTTTAACACACGTACTTATGACAGTGCTCCTTGCAGTGCAACACTGCCTGCAGGTATTTATACCGCTTTGCAAATAAAAATAGGCAGGGCTAAGGGGAAAAACTGGTGGTGCGTGATGTACCCGTCGCTTTGTATTTCGTCATCGGCTCAAAAAGTGGAAGACGTTTTGCCGAATGATGAAACAAAAATAGTCGAAAATAAAGATAAATATATTGTTAAATTCAAGGTTGTTGAATGGTTTGAAGCAATTAAGAGTTTGTTTTAAAGCATAATGTATATAAGCGCATATAAAAGATATTCGTCACAGGTGTTTTCATGGCTTAAAATAAGTATAAGCAATAAAAGCATTGCCTGCTCGGAGTTTTCACCGATGAGTTTTTTTAAATCAAGTGCATTTAAAAAGCCTAAAGAACCCCGCTTTTGCATCTTTTCGGCATTTTTGTGTTCTTGCGGCTTATGCTCATCTTGAAATTTCGGCATCTCTTTTAAAGTTTTGCTCTGCGGATTGGGTTTTGCTCTCATACTTGCTTCTCTTGCTCTTTTGGTAGCCTCTTGCTCCATTCTTTTAATTTGATTATGAGTATATTCGTCCATAACTTTATCCTTTAAAAAATATTTGTTAAGCCGCTTTCTTTTAAAATCGGTAAAAGTTTTACTATTTTCAAGAGTGAAATGGCTTTATCAACTTTTTTTCGCCGTTCTTCCGAAAGGTGCGGCTTTAGTGCAATCAGCAAACGGGTGTTATCGTCCTCTTGATTTTGGTTTTTCAGCACCGACATCATTTTCATCATATTTCCCATTTGAACAGGGTCTAACTGCATATCGCTTAAAAAAGAGCCTTCAGATTTTTCCGGCTCTTTTTTCGGTTGTTCTTCTTTTTGTGAGGACATAAGCGACGAGGCAATTTCCGAAATGCGTTTCATTCCCTCGGGATCGCCTAAAAGTTCGGTGATTTTTGACGTTAAATCATCCATTTTTCCCGCCGAATTTCTTTATAAGTTCCTGAACCGACTTATCCGAGAGAATTTTATTAAGTTTTTCCTTATCATTTAATATATCGTTTACTTTTTTCTTGTTATCATCGCTTAAATTTTTCATAATTCCGTTTACGGTCTGTTCGTCAACGCCGTTTTTATCGGCAATTTTCATCATTTCATCAAGTTTATTCTTATCTATCATTGAAAAAACACTCCTTTTGTTATATAATATGAAAAAAGTTTGATTTGTAGAAGAGGTATTCAATGAGAATTGTTGTTTTGTCAGACGCACACGGTTATTCTTCCCCAATTGAGAAGGCTATTGAAAAATCAAAACCCGACGCAGTAATTTATTGCGGCGACGGTGCAGAGCGTGCAGAGGATATAAGTTATCTTTATAAAGATATTGATTTTTATTTTGTAAAAGGTAATTGCGATTTTGGTGATTATCCTATAGAACAGGAAATTAAACTTTCGTCAAAAAAGATATTTTTTACTCACGGACATAAGTACAATGTAAAATTCGGATATGATGAAATAATTAAAGAAGCAAAACGCCGAGAGGTCGATATTTTGCTTTTCGGTCATACGCATATACCTTTTACGGAGTATGACGACGGACTTTATATAATGAATCCGGGTTCGTGCGCCAGACCGAATATGGGGAAGGCTTCTTACGGATTTATTGATATAGTAGGGGACAGCATTGTTACAAATATCGTTAGTTTATAAATAAAATCAGCCTTTGCGTAATTTTAAGAAAGGCTGATTTTTTATATCTATTTATGTCTATTTTATATCAATATTTACACCGTTTACTTCAACGCCCTCGTTGGCTTTAATTAATATGTATTTTACGCCGTTTATTATTTGAGTTGAAACAAGATCGGTGCGGTCGGGATTAACTTTTATTGAAATATCAGGCGTATTAACCTCGAATTTCTTAACATCAACAATACTTTTTGGTGCGATTTCCGCATTTTTGCCAAACTGTTCATCAAATTTATTTCCAAATCGCTCAACTTTTTCGCCGTCAACGCCACAACATTCCAAAACAGTTTTAAACTCTGATTTTGTAAGCTTTAGCGGCTGAATCTGTTTTGTATCCTTATGCTCCTTAACCATATCGGAAATCTGGTCGTGTACTGACCGCATAACCTCAAAATCACATTCCTCATCAAGCGTTTCTTTAAGGCAACTGTCAAAGCCGTCTTTTTGCTCGGCGGCAGACATCGGCAAATCGGTGTTGAAAATACGTTCAATAAACGCAGAATGAATGTTTGAAATATCACGGGTATAGTAAAGCGCATTGTAAATATTTGCGGCTCTGTCGTCAAAAGCAGGGAACATAAAGCCAATTTCGGGATTTGAAAGCATTGAATGTGCGTCAAAAGCCCTGAATGAACTGTCGGCTTCTCTGAAATATAGCCCTGTGTTAAGCGGTTTTACAGGACAAATACTGCAAATGATATATGAAAAAAACGAATTTGAATCTTCTTTTTCTCCGTCCTTTGTATATGTAAATACGTCATAAGCGTCTGTCGCAAGCAGTATTACAAAATTATCTTCCAAATCGGTGCTTTTGATTACTCTTTGATAAAATTCATTTTCTGCATTTTCATCTTTAAGTTTGGAATCTCGAAGCGCCATCAATAATTTATGCTCGTCACCCTCTAAAATTTGCTTTTGCCCAAAATCAATATCAATAAGGTTAGTACCTAATGAGCCTGAAAGCGATTTTTTCATAATTGACAGTATTTTTTCACTTTCTTCGTTAGAACAAGTTGCCATTGGCTGATTGAATTTTGTGACAATCTCTTTATCGGCGTTTACAAGACAGCCTTTTATACTTAAAATACTGTTTTTATCGGGACGAAATCTTCTTCTTATTTCGCGTAATTCTTTATCTGTCATTTCATTTCTCCTAAAACTTTTTTGCCGAATTTGATTATATCATTTTTTGAGCGGAAAAATCAATATCTAATTTGATTTTCTGCAAAATGTATGTTAGAATAAAATAAAAATTAAATAGGAGATAAAAAATATGTTAGAACAGGGAACAAAAGCACCGAATTTTACTTTAAAAGATAAAGATGGAAATGAAATATCTTTAAACTCATTTTTGGGTAAAAAGGTAGTTTTATATTTTTATCCGAGAGATAATACACCCGGTTGTACTCGTCAGGCTTGTGCATTTGCAAACGCTTATGATGAGTTTAAATCAAAAGATATTGTGGTAATAGGAATCAGTAAGGACAGCGTTGCTTCGCATCAAAAATTTGCCGAGAAGTATAATCTTCCTTTTATTCTGCTTTCAGACCCCGAAAGAGTTGCTATTGAGTCCTTTGGCGTATGGCAGGAAAAGAAAATGTGCGGCAAGGTAAGTATGGGGGTTGTGCGTTCAACCTTTATTATTGATGAAAACGGAATAATTGAAAAGGTTATGCCAAAGGTTAAGCCTGATACCAACGCCGCTGAGATTTTAGAGTATTTAGGATAGGATATATTTCATAAATAAATTCAGAGACCGGTTTTGTTACAAATTAGTTTTAAGAATAAGGAGAGTTTTTAAAATGATTATTCTTATTTACGGCGCTTCACATACGGGTAAAACTGTATTGGCACAAAGACTTCTTGAAAAATATAACTATCCTTATCTTTCAGTTGACCATCTTAAAATGGGACTTATAAGAAGTGAAAACACCCTGCTTACCGCTGAAAGTAACGATAATGATTTGACAGAGTATTTATGGCCGATTGTGCGTGAAATGATAAAAACCGCCGTTGAGAATAATCAAAATTTAATTGTTGAGGGCTGTTATATCCCGTTTAATTGGAAAAAGGATTTTTCAGAGAACTATTTAAAGGAGATTAAGGGTTACTGCCTTATAATGAGTGAAAAATATATTCAAAATAATTTTGAACAGATTAAGGCACACGCAAACGATATTGAAAATCGCCTTGACGACTCTTACTGCACAAAAGATTTATTGATTGAAGATAATGCGTATAATCTTAATATGTGCATAAAATACGGCTGTGATTATATTCTTATTGATGAAAATTACAATATAGAGTTATGAGATGGCGAGGAGAGTTTTAAGCGTTCCGACATTAAATTCTACACAAATACATATCAACAAAATTTTTAAATCGGCAAATGAGGGTTGATTATGGCTTTTTCAAAAGAATATTTAAAATTTATTGAAAAAAGTAAAATTAAGTGTTGCAATTCTGTTGAAAATTATGTATAATACTTCTTGTTGAATTTAATACATACCAAGATGTATTGAATTTGTGATTAATTAAATAGTTGGCTATACTCTAAACAGAGTTTAATATACACGGAGACGTATCGAAGTGGTCATAACGGGGCGCACTCGAAATGCTTTTTCCGTCTGGCGGTTTCGTCCGCACAAAACTCTTGATTCATCGGGGTTTTGAAATCTTAAAATCGAATATTTTTTCCTGTTCTCTCCTGTAGTTCTCTCCAAATATATTTTGATTGAGAAAAACTACAGTTCAGAAAATACACGGAGAGTTGTCCGAGAGGTCGAAGGTGCGACACTCGAAATGTCGTGTACAGAAATGTACCTAGGGTTCGAATCCCTAACTCTCCGCCATCGAAAAAGCCTGTAATCAAGCCGATTTCAGGCTTTTTTCTTTTTGCTTTTTTAAGAACAAGTGGTCAGAGCCTACAACATTTTTATAGCCTTCAATTTGAAGTTTCACCGCTCCAACGGCTTGTGAAGCCGCCTGCTTCGGGTAATTGCAATCCGCTTTCCATTGCCTGTGCCGAAGTGATTTTTGCACTATAATCAAGATGGGCGTAAATATTTGCTGTTGTAGAAAAATCCGAGTGACCGAGCCATTCCTGAATGTGCTTGAGGGGTACACCGTTTGCGAGTAGTAGTGATGCACAGCTATGACGAAGATCGTGGAATCGCATACGGCGTAAAGAAACTTTTGTTATAATTATCACATCTCTATCTGATAAAGTATCCCAAACTCCCGGTAAATGGCATTGCCATTTATTTGCTCAAGAATATACAATCAGCCGTATTGAAAAAGACGAGAATGGTGATCCTATTTGCATTGACGAAGAGTTATAAGAAAGAGAGTTTTATATGAGTACAAATATTTCAAAGCAAAAACGTGAGGATCTCCTTGCGAAAATAAAAGAAATACGCACGTTTATTTCTGCTGCACCGCAGGATGAAAATACAGGTAATCTTTTGACATATCTTTCCGATCTCGAAAAGGATGTAAACGGCAAAAAATACGGTCTTGTGTTCGAGGAACACCGTGAGGAGATTGACGAGGTGCTTGCCACCCACACGCCCGTTCTGACCGAGCAGAGCGACCTGTTTATTGCAAACGGCGGTGAGATGAATTTTCTAATCGAGGGGGACAACCTTGCTTCGTTGCAGTTGCTTGAAAAGACACACAAGGGCAAAATTGACCTCATCTACATAGATCCGCCATATAACACGCAAAACGCCGATTTTATGTACGATGATACTTTTGTTGCGGCGGATGACTTATATAGACACAGCAAATGGTTATCTTTTATGAAAAAAAGATTACTGCTTTGCCGAAAATTGTTAGCAAACAGAGGGTTTATTTTTATAAGCATTGATGACAATGAAGCACCGCACTTAAAAGCTCTCTGCGATGAAATTTTTGGTGAGGATAATTACGAAAAAACAGATTATATTCAAGTGCGTTATCCTGACAAAACATTGAAATCCGATATGCGTTACCACAAGGAAATTGAGCAAGTTTTAGTGTATCGAAAGTCATTTGCGGCAAAGCCATATCTTAAACCGCAAGAATATGATTATGATAAATTTATATATTCTATCAATGAATTATCCGCAGGCAAAGAGATCGAATTGGGCGGTAAAAAAGTAGTTGTTTTTGAACAAGACGAATACGAAATCATACAACACGACACGGGTTTCAAAGACGGTCTAAAAGAAATATGGGCAACGGGTACTATTCTCAATGGTAATTCATCGGGTAGATTTTTCCGTGATTATCTTGACGGCAGAAAAGATATTGATGGATTAGGCATTCTTTATAAGGTTTATGGGATTGGCGATGACCAATACCCCTACCGATACTTTACCGGTCCTAAAAAGGCAAATGCAACAAAAGGAAAGTATTATCAAGGTGTTCCTTCCGAAAAAATGGCAGAGGGTGCAACAAAGGTAACTCCTATTCCTAATTTCTACGATATGGCGGGAGATTTTGGCAATATTAGACACGAGGGCGGTGTTCCTTTTAATAGCGGCAAAAAACCTGTTAAACTGATAAATATGTACCTTGATTACTTTGCAGAGAAAGACATTACGGTTCTTGACTTTTTCGCAGGTTCGGGCAGTACGGGACACGCTGTGTTACAACGAAATACCCTTGACGATGGAAGTCGTAAATTCATTCTTTGCACTAATAATGAAAGCGATATTTGTCGGGATATTACATATACCCGCATTAAAAATGTTTTGCAAAAAAATTGGGGCAGTCTGAAATATTACAAGGTGGATTATATTCCCGTGAGCGAGCGTATGTATTACGAATATGCGGACGAACTACTTTTGCATATCCGTGAACTTGTGGAACTTGAAAACGGTGTTAATTTCACGGGCAATGCCGAAATCGGCATTGTGCTGACCGAAGAGGAACTTGACGAATTTATAGCCAACGCAGACTCTTTTGCAAAGTGCCGCAAACTGTATATGGGACACGACCTCTTGCCGAGCGAAGAACAAGAGAAGATTTTGCGTGTCCGTGGCGTTGAGATCAGCATTATCCCCGATTACTATTACAAAGATTTGCAAGAAAAATAATTATAGTTGATGTGTTGGTTGTAAAACCGGTACATTTATGGTGACAAAATGAAAGAAGATAATTTTGCTGCACGAGTTGCAAAAAAGGTTAATAAAGAGTTTTCGGCAATGGAAAAGGCGGACTATGAAAATGAGTCGTATTACGCTCATCCAACCTTTTACATTAAAAATCTATCCGAATATATTCAACTGGTAACAACCATTTCATCCGTAAATAAAGATGATTTACCGGGTGAAACAGTTATTTTTCGTGGCATAGCCGATTCGGAGTATAATCTTACACCGGGTTTAGCACGATTAAAAAGCGTGGAAGAGAACACAGAAAAAGAGTTGATAAATGACTTTCTTACCCACCGCCCCGATGCTTTTAGTGGCTTGACTGATTTTGACATCTTAGCAAAAATGCAGCACTATGGTTTGCCAACAAGATTGTTGGATTTCTCAATAAATCCACTTGTAGCGTTATATTTTGCATGTGAATCCAAAATGTCAAAAAACGGACGTATATTATGCCATAATACATTCCTGCAAAATGATTCTGAGGCTTATATAAGCGAAATTTGTACTGCTGCAATTAGAAAGAATTTTGAAGAAAACTTTTTAGTTGATGAATATCTATGCAATGAAAATTTAACCTTATATAAATACTTGGCTCGAACTTATATATATAATGAAACCACTGTAGTAAGGCCAAAATATTGGAATCAACGTATTGCAAACCAAGCCGGTGTGTTTATGATTTTTTCCAACAACTTAGTTGACCGATATAAAAGTGTATTAATAAACTCAGAGGAAATGGGTGTATCTAAAGCAATTGAACAATATGGACGTGGAAAAATTGACGAAGAGATTATAAAAGAAGCTTTACTAAAAGAACCCATTGACTACTATAAAAAAGACGAAAATAACTATTTATCAAGCGAATGCTTCAAGACTATGTACAACTCATACAAGAGCGAAGAATATGAAGAAGGCTACTGGGATAAAATCAAAAAATACTTCGAGAACAGATTTAAAATGTCTTGCGAATTAAAGCCGCTGGACACTAAGATCATCAAAGATGGTTTTTGTAGTATTATAGTAGATTCGAAGTGCAAGAAAAAGATCCTTCGTGAATTATCCTATGTGGGTATTGGAGCCGATTACATATACCCCGAACTTGAATATACAGCTAAAGAGATTAAGAGACGGTTTGAATAGCATTTCGCTATAATCAATAACCACGATTTATAGGAGTGATAGAATGGAATTAAAAGAATTTCAGTTAAATGCGGTAAAATCGTTGTTTGAAGCAATGGCAATCCCTGCCCGTGATATTATTCTCAAAAGTCCTACGGGTAGCGGAAAAACCATTATTTTGACCTATTTTATGCACCAATACATACAGTCTTTCCCGAAAACTGTCTTTGTGTGGCTTACGCCCGGCAAGGGCAACCTTGAGGAACAGAGCAAGGCGAAAATGGATAAGTATATCCACGCTTCTCAAACAAAACTGCTCTCTGATGTGATGACGGCGGGTTTTGAGGAAAATGACAGTTGCTTTATCAACTGGGAGAAGCTGACAAAGAAAGGCAACAATGCCTTGAAAGACAGTGAGCGCACCAACTTTTTAGAGCATATTCAGCACGCTTTGAATGACGGTATTCGTTTTGTGATCATCGTGGACGAGAGCCACCAAAACAACACTAACCGAAGAAGCATCCGTATATCCTTTTAGGTTAAACACCCAAACAACAATGCATCAATTTCTTGATATGATTCGATCAATGTATCAGGAAATTGCAGGAATGAATGTAGGCAAACGAACTACCGTAAACAATGCTTTCTTCTCTGGATTTACAAGTCCAGTAGATATAGATGATGAAGAACGAAAATTTATCATAACAGTTGCAGAACAGTTGGAGTTAGGGCTTCCTGATGATTTTTTTGATTTGGGCAACCTCAGTAAGGATTCGCTGACTTCAAATATTATGACCGGACCAAATTTGAAAGGAACTCCAGAAGAAATACAGAAATATAGAAAAATCAAAAAATTGCACGAAACCATATCCAACGCATTGGATTGGGCGCCCGTTGAAAAAGCGTTTTCTAACAAACTCTGCATAAGATTGGCTATTCAAAATTGTGGGAAAGCAATAGATGAGGATGTTGAAATATCTTTTGTCATCCCTAAAAACTCACTATTGACTTTAAATGAGTTTCCTCAATTTAAGAATAGTGAGATGGGATATCTCTTAAACGATTGTGATATGAGCGTTTTGTTTGGTATTAGCAGTACATCCGAATATTTTGAATATTCCGAATCCGAAAGAAATCGTGCTACCAATTACACTCCTCGTCCTTATGGATTACCCGGATATATTCCAAACTATAGTGACGATTTTATTGATGAGTTGAATGATGTTTTTTGCTATTCAATTTATTCAAGTGGCGACAACTATATTGCAAAATTGAAGGTGGATTACATAAAACACAATACAACGGTTGCGTTCCCGTCAATTCTATTTGTTAAAGACGAAATCATAGAAATACCTTATAAAATTACATCGAAAAATAATCCTGATGTGGTCGAAGGGGTATTAAAGGTTCAAGATTCTAATGTTTAATTTTTTGTAATTGAGACAAACAGGCACGAGAGGTTGACTCCCGTGCCTGTTATCATTTTGTGTATTTGATTATGAGTTCATCGACGCCGTTGGTGTATTTGCCGTGAGATATCAGCTTGTTGCGATACTCAAGCAAGCATTGAAGGATGAGGCGGTGTTCTGCATCGGTTAGGCGAAGGTAGTATTTCCGTTTTCTCATACAAACACCACGTCGGAATAGACAGTTTCAATTACACGCTCTCGGATGTTGTTCATCCGCTGCACCCACTTCATTTCGTCGGCTGCTTTGAGTTGTTTGGTAACGCCTTCTTTTTCGGCGTGTTCTTTTACCAGCCGAGAAAAGAGTTCTTGTGCCTGCTCTTCGACGTCTGTGAGGTGGGAATGGAGCTTGCCGGAAGTGAGTAGGTTATAGTATAGGACTTTGCGGTGGTGTTTCAGGTAGTGTAGGCGGCGCTGTCCCCACACGCCGATAGGGCGTTCTTCTTCGGTAGGTGGGAGCAGATTTGGCAAGCAGTAGTCGCCCTGCATTGTGTATGTGCCACCCTGTTGTTCAAATAATGATTTCATATGTAATCCTCCTTTAGGATTCCTTCAGTAAATCCTCAAACGGTGTTTCGGTCGAGATAAAAGCATCGTAGGCGAAGTTTGCTCCTAAGCGAAAACCCATTATGAAGCTATCGAGATTGGATTCACCGTTGACGATGCTCCACGCATTTGAGAAGTCGAGAAACCATTTCTTTTGCTCGTCCTGCAGGGCATTTGAGAGCTGTTCTTCAGTATTCATTAGGACTTCCATTTGCTTTTGAACCGTCTTGTTTTGTTTGGTACTGCGAGCCTGCGGATCGATGTTGCCGTAATAAAATTCTTCAATAAATCGTGCCATTGTTTGCACCTCCTTACGGCTATAGTGTAGCAAAAAGCTTTTCGGAGTGCGATTGTACAAATTTTGAAATCGTACATTCAAAAAGCACCCACCCGAAGGTAGGTGCTCAAAAGCGGTTATTTGCTTCGTTCTTTCTGCATAAGGTAGTGGAACTCGTTAATGGTCTGAATATGCCAAGAAGTTTTTCGGATAATACTACGAAAATAGGTCGAGCAGAAAAACTCGATGAGAAATACTTTGGGAATGTAATATTTATTATCTTTCTCAAAACTTTTGAGATGCCCTTTAGCGCACCAGCCATTGATCGTAGCCTTGGCATATCCGGTAAGCTTCACGATATCCTGCGCAAAAATCACATCTTTGTAATCCGATAAAAGATCGGTGTAATACGCATAGAGCTTATTTGCCGTATCTTCAGATAAAGCACAGGGCGGTTTTGTGGGGCTGTTTGCGTACCACCCTCTAGGTGCAGCATATAACTCAGGAAACTTACCCTTGCTCTCTAAATACTTTTTTACATCATCTTTTTTGATTTTGTAGCATCGAGTTTTCTTCCCCGAACATTCACACGGAACTGCTCCGCTTTTCAGCAGATACAGAGCCGTAGATTTACTGATGTGGCAGATGCGATAAAATTGTTCTTTGGTAATAACGTCGGGAACTTCGTTCCAGTTGATCGGTCTTTGAAATTTCATAGCAATACGCCTTTCTTTCCTTATTGTCGGTTTGAAGCTCGTTCAGCGTGTATTGCCACGATGTTGTGTTTTGGGTTTGTTCTCTCCAAAGTTCTCTCAAACGATAAAATTTCGAACTCAAGTGGTTCTAGGACACTTTTTCACTTGGAGTTCTCTCCAATCTTCCCGAGATTGTTTAAAATATATTCGATCAAACAGACCTTTGGGATTTTATAAGAGTTGCCGATTCGCATTGCTTTGATTTGATGTGTTGTGATCAATTCGTATGTAAAATGTCGGCTAATCCCTAGTATTTGCTGGACTTTTGCTACTGATAAGATATCAGGTTGGTTTGGTAACATTGTTTTATAATAGTCTTCAGTTTTGGTTTTGTTCATAAAATATTGCTCCTTTTTTGACGTGATTTTGTTCTCTCCTGAGTTCTCTCCAAATGGTATTTTTACCGCTATTTTTGCCTGTTTTTGCACTTCTGCGGAAGTCAAATACGTCCAAAAACCGCCTAAAACAGCCTATTCTTGGAAAGTTGGCTTGAAAACTCGAAATCAGTTAGGGAGCAATCCCCCGCGAGTTCGAATCTCGCCGTCTTTTTTTAATTTATTTAAATCCTATATCTTTTATATCCTTTAAAAAATTCTTTGTAAAATACAAATTAAAGCAAGAAGTACGGCTAACTCATATTTATTATGGCTTTTTGCATATTTTCGGTTTCGGATTTGTTTTGCTTTAGATATGAATAGGAAAAAACAATAAATCCGTTTGTTAATTTTGTGTTTAAATATTTTATTTGCCTTGCAATGATATTATCATAATTTGCCCATTCGTTATCTGTACCGCATTTATACAGCGCAAGTCCGATGTAAATAGGTTTATTTTTGGTTCTTTCTAACCAATAATCAAGACAGGCTTTGAATTTAAGCGGTTGATTGTCTTCGGTTTTTTCATTTGTTTTAAATCCGAAATATATTTGAGGTGCTATATAGTCGATATATCCTTTTTCATTGCACCATTTTTCTATATCGGCATATTGAGTATTATAGTTATAATAAAAACTGCAATGAGGACTTACCCCAAAGATTTTGCCGTATTTATGACAAGTTTTATAAACATCTTTAATAAGTTTATTTATATTATCTCGTCGAAAGTCATAAAGCGACAGGGGAGAAGAAGCGGTTTTTTTATATTTTTCATATTCTTGGTCGTCAAATTCTTTTTCTGTTGTCGGATAAAAATAATCGTCAAAATGTATTCCGTCGACAGGGTAGTTTTTTGCAACTTCTTCAACGCCGTTTAAAATAAGTTTTCTTACAGATTCATAAGCCGGATTGAAATAATATCCGCCGTTTGCAAGCCTTACTTCTCTGCTGTTTGATTTTATCATTTTTAAGGCGGGATTATTTTCTGCTAAAGCCGATAAATCAGTTGTAGAAGTAATTCTAAAAGGATTTATCCACGCATGGATTTCGAGTTTATATATCTTTGCAAAATAGCACATTGTGTTAAGCGGGTCAAAATTCAGAATTTCGCCTTGCTTTTTTGAAATAAAAGCGGAAGTAGGAAAATATTTTGAACTGTAATAAGCGTCGGCGTGACTTCTTACGTGAACAAAAACCGCATTAAAACCTTTGGCTTTAATATCGCTGAAAATCTTATTTATATTAGTTGTAAAGCCTTTTTCGCTTTTGTCGCTGAAATCAAGTTCATAACAACTTAGCCATATCCCTTTTAATGAACTGTTTGTTGAATCTTTTGTTTCGTTTTCATAAGGGTTTGATTCTTTATAAGCGCAGGAAGAAAGCAGGCTGAATATAAGTATAATCGTAAAAAGTTTTTTCATTTAAAAACTTCTTTTGCGTTTAATATTTACTCCTATAACTCCGCCTATCATTGAAGATAATGTGAATATAATAAGTTTAATCAATGAAATAAGAGTCATAGCGTCTGCGTTTAAAGCAAAAGAAATAACTGTGGATAAAAAGAAAAAAATTGCTCCGTTTAAAGCACCTATCAAAAAGCCTTTTTCTTTATAAATTTTTGCGGCAGCCATACCGCCGAAAAATGCGCCTAAACTCATACATACCAACGACATTATTAACAGCCCGTCATCGGAAACCGATATATTAGTAGCCGCCACAGCACAGACAACGGTTATAAGTACCGAAGATATAACTGAAACCGCAAATCCCCATAAAAGAGGCTTTATCATCTGATTTTTAACAACTTTTGAAGTATACAAAAAATCACTCCCAAACCTTTTTAATAAAAGGTATTCGGGAGTGATGATTTTTAGAACGGTTAAATTATTTTGTTTCTTTCTTTTCTTCTGATTTTTTGGCTTTTTTACCTTTGATAACCTCTTTAGGTTCAGCTTCTGTAGCAGAGAAATTCTGTTGAATAGCCCATTTTGCAATTCTGATTTTTGAACGTTCCGGACCTGACTCAACAATGAAAGAATCTTCTTTAACGGCAACAACTTTACCGAAAATACCGCCGATGGTAAGAATTTCATTTCCTACTTCAATGCTGTTTCTCATCTGTTCTTCTTTCTGCTGTTTTTTCTTGTTAGGTCTAATCATAAAGAAGTACATAGCAGCAACGATAATTACAATGTAAATGATGAGAATAAAAGAACTCGAAGTTGTGTTTGTGTTTGCAAGTAAATTAAAATTCATAATTAATAACTCTCCTGTTTGTTTATTTTATTTATTTTATACTATCTTTATAAAAAAAGCAAGTGTTTTTATAAAATAATGCAAATTAATCCGCTGCAACCTTCGTTTATAAGGCGTTCGAGCGTTTGCGAAAGTCTTAATCTTGCTTCTTCGGGTAATCTTGCAAGTTTAGAATGTAAGCCTTCGTTTACAAGTTCGTTTAAAGATTTTCCGAAGATGTTTGAATCCCAAATTTTAAGTGGATCTTCGTCAAATTCGCTCATAAGCGACATTACAAGGTCTTCCGACTGCTTTTCGCTGCCGACAATAGGACTTACCTCTGTAGAAATATTGGCTTTCATAAGGTGTATTGACGGTGCGCTTGCCTTTAGTCTTACTCCGTAACGTCCGCCTTGCTTCATAATTTCGGGCGGTTCAAGTTTAAGTTCTTCTATTGTAGGCATTACAATACCGTAGCCTGTCGCTTCAACTTGTTCCAAAGCGTCTTTTATGCGGTCGTAATGAGATTTTGTTGCGGCTAATGAACACATAATATCCATCAGTTCTCGGTCGTTTTTAACTGTCATACCCGATTTTTCAGAAATAACATCATAAAACAGCGATTTTAAAAGATTTACTTTTAGTTTTACACTGCCTATTCCAAGGTCTATATCCGAAAGCGAAGCACCTTCAATCAATTCGCAACCGCATAATTTTTCGGCAAGCGTATTGCAATCGCTTATTTTCTCTATTTTTGATGAATTTTCGGAAATTGCCTTGAAGACAGTAGATTTAATCTTGTCGTCTTTACCCAATGAATTAATCCATTTCGGAATATCAAATCTGATTTCCTTAACGGGGAAACAGAACAGAACTTTTGAAATTATTTCTCTGATTTTTGCTTCGTCGAGGTCAAGGCAGTTTACCGGAAGAACAGGGACATTATATTTTTCGGTAAGTTCATTGCACATACTTTTTACGTTTTCGCTTTCGGGATACATACAGTTCATTAAAATTATAAAAGGCTTGTTAATTTCTTTTAATTCATTAATTACTCTTTCTTCTGCCTCTTTGTATTCATCACGCTCTATATCGCTTATCGAACCGTCGGTGGTGATTACAAGCCCTATTGTAGAATGTTCGGTAATTACTTTTTTTGTGCCGATTTCCGCCGCCATATTAAAAGGAATAGGCTCGTCATACCAGGGCGTCATAACCATTCTCGGAGTTTCGTCTTCTATGTAACCGATTGCGCTCGGAACTATATAGCCTACGCAGTCAATAAGGCGAACGTTAAAAGACGCGTTGCTGTCAAGCGTAACGTTTACCGCTTCTTCAGGAATAAATTTCGGCTCGGTAGTCATAATTGTTCTGCCTGCCGCAGATTGAGGCAGTTCATCGTTAGCACGTTCACGCTGAAAATCATCGTTTATATTAGGTATAACCAGATTATCCATAAATTTTTTAATAAAGGTTGATTTACCGGTTCTTACAGGGCCTACAACTCCGATGTAAATATCTCCGCCTGTTCTTGTCGCAATATCTTTGTAAATTTTGTTTTTTTCCATATATCTGTCCTCCGCAAAAGTCTTTTTATTTTATTTGTAAAAGTTTATGCTTACAGTTTTTCCTTTATGACAAGCAAACAAAAAACAGTTTTTGTGTTATTTTATTTTTATTACTGTATATTGCAGTAAATAGCTTAATTTTAACATAAATAATTAATCTTGTTATGTATTTGTATTCATTCAATTGCATTACAGGATTTTTCTTTGTTAAAAAACTTTGAATTTTAAATAAATTAATTGCGTTTTGCATTAATATGTGATATAATCAATCAATAATGTAAACTGGAATATATATGTAAAAAGAGGAAATTATGATAATTTTAGGGTTGGACCCGGGATATGCAATTGTCGGTTACGGCGTAATCGAATATAAGGCTAATAAGTTTAATGTAATCGACTACGGCGCTATTACCACTTCAAAGGATAATGAACTTAACGACAGACTTTTGCAGATATATAATGAATTATGCGTTATTTTGGATAAGTACCGCCCCGAAGCACTTTCAATTGAGCAGTTGTTTTTTAATACAAACGCTACTACCGCAATCGGTGTTGCCGAGGCGAGAGGTATCTGCATTTTAGCCGCTAAACAAAGGGGTATGGATATTGCGGAATACACTCCTTTGCAGGTGAAACAGGCGGTTACGGGCTACGGCAAGGCCATAAAACAGCAGGTGCAGGAAATGACAAGAATGTTGCTTAATTTGCGGTCGGTTCCGAAACCCGATGATACCGCCGACGCATTAGCGGTTGCAATATGTCACGCCCATTCGGCCGGCTCATTGGCTGAAAGACTTAAAAATTTGAAATAAACGGAGTATGTTATGATTTATTCGTTGAACGGAACGCTTACTTATACGGATCCTACCACAGCGGTTGTTGAGTGCGGCGGAGTTGGATACGGTTGCAGAATTACTTATAATACGTTAAGACAACTGCCCGAAACAGGAAAACAGGTCTTTTTATTCACATATATGAATGTTCGTGAAGACGCTGTTGATTTATTCGGGTTTTTCACAAAAGAAGAACTTGAGGCTTTTAAATTGCTTATTTCCGTAAACGGCGTAGGCCCTAAAGCGGCTATCAGTATTTTATCTGAACTTTCTCCGAATGCTTTTTGTTCTGCGGTTTCCACAGGCGATTCGAAAACACTTACCCGTGCGCAGGGAGTAGGCCCTAAAGTGGCGCAGAGAATTGTTCTTGAACTTAAAGATAAAGTGGGCATTTCCGTTTCCGATGAGGGAATTGAAAGTTCTGACATTATTTCGGAAAAGGGAAGTGCGAGCGGAAAAAACGAGGCTATTTCTGCTTTAATGGCGCTCGGATACTCGCAGTCGGAGGCTAAATCAGCCGTTTCAAAATGCGATACTTCAAAAGATACCGAACAGATTATTAAAGACGCTTTAAAATATTTATTTTAATTGAGGAAGAAATATGAGTGAAATGGATTTGGAAAACCGAATAGTCGCAACCGAGTTTTCGGAAAACGCCGACGCTGAAATCGAGGTTTCGCTTCGCCCGAAAACGCTTGACGAATATATCGGTCAACAAAAAGTTAAAGAAAATCTTTCAATATATATGACTGCTTCAAAGGGAAGAGGAGAGTCGCGTGATCATGTTTTGCTTTACGGCCCTCCGGGACTAGGTAAAACTACTCTTGCAGGAATTGTAGCCAATGAAATGGGCGTTAATTTGCGCGTCACTTCGGGTCCTGCAATCGAAAAGCAGGGAGATTTGGCGGCGCTTCTTACAAATTTGCAGCCGGGCGACGTGTTGTTTATTGATGAAATTCATCGTCTTTCACGCTCGGTTGAGGAAATTCTTTACCCTGCTATGGAGGATTACAGCCTTGATATTATCATAGGCAAAGGTCCTTCGGCAAGGTCAATAAGACTTGATTTGCCGAAGTTTACGCTTATCGGCGCTACTACCCGTTCAGGTCAACTTACCGCTCCGCTTCGTGACAGATTCGGTATTCTTCTTCGGTTAGAACTGTATTCACCCGAAGAACTGGGCGATATTGTAATGCGTTCTGCCGGAATATTAGGCGTTGACGTTACTCGTGACGGCGCTTTGGAAATTGCGTCTCGTTCACGAGGTACTCCTCGTATTGCAAACAGATTGCTTAAACGTGTTCGAGATGTTGCCGAGGTTGAATTTGACGGTGTAATTACGGAAGATGTGGCAAGAAATGCGCTCAACCGATTTGAAATTGACGAGTTGGGGCTTGATGAATTTGACAGACGTCTTTTGAATATAATTATTACTACATATAACGGCGGACCTGTCGGACTTGAAACTTTAGCTGCCGCTTTGAATGAGGAAACGGTTACGATTGAGGACGTTTACGAGCCTTATTTAATGCAGATTGGTTTTTTATCCCGTACCGCAAGAGGCAGATGTGTAACGGATTTGGCATATAAACATTTAGGACTTACAAAGAACGGTCAGATGACCTTTTAATTTTAAAAAGGAGATAATATAGATGGGCAGATTATTCGGTACAGACGGCGCAAGAGGAGTTGCAAATCATGAACTTACTGCCGAGATTAGCATGAAAATCGGTAAGGCGGCGGCAGAAGTGCTTGCAAGACATTGCAATAAAAAACCGAAGATTTTGATAGGTAAAGATACGCGTATTTCCTGTGATATGCTTGAAGCCGCTTTGGTTGCGGGACTTTGTTCGGTAGGGGCAGACGCCGTAACCGTCGGCGTAGTTCCGACTCCGTGCGCCGCTTTTTTAATCAAAGAACTGGGTTGCAGCGCAGGAATTATGATTTCGGCGTCGCACAATCCTTTTGAATATAACGGAATTAAACTTTTTGATAAGGACGGATTTAAACTTCCCGACAGTATGGAGGAAGAAATAGAGACAATTGTCCTTGACAGAGAAGAAGAAATCGAACTTCCGAAAAATGAAAATCTCGGTATTTTAATTGAAAGACACGACGCAGTTGATTTATATATTTCTCATCTTCTTTCAACGATTGATGTTGATTTAAAAGGTATGAAAATTGCTTTTGACTGTGCAAACGGCGCTTCATCGGTTACCGCTGAAAAAGTGTTTACTTCGCTTGGCGCTGAATGTTTGATTATAGGAAATAAGCCTAACGGAATTAATATCAATGATAACTGCGGTTCTACTCATCTGGAAAACTTGCAGAAGTATGTAGTTGAAAACGGTTGCGATTGCGGTATTGCTTTTGACGGTGACGCTGACAGATGCTTGGCGGTTGATAGCGAGGGCAGTATTGTTGACGGTGATATGATTATCGCCATTGCGGCTGATGATATGAATAAGCGAAATACGCTGGCAAAAAATACAGTTGTAATGACGGTTATGACCAATATCGGTTTCTTTAAATTTGCAGAACGTGAAGGCATAAAAGTTGTTGCTACCAAAGTCGGCGACAGATACGTGCTTGAAGAAATGCGTGATAAAGGCTATATAATCGGCGGCGAACAATCAGGCCATATTATTTTTCTTGATTATGCGTCAACAGGCGACGGTCAGTTGTCGGCAATTCAGTTGCTCGCCATTATGAAACGCTCGGGTAAATCTTTAAAGGAATTAGCGACTGTTATGGAACAGTTCCCACAGGTTTTGGTTAACATAACCGTAACAAAAGAAGTAAAAGAGATTTATGCCGATGACTCGGAAGTAAAAACCGCTATAAATCAAGTTGAACAAGAACTTGGAAACGACGGCAGAGTGTTGGTTCGTGCTTCGGGAACAGAGCCTTTAATAAGAGTAATGATTGAAGGTAAAGATACAGATAAAATTACCGAACAGGCAGAGTTTATCGCAGATAAAATAAGACAACTTTAAGGAGAAAACCTTTGAGATATTCAAAAGATTGGATAGATTACGAACTGCTTGACTGTTCTTACGGCGAGCGTCTTGAACGATGGGGAAATATAATTTTAATAAGACCCGATCCACAGGCGATTTTTAAAACAGAAAGAAAAGACCCTCGCTGGAAAACGGCTCACGCAAGATATGTTCGCAGTAAAAGCGGCGGCGGACATTGGGAAACTTTTAAAAAAGTTCCCGATGTTTGGAGCATAAAATATAAAGATTTGACTATTAATTTAAAACCTATGGGTTTTAAACATACGGGACTATTTCCCGAACAGGCGGTTAATTGGGACGCAATGTCCGAAATAATAAGAAAAGCCGATAAGCCGTTTAAAGTGCTTAATTTGTTTGCATATACCGGCGGCGCAACGCTTAGCTGTTTGAATGCAGGTGCAGAAGTTACGCATGTAGACGCTTCAAAAGGTATGGTTGCATGGGCAAAGGATAATGCAAAAGCCTCGGGACTTGACGGCAAACCTGTAAGATGGCTTGTTGACGACTGTAAAAAGTTTGTGCAAAAGGAAATCCGACGGGGTAAAAAGTATCACGGTATCATTATGGACCCACCGTCTTACGGCAGGGGACCGGGCGGCGAGGTTTGGAAAATCGAAGATGAAATCTTTGATTTGGTTTCGCTTTGCAATGATATTTTATATGACGACGCCAAGTTCTTTCTTATAAACTCTTATACCGCAGGACTTTCTCCGGCAGTTATGGAATATGTTTTGGGCGTTACCGTTATGAAAAATCGAAACGGTAATATCCGATGTGATGAAATCGGTCTGCCTGTTACTTCTACAGAATATATTTTGCCCTGCGGTTCAAGCGCAATGGCCGAATTTAATTAAAAGGTGAAAATTATTGAACTTTATTGAAGTTAAAAACGCCGTCTTTTCCTATGATGAGGAAAGCGGTGAAGTATTAAAGGATTTTTCTATTAATATAGAAAAAGGCTCTTTTGTAGCAATACTCGGTCACAACGGTTCGGGTAAATCAACGCTTGCAAAACTTTTTAACGGACTTAATCTGCCTGACAGCGGCAAGGTTTTGGTTGACGGTATGGATACCGCCGATGAAACAAAAGCGCTTGAGATTAGAAACAAGGTAGGTCTTGTTTTCCAAAATCCCGATAATCAGATTGTTGCGACAATAGTTGAAGAAGACGTTGCTTTCGGCCCTGAAAATTTAGGTTTGCCGAGAGAAGAAATAAGAAAACGTGTCGACGAGTCTTTAAAAGCGGTCGGGATGACTGAATATATGCACCACGAACCTCATAGACTCTCGGGCGGACAAAAACAAAGGGTGGCAATAGCGGGAATTATTGCAATGCAGCCCGAATGCGTCATTTTTGACGAACCTACCGCAATGCTTGACCCGAGAGGCAGAAAAGATGTAATGAACATCATTTCAAAACTTAATAAAGAGATGAATAAAACAGTCGTGCTGATAACACATTATATGGATGAGGCGGCAAAGGCTGACCGAGTTGTTGTTATTGACAGCGGAAAGATAATTGCCGACGGGAAACCGCACGATGTTTTTAATAAAGTAGAATTGTTAAAAGGAGTAGGTCTTGATGTACCTCAGCCTACCGAATTGATTTTTAAATTGCAAAAAGCAGGAATAACATTCGACAGAAGCGTTCTTCATACCGATGAATGCGTCGAAGCTATATCCAGGGCTTTGGAGGATTAGAATTTGTCAATTTTAAAAACCGAAAACTTAAATTATGTTTATTCAGAAAATACGCCGTTTGAGATGGCGGCGCTTAAAAATGTTAATATTGAAATTGAGAAAGGCGATTTTGTCGGAATTATCGGTCATACCGGTTCGGGAAAATCTACCCTTGTTCAGCATTTTAACGGTCTTGTAAAACCGACTTCCGGTAAGATTTATTTTAACGGCGAGGATATTTGGGCTGATGAAAAAAAGATTAATGATTTGCGTTTTAAAGTAGGGCTTGTTTTTCAGTATCCCGAATATCAACTTTTTGACGCAACCGTAGAAAGCGATATAGCGTTCGGCCCGAGAAATATGGGACTTTCGGAAGAAGAAATAAAGATAAGAGTTGAAATGGCGGCGCATTATGTCGGACTTTCAAAAGACTTGCTGCAAAAATCACCGTTTGATTTGTCGGGCGGTCAAAAGCGTCGTGCTGCGCTTGCAGGAGTTCTTGCAATGCAACCGCAGGTGCTGATTTTGGACGAGCCTACCGCAGGTCTTGACCCTATCGGCAGAGATACTATTTTAGACAGAATCAGCGAATTCAGAAAACAAAGCAATACAACGATTTTGCTTGTTTCCCATTCAATGGAGGATGTTGCAAAGGTAGCGAATAAGGTTCTTGTTATGAATAACGGCGAAGCGGTTATGTTTGATACCGTTGAAAATGTTTATTCGCATGGCGATGAACTTCATGAAATGGGACTTAATATTCCCCATATTGCAAAAGTTGTTATGGGACTTCGTAAAAAAGGTATTGATATACCAAAAGGCATTTATACTGTTGATAAGGCTTATGAAGCTTTGATTGACCTCTTTAAAAAGGAGGGCAAATTAAATGCTCAATAATATAACATTCGGACAGTATTATCCCGGCAATTCTGTTATTCATAAGTTAGACCCGAGATTTAAAATAGTTTTAACCTTTGGGCTTATTATAGTTGCTTTTGTAGCTTCTAATTTTATTTCATTAGGACTTGTATCTATTGCAACCGTTTTAATAATGCTGTTGTCAAAAATACCTTTGAAAATGTATTTTAAGACTATTAAGTCAATATGGTTTTTTATTGCGCTTACCGCTGTAATCAATATTTTCTTTATTCAAACGGGAAATGTGCTTGTTGTGTTCTGGAAAATAAAAATTTATACGGGCGGCGTTGAAAAAGCGCTGTTTATCGCACTTAGAATATTTTTGTTGCTGGTTATCAGTTCGGCGCTTACCTATACCACTACGCCGACTTCGCTTACAGACGCCATAGAAAGCCTGTTAAAACCGCTTTCTAAAATCGGCATAAATATTCATACTTTTGCTATGATGATGACTATTGCTCTGCGTTTTATTCCTACGCTTATTGAAGAAACAGGCAAGATTATGAACGCACAAAAGGCGAGAGGCGCAAGTATGGATGACGGTTCGATTGTAAAACGTATTAAAGCGGTTATTCCTATTTTAATACCGCTTCTTGCAAGTTCTATTCGCAGAGCGACAGAACTTGCCGACGCTATGGAATGCAGATGTTATCACGGCGGTGAAGGACGTACAAGGCTTAAAGTAATGAAAAGCACTTATATGGACTTAATTTCACTTATCGCTTTTGCTTGTTTGATTGCAGGCGTGGTTTTAATTAATATCTTTTTTTAAAGGACAAAGATATGTCAAGATATTTGATGAAAATTAAATTTGATGGCACTGTTTATCACGGCTGGCAGGTGCAGAATAATGCAAAGACTGTTCAGGAGCAAGTACAGGACGCACTTGAAAGTTTTATGAAGTATCGTCCGAATGTTACAGGTTGTTCAAGAACTGACAGCGGCGTTCATGCAAAAGAATATTGTTTTCATTTTGACTGCGACCTTAAAATCAGCGAACAGGGATTTGTTAAAGCGATAAATACAAAATTACCGCAGGATATTGCCGCATTTAGTTGTAAAGAGGTAAGCGACGATTTTCATTCAAGATACTCGGTTAAATCAAAAAAGTATGAGTATTATTTTTATGACGGTGAAGTCCGAGATCCTTTTTACAGTAAATTCAGTTGGTTTGTTAAAAATAAACTTGATGAAAAACAACTCGATAAAGCGGCTAAACAGTATATCGGAAAGTATGATTTCTCCGGATTTTGCAGCAGCGGATCAAGTGTTGAGGATACGGTGAGAACTGTTTTTGACGCAGGCGTAAAGCGATGTAGCGATACGGTTGTATTTTATGTTGAAGCCGACGGATTTTTATACAATATGGTGCGAATAATGGCGGGTACGCTTTATTTTGTAGCACTTGATAAAATAAAGGAAAACAAAATCAAAGATATTATTTTATCAAAGGACAGAAACCGTGCAGGTATCACCGCACCGCCTAACGGATTGTTTTTAAGTAAAGTAAATTATTGATTTATTAGACTTATTAGATTTTGGAGTTTTTTATGAAAGAGAAAAGAAAGCCTATTAAAAGAAAAGGCAAAATGCCGCATAAAAAACTGAATATGAGAGATATGGGAAGAAGAGATAATATAAATTCCTCGTCTGACGAAAAAAATTCTTTTGAAACAAAGAAAACTTACAAGCCTAAAATTACGCTTAATCAGCGTGTCAGTCAATTCAGGCAAAACGGTTTTACTTTGCTCAAAGGAAAAAAAGACGGAAGCAAAAAAATAATCGGTTTTAAATTTATTTTGTGCGCTGTAGCGGTTATTGTGATTTCTGCAATCATTCTTACAGTCGCTTCTGCTCCAACGGGTATTGTTGAGTATATCAGCACAAAAGTCTCTTTATCAAAATCGGGTGAGAGTTTTCCGGTTTCTTATGATTTTTCAACAGGCGGAGATATTACATATTCAAACTCAAGCGTGCTTGTTACAACGGAAAATGAACTTAAATGCTATAATAGAACAGGAAATCTTATATATACAAGAAATCATGGTCTTGCAAAGCCGATTGTTAAAACTTCACAGATTAGAACGTTAGTTTACGGAGTAAATGATTCGCATTACAGAATTGAAACTGCCGAAAAAGAAGTTTTGTCTAAAAAAACAGATAATAATGCCGCTATCATTTACGCAGACATCTCGGATTGCGGTGTTTATGCTATTGTAACCGAGTCTGATGAGGATATAGCGCTTGTTACCGTTTACAGTAAAGACGGAAATGAGATTTTTAAATATCATTCTGCTAATAACTATGTAACGGGCGTGACCGTAAGCGAAAACGGTAAAAAGATATGCGTAATTTCACTTTCTACCAATCAAGCGGAATTTGTTTCAAAATTAAGCGTTTTTGACCTTAATAGTACAAATCCGATATATGAAACCGAACTTAAAGGCGAGGTCGTTTATACTGCCGAGTATGTAAATTCAACCGATATTTGCGTTATTACGGATAAACGGTATTTTAATTTGAACAACGACAAAATCAATGAAACTTTGTCTTATAATCCGGAGTTTTTGAATAAATTTGAAATAAGCGACGATTATATACTTTTGTTTAATACTGCCGATAGTAATTCACAGGCAGGAACAGTATATGTGCTTTCAAAAAAAGGCGCAGTTAAAGCAAAGTTTTCTATTGACGAAAGTATTTCGGATATTTCTGCTTACGACAACCGTGTGTATACTCTCGGTGAAAAAGTGAACGAGTATAATTTTGACGGTGAAATTGTCAGTAGTTCGGAAAACAATAACGGCGCAGTTAAAATTGCGGCTTGCCCCTCGGGTGTTGCTGTTCTTTATTCATCCGGTGTGGATTTTATAAAGGAGTGATATAGTGTATTATTATATTATTCTTGATGTTTTGATTATCGGTATAGTAGTTTGTTTTGCTTTTTTCGGCGTAAAAAAAGGCTTTGCAAGAACCTTAACCGAAGTAATCGGATACATTTTAAGTTTTATGATTGCTTTTTCGGTTGCCTCTTATGCGGCCGACTATGTTTATGAGAAAAAAATAAAACAATCGGTTGTGAATTCGGTTTCCGAATATGTTGAAAAAAGTTCCGTTAACGCTCTCGACGGTACAAATGAAAGTTTGGATGCAATCTGGGATTCGATTCCTCCTTATTTATCGGCTTTTTCAGGCATAACGGGCCTTGACAAAGACGCAATAGAGGACTATATTCAAGTGTATTCTGAAAAAACAAATAACAATATAGAGCAAACGGCGATTGCTGTTTGTGAAAACGTTATAAAACCTGTTGTTACTTCTGCGATTAAACTTGCAGTTGCATTAATACTTATTGTTGTGCTTTTATTTGCGGTAAAACTTATTGCAAGATTTATCGGAAATATATTTAATAAATCCGTTTTTAAAGGAATAAATAAATTTTTAGGCGGTATTTCAGGTGCGGCAAAAGGAATAATTGTAACATTGGCTTTGGTTATGTTGATTTCGATTTTATTGCCCATATTTGATAATGAGATATATTTTATAACCCCTCAAACAATTAATAAAACTTATATTTTTAAGTTTTTCTTTAATATTGTAAGCGGTTATAAGTTATAGGAGGTTAAAAACTTGAATAGCGTTGTCAAAAATAATAATGTGTTTACTGTTCCTAATATACTTACTTTAGTAAGGATTATACTTTCTCCGATTTTTGCTATACTTTATTTACAAAAATCATATATCTTTGCAGCAGTAATTCTTATTTTATCGGGGCTTACCGATGTTCTTGACGGAATTATTGCAAGAAAATTTGATCTAATTACAACTCTCGGTAAAATTCTTGATCCTATTGCCGATAAGTTGACTCAAGCAGTAATAATAGTTTGCCTTGTCATCAATCATTATAATGATGAAGATTCTTTGCTTGTTTTTGTGCTTATATTGCTTTTTGCAAAAGAGTTCACAATGCTTTTGGGGGCTATAGTATTGTTTAAAAGCGGAAAAAGACCTTCCGAATCAAAATGGTGGGGTAAACTCGGAACTGTAATGGTATATGTTTTGTTTTCATCAATCTTGCTTGAGGATATTTTAACAGAAAAGTTTGTTCCCGTAACCGCTATAAATGTAATTTGCGTAATTACGGCAATTTGCTTGTTGTTTTCTTTGTTTAATTATTATCCTATATTTAAGGAAATACAAAACGGCGAATACAAATTTGATAAAGAAAGAAATTCTAATCATTGATTAGTTTTTAATATTTAAACCCTTTTGAAAGGAAAATGAAATGAAACTTTGTAGCAAATGTAATGAAAGACCTGCGGTGGTCTTTATAACGCGTGTTGAGGGAGATAAATCCTATCCCGAAGGATTTTGTCTGAAATGCGCTCGTGAACTTAATATCGGACCTATTAACGACATGCTTAACAGTATGAATATTCCCGATGACGCCATGACTGAACTTAACGAGAGTTTAAGCGACGTTATGGACGGAATTATTGACGAGGATACCGGAGAAATTAACGAAGAAGCAGTTAATGAAAAACTTGACGAGTTTATACCCGGCGGTGCGGCAACATTCCCGTTTTTTAAGAATATTTTCCCTAATAAAAATCAGCCGCCCGTTAATCAAGACGGCTCGATAGACGCTGAATTTAAACAGGAAAAACAAACTAAACAGGAAAAGAACAGACAAAATAAACCTAAGAAATTTAAGTTTTTGGAAGGCTATTGTTCAAATCTTACCGCAAGAGCAGCCGAGGGAAGTATTGACAGAATTATCGGCAGGGAAAGAGAAACCTACCGTGTTATTCAAATTTTAAGCCGACGTTCCAAAAACAATCCTTGTTTAATCGGTGAACCCGGCGTCGGTAAAACCGCCATTGCCGAGGGATTAGCGCTAAAAATTGCAAACGGCGACGTTCCTGCAAAACTTCTTGATAAACAAATTTATTTGCTTGACCTTACTGCGCTTGTCGCAGGAACACAGTTCAGAGGTCAGTTTGAAAGCAGAGTAAAGGGACTTGTTGAAGAAATAAAAGCGGCAGGCAATGTAATTTTGTTTATTGATGAAATTCATAATCTTGTAGGAACAGGTGATTCCGAGGGAACTATGAATGCGGCTAATATTTTAAAACCTGCATTATCACGCGGCGAAATTCAGGTTATCGGCGCTACCACTTTTAACGAATACAGAAAATATATTGAAAAAGACGCGGCGCTTGAAAGAAGATTTCAGCCTGTTACTGTTGAAGAACCTTCGATTAGTGAAACCGTTGAAATTTTAAAAGGCGTTAAGAGTTATTATGAAAACCATCATAACGTAACTTTAACAGACGGCATTATAAGAAGTTGCGTTGAACTTTCGGAAAGATATATTACCGACAGATTTATGCCTGATAAAGCAATTGACCTTGTTGATGAGGCTTGCGCTTGCGCGTCGCTTCGCAATAAACAGGCAGATGAGTATGTTAAGTTATTAAGACTTACAAATAAACTCAGAAATGAAAAGGACGCTCTCGAATCTACGGAAGAAGTAGATTATGAAAAACTTGCAGAGGTAAAATCCGAACTCGCAAGAGTTTCCGAAGAGTTAAGCGTAATACCCGAGGACGCGTTGCATACGGTTGTTACTTTTGAAGACATTTCAAAAGTAATTGAATTATGGACAGGTATTCCTGCCTCAAAAATTCAGGAAAACGACCTTAAAAAACTTATCAATCTTACCGAAGTTTTAAAAAGCAAAATTATTGGTCAGGACGAGGCGATAGATGTTATTTCATCTGCGGTACGCCGTTCAAGAGTGCAGATAAACAATAAACGCCGTCCGGCTTCGTTTATATTCGTAGGCCCTACAGGCGTGGGTAAAACCGAACTTGTAAAAGTGCTTGCCAACGAATTGTTTGATACGCCTGAAACTCTTATTCGTCTTGATATGTCCGAGTTTATGGAGAAACATTCCGTTTCGAGAATTATCGGTTCTCCTCCGGGATATGTCGGCTATGACGAGGCGGGTCAACTTACGGAAAAAGTAAGAAGAAAACCGTATTCCGTACTTCTGTTTGATGAAATCGAAAAAGCGCATCCCGATGTTCTTAATATCCTTTTGCAAATTCTTGACGACGGCAGAGTTACCGACGCTCACGGCAGAGTTGTAAATTTTGAAAATACAATTATTGTTATGACTTCAAACGCAGGCTCTGAAAAGAAAGAAAGTTCATTGGGATTTGGCAAGACCGCCGAATCAATAGCAAAGGATAAAGCGATGAAAGCCTTGCAGGAACTCCTTCGTCCAGAGTTTTTGGGAAGAGTCGATGAAATCGTTGTATTCAAACCGTTAGAACTTGATTCATTGAAAAATATTGCCGCTTTAATGATTAAAGATATCAGCGAGCCGCTTGAAAGCAAGGGCTACTCTATGAAATACACCGATGAGGTTCTTACGGTGCTTGCTAAGGCTGCTGTGGATAAGCCGAGAGGAGCAAGAGAACTTCGCAATTCTATCAGAAGAAATATTGAAGACAAGATAACAACGCTTATTGTTGATAACTTTGAAAATCCTCCTAAAGACTTCGCAGTTGATGTTAAAGACGGTGAAATTACCGTAAGCGGTAATTAATTTAAGTTTAATAATTTAATTTACTTTCAAAACTCTGCATAAAATTGCAGGGTTTTGTTTTTGTGTATATTTTGTAAACAATTTATGACTTCTATTGACATCCGACAACCTGTCGGATATAATTTGTTTAATTGAAATTTAAAGGAAGTTTTATATGCCGAGTGAAAGATTTATTCATCTCCCCGATGAGAAAAAAGAAAGAATAAAAAATGCTGCCATAAGCGAACTTTCTCAAGTCAGCCTTGACGAGTTATCAATAAATCGAATTATTAAAGTTGCCGAAATTCCAAGGGGCAGTTTTTATGAATATTTTGAGGATAAGTATGATTTAGTAAATTATATAATGTCTGATTTTAAAGTCGCAATTAAAGAGTTTACAGAGAACGAAATATCGGAGAATAACCGTGATATATTTAAAATTGCCGAAAATTTATTCTCGTTTATCATTGATCTTAAATTAGAAAACAATAATATGCAGTTATTTAAAAATATTTTTTCATGTTTGAAATTCAGTGAAAAAGATTTAAAATTTATGTTTTATACACGCAATATGATTATTGATAAATACTACGATAAGGTAGATTTAGATAATTATAAAATCAGTTCAAAAGAAGAATTTGCGTGTTTGCTTGATGTGATTTTGGATATATTTGCAAAAGAAACGGTTTCTTTTTTCATTGAACCTAAAAATCAAGTTCAACATAAAGAATTATTTTTAAAAAAATTATCAATTTTAAAATACGGTGTTATTAAGCCGTTGTAAAGGAGCAATTTTATGACAAAGTTAAGTGTAAAAAAGCCGTTGACGGTTTTTGTGGCGGTTGTAATTGTAATTATATTGGGATGTATTTCATTTACAAAAATGACTCCTGATTTAATGCCTAATATAGATATGCCGTATGCTCTTGTTACTACGGCTTATCCGGGTGCTAGCCCTGAAAAGGTTGAATCCGAAGTAACAAAACCGTTGGAAAAAGTTTTAGGAACTCTTGAAAATATAAAAAATGTAACTTCTGTTTCAAATGAAAATTATTCAATGGTTGCGCTTGAATTTGAGGATAGCGTAAATATGGATTCTATTACAGTTGATATTCTTCAAAAAATTAATTCGGTTGAAGGGAGTTTCGACGATACCGTTGCAACTCCGACTATTACAAAAATCAATCCAAATATGATGCCTGTAATGGTAGCGGCTTTGGATGTTGACGATATGAATTCAATTGAAATATCACAGTTTTTCAATGACGAGATTATGAATAAACTTGAGGGTACAGAAGGCGTTGTCAGCGTTGATGCAAACGGTCTTATCGAGCAGTCAATTGACATTCAGGTAAGCGACGATAAAATTAAAGAATTAAATAAAAGTATTTCCGAAAAACTTTTGGGAGAATTTTATGATAAAGAGACTGAACTAAATGAATCAGAACAAAAAATCATTGACGGCAAGGCTAAAATTCAAGAAGGACAAAAACAACTTGAACAAGCGCAGGCTGAATTTGCCGAAAAAATGGCGTCTGCTTCGTCAGAGGTTAATTCAAAAGAAAAAGAATTGTTTGAAGGAAAAATTGAGATAAACGAACAACTTCAAAAATTAAACGAGCAACTTCTCGAATTGCAGACTGCGGAAAATAATCTTAATAATCTTAAGAAGACTATTGATGAGGTTGACGCACAGGAAACCGCTTTAAACAATTCTATTAAATTGCTTTTTGAGGCTCAAAACAACTATAATACTGTAAAAACCGCTTATGACGCTTTTAATACTCAAATCGAAGCGATAAATAACAACGATTCAATGACCGATGATGAAAAAAGTCAGGCATTACAGGCAATTTATGATAATGAAGACTATAAAAATACCGTAGTTTCCATGGAAAAGATTAATGCTGTATTTTCTGCATACGGTATAACCGTTGAAAATGTAGATGAAAAAAGCGCTCAATTAAATTCTGCGCTCGGCGAAGTAGAAAAAGCACAGACTTCAATAGATGAATCATTAAAATCACAGGGCCTTACAAGAGATGATATTGATTCTAAATTAACGGAGATTCAATCGGGAATAAAACAGATTGAATCGGGAATTAAAACTCTTAATTCAACATTAACTCAACTTGAAAACGGTGAAATTGAATTAGATAAGGCTATTAAGACGCTTGAAAGTCAAAAAACTTCTGCGATTCTTAACTTCTCATCAAGTTCTGCGGGAATGTTGGTTACATCTGCAAACCTTGACAGTGCAAAAACTCAAATTGAACAGGGAAGAACATCTTTTGAAGACGCAAAAGAAACTGCGCTTGATAAAGCAGACCTTACAAAACTTGTTACCAAGGATATGATTTCAAAAATCATAATGGCTGAAAACTTTTCAATGCCTGCGGGATATGCTCAAGAAGGCGGCGACGAATATACCGTTACTGTCGGCGAAGAATATTCTGATATTGAAGACATAAAATCTCAAGTTTTGTTCGATATGGGCATTGACGGAATTGACCCGATTACTGTAACTGATATTGCAAATGTTGAATTTACAGATAATTCCGATGATTTTTATGCAAAAGTAAATGAAAATAACGGCATAGTTATTTCGTTCCAAAAGCAGTCTAATTATGCAACTGCCGAGGTTTCAAATAACTTGAACGATAAGTTTGAAGAAATTGAAAATAAATACAGTAACGTTCATTTTATGCCGCTTATGGATCAGGGAAATTATATTTATATGATTACTGATTCATTATTCCAGAGTTTGATTTTCGGAGCGATTTTTGCAGTATTAATACTTTTCTTGTTCTTAAAGGATATAAGACCTACTTTAATTACTCTTTTCAGCATACCGCTTAGTATTATGCTTGCAATTGTGCTTATGTACTTTACGGTTATTTCCATTAATATGATGAGCCTTACCGGTCTTGCGGTTGCGGTGGGTATGCTCGTGGATAACTCTGTTGTTGTTATCGAAAATATATACCGTCTGAAAATCAAAGGAATTTCGTCGGTAAAAGCGGCTCTTTCGGGCGCAAAACAAGTTACAGGCGCAATTTTAGCCTCAACTCTTACAACAATATGCGTTTTCCTGCCGATTGTTTTTGTAGAGGGAATTACTAAACAACTCTTTGCGGATATGGCATTAACGCTTGCATATTCGTTGCTTGCAAGTTTTATTATTGCAGTTACCTTAGTTCCTTCAATGGGTTCGAGAATACTTGAAAATTCAAAGCTGAAAACAAATAAAACGGTAGAAAAGATTACAAAAATTTATAAGAAACTTCTCGAAAAATCATTAAGACATAAAGTTGCGGTTTTAACCCTTGCAGTCTTACTGCTTATAACAACGTGCACATTATCGGTAATGAAAGGTTTTATCTTTCTTCCGGAAACCGAAATGAATCAAATTTCGGTAACGCTCACAATGCCCGATAATACAAAGTTTGAAGAAACAAAGTCAGAGGCGGATATCGTACTCAATAAAATTTTGAGTATTGATTCCATTGATAAAGTCGGTGCTATGGCGTCGGATGATAAAAATGTTACATATTACGCCGTGCTTAAAGATGGCGCAAAACTTTCCGGCGGCGAAACTGCGGATAAAATTAATGAACTTTGTAAAAATTCAAAAGCGGAAGTATCGGCTTCTGCTTCGGGTATGGCTTCAAGCATGCAAATGCTTTCGGGCGAAGGAATTTCAATCAACATTTACGGTGAAGATTTGGAAGAACTAAAAGAAACTTCGGATGAAATTTCAAAAATAATCCAAGATGTCGACGGCGTTACGGAAGTTGACGACGGCATCGGCGAAGTAAGTCCTGCTTTGAAGATTAATATTGATAAAAATAAGGCAATGAAAAAAGGGCTTACCGTTGCACAGGTTTATACCGAAGTAAGCAATTTGCTGAAGAGCGATGTTAAATCTACCTCCGTTTCGCTTGATAACAATACCTATTCTGTTAATATAACAAACGGCGGAAACGATTATAAGAATATTGACGACATTGAAAAATTAGAAATTACCGTAACCGATTCGCAAGGCAATGAAAATAATGTTAAACTTAGCAGTATTGCCGATGTAATTAAAACCGAATCTCCTATTTCTATCAGACGTGAAAATCAAAAACGTATGATAACGCTAACGGCTTCGGTAGATGATAGCGAAAATGTTACTCTTGTTACCCAAAAAGCAGAAAAAGCGCTTGACGGATATACAACCAAAGCAGGAATAACTTATGAATTTGACGGCGAAAATGAAATGATTATGGATTCTATCTATGATTTGATGCAAATGCTGTTAATAGGCATTGTATTGGTTTATTTGATTATGGTTGCTCAATTCCAATCATTAAAATCACCGTTTATCGTAATGTTTACCATTCCGCTTGCTCTTACAGGTGGACTCGGCGCACTTTTGATTTGCAATAAAGAAATAAGCGTTGTTTCTATGATGGGATTTATACTTCTTTGCGGTATCATTGTAAATAACGGTATCGTATTGGTTGATTATATAAATCAGTTGCGAATAAGCGGTATGAATAAACATGACGCAATCATAGAAGCCGGCATTACCAGAATCAGACCTATTCTTATGACCTCGATTACCACAATTTTAGGGCTTCTTGTTATGGCGCTCGGAATAGGAACAGGCACAGATTTGATGCAGCCTATTGCAATAGTTTGTATCGGCGGACTTATCTATGCTACGCTGCTTACATTGTTTGTTATCCCGATAATTTACGACTTGTTTAATCGCAAGGAAATAAAGGTATTGGACGAAAAAGAATTAGAATATACAGAAGAATGATTTTTGCCCTGTTGTGTTTGACATAACAGGGCTGTTTTTTCTGTTAAATAGTTGTTGAAAAAACAATTTTCATCTGTTATAATGTATAATAAGATAATTATGTTTGGAGATAAATTATGAAAGTATCATTAATTGCTTATACTCCCGAACCGGAGAAAACCGTTGCAGCCGCTGCTAAAATGTGTTATGCCGCCGCCGATGTTGATACGGTTATGGAGGGTTTAACCGATGAAAAGGTTGCAAATTTCGTTGATATGCTAAGCTCGATAGGACACGAAAGCCCTATTGAGCATGCTTCTTTTACATTTGCCATCGAAGGCGTTTCCCGCGCATTATTGGCGCAGATTACAAGACACAGAATTGCTTCTTATTCTGTTCAAAGTCAGCGTTATGTAGCCGAGAAAAATTTTGAATATGTTTTGCCGCCTGAAATTGAAAAAGACAGTAAAGCAAAAGAGATTTTTTTAAACAGTATGTCAAGAGCGCATGAGGATTATCTTAAAATCAGCGAGATTTTAAGCGAAAAATATGTTGAGGAATTTTTATCCGAAGGTATTGATGAAAAAGAGGCAAAAAGAAAGGCACAGAAAAAGGCTATTGAAGACGCACGTTTTGTTTTGCCAAACGCATGCGATACAAAAATGATTGCAACTTTTAATGCAAGAAGTTTGCAGAACTTCTTTAAACACCGTTGCTGTAACAGGGCGCAGTGGGAAATCAGAGAGTTGGCTACCGAAATGCTGAAACTCGTAAAGCAGGTTGCTCCGAATTTGTTTAAAAAATCAGGTCCGCCTTGTCTTTACGGAAAGTGTCCTGAGGGCAAAATGTCCTGCGGAAAAATGGTTGAGGTTAAAGAAAAATTTTCAAATCTTTAAGGAAAAACAAATGGGAAAACTGATTGTTATTGAAGGACTTGACGGAAGCGGAAAGTCTACTCAAATTGAATTGATAAAAGAAAAATTACAGGAAAAAGGATTTAATTATAAACAGATAAAGTTGCCTGATTATGAAGATCCGTCAAGTACGCTCGTCAGAATGTATTTGGCAGGCGAATTCGGCGATAAACCTAATGACGTTAACGCTTTTGCCGCTTCGTCTTTTTATGCTGTCGACCGTTATGCCAATTTTAAACGGCATTGGAAGACGGAATATGAAAATGATTATGTAATATTGGCTGACAGATATACAACTTCTAACTGTGTTCATCAGTGCAGTAAATTGCCTGAAAATGAATGGGACGGATATATTGATTGGTTGTATAACTATGAGTTTAATCAACTCGGTATTCCGAAGCCTGATTTAGTTATATTTTTGGATATGAACCCTGAAATTTCGCAAAAATTAATGAGCAGTCGATACAAAGGCGATGAAAATAAAAAGGATATTCATGAAAAGGATACCGAGTATTTGGCAAAATGCAGAAAAGCGGCTTTTTATTCAGCGGGCAAACTCGGCTGGAAAGTCGTTAAATGTTATGAAAACAATGAACCGTTAAAAATTGAAACTATTGCTGATAAAATCAGCGCATATATTGAAGAGGTGCTGTAATTATGGTATATGTATTTTTAGCAGATGGATTTGAAGAAATAGAGGCGCTTGCGACTGTTGATTTTTTGCGCAGATGTGATATTGAGGTAGTAACCGCAGGAGTCGGTTCGCAAGACGTTACAGGCGCTCATGATATTACCGTGCTTGCCGATACGGTTGATTCAATGCTTGTAAAATCAGATGATGTTGAGGCTATAGTGCTTCCGGGAGGTATGCCTGGAACACTAAATTTGCAAAAATCACAATGCGTTCAGGAAATGCTTGATTTTGCAGTACAGCAGAGAATTGCTATTGCCGCAATTTGCGCAGCACCCTCTGTATTAGGTCAAAAAGGTTTGTTAGACGGCAAAAAAGCAACCTGTTTTCCGGGATTTGAACAACAATTGGGAAAAGCCGAGTTTACAGGCGCATCGGTAGAAGTTGACGGTAATATAATCACTTCTAAAGGAGCCGGTTGCACAATTGATTTTGCGTCGGCTATTGCAACAAAACTTATCGGAGAATCTAAACCTTTACACGTGAAAAAATCTATGCAATGTCAAATATAATTTTAGATAAAAACGCTTTAAGAAAAACGGCAAAGCAATTAAGAAATAATCTTTTGCCTTGTGAAAGAAAAGAAAAAGATGAGATTATTTTTGAAAAAATAATTGCGTTGAACGAATACAAAAATTGCGATACTGTTTTATGCTATTATTCTACCGAAATAGAAGTTGATACTTTAAAACTTATTGATTATTCTTTGAAAATAGGTAAACGTGTCGCAATTCCGAGATGTATTGATAACAACGGTAAAATGAATTTTTACTATATTAACTCGGTTGATGACCTTAAAACGGGCGCTTTTGGTATAAAAGAGCCGCCTGAAAACGCAGAAATTTGTTTAGGAAAAACAAGCGATATATGTATTATACCGTCGCTTATGGTGGATAAGATGTGTTATCGTTTGGGATACGGCAAAGGATATTATGATAATTTTTTAAAAAATTTCGGCGGTGTAAAATGCGTTATTTGTTACAAAGAAAATCTTGTTAATACTTTGCCCGTTTATAACGGATTTGATGTGAAATGCGACGTATGTATAACTGATTAAAGGAGAGGAAAAATGCAGGAAAATAACGATTTATTTAAAAGACCTTCTGAAAATAACAATAATGCTTGCGAAGAACAGTTTAAAACAAAAATTTTCGGAAAAAGCATTGATGAGATTATAAATGATGAAAGTGCAGAAGATTATCAAAGTGCAAGCGAGAATGAAGATATGGTTAATTTTTCTTCTAAAAAAAAGAATAAGAAAAAAAAGAGAAATGGTATACCTACGTTTATAAGAATACTGATTATTCTTGCGATTTCTTTTGCGCTTGCGGCTTCGATAATTTTCGCTGTAATTGATTTTCTCGGATTAACGTTTAAAAATGACAAAACTGCAGAAATTGATATAAAATCGGGATTTTCCACCGCACAAATAGCAGATGAACTTCATGATAAAGGCGTGATTAAATTTCCCGTTCTTTTTAGGCTTTATTCAAAATTAAAAGGTGCCGACGGCTCTTATCAATACGGCATTTACGAAATAAAAGATTCTCAAAGTTATGACGGAATAATCAATACTTTGAAAACCTCAGGTGAATCGGGAGAAGTTGCAACGGTTACCATTCCGGAGGGATATTCCGTTCGCAAAATAGCGGAATTAATGGAGAAAAAAGGTATTTGCAGTAAGGATGAATTTATAAGCGCTGTAAAAAATACCGAATATGACTATGATTTTATAAAAGATATTCCTACGCAGTCGGTATATTACAGACTTGAGGGATATTTATATCCCGATACTTATCATTTCTTTATAAATTCGGATGGAAAAAGCGGTCAAAGTTGCGCTGAAAAAGCAGTCAGAAAGATGCTTGATAAGATGAACAGCGTTATTACTGACGAGATGAAAGAATCAGCCGAAAAAAGAGGCTATTCAATTCACGAAATACTCACTATGGCGTCAATAGTAGAACTTGAGGCAAGCGGTTATCCCGACGATATGGCAAAGGTTGCACAAGTTTTTTATAATCGCTTGCGTTGGACTGACCAGCCTGCTATGTTAGGCTCTACGCCTACTTCTGATTATCCCGATTCGAGATATAATACAAATAAATATGAGGGATTGCCTCCGGGACCGCTTTGCAGTCCTTCTATAACTGCGATTAATGCTGCTTTAAATCCCGATACTTCGGTTAAAGAGTGTTACTTTGTAACGGATAAAAATATGAAATTTTATTATACAAATTCTTTATCTGAGCATAATGAATTAATTGAAAAATTGAAATCGGAGGGACTTTGGAATTAATACTCAGTTTGTTAAAAAAAATCCGCCTTTGGAGGTATTGTCACCTGCAGGCGATTTGGTAAGACTTAAATCTGCGGTGGATTTCGGTGCAGACGCAGTATATTTTGCGGGAAAGCAGTTTGGTATGCGTGTCGCGCCGGGAAATTTTTCGATAGATGAATTGGCAGAGGGTATTGAATAT
This sequence comes from Acutalibacteraceae bacterium, assembly GCA_036308645.1. Taxonomy (GTDB): domain Bacteria; phylum Bacillota; class Clostridia; order Oscillospirales; family Acutalibacteraceae; genus RUG11462. Next base: position 141,549 of record JAXJVH010000050.1, on the reverse strand, counting down.
GCTCACAAGAATGATTGCAGGGCATATATCACCCTTAATACATTGCCGAGAAACAATGAACTTGAAGGAATAAGCAGGTTTATTGAAGAATCTTCTCAATTAAACCCCGACGCTTATATAATAACAGATGTTTCTGCGATAGAAAAAGTTAAAAGATTAGCGCCTGATTCCGAAGTTCATATTTCTGTTCAGACAGGAATTTTAAACTATGAAACCGCAAATTTTTATTACAATCTCGGGGCTAAAAGAATAGTTGTCGCCAGAGAACTTTCGTTAGAAGAAATCGCAGAAATTCGTGCTAAAACGCCTAAAGATTTAGAGATAGAAGCGTTTGTTCACGGCGCGATATGTATGTCTGTTTCGGGTAGATGCCTGCTTTCAAATTATATGACAGGCAGAGATTCAAACAGAGGTGACTGCGCCCAGCCTTGCAGATGGAATTACAGACTTGTAGAGGAAAAACGCCCCGGCGAGTATATGCCGATATATGAAGACGAACAAGGCTCATATATACTTAACGCAAAAGATATGTGTTTGATTGAACATATACCGAAACTGTATGAGGCAGGAATTACAAGTTTAAAAATTGAGGGCAGAGCAAAGACCGAGTATTATACTGCCGCTGTAACTAACGCTTACAGGCAAGCGGTGGACGGATTTATTAGGTCTGGCTTTGATAAGAATTATGTATTGCCTAAAAAATGTAAAGAAGAAGTTTTGAAAATTTCTCATCGCGATTATTCAACAGGTTTCTACTTCGGAAAGCCGGATTCTTCACAAGGTCAGGTTTATGACAATGCAGGATATATTCGTGATTATGAACTTATTGCAATTGTGCTTGATTATAAGGACGGTTTGGCAACTGTAGCACAGAGAAATAAGTTTTATCCCGGCACTTACGACGTTTTGGAAGCAGGCAGGGGTAGTTTTGAAATAACTGTAGATAAACTTTACGATAATGATATGAATGAACTTGAATCCGCAAAATATGCTGCTGATATTGTCAAGTTTTATTGTGAACCTTTGAAAAAAGGTTCGTTTATAAGAATAAAAAAGTAAAAGTTTGAATTCTTATATTGTTTGTGTTATAATTTAATTATCTGAAATACAATTTTTCATCAGTGAGGTAAAAATAATGCCACCCAAAAAAAATAACGATACTTTGCTTGATAAGTTTCTTGGGATTTTCGGTATCAAAAGACCGAAGAAAAGAAGAAAAGCAGTTTCTAAAAGAAAAAATGTCAAACGCAACGATGTAGAATATAACAACGGATTTGAAATTCCTATTAACGATAATTTCCAAATTGTATCCGAAGAGGACAAAATAAAGGAAATTCGTGAAAAAAGAGGGAATTCTCAAAAGGTTAATTCTGTAAATTCGGGCAATAATGATAATATGAAAAAGAAAAGCAATAAGAACAAAAAAACGAAGAAAAAGCACCCTGTTTTGCGTGCTTTGCTTTCGGTGTTTCTTGTTATTGTTATTACCTGTTGTATTGTTGTTGCCGCCGCATTGATTTATGTGTTTGCTTTTGTTGACGATACGGTTGACGCTGACCTTTATAATTTAAAACTTGAGTATACGTCAATTCTTTACGCTAAAGATGATAACGGCAAAGATGTTGAACTCACAAGGCTTCATGGCGAACAAAACAGATTATGGGTTGATAATAAAGATATTCCCGATATTGTCAGATACGCTTTTATTTCTTGTGAAGATAAAAGGTTTAAGGAACATTCGGGCGTTGACTGGAAACGTACTATTTCTGCCGCCGCTAATGAGGTTTTAGGTTTTTACGGAAACCGTCAGGGCGGCTCAACCATAACTCAACAGTTAGTCAAGAATTTAACTAAGGATGACGAGCAGGACGCCGCAAGAAAAATACGTGAAATTATGAGAGCAAGGTATCTTGAACGTCATTACGATAAAGATACTATTTTAGAGTGTTATCTTAATACAATACATCTCGGAAACGGCGTCGACGGTGTCGAGGTTGCCTCAAACTACTATTTCGACAAGCACGTATCGGACATAAGTTTGGCACAGGCGGCTTGCCTTGCCGCTATCACCAACAATCCGTCTTCAAACGAGCCGTATAACCATGCAGAAACAAATTTGAGCCGTAGAAATTGGGTTCTTGACGAGATGTATAAAAACGGCTATATTACCAAAGAAGAATGTGAAGATGCAAAAAAAGATGATTTAAATCTTCGTAAAAAGCCTTCTACAATTCTTTCTACAACAGAAACCGTTGAAGAGGAAGAGTACAATTCATATTTTGTTGACACAGTAATTGAAGATGTTATTGACGGTCTGGTTGAGGAAAAAGGCTATACCGAAGAATATGCCGCAAGTCAACTTTATAAAGGCGGTTATAAGATTTATACTACAGTCGACCTTGATATGCAGGAAAAACTTGAAGCGGTTTATGAAAATGAAGACAATTTCATGAAAGTTTATACCAAGAGCGGCGATAAGCCACAATCTGCAATGACCATTATGGATTACAACGGTAATGTAAAAGCGATTGTCGGCGGACGTGGTGAGAAAAAAGGTAACAGAGTGCTTAACCGTGCTACGCAGTCGCCGAGACCGACAGGCTCGGCAATCAAGCCTATTTCTGCTTATGCACCGGCATTTGAGTATAATATAATTACCTGGGGTACAACTATTGAAGACAGTCCGATTTCAAAACTTGAAAACGGAGTTACTCTTGATGAAAAGTGGCCTAAAAACTATAACAATTCTTACACTTACAGTAAAACGTCTATTTTAAAAGCATTACAGCAGTCACTAAATACTGTTCCTGTAAAACTTGTTCAAGAATTGACGCTTGATACTGCGTATAAATTTGTTACGGAAAAAATGGGACTTAAACATTTTACCGAGTGTGAAAACGGTCAGTCCGATAAAACAGAGTCGTCTTTAGCACTCGGCGGTTCGGTTCACGGCGCTACTACGCTTGAAATGGCGGCGGCTTTTTCTACTTTCGGCAACGGCGGTATTTATTACGAGCCTAAAACTTATACAAAAATTTTAGACCAAAACGACGAGGTCGTTATTGACAATACCAATAAACAACACAGAGCAATATCCGAAGGCACAGCGGCAATTATGAACAAAATGCTTCAAACTGTCGCTACAAGCGGTACAGGTACATCGGCACAGTTTGGCAATTGGCAGATTATGTGTAAAACAGGTACGACAAGTAACAATAAAGACCGTTGGTTTGTCGGCGGTACTCCTTATTATATGGCGGCTTGTTGGTTTGGTGTAGATAAGAACGAGGAAATGAGCGGTATGTATATGAACCCTTCTATTATCCTCTGGAAAGCCGCAATGAGTTCTATACATGAAGATTTAGAATATAAGGAATTTGAAACCTCTGATAAGGTTGAGTACAGAAGATATTGTACTACAAGCGGACTTTGCGCCCGTACAGGTTGTCCGAGTGTTGCTTACGGATATTTCAAAACATCTTATACTCCTTTCTGTAATTACCACAGCGGTTCTGAAACCGACGTGTCTGATGATAGCGGATATAATAATTATTACAATTACAATTATAATTATAATGATTCGGATGATGATACAGAGGAAAAGACAACTTCTAAAACAGAAAGCAGCACTAACGAAACTACTGTTTCCGAGGGCGAAACCACCCAAAAGGCAGAGGAAACAACATTGGCGGAAAATACAAAGTCAGAAGACGTAGAAAAAACTACCGAAAATGAAGTTACAGAGGTCAAAACCGAAAAGAAAACCTCAAAACCGAAATCGGCCGACAGTACAAAAAAGACAAAGAAAAATGATTAGTTTTTAAAAATGCCTCCCTGAATAAGAGAGGCGTTTTTGACTTTGTTAAATATGCTAAAAAAAGAATTTAAATTTGTATAAAAATACGGTTGAAATTATTTTCTTTGATAGTATAATAAACAAGATACTTATTTTGATTTTTTCTTTAGGTGATTATTATGGTAAAAGATTTAACGGTTGGTAAACCGATGAAGCAGGTATTGGGAATATTTGCTCCAATGCTTTTTACAACGGTTTTTCAACAACTGTATAGTATTACCGATACTATGATTGTCGGTAAGTTTATTTCCAAAGACGCTTTGGCGGCGGTAGGTTCTACAGGAAATCTAAATTGGCTGTTAATATCGTTTATCATCGGGTTTTCTTCTGCCGAAAGCGTTATTGTGTCTACCGAATTCGGCAAGAAAGATTTTAACAGAATGAAAATATCCATTGCCAACGGTATCTATGTTTTAGCAGTCACAGGTGCGCTTGTTACTGTGCTTTCAGCAGTATTTTGCGGCAATATGCTAAAGTTTTTAAATACTCCCGACGATATATTCGATGATGCTTATACATACTTTTTTATTGTAATTTTGGGTTTCCCGTTATCGGTGGGCAGTAATTATATTGCTTCAATTATGCGTTCGGTCGGAGACAGTAAAATACAAATGATTATCGGTATTGTTTCAGCGTTTGTTAACGTATTTTTAGATTTATTGTTTGTAATTTGTTTCGGGTGGGGAGTATTCGGAGTTGCAATTGCAACATTCATTGCTCAAGTTATCAATTTTATTACATATTTTACGGTTTATTTAAAATGTTTTCCCGAATTGCATTTATCTAAAGATAATTTCAAAATTGACAAAACTGCGATTATTAAAACAATTACTTTAGGTTTGCCAATGGGACTGCAATCAAGTATTACTTCTATAGGGTGTACTATGATACAGTCTGCGGTTAATTCTTTAGGAACCGTTTATGTTGCCGCATTTACTACAGCGGTAAGACTTGAAAACTTGCTTAGCACCCCGATTGTGACCTTTTCTTCTTCGATTGTGCCGTTTATTGCTCAAAACTACGGTGCATTAAGATATGACAGAATAAATAAGATTTTAAAACAATCTTTAATTATTGCCATAACTTTTGGTATTGTTGTTGGCTCAATTTATGCTTTGTTCGGAGATAAAATTGCCCTGATGTATATAAATTCGTATGAAGTTGAAACGTTGTCGTTGATAGGATATTACAGCAGTATTTCAGGCTGGCTTTTGGTTTTGCTTTGCGTGCTTAATATAATACGAAGTTATATTCAGGCGCTCGGATATTCTCTTTTTACCGCTATAGGCGGTATAGTTGAACTTTCAACAAGGGCATGTATAACCTTTTTCTTAATTTCAAAATTCGGTTTTACAATAATATGCCTTTCAAATCCGCTAAGTTGGGTATTCACAGATTTATTTTTAATTTTAAGTTATTTTATTTATATAAAAAGAAAGGCTTTTAACATAATTAAGGAGTGATTTTATGTATTCGGCAAGTGAAAACAGATATGAAACAATGAAGTTTAACAGGGTAGGGAACAGCGGACTAAAATTGCCTGTAGTTTCTTTAGGACTTTGGCATAACTTTGGCGCTACAGGTGATTATCAAAATATGAAAAAAATGTGTTTTACCGCTTTTGACAACGGTATTACGCATTTTGACCTTGCAAACAACTACGGCCCTGAAGCAGGCGACGCCGAAATCAACTTCGGTAAGATTTTGCATGAGAATATGAGCGCATACCGCGATGAAATGATTATTTCCACTAAAGCCGGCTACGGTATGTGGCCCGGACCTTATGGCGATTGGGGTAGCAGAAAGTATCTTATTGCAAGTCTTGATCAGTCGCTTAAAAGAATGGGACTTGAATATGTAGATATTTTTTATCATCATCGTCCTGATGAAAATACACCTCTCGAAGAAACCATGCTTGCGCTTTCTTCAATAGTAAACAGCGGAAAAGCGCTTTATGTCGGACTGTCTAATTATGACGGCGAACGAATGAAAAAAGCGGCGGAAATACTAAAAGAACTGAAATGTCCTTTTATTATAAATCAAAATTCGTATAATATTTTTGACAGAACTATTGAAAACAACGGATTGAAAACTGCATCTAAAGAAATAGGCAAAGGGATTATTGCATTCAGTCCGTTATCACAAGGCTTGCTGACTGACAGATATTTAAACGGTATTCCAAGCGACAGTAGGGTAAAGTCAAGCGGTGTATTTTTAAAAGAGGACAGAGTAAAAGAAATGTTGCCTAAAATAAAAAAGTTAAATGAATTGGCTTTATCACGCGGTCAGTCTTTGGCGCAAATGTCCTTACAATGGATATTAAAAGACAATATTGTAACAAGTGTATTAATAGGCGCTTCAAAACCCGAACAGATACTTGATAATCTAAAAATTCTATCGGCTTCTCCGTTTGCCGCAGATGAATTAAAATTGATTGATGAATACAGTTTATAAATTTTAAAGCGAGGTGCCGAATAATGGAACAGAGAGTTATTTTAAATTATGATTCTGTGATTGAATTAAAAAACGAGGTAAAAAAGTATTTTTCCGATAAAATCCATTTTCATGACGCTTGCGGTGGTCAGTTTTTTTCACTTGAAGTTAAAAATGATAAACTTTTAACGTTTATTAAGGAGTATTTTGAACAGAAAAATATAAAAGTCGTATTTTCAGAAGACGGACTTACCTTTTCATTACAGAAGTGAATTGAATTATACGTATATAAAAATACCCCGTAGAGTTTAATCTCTACGGGGAAACTTATTTTAATGATTATTTAATAACTCTTACAGAAATTACAGCTTCAATTTTTTCAATTTCGGCTACGGCGTCATCGGTTACATCAGCCAAGTCAACAACCGTATAAGCGTAATCACCGCGAGAATTGTTTACAAGTTGGTCAATGTTGAGTCCTGCATTTGAAACGCTGGTTGAAATTTGAGCAATCATATTAGGAACATTTTTATGAATTACGCAAATTCTTGCACCGTTTACAGCGCCTAAATTAACATTCGGCATATTAACCGAGTTGATAATAGAGCCGTTTTCAAGATATGCGATAATTTCATTAGCAGCCATATATGCACAGTTTTCTTCAGATTCAGGTGTTGAAGCTCCAAGATGAGGAATGGCAATAACGCCCTCTACACCGAGAACTTTATCGTCAGGGAAGTCAACTACATAAGCAGCAACTTTTCCGTCTTCAAGCGCTTTGATTATAGCGTCTGAATCAACCAAACCGCCACGGGCATAGTTAAGAATTCTTACGCCGTCTTTCATTTTAGCGATTGATTCAGCGTTAATAGTGTTTTTAGTAGCGTCGTTAAGCGGAACATGAACGGTAATATAATCACAGTTAGCATATATTTCATCAAGCGAAGTTGCGTGTTTTACGTTTCTTGATAATTTCCAAGCGCCCTCAACAGAAAGAAATGGGTCATAACCGTAAACTGTCATACCGAGTTTTTCAGCGGCATTGGCAACCAATATGCCGATTGCACCGAGTCCTATAACACCAAGAGTTTTGCCCATAATTTCAGGACCGGCAAAAGCAGATTTACCTTTTTCTACAAGTTTTGTAACCTGGTCGCCTTCGCCTTTTAAAGTTTTAGCCCATTCGATACCGGGAATTACTTTTCTTGAAGAAATAAGAAGCCCTGCGAGAACTAACTCTTTAACAGCGTTTGCATTAGCGCCCGGAGTATTAAAAACAACAATTCCTTGTTCTGCACATTTGTCGCAGGGAATATTGTTTGTGCCTGCGCCTGCACGGGCAATTGCTTTTAATGAAGCCGGAAATTCCATATCATGCATAGAAGCCGAACGAACAAGAACTGCGTCCGGATTTTCAATATCATCGGAATAAGTGTATTTTGTTTCATCAAACTGCGAAAGTCCGATTTTTGAAATTTTATTGAGTGTTTTAATATTATACATTGTAACTTATTCTCCCTTAAATATTGTTCTTTTCAAATTCAGCCATAAAGTTTACGAGTTTTTCAACGCCTTCGTAAGGCATAGCGTTGTAGATAGAAGCACGCATACCGCCGACTGTTCTGTGACCTTTTATGTTTACAAAGCCTGCTTCTTTTGCTTCTTTTACAAATTTAGCGTCAAGTTCTTCGTTTCCTGTTACAAACGGAACATTCATAAGCGAACGGTCTTCCGGAACAACTGTACCTTTGAAAAGTTTGCTGTTATCAAGAAAATCATAAAGAAGTTTTGCTTTCTTTTCGTTTCTTTCTTTCATAGCCTCAAGTCCGCCTAAACTCTTAACCCATTCAAGTACGAGTTTTGCAATATAAATTGTGTAGCAAGGCGGTGTGTTGAACATTGAATCGTTATCAGCATGAGTTTTGTAATTGAACATTGTAGGAGTAATATCCATAGCATTGCCGATAAGGTCTTCTCTGATAATAACAAGAGTCATACCCGCAGGAGCCATATTCTTCTGTGCGCCTGCATATAAAACGCCGAATTTTGATACATCAATCGGCTCGGAAAGGATACAAGATGAAATATCTGCAACTAACGGAACATCGCCTGTTTCAGGAAGAGTGTGCCATTTTGTACCGTAAATTGTATTGTTCATACAGATATGGAAATAATCTGCGTCTTTTGTAAATGTTGCTTTATCAAGTTTTGGTATATAAGAAAAAGTTTTATCTGCTGATGAAGCAACAACGTTAGCTTCGCCGTATCTTGCGGCCTCTTTATAAGCCTTGTTAGCCCACTGACCTGTTATAACATAATCCGCTTTGCCCGATTTTGTCATAAGGTTTAACGGAACCATAGCAAACTGTGATGACGCACCGCCCTGTAAGAAAAGTACTTTGTAATTATCAGGAACATTCATAATCTCGCGAACAAGTGCTTCTGCACCTTTTATAATTTCGCCGTATTCTTTTGAACGGTGCGACATTTCCATCACAGATTGACCTGTGCCGTTGTAATCAAGCATTTCTGCCGCAGCCTTTTTCAATACTTCTTCAGGGAGCATAGACGGTCCCGCTGAAAAATTATAAACTCTACCCATTGTTTTTCCCTCCAAAATAGTCCTTTAAATTTTTAATGGTAACTACTATTATATATTAAAAATTATAAAAGTCAATAACATTGTTAATTCTTTAACAACTTTTTTCTTGAAAAGCATAAAATTCGCTAATATTTACGTTAAAAAATTAACAATCTTGATTTTTAATATAGTAAGACATCAAATGACGCCTTACTATATTTTATTCAAAGTAATTTTGAACGGTTTCTTTAATAATATTGATTTTTTTAAGATTATCGTCTGACTCGGTTTCAAAAGGCGGTAGATAGCGAACTTTAGTAACGTCTTTTTTGGTTAAAATTTTATACCAAGTAGTTGACAGAGCGTATCTTCCAAAAACAAAATCCATGTGAAATGTATCTCTGCAAAGAGAAGCGCCGCCGTTTTGGTAATCAAATTCTTTCTTTTTTCTTAGAGCATCGATTATTTCGCCGTCGGGAATAACTGTTTTGATTTTTTCTCTTTTTGCAACTTCCGCATTTGTTTTAACTATTTTTTCAAACATTTTATCGCTGTCACAGTCGTAATTCGGAAAAGCGCCGTGGTCGCTTCCGTTTTCATAACTCCATGTCTGATGAAGGATTATTTCGGCATTTGGTCTTAATTTTTTTGCAAAACCGATAACTTCAGTTATATATGGATAATATGTTTCTATCATGCCGCTGAAACTGCTGACCTGCTGAACGGTAATATAATCCCAGTCTTCGCGAATTAAGGCGTCTTTTATTGATATTTTTTCGTTAGTGTGTTCGCCGTTTACTTGAAAGTCATAATCAGACTTGTTTTCTTTTATGTTGTTATAATGAGTTTCTAAAGAGCAACCGCCTATATAAAGATTAGCGCAGTATATATCATCACCGCAAGATTTTGCTATTTGGTGTAAATATCTTTGAGCGTCTTCCGAAAAACTGTTTCCGATTGATAATATTTTCATATAACATTTATCTCCTATTGGTTTTTGGGTATTATATCATAAAACAATTTTAATTATAATGGAAAATACTAAATAATTATTGTATTTTTATGACTGTTTATAAATAAATCAAAAAATTTCATCTTTTTGCCGAAAGTATTCATTGATTTATTATCAATGGTAATATATGTTTATTACCAAAAACACTTGAAATTTCAGTTTTTTAATGTTATAATAACTTGGAATGTGTAAATGAGTATTTTTGAAAGGAATACGGTCATGAAATTTGTAACCCCTGAAGTTGATTTTGAAAGATATTCAAGTATTGATGTAATATCTTCTTCACAGGATGACTCCGGACGTCAGGAAAATACCGGATATACCGATCCGGATGGCTCGTTTTGGACTCCACGTTATTAAAATTGTAATAAATGCCTCCTGAGTTTTAAGGAGGCATTTCAACTGTTAAATATGAAAGGTATGGATTTTATAATGAAGATTTACGATGAAGTTATTATAGGCGGCGGTATTTGCGGTATAATGGCTGCAAAGCGTTTGACTGATAATGACCCGAAAAGAAAAGTTGCTATTATTGAAAAGGGAAGAGAATTAACTCGCAGAAAATGTCCTGCTTCAGATACTCAAGGCTGTGTGCATTGCGGAATTTGCAGTATTACTTCAGGTATGGCAGGCGCAGGCGCTTTTTCCGACGGTAAGTTTAATCTCGGTACTGCTTACGGCGGTACTTTGGGTGAAGAACTCGGCGAAAAGCAAGCGACCTATTACATTGATGAGGTTGACAGAATTTTAAGCGAGCATGCGGAGGATTACCCCGAACTTTATCATTCAAATGATGAACTTAAATTAAAATGTGTTCAGAATAATCTTACGCTTCTTGATATGAACGTTCGTCATTTGGGTACTGATAAGAATTTTAAGACAATGTTTAATATTATAGAGGATATTCATAATGCCGGCGTTGAAATTTTCAGCGAAACCACTTGCAAAAAAGTGAAAAAAGAAAAAGATATATATCATATTTCCTGTGATAACGTTGATTTTTTTGCAAAGCACATTATCGTTGCAACGGGCAGAACCGGAGCGCCTTTTGTTGAAAAATTCTGTAAAGATTTTGGTATTGAGCTTCATGCAAACGCAGTTGACATCGGCGTGCGTGTTGAGATGAAAGATATTATTTGGAGAGAGTTTTCAGAAAAAATATATGAGCCGAAAATTCTTTATAAAACCAAAACTTATGAAGACAAATGCAGAATGTTCTGCTTTAATCAGGGCGGTTATGTTTCTGCCGAAAGCAACGACGGTATAGTTACTGCAAACGGTCATTCTTATGCCGATGCAGATAAGAAAAGCGATAACTGTAATTTTGCTATTCTTTCGTCAATTAAATTTACAGAGCCGTTTAATCAGCCTACAAAGTACGCTACAAATATTGCAGAGGATATGAATATGATAGGCGACGGCAATGTTGTAGTTCAGCGTTTCGGCGATCTTATAAAGGGAAGAAGAACAACTGCAGGCAGACTTGCAAAAAGTACGGTTATTCCTACTTTAAAAGCAACTCCGGGCGATATCAGTATGGTTATGCCTCATAGACACATGACAAATATTATTGAAACTATATATGCTCTTGACAAGGTTGCTCCCGGTACTGCAAATGATGATACTTTGCTTTACGGTTGTGAAAACAAGTATTATTCAATCAGACCTCGTTTTATCAACAAAAAATTTGAAGTTGCCGACGGTATTTATATTTTAGGCGACGGTTCGGGAATATGCCGAGGACTTTCGCAATCGGGCGCTATGGGCATATATGCCGCAGACTGTATTTGCGATAAAGTTAAATGTTAAACTTAAAAAATATACTAAAAACATAAAACCACGTCATTTCAGACGTGGTTTTGCTATATATAGGTTATCCTGATGTTTTTAGTTTTTAAATTTGTATTCTTTAAGTTTTTTCTTTAATTCTTCAAAAGCGTCTGAATACTTTGTGTGGGTTGCGTTTGGGAAAGCCTTAATAAATCGGTGCGAATAATGCAACCTTTTAAGCAATAATTCTTTCTTATTTTGCAATTCATCAAGTTTAATTTGCAGTTCTTGTTTCTTTTTCTCATTCTTTTCTTTTATTTCGGATTTAATTGATTCGTTCTTTTCAATAAGATTTAAAGTGCTTTCTGCAAGATTATCTCCTATTGAATCTGAAATTGCACGCATAGCCTTTGTGAATTCATCTATTTTTTTCAGCGATTTGTTCATTTTATTAACGCATACAATTGTGTAAACAGCGTCAACTATAATGCCCGTAATTAATATAAGTACAATCGGCAATCCTATAAATTTCGGAACAATTGAAACGAGTTTTGCAATAAGCGGGTGAAGAAGATACATAATAATGACGCATGCTACGCCCCAAAGAACCGAAAATTCAAGACAAATATAGCCTTTTATATTAAATCTACGTCCCGAATAATCCCACCAACGTTGATTAAACAACTTTTCCATTAAAAAGCCTGTAATGAGTTCAAGCGCCGATGTTAAAACAATTGAGCAAAGAAAAAGCAGAACAAAATTAAATTTAAGCGGTGTTAAAATAAGCACGACAAAAACAACACCGAAGCCGTAAATCGGGCAGAATGCACCGTTTAAAAAACCTCGATTGACAAATTTTTTGTGCTTAAATGCGGCAAAAACTACCTCGCAGCACCAGCCTAAAAAAGCATAAATAATAAAGTACCACAGTAAATTATACATAATATTTAATCAGCGTAAAAAATATCAAAGCCCGAAACTTTTTTGTTATCGTCAAATTTGAATTTTATAGAGAGTCCAGAACCTTCGTCAATAGTATATCCTATGCAAGGCTCGGTAGCGTCGTTCATTTGATCAAGATCCGGCTCGCCCAATTCATCAATGACATGATTATATGTAGAATAATAAGTAATTTTTTGGTATCTGTATGTGTCTTTATTTTTCACAGATGTATAATCTATTGTCATTGATGCAATTCTGCTGCTTTCATCAGTAGATACCGTCATACCGTCGTAATAATAGGTTTTTCCGCCGTAAAATTCATCGTTAGAGGATTCTTGAGTTTGCTCGCCGAAATCAGCGGAAATTCCGTCAAATCCGACTCCGAGATAACCGTCTAAATCTACGCTGTTGGTACTAATATAATTTTCGGTTGTCGTAGTTGCTTCTGTAGTTGTGGTTTCCGCTACGGTGGTGGTTGTAGTTTGAGCGGTAGTGGTTGTGGTTTGTGTTGCAGTGATTTCTTCTTCGGGTTTATTATTATCAGTTCCCGATAAAGCAAATCCGATAACGCAAATTACAACAATTAAAACCACTAAAATACCGATAATGGGGTAGAGCAGGTTTTTTTGCTTTTTTCTCTGCCTGATAGTCGCAGTTTTATTGGTTTCTTCACGTTGAATATGAAACGTTTCATCAGGCTGTTTAGGCTCTTCTTCCTCATAAGATATCGGTTTTCTTTCAAAACGTTTTTCTATTTCGGTTTCCGAAAAACTGTAAATATTACTGTTGAAATAATTATCAGAACTGTCTTTTTCTTCAGCAGTATATTTTGAAACATTTAAACGTGAGGTTTCGTTTGTTTTCGGCTCATTCATATATGTAAACACCTTATCAACAAGCGCTTTGTTGCAGTAAGGGCAAATTTTTGAATTTTCGGGAATTTCTTTTCCGCAGAAATCACATAATTTTGTTGTCATTTTTTATTCTCTTCCTTAATATTTAATAATAAATATATTCTACTTTATTTTTAATTAAAAATCAATGAATATTCTATAAATTTTCTTTGTAAAATTCGTCCAAAAAAGAGTGGTTTTCGCCTTTGCTTGTGTATTCAACAAAAGTATCGAGTTTAACGTTGTGAATTGCGTTAAAAATACTTTTTTCAATAAGCGGATTATCTTTTTTCAGCGTTTTTATCAGATTTTTTATTTCCTTACGTTTAGAGCCTGAGGCTTCTTCGCAGGAAATGTTTTTCTTTGTAACCGAACAGGCACAGTTAATAAACTGTAATTCATTGTACTTTGCCCATGCTATTACAGCGTCTTCGTGAACGCAGTAAAGAGGACGTATAAGCGTCATACCTTCAAAGTTTGTTGAATGAAGCATAGGTAACATAGCCTGCAACTGTGAGCCGTAAAACATACCCATAACCGTTGTTTCAATAACGTCTGAAAAATGATGGCCGAGCGCAATTTTATTACATCCGAGTTTTTGAGCCATACTATAAAGATGCCCTCTTCTCATTCTGGCACAAAGGTAGCAGGGAGTTCCGCCGGCGGATTCGGCAATTTTAAAAACGTCTGTGTCAAAAACAGTTATCGGCAGTCCTAAAATTTTTGCGTTTTCTTTGACTTTTGCTAAATCAATTTCGTTGTAACCGGGGTTCATAACAAGAAATTCTAACTCAAACGGCACTTCGCTGTGCTTTTGCAGTATTTTTAATAATAACCCTAAAAGCATAGAGTCTTTGCCGCCTGAAATACAAACGGCGATTTTATCATTTTTATCTATTAATTTATAATCTTTGACCGCTTTTATGAAAGGATTCCAAATTTCTTTTCTGTATTTTTTATTAATGCTTCTTTCAATAAGTTGTTGTTTGGTAAGTTGTTTTTCTGACATTTACAGTTTCCTTTTAAATTTATTATAGCAATTATATATCAATTATCACAATTTTACAAGAGTTTTTGATAAAAAACCTGCAGCAAAATTTGCTACAGGTTTAAAAATGTTTTATTTGTCAAAAGGCTTCATTGTAAATGAGAATTTAATTGGTTTTGCAGGGTCGTGTGTAAATTCTTCATGTACGGGAGCGCCCCATGATGTATCTCCGCCGACGCCTGACATAAATCCGTTTACATATACTCTTGTGCAATAAGGGGTAGGCAAGTATGTGTTTGTAATGGCAGATTCTATTTCATCGGGAGTGTAACTTATAGCCGACATATCAAGAGTTTTTTCGGCTTTAAAGATAATACCTCTGTCATTATCGTTGTAAACTTTCAACCATCTCGTATCATAGTGGTTGCCGTATTCCTGCGGACGAAGATATTTTGGTAACTGTTCTTCAACATCTGTTGAGTGAATTCCGATTTTACCGCCAAGATATTTGTCACAGTAAGTATGTTCTTTGCCAAGACCGTACCATTGTAAGTGCGAATACTCTTTTTTAAGAGAAATCATAAGTCCTGCACACGGGAATTTCGGCATATTGTCTGCACCCGAATACTCATAATCAAACTTAATACTGCCGTCGGGAAAAACAGTTGTAACTACTGTTACAAAAACCTCTTTATCATAGAAAGGCTTAAATTTAACAGAGTAAACTGCGTTGCCGTCTTTGATTTCGGATACAAAATTCGTATAACGTGTATATGTACCTGCGTTTTTCCAAATCACACCTTTGTATTCTGCTTCGTTTCCTCGGTCATTATCGGTAGAAGCACGCCAGAAATTAATTCTTATCGGCTCGTGAAGTAACTCTTTGCCTTTGTATTTATATGAATGTATAGCGCCGCTTTTGGTGGAAATAGCAATGTAAAAATCCTTTCCTTTTACCCCCTTAATAGGACTGCGGCTGTTGAAAATTTCTAAACCGCCTTTTGTTTTAGACTCTTTTTCTTCTTTTTCTGTAAAACAGTACTGACCGAAAGCAATTTCATAATCTTTATTTGCATATTCGGTTTGAGCCTTTTGGTGCATAGATACTATAACTGCAATTTCACCTTGCAAATTCGGTAACTTGTAGTTATATTCTGCAGTTTCACCAGGTTTTGCATTAACGGTGAAGCGTGAAACAGTTATTTGTTCGCCGTTTTTAAGAACCGTAAGTTTAAAATAAAACGCATTAAGATTTGTAAAACAGTAGTTGTTTGTTAATTTAACCTTATCTTTTTGCGGCTCTATTTTTACAAAACTGTAGCAAGCCTTAACCTCCTGCATTTCAGGGGTGTTTGTGCGGTCGGCGTTTACTATACCGTTTCCGCAGAAAGTAGTTTCGCTTGCAGCGTCAAACTGTCCGCCGTAAGCAATATATTTATTACCGTTTGAATCATAATTATATAAACCTTGGTCAATATAGTCCCAAATAAATCCGCCTAAATACCCGTCATAATTTTCAAGATTTGTGTATTTGAATAAGTCGCCGACCGAATTACCCATTGCATGAGCGTATTCAACTGATAAATACGGCTGGTCAAATTCCTTGTTTTCAAGTTGTTTCGCTAAATCATCGGGATTTTGATACATCATAGATTTAAAATCCGAAACACCTGTATTATCGCGTAAACCGTGACAAATACCCTCATAATGCACGGGCAACGAGCCGTCAATCTCATCTATTTTACGGCGCATAGCCTTAAAGTTCTCGCCGTCGTAAGACTCATTTCCAAGCGACCAAGAAATTATACAAGCATGGTTTTTATCACGCATAACCATATTTTCCGCTCTGCGTACTACTGCGCCTGTCCAATAGTCAAAATCGCCCGGAACAGCGTCTGCGCAGAAATTACCGCCGTAATTCCAACTGCCATGAGTTTCAAGGTTGGTTTCATCCATAACATAAAGACCGATTTTATCGCAAAGTTCATAAAAGTATGGATGATTGGGATAATGCGATGTGCGTATAGCGTTCATATTATTGCGTTTTATATTAAGGACATCCTCTTTTATCTGCTCTCTTGTAATACTTCTGCCGCCTTCGGCTGACCATTCGTGACGGTTTACGCCGTGAATTTTAAGCGTTTTACCGTTCAGAGTAACTTTTACGCCGTCGATTTTTATTTCTTTAAAACCAATATCATATTTGATAGTTTCGTACTTACCCTTTATTAAAAGTTCATAAAGATATGGGTTTTCGCAGTTCCAAAGCGTAGCGTTTTCAATTGTAAACGGAAGATTAACCGTTTTTGTTGAATGTGCAGGTACTTCAACGGTAATTCTTTCAGAGAAAACATCGGAAAGCATTGCTTTAATTGTATAATTAACCGCTGAATCGGTAGTATTCTCGACCGAAACAGTTAAATCGCATTTAACATCTTTATATTTATTTTCAACGGTGTATTTTAGATGAAAATCTTCAATATAAACTCTGTTTGTTCTGTAAAGAACAACATCTCTGAAAATGCCGAACATTCTCCAAAAATCCTGATCTTCAAGCCAGGTTGCGGTAGAATATCTAAAAACTTTTACAGCCAAACGATTTGATTTAGGTTTAATATAATCGGTTAAATCAAATTCGGCGGGAGTAAAAGAATCCTCACTGTAGCCAATATATTCGCCGTTTAAATATACCGCAAAAGCAGTTTCAACGCCCTGAAAGCAAATAACTTTGCGGTCGGTCTTTTTAAAAGTAACAGGCATATCAAAATCAAGCACATAATATCCCGTAGGAATTTCTTTTGGAATATCGGGTTGATTTATGTTGGCTCTGCCGTTAAATGTAAAGCCTAAATTAATATAATACGGCTCTCTTTCATCACAATTAAGGTCGATTTCGCCGGGAACGGGGATTAAATCCCAATCCGAAACGTCGTAATTGTTTTGTTCAAATCCCTTAAAATCATCCTGTTTTTCGGAATATTTGAATTTCCATTTGCCGTTAAGAAGTACTGCCGTAGGATTTTCGCCTTCAAAACAGTATTCTTTATCGGTTCTTAAATTTGTATGCGGTTCAATAGTGTTTTGCTCAAAAATTCTTGGGTTTTTAAGCACTTTTAAATCAAAAGTTTTCATTTTTTTCTCCACCTTTACAGAGGAATATTTTTCTTAAAGTAAATATATCATAACGCTTTATAAATTGCAATAAAAATATTGTTAAATTGTAAATTATGTGTTATAATTTGCTCGGTGATAAAATTTGAGAATGAGAAGAAAGAAAAATCTTGATGAGAGAATAAAAAAATGCGGCGATTTGTTTATAAACTTAAGCAATTCCGAAAGCCGAGATTTGCGTGAAATAAAGCCGGACAAGTTGTTTGATTTTCAAGAGTTGTTTAAAAATGATAATCCTGTTGTACTGGAAATCGGTTGCGGAAAGGGTAGATTTGCAAACACTTTTGCAAAAAACAATCCCGATATAAATGTTCTTGCGGTTGAAAAAATTGATAATGTGCTTGTTTCTGCCGCTGAAACTGCGGTCGAGCAAGGCCTTGCAAACATTAAATTTTTATGTTGCGGTGCAGAGTATTTGCCAAGATATATAAAAGAGAAAAGCATTTCGGCGCTTTATCTTAATTTTTCCTGTCCTTATCCCAAAAAACGATATGAAAGCCATAGATTAACGGCGAAAAGGTATCTTGATATTTATAAAAAACTTCTTTGTGATAATTCATATATCTATCAAAAGACAGATAATATTCATTTTTTCGAGTATTCATTAAAAAGTTTTACCGACAACGGATTTTATATAAACGATATTTCGCTTGACTTACATAAAAGCGACGTTGAAGGCAATATCATGACAGAATACGAGCAAAAGTTTTCATCAATGGGTATGCCGATATATTACTTAAAAACAAGTCTTAACATAGGAGAATAGAATTTTTAACAAAATAATATAGTTTTCCTCCTAAAGTGTACTATTTATTGAATTTTATTAGAAAATTAAGGTATTTTTATGAAAATAATTCATTGTTCCGATATTCATCTTGACTCCCCGCTGAATTCAAATTTATCTTATGAAAAAGCCAAGGTAAGAAGAAGAGAAATTTTGCTTTCTTTTTTAAGCCTTGTTGATTATGCCGTAGAAAACGAAGTTCGTGCAGTAATAATTTCAGGAGATTTGTTTGATAGCAATATAATTTCTTCCGAAACTGAAAAAACTCTTTTTGAAAAGATTTCGTCGGCTGAAAATATTGATTTTTTGTATTTAAAAGGTAATCACGATTTAGATGTAAAATTTAAAACCGAATTGCCGAAAAACTTTAAGATTTTTCAAGATGAGTTTAGCACTTTTTTATATGATAATGTTTGTATAGGGGGCGTTCCTATTCAAGCAGAGAACTACAACAATGTTGATTTTGACAACCAAAACTATAATATTTTAGTTATGCACGGTAATACGGATAATGCCGCTGACGAATATTATGTAAACTTGAAAGAGTTAAAAAACAAGAATATTGATTATCTTGCATTGGGTCACATTCATAAGTTTTCGCAGGGAAAAATAGATAAACGAGGAGTGTTTGTTCAAAGCGGCTGTCTTGACGGCAGAGGTTTTGACGAGTGCGGTCAAAAAGGCTTTGTTTTAATTGATACCGATAAAAAAAGTTTTGATTTTATACCTTTTTCAAGCCGTTTAATTGAAGAGATAACTGTTGATATTTCTTCCGCCACCTCAACTTTACAAATAATTTCGCTTATTGAAAAGGCAACTGAAAATATTACTGCAGAAAATATAGTAAGAGTTGTGCTTTGCGGTAAAATCAAGCAAGATGTTATAAAAGATGTTTTGCTTATAAAGAGCCGCTTTGATAAGAATTTTTTCAGTTTTTCTCTTAAAGATAATTCAAATTATATTTATAATTATGAGGATTTTAAAAACGATATTTCGCTTAAAGGCGAGTTTATTCGCAATGCGCTTAAAAGCGAAATGAGCGAAACCGAGCGAGATAAGGTTATATCTACAGTACTTTGCGCATTAAATTCGGAGGATTTGCCTTTATGAAAATAATTAAGTGTCATATTAACAATTTCGGCAAACTATCGGATTTTACTTATGATTTTGACAGTAATCTCAATTTAATCAATGAATATAACGGTTTCGGAAAATCTACCTTATGCGCTTTCTTAAAAGCAATGTTTTACGGTTTTAACAATACCAGAAGCAAAACTTTAGATGAAAATGAGCGTAAGAAATTTTTGCCTTGGCAGGGCGGTATTTATGGAGGAAATTTAGAGTTTTCCTGTGAAACGGGCGAATATCGAATAGAGCGAACTTTCGGAAAAAAGCAGTCGCTTGATACTTTTTTGCTGATTGATTTAAAAAGCGGAAAAGAAAGCAAGGAATTTTCTGAAAATATCGGTGAAGAGTTATTTGGGATTGATTTAAAAGGCTTTGAAAGATGTTCTGTTTTAGGTGCTGAACTTTCAAATGATAAAATGCCCGTATCGGTTGTTTCAAGACTGCTCGGTACAGATGATTCCGACGGCTTGGGCGGGTATGAAAAGGCATTACAAATATTGAATAAGCGTGCCAAACAATATAAAACAATCGGCGATAAAGGTATTATACCCGATAAAGAGCGAGAAATCGCAACTCTCCAAAATGATATTGATACAGCGTTAAATTCAAGATTGGAAGCAGAAGAAACGCAAAATAAAAAAGCCATGCTTGAGGGTAGAAAATATGTGATTTATAAAGAACTTGAAAATACGCGTGCGCTGATTTCGGAAAATGCGTCGATTGAAGTAATAAAACAAAAAATCAAGCACTACAATTCACTTGTATCCTCTGCAAAAAGCGCTAAAGCAAATTATGAAGAAATCATCGAAAAGTATAACGGTAAAATGCCAGAAGAAAAAGATACTGAAAACATCTCTCATCTTTGTGATAAGGCTTATGAACTTGAAAATAAAGATGAAAGCGCAAATACGGATTTTTTGAAGAAAAGGCGAATTGCTTTTTCGGTTGTCGGCGTTTGTTTGTTGGTTGCGGCGGCAGTATTGTTTTTCTTTTCCGAGTATGCTTTTTTCGGTTTAGTCGGAACATTGACTGTTTTAATGGCAGTCTTTTCAGGCGTTTATTTTAAGTCATTGAAAAAACGCAAAGAAAAAGAAAGCGTTTTATTAATAGAAGAAAACGAAAAAGAATTGAATGATATATTAACTAAACTCGGTATAGAAAAAGCCGAACGCTCATATTCGGATATTTTAAAAGAAATCAAAACTGATATTAATAATTACAACATTGAAAAAGCGAAATTTGACGAATATTTTTCAACCGCTAAAAAATATTACAAAGATGAAAGTCTTGAATCCGTAAAGCAGGATATGGATTCAAAAACTCCCGAGGAATTAAAGAAAAAGGAGAAGTCGCTGGTAAGTGATTTTGATTTGGTTTCATCAGAAGTTTTAAAGTATCAGGCACAAATTGACAAATTATCTGCAAAAGCGAATGAATATACGGATTTACTTTATAAAAAGCAGGTTGCCGAAACTCAACTCGAAATATATAATGCAAATTACAACGCATTATTAAAAGGTATAGAACTTCTTGAAAAGTCCAAAGAGAGTTTGATTAGCAGATATAAGCAAAAAATTGAACAGAATTTTAAGGATTACCTTATAAAACTTACCGACGGAAATATTTCCGAGGTTATGCTTTCCGACGTATTTGAAATTTCAGTATATGACAGCGGATTTTCAAGAGAACTTTCAAGTTACTCTTCGGGTACAAAGGCAATTATTGAAATTGCGCTCAAACTTGCCGTAATGGATTCGCTTTTTGAAAAAGAAAAAGGTTTTATAATACTTGACGACCCGTTTGTTCATCTTGATGACAAAGCGTTTGAAAATATTACCGAAAAAGTTAAAGAATTAAGCGAAAATATTCAAATTTTATATTTTACTTGCACAAAAAACAGGACTTTTTAAATGAGCCGTGTTTTCATTTAAAAACTGTTTGCAAATATCAGATTATATGATATAATTACTTTGTGTAAAATTACAATGAAAGCGAGAGTGTAAATGAAACTGAAAACTTTTAAAAGGGGAGTTCACCCAAAGGGGAATAAACATTATACAAAAGATTTGCCGATAACAGAGATTGTTATTAAAGGTGACGCGGTTTATCCTATGTCACAGCATATAGGCGCTCCTTGTAAACCTATAGTTGAGGTTGGAGATGAAATTAAAGTCGGTCAACTTATTGCAGAAGCAGGCGGTTTTGTTTCGGCAAATATTTTTTCGGCAGTTTCGGGCAAGGTTAAGGCTATCGAGCCTCGTCATGCTATAATGGGTGAAACAGTTGACAGTATCGTTATTGAAAACGACGGATTGTTTACGAAAATCGACGGTTTCGGCGTCGAAACCGATTACAAAACTTTAACAAACGAGCAGATTGTTGAAAAGATTAAGTATGCCGGTATTGTCGGTCTCGGTGGTGCAGGTTTTCCTACTCATGTTAAAATTTCGCCTAAAAATCCCGAAAAAATTGATTATCTTATTATAAATGCCGCAGAGTGTGAGCCGTATCTTACGTCTGACTACAGGCTGATGCTTGAACGTACGGAGGACTTGTTAAAAGGCGCAGAAATTTTGCTTCGTCTTTTTAAAAACGCTAAATGTGTTATAGGTATTGAGGATAATAAAAAAGACGCTTTTCTGCTTATCAATCAAAAATCGAAAAACGATAAAATCAAAGCGGAGTTGCTTAAAACAAAATATCCGCAGGGCGGCGAGCGTACGCTTATTAAAGCGATTACAGGCAGAGATTTAAATTCAAAAATGCTTCCTGCCGATGTAGGTTGTGTTGTTGTTAATGCCGCTTCTACTATCGCTATATATGAAGCCGTTTCAAAAAATATTCCGTTGATTAAAAGAGTTATGACTGTAACGGGTGACGCTGTTAATAACCCTTGCAACGTGCTTGTAAGCATAGGTATGAATCATAAAGAGTTGTTGGAAGAAACAGGCGGATTTAACTGCGACCCGGAAAAGGTAGTTTCAGGCGGACCTATGATGGGTACTGCACTTTTTGATATGGATTTTCCTGTTACAAAAACCTCGTCTTCAATTTTAGCATTTACAAAAGACGGCGCCGCTTGTGATACAACTGCGTGTATTCATTGCGGAAAGTGTGTATCTGTATGTCCTGAAAGGCTTGTTCCTCAAATGCTTATGACGGCGTCGGATAATGAACTTTTTGATGAATTTGAAAAACTTCACGGTATGGAGTGTATCGAATGTGGCTCATGCTCTTATGTTTGTCCTGCAAAACGACCGCTTACGCAAAGTTTTAAATTTGCAAAGCGCAAGGTAGCGGCAAACAGGAAGAAAAACGGTTAAGGGAGGTAAACAAATGCTTAAAAATATTAATGTCAGCGTTTCACCGCATATCAGAACTAAAGATACAACATCTTCTATAATGCGTGACGTATGTATAGCGCTTTTATTTCCTCTTGCGGCAGGCGTTTACACTTTCGGCGTTCGTGCATTGGTTATTATACTAATCAGCGTTTTATCCTGCGTTTTATCGGAGTTTTTGTTTCAAAAAATTTTGAAACAGCCTACTACCGTAAATGATTTAAGCGCAGTTGTTACAGGTCTTATTTTAGCGGTAAATCTGCCGTCAACCGTTCCTTTTTGGATACCTGTTTTAGGCGGTGTTTTTGCAATTATTATTGTAAAACAACTTTTCGGCGGAATAGGTCAGAATTTTATGAACCCGGCGCTTGCCGCAAGGTGCTTTTTGCTTATTTCCTTTGCAAGCATTATGACAGATTTTCCGACAAAAGTTAATTATCTTTTCGGCACTCCGAGTACCGTTACCGACGCAGTTTCAAGCGCTACTCCTATGGGACTTGTAAAGGCGGGTACGGTTACAGGCTGGTTTGATATGCTTGTTAATACTCATTCGGGTTCAATAGGCGAGGCGTCTGCCATTGCGGTGCTTATCGGCGCTGCGTATATGGTTGTAAGAAAAGTGATTGATATTAAAATACCTCTTATTTACATAGTTTCGACAATCGGTATAATTTCATTTATTCAACTCGTTTCAGGCAACGGCGATATACTCACCGTAGATTACCTTGTATTGCAGATTTGCGGCGGTGGATTGTTAGTCGGCGCTTTCTTTATGGCTACCGATTATGTAACATCTCCTATTACTCCAAAAGGTAAAATCATTTACGCTTTGATTTTAGGACTTATGACCGCTCTCATAAGAACCATCAGCCCTTCAAGCGAAGGCGTTTCTTATTCAATTATCATCGGTAATATGCTTACTCCTCTTATTGAAAAATACACAGTTCCGAAAGCATTTGGCGTAAAAGGAGGTAAAAAGGCATGAAAAATATAATTAAAAATGCTCTTATTTTAACTCTTATTACTTTGGTTGCCGGTACTGCTTTGGCTTTTGTTTATTCTATTACAAAAGAGCCTATTGCACAAGCGGATAAAAAGGCAACCGCAGAGGCTTATCAAACCGTATTTAAAGACGCCGAAACATTTGAAGAATTAGAACTTAGTGACTACAAAGATGAAAATAATTCTACCGTCAGCGCTGTTTCATCTGCAAAATCGGGCGATAAAATCATAGGTTATGTTATGACCGTTGCTTCAAAAGGTTACGGTGGAGATATAAAACTTGCAATGGGAATTGATTTGCAGGGTAATCTTACAGGTATTTCAATTCTTGACGCTTCAAATGAAACTCCGGGACTCGGTGCTAAAGTTAAAGACGACGCTTTTACTGCCCAATTCAAAGGCGTTTCTTTTGATAAATTAGATACCGATGTTGACGCAATTTCAGGCGCTACATATTCTTCAAAAGGCGTAAAAAATGCCGTAACTGCCGGATTTAATTATTTTAACGAGAACTTAAACAAAGGGGAGGAAAACTGATGAATAAAATCGGAGAAAGACTTTTTAACGGTCTTATAAAAGAAAATCCGACATTTGTTTTAATGCTCGGTATGTGTCCGACCCTTGCGGTAACAACCTCGGCATTTAACGGCTTTGGTATGGGACTTTCCACAACCGCTGTTTTGGTTATGTCAAACCTTATGATTTCGGCACTTCGTAAAGTAATTCCGAACGGCGTTCGTATGCCTGCGTTTATCGTAATTGTCGCTTCTTTCGTAACAATGGTTCAACTGCTTTTAAAAGCCTATGTTCCTGCTTTGGATAAATCGCTCGGCGTGTTCATTCCGCTTATCGTTGTAAACTGTATAATTTTAGGCAGGGCAGAGGCTTACGCTTCTAAAAACCCCGTTATTCCGTCAATTTTCGACGGTATCGGTATGGGACTTGGATTTACGGTAGCGCTTACCGTAATCGGTTCTGTCCGTGAAATTTTAGGCGCAGGCGAGATATTCGGATTTAGAATTATGCCGCAGTCGTACGAGCCTATCTCAATATTTATTTTAGCGCCCGGCGCTTTCTTTGTACTTGCAATTCTTACTGCTTTGCAGAATAAGTTTAAAGCACCGTCTGCTACAAATATCGAGGGTATAAAACTTGCCTGTAACGGTAATTGCAGCGAGTGTTTCGGTACTGCAGGATGCGAAAATCACAAACTTGTCAATGAAGAAAAATTAAGACAAGCAGAACAGGAAAGACTTGAAAAACTTCGCAAAGCCGAAGAATTAAAAAAACAGGCAATGCTTAAAAAAGCCGCTGAACAAAAGGAGAGTGAAGAATAATGGAGATTTTGCAAACTATTATCATAACTCTTATTACAACGACTTTTGTAAATAACGTTGTTTTATCACAGTTTTTAGGTCTATGTCCTTTTTTGGGCGTTTCAAAATCTATTAAAACCGCAAGCGGTATGGGCGGCGCGGTAATCTTTGTTATTACAATTGCTTCGTTTTTATCAAGCCTTGTATATACATTTATTCTGTCGCCATTAGGTCTTGAATTTCTTGAAACTATCGCCTTTATCGTTATAATTGCCGCACTTGTGCAGTTTGTTGAAATGTTTTTGAAAAAAGCAATGCCGCCGCTATATAATGCGCTCGGCGTTTATCTTCCGCTTATTACTACTAACTGTGCGGTTTTGGGTGTTGCCTTAAATAATGTTACTAACTTTAACAACGGCGAATTTTCTACACTTTCTACAATTTTAATGAGCGTACTTACAGGCTTTGGTACTGCCGTAGGTTTTGCTGTGGCTATTATAATTATGGCAGGTATACGGGAGAAAATTGCTTACAATAATATTCCGAATTCATTTAAAGGTATGCCTATAACTTTGATTACGGCAGGTCTTATGGCAATGGCTTTCTTCGGATTTCAGGGACTTATTTAAGGAGGTCGGAAAGTGAATATTAATTTTATTTTAATTTCAGCAGGCGTAATTGCCGCAATCGGACTTTTTATAGGTCTTTTCTTGGGATTTTCCGAAAAAGCATTTCATGTAGATGTTGACCAAAAGGAAATAGATATTCGTGAGTGTTTGCCTGGAAACAACTGCGGCGGATGCGGATTTGCAAGTTGCGATGATTTGGCTAAAAAAATTGCAAAAGGCGAAGCAAAGCCATCTTCTTGTCCTGTAGGCGGAGAAGAGGCGGCTAAAAAAATTGCTGCGATTTTGGGTATTGAATCCGACGCTGTTATCCGTAAGGTAGCGGTTGTCAAATGTATGGGTTCATGTGATAAATCCGAGTTTAAATATAATTATTACGGCGCTAAAGATTGCACAAGAACATCGGTTACTCCGGGCAGAGGTGCAAAAGCCTGTGCTTACGGCTGTTTGGGACTCGGCAGTTGTGCTAAAGCATGCAAATTCGGCGCAATTAAATTTGTAAACGGCAGGTCATTTATTTCACGTGAAGATTGCAAAGGTTGCGGAATGTGTGTTGAAGCATGCCCTAATAATTTGATTGAATTAGTTCCGTATGATTCAAAATATGTTGTGCAGTGTTTTTCACAGGAAAAGGGTAAAACGGTTAAGGATATGTGCAAAGCAGGATGTATCGGGTGTGGACTATGTCAAAAACTTTGCCCTGTAGGCGCTATTACGCTTAAAAACAATATTGCTCATATTGATTATGATAAATGTATTTCCTGCGGAAAATGTTCCGAAAAATGTCCTTCAAAAATCATAATTAAACAGCATGATTAAAAAAATTGTTTCTTGCATTTTATTGCTTTCTATTGCTTTGCTTGCAACATCCTGTAATTTTGAAATTCAAAATTACAGTGAAACTACATTTGAATATTTTGATACGGTTACAACTGTTTCGGGATATTTTAAATCGGAAGCAGAATTTCAAAAATGTTATAATATTATTGAAAAAGATTTAGAAAATTATCATAAATTATTTGATATTTATAATAATTATGATAAAATGAACAATATTAAGACAATTAATGACAATGCAGGTAAATCAGCGGTTGAGGTTGACGAAAATATCATTAAACTTTTACAGTTTGGAAAACAGGCTTACAGATTTACAAACGGTAATGTAAATATTTGTATGGGATCGGTTTTGAAACTTTGGAGTAATGCTCAAAAGACCAAAATTTTACCAAACAGCAAAAGTTTAAATAAAGCAAAAAAGTATATTTCAATTGATAATCTTGTTATAGACAGTGAAAACAATACGGTTTTTTTAAAGAATAAAAACTGCTCGCTTGATGTAGGCGCAATAGCGAAAGGGTTTGTTTGCGAGCAGTTAAAAACCGAATTATCAAAAATCGGTTTTGAAAACGGCATTATTAATATCGGCGGAAATGTAATGACTGTCGGCAAAAAAGCAGGGGAAAAGGAATTTTCTGTCGGTATAAAAGACCCTGATAGTTTAGAAGAAAATATTTATATTGCTTCGGTTTCAAATTTATCGGTGGTAACTTCCGGGGATTATGAAAGAAATTTTGAAATAGACGGAAAAAAGTATAATCATATTATTTCGCCGAAAACATTGGCTCCTGCAAAGAACAACAAATCGGCAAGCGTTATTTGCGAAAATGCGGCTGTAGCCGACGCGTTATCAACCGCATTGTTTATAAGCGATTATAGGGAAGGATTGAACTTGATTAATTCATTTGAAAATTGTGAGGCTTTGATAATAGATAAAAATTCAAATACTCATTTTTCAAAGGGATTTAATAAATTCATAAAATAAGCGGGGTATAAATTTGAAAAATCACAAACGAATGTCAATATCGGATATTATAATAGTTTCTGTAATTATTATAGTTGCATTAGTAGGCGTTATTTTTGTTACTACTGCTTCAGGTGATGTTACCGAAGTAAAAATTACCGTAAACGGTGAGGTATATAAAGAAGCCTCATTAAAATCAGGTGAAAAACAGGTTATTAAAATCAATGATACAAATACTGTTGTTATTGAAAACGGCTATGTTTATATGCAAGACGCCGATTGCGATGACCAACTTTGCGTAAAACAGGGTAAAATTTCTAATGAGGGCGAAAGCATTGTATGTTTGCCGAATAAAATTGTTGTCGAAATAAAAGAAAGTGCAGATTTAGAACATGCTGTCTGGTAAAAGAAATTTTTTCAGCGCAAAAAGGATTGCGGTTTGCGGTATTTTAACTGCGGCTGCATTGGTTTTAGGATTTATCGAAAAACTAATCCCGTTAGACGTTGTGTTTGTAGGTTTTAAACTTGGTTTTTCAAATATTGTAGTGCTTTTTGCACTTTATAAACTAAATCTTTTTGATGCTTTTTCGGTATGTGTTTCGAAAATTTTTGCTTGCGGTTTGGCTTTTGGAGGCCCGATATATCTGCTTTACAGTTTAAGCGGCGGACTTTTAAGTTTTATCGTTATGCTTATATCAAAAAAGCGCCTGAATATAATAACTGTTTCAATCCTCGGCGCTGTATTCTTTAATATCGGTCAAATAATTTGCGCCTGCTTTGTTTTATCCACTAAAGCAATACTTTACTATCTGCCTTTTTTAATGCTTGCGGGCGTGATTACAGGCGCACTGATAGGATGTGTTTCTAACATAGCAATAAAAAGAATTAAAATTTAAAACTTGCATTAAAAATCCCCGTATCGCTTTAAGATACGGGGGCTAGTGTTTACTTAACTATTTTTGTAAGTTTAGCAATATCAATTTTTACAAAAAGCAAATAGAGGAAAATTACGCTTGCAACAAACATAATTGCCGCTTGAAGTATTCGCCAGTAAACAATACTTTCAAGAGTCGGATACCAGCGCTCAATATACACCATTGTAAAAGTTGTAATTCCGACTGTGCAAAGCACTTGCGAAAGTGCAGAAGCAATTACGATTCTTGTCAGATTAATTTTTTTATAAAAGAATAATCCGAATATTACTCCCGAAACCACTCCGGAAAGACATATTCCTATGCTGAAATTAAAAGCAGGGAACATAAAATATTGAATTACGTCTGAAAGAAAAGCCACTATTGACGCACCGAATACGCCGTAGCGCCTTGCCGCTAATGCCGTTACAATAAAAACAGGGGAGAACTTCATAAAAGTTCCGCCTCTTATTGTAAGGAACATTGAACATACAATTGAAAGTGCTGTAAGCATAGCAATTGTAGTGATTGTTTCGACGGCAATCGCCGCCGGTCTGTTGATTTTTGTTTCTGTAGACAAAATAAAACCTCCTTCTTCCCGTTATACGAAATAAGGAGGTTTAAAAGTTATATTTTTAAAATTCTTCTTATTTACCAGCGGGATGCGATTTGCACACCGCAAGTAAAGAAAAATCTAAACTTTTCGTTCCTCTGACAACTCCCCGTTCAAAGGACACTTCACGCACGCAAATCTACTCTGAAAAAATTTAATTAAAACCCTCTGAAACATATATTTCAGAGGGTTTTGGTGAGCTATCGGGGATTTGAACCCCGGACACCCTGATTAAAAGTCAGGTGCTCTGCCAACTGAGCTAATAACTCGTACAACGTTGACTATTATATCAAACCGTGATATAAATGTCAAGCATTTTTTTCAAAAAAAACTAAATTTTTTAAAAATGATTAATCTTCATAAAAAATTCGAGTATATCTATAGATTTTTGATCATTTTTTTTGATAATTCTTAATTCGAAAAGCCTGTTTTCGATTTTTTCATTGTATTTACAAAATTCGCATCCGTTATCGAGCGCAAAACTCATAGTCTGTCTTACCAGTCCGTCCGCAAGCATATTATCATTACAATCAATATTTTTTAAAATTAAATCTTTATCTTTCATTTCATATTCAAGAATTCCTAAAATCTCGTCCTTGTCACTGCAAACATAGGCGTCGTTTTTGATACTATGTTCGCTTTTAAACAAATCATCGGCTTTCTTAATTTCTATCATCTTTTTCTTCCTTTCTTGTTGCTTTGCGTAGGTTTAGACTGCCTTTTTGCTTGTGAATAAAGCGAGCGCACTTCCTGTTCCGTTAAATCACGCCATTTGCCCTGCGGCAACATACCCAGTCTGATTTCACCAACGGCTATTCGCTTTAATCGTATAAGTTCGATATTCAGCGATTCGCACATTCTTCTTATTTGTCGGTTTTTTCCCTCGTAAATAGTCATTAAAAGCACGATACGGTTGTCCTCTGATTGAACAATCTGCACCTCTGCGGGAGCAGTAACATATCCATCGTCAAGTTTAACTCCGGTAATCAATGAATTGAGCATTTCGTCGGTTACAGGCGGTCTTACGGTGACGCGGTAGGTTTTAGGTATATGTGTTTTCGGGTGAGCCATCATATTGGCAAATTCACCGTCGTTTGTAAGAATAAGCAAGCCTTCGGAGTTTTTGTCAAGTCTGCCCACGGGGTAAACTCTTTCATCAATATCTTCTGTCAGCATAGTAATATCTTTTCTGCCCATTTCATCGGACATTGTTGTTACAAAACCTCTTGGCTTATGCAGCATAATATATCTTTTTTCTTTTGTTTGTTTTATTATTTTTCCCTGTACTTCAACTTTATCTTTGTAAGGGTTGATTTTATCTCCTAAATTTGCAATCTTTCCGTTCACCTTTACTTTTCCCTGTAGGATTAGTTCTTCGGCTTTACGTCTTGAACAAACTCCACACCCTGACATAAATTTTTGAAGTCTTAATTCTTTGCTGTCCATAATTTCTCCGTTCTTATTTTATACTTAAAATCAATAAAAGTGTTTTAAAAAAATTTTCAAAAAAGCCGCTTTCGTTAATTTTATTCGAAAACGCTTTTGCATTTTCAAGCGCCGTAATGTCAGCCGTGGCTATTACGGCATCGTTGTAAATATATTCAATATATCCTATTTTATCGCCTTTTTTAATAGGCGCATATATAAATTTAGGTATATATATTTTTTGTTTTATATAGGAATATAATCCGTTATAAAAATAGATTTGTTTATCAGCCGATTCAACTTTTATTTCTGTAGTTTTACTGCCGATAATATCAACATATTTATTAACTTTCGGCAATGTAACCTGTTGATATTGTTTGAATCCGTAATCATATAAATCTTTGTGATCCTGCCAGTCGTTTCCGTCGTTAAGCGTAACCGCAATCAGGCGAACGCCGTTTCGTTTGCAACTTGTTACCAAACATCTACCTGATTTTTTTGTAAATCCGGTTTTTATGCCTTCGGCGCCTTCAAGCGTTGAAAGCAAACGGTTGTGATTAAAATAAGTACGGTAAGTTTCGCCGTTGTTGTAAACCGCTTTATATTGTTTTGTACCTACTATTTTGGCTAATTTTTCATTGTTCATACAAAATCCGCCCAAAACGGCCATATCATAAGCGGTTGAATAATGATTTTCGTCATCAAGTCCGTTTGCGGTAACAAAATTACTGTTTTTCATTCCTATCTGCTTTGCCTTTTCATTCATAAGGGCGGCAAACGACTCTTGAGAGCCTGAAATTCCGATTGCAATACAAAGTGCGGCGTCATTTCCCGATTCAAGCATTAAGCCGTATAACAAACATTCATAACTTATTTTGTCGCCTACTTGCAGTCCTATTGAAGAGCCTTCAACTGCAATCATATTTTCGGTAACTTCTAATTCTGTGGAAAAATCACATATTTCGCAGGCGATAAGGGCAGTCATAATCTTTGTAGTGCTTGCCATTGACAGCCTTCTGTTCATATCAGCAGAAGCAATAACTTTTTTTAATACAGGGTCATAAAGGCAGTAGCTTACAGCGGAATATGCTTTAGCATTATAAACTGAATTTTGAAAAATTACAACAGTAATTATTAAAAAAGCCAATATTTTTTTAAACAAATCAATTCACCTGCCCATAAAATATATGCGGCAGGTGAAAACAAAATGTTATTCTTCAGTTGTTTCTTCTTTTTTATCTTTTTTCAATGATTTGATTTTATCAATAGCAGTAGGCAAAACATCTACTAATTTTTCAACGCCGGAAGTTTCTTCGCCGATGTTTAAAATCTTTACATTTCCGTCCTGTAAAACCAAAAAAGCAACAGGGGTTACGCTCATACCGGCGCCGCCGCCACCACCAAAATTAGCTTTAGTCTGCGGTGTTGCCTTGCCGAAATCTGAACCACCCGAGGCAAAACCGTAAGAAACCTTTGAAACAGGAATACAAGTAACGGTATCGGATAAAACAATGGGGTCGCCGATAATGGTATCAGCGGTAGCCATAGATTTGATTTTGTCCATAGTAACGCCTAAAATGTCTTTAATATTCTCGCTCATAGTATAAAATTCCTTTCCTTAATTGAATTTGTCTTTTAGTTTTATAAACTCCATTATTATTTTAAATCCGTTTTTAACCAAATGAATCGGACGGATTTTAAGTTCGGTTTTAATATATATTTCATTTTCTTCACAAACATAATCGACAAAAACATTAGAATTTATGTTTTTGCAGTTTGTTTTGGATTGTAAAAGATTTAAAAGGGGATAGTAAACGGCACAGAATTTGCCGTAGTCAATAGCAAGTTTTGCCGCATCAGATCCTGTCATTTTAACTTTTATTATTAAAGGGTTGATTTTGATTTTTGAAGCAAAATCTTCGGTAGCAGACAAAACGGGCTTTAAAAAATCCAACACTTCAAGTAATGAGTTATAATATCCTTTTTTATTTATATTTTGCATTAATTTATTGGACTTTTTAGCGTTTTTTGATTGCTTTTTATCGGATTTTAAATCTTTTTTACTTTTATTTTTGCTTTTGTTGTCACTTTTTTTATTCTTTTTATTGAAGAAACTTTCGGGAATTTTAAAAAAACCAAAATAAAATCGAATTTTTAAATTTTCATTAAATTCTATTTTTATTCGTATTCCTGTAAAAAGAATAAGTGCAATTAAAGCAATAATTCCTAATAAAATATAAAGAAAAATCACATTTTATACCTCGTTATGAGTTTTTTCTTCATCGGTTTCAATGTTTGATGGTTCATTGTTGTCTTCATCATTATTTTCTGAATTATCTTCTTCATTATCCTGCGGTAAAGGCGGTAAATCGCCTAAAGAGCGCATTGAGAAACAACGTAAAAAGTTATCGGTTGTACCGTAAACCAGCGGTCTGCCGGGTAATTCAAGTCTGCCTTTTTCTTCAATAAGACCTTTTTCGCAAAGCGAATAAATTACGCCCGAGCAGTCAACACCGCGAACTTGCTCCACAACGCTTTTGGTAACCGGCTGATTGTAGGCAATAACCGCCAAAACCTCAAATGCCGCTTGAGAAAGGGGAGCGTTGCGCTTTAATTCAAGGATTTTTCTGACATAATCAAAATAATCCGCTCTTGAACAAAGTTGCAATTTATTGTCAAGTCTTATAAGTTTAAAGCCTGCTTTCCGTTTCTCATAACTTTCCGAAAGCGTATCTGCTAAATTAATTATCACACTTTCATCAAGTTCCATTACTTCGGCAAGACGTTCAATTTCAACAGGCTCGCCGCAAGCAAAAAGCAATGCTTCTAATATATTAAGATTATTATTAGAATCCATTTTAACCTACCTTATCCATTGTAATGATTGTTTCGCCGTCTTTTTCATCGGCTTTAATACGCTTGTCCTTTAAAAGTTCAAGTACCGCTAAAAAAGTTGCTACAACATCCGAACGTGTTTCGGCTTTTTCAAAAAGACTTTTAAACTTAACTTTACTCTTTTTCTTTAAATTGCGAAGAACAACCACTATTTTACTTGAAACCGAAACAATTTTTTTCTGCACAATTCCGCTGAAAGCGTCAACAGGCGGTGGAAGTCTGCGAAGCCCTCTTCCTACTGCGTCGGCGTAATATTTAAGCAGAATATCGGGAGTATGTTGGCGTTTATATGATTTATCAATATCTATTTTTACAGGTTCTCTGACCGCAGTTTTAAACCCTTCGGTATTTTCTGCAAGTTTTGCCGCCATTTCTTTACAGAGTTGATATTCAATAAGTTCGCCTGTAAGTTCTGCTTTTAACTCTTCTGCTTCTTCGGATTTCGGCAGCAGCGATACGGTTTTAAGGTAGATAAGTCTTGAAGCCATATCAAGAAATTCACTTGCAATATCCATATCATATTCACGAAACTGTTCAATCTGGCTGATATATTGGTCAATCAAAATAAAAATTTCAATATCTTTAATATCAAGTTTGTTTTTTGAAATAAGATGTAACAGTAAATCAAGCGGACCGCTGAAATCTTTTGAGGTAAATACCAAATCCATTGATTAACCTCCAAATGGCAGGCTGAACAGCCAATAGAGCGCATTTGTAACTGAAGAAATCATATTTGAAATCGGACCGTCTAAAAACCCAAACCATAAAAGAACAAGAACAACTATAAAAATAATCTGTTCATATTGCATTATTTTGTAATAAATTCTATCGGGTAAAAAGTAGCCTAAAATTCGTGAGCCGTCAAACGGAGGTATTGGAATAAGGTTAAAAATACCGAGCGAAATGCTTATGCTTGCAATTGTTCCCAAAACATAATTCATAATATAATAAAAGTAAATCATACCTTTAGAAGCAACCATTATTTTTCCCATAATTACATTGAAAAGAACATGTAAAAAAACGAAAAGAACACCTGTAAAAAAGTTCATTAAAGGCCCTGCAAAAGCAACAATCGCCATATCTTTTTTACGGTCTTTAAAATTCATCATATTAACGGGAACAGGTTTTGCATATCCTATACCGATAAGCATAATCATAGCAAAACCGAAAATATCAAGATGTTTTAACGGATTTAGAGTAAGTCTGCCTTCGTATTTTGCGGTGGGGTCGCCAAGCTTATAAGCGGCATAAGCATGAGCAAACTCATGCGAGGGCATACATATCAAAAACAGCACCGCAGTTGTAATAATAATTGCGATAACAGTAATTATATCTGCATTTTGAATAGCTGAAATTAATTCTTTAATCATCTAAATTCACTCCTATTAAAGAATTATACTATAATTATCACAAAAAAGCAAGGAAAAGAAATGCAAATAATATTAAATAATTAAAATAGTTTTTACAAAAAACGGTTTGTCCGGAATCAAAATTCATAATATAAAAAATATGTTGACAAAAGAAGGTTTTCATTATAAAATATATTTACAAATTCAAGGGGGATTAAACTATGAAAAAAATCTTAAGTATTGTATTAACCTTATTTATAATTATGAGTGCTGTCAGCATTAGTACAATTTCAGTAAGTGCATCAACACAAAATGTTAGTTTCGGTCAACAGTATTCATATAAATATACTGATAAAAACTGTTATGGTACTTTTTACGTGCCATCAACAGGTATCGTAAAACTCAGTTTATTATTGCCTTACAACTCTTATGGAAGCAAATGTTCAATTTATTTTTCGTTATCTAAAGATACTACAAGTATTATTTCAAATAAGTATATTTACCAAGACGGAAATTATTATTTGTTTTTAGATAAAGGCAGTTATACATATAATCTTTGTCTATCGACCAGTACTATTCCTAATTATCCTATTAATTATGTAATATCGTATTCTTCAAACTACAATGATTATGTTAATAGTGTTTCTTTCGATAAAATATATACTCATTATTATGGTTCAAAAAACTGCTATGCTTCGTTTGAATTAAAAGAGGCAAGTACAGTAACTTTTACACTTTCGCAACCTATTAATATTGTTAATAAAACTGCTGAAAGTGCTTATATAAAAATTTACGATTTAAATAGTAATGGTAAAGAAATAATAAACGAATATTATTCTCGTAGTAATTCTTACGCCTATACTTATACTGTAAGATTGCCTAAAGGAAAATACAGATTTAATTATTATTGTTCAAGTGTATACGCTACAACAAATGGCTTCCTTAGGGAAAGTGAATTAATTGCCTGCTCTTATAAGATTTCAGCTAAAAAAGCTTCTCCACCTAAAACTCCAAAACTTTCTCATAAAGTGACTGTTACAAAATACAGTACCTACAATAAATACAGTGTTGATGCAAGTTATCCTGACAATCAGGCTTATGACGGTGTTGAACTTTGGATTAAAACAGATAATCAAAAATGGATATTAAAACAAACTGTTCAAAACACCAAATATTCAAGGTATACTAAAGTATATGTTACTTCTTACAGTTATAACAATTATGTGACTTTTTATAAAGTAAGGACTTATTCTTTATACGGAACGCAAAAAGTTTACAGTAATTTTTCAAATACGCTTTATACCAAAACTTCATTAAAACCGAAAACTCCTTCGGTTTCTTTAAAGAGCGCAAAAAAAGCTGTTAAAATTTCTTGGAAGAGGGTTAGTGATGCAGATGGGTACTACATTTATCGCTCTACTAAGAAAAACAGCGGATATAAAAAGGTTAAAACTATTACAAAAGGTTCAACTGTTTCTTATACCAATTCAAAGCTTTCATCTAGAAAAACATATTATTTCAAAGTTAAATCATACAAAAAAGTTAATGGCGTAACCATTGATAGTAATTACAGTTCGGTTAAATCGGTTAAAGTAAAATAAGAGATTAATAATAACAACAGCAGTTTGAAGTTTATTTGAACTGCTGTTGTTTTTTACACTCCAAAAATCATCTTACAAATTACAATCGCCACAACGCCCGGCAGACCGAATATACAAGAAGTACCTAATGTGTATGGCGTGAGCATTACAGAAAATCCTGTAAGGTCAGAAGTGAAATACAGAATTAATAGAGTGATAATACCTATTATGGCAGAGCTGAGCAAGGTTTTTAAAAATTTTCGTGTTCTTAAAGCGAAAAACAGCACGATTAAAACTCCTAAAGATGCACAGCCAACCATTATGTAATCAAAAACAGTCATTTTTTATTCTCCTCATATTTCTTTATTTATAAATAATATGAAAAACATAAATAATTCATTACAGTCACATAATTTAAGTTTTTACATAAAATGTAGTAAAGTTTTGCCTTCATTAGTCCGTTTTGTGCGGCGGATTAATTACATATTACAGCACAGAATAAGGAGATTTGTTTATGTCAGAACTAAATCACGAAGAAATTAAAGAAGCAGTCTGCATTGATACGGGCAGAGTTTACGACTCTTGTATGGATAGAGATTGCGTTGAAAATTTAAGAGTTTATTTTAACGAATGTGCTCAAAATGCAATTCAAAATGCAATTTCCTGTAAAGTTAAGTGTTGTGAAGTTGCAGATGTAAAAATTGATGTTGAACCCGTGGCTTTTAAAAGAGGATATTATTCCTGTGATTTAACGTTTTTCTTTACGCTTACTGCCGAGATTACAACCAATCCTGCACAATGTCCGCAGGAATTTTGCGGAATTGCCGCTTTTACAAAGAAAGTTATTCTCTGCGGAAGCGAGGGCAATGTAAAAGTATTTACTTCTAAAATGAGAATTTGCGATGACGACTATGTTACAAGAGGCAGTAATCTGCCGAAATGTACCGTTCAGGTTGTAGACCCGGTTGTGTTGGATGCAAAAATCTGCGATATTTGCTGTAATGATACATTGACCGATGTGCCGAACGCTGTATTGTCCGCCGTTAACGGAGAACTTACAACAGGCGGTTCAAGAGGACTTTTTGTAACTCTCGGACTTTTCAGCATAGTTCAATTAGTACGCAACGTTCAGCTTTTAGTACCGTCTTACGCTTTCTGCATGCCTCATAAAGAGTGTAATGATGTTAATACTGATTCGCCTTGTGATATGTTTAGAAAGATTAAATTCCCAACCGATGAATTCTTCCCGAAATCATGCGATAACGATTGTTGCTGTCATGAGCATTCGGAAGAATAGTAATATATCTGAAGCTTTTACAGCAAAAAAGAGCCGAGAAAACTCGACTCTTTTTTTGTTTATATCTTATTATTTCATTTCAAATGAAAGACAGTCGGTACACTGGTCAACTGTTGGGTCGCATTCGTGAGTACCTATTCTGATTTTGTCAAGCGCACAGTAATCAGCCTCTGTACTGTGGTTTTTACATGAAACTACGGTACATTCGATACTTTTATTGCAATTACATTTATCCATCGTGTATTCCTCCTTTTTTAAGATACATAGATAGTATGTACCGATTAAAGGATTATATACAACCACCTGAAAAATTTTTTAAAAATTTTTCAAAGGCTTTAAAAATTATCTTTCGTCCATAGGAACATATTTTCTTTCAGGTTGTACGCTCATATACGCAGGTCTGATTATTCTTGATGAATTATTAAGTTCTTCTATTCTGTGTGCAGACCAACCTGAAATTCTTGCTATTGCAAAAATCGGGGTATAAAGTTCTTTCGGAAGATTGAGCATATCATAAACAAAGCCGGAGTAAAAGTCAACATTAGGGCTGACAGCCTTATGGAGTTGCTTTTTACCGCCGATAATTTCAGGAGCAAGACGTGCTACATTAGAGTAAAGAGCATATTCGTCGGTTCTGCCTTTTTCTTTAGAAAGACGGGCAACATAGTCTTCAAAAATTACCGCTCTCGGATCGGATTTTGTGTATACGGCATGTCCCATACCGTAAATAAGACCGGCTTTGTCATAGAGTTCTTTGTTTAAAATCTTTGTAAGGCAAGCAGAAAGTTCCTCATCATCATTCCAGTCTTTGACTTCCTGCTTTATGACCTCAAACATTCCCATAACCTTTTTATTAGCGCCGCCGTGCTTCGGACCTTTTAGCGAACAAAGCGACGCAGCGGTTGCAGAGTATGAGTCGGTTCCGGAAGATGTAACAACATGAGTTGTAAAAGTTGAGTTGTTACCGCCACCGTGTTCAGCGTGAAGAACAAGCGCCATATCAAGCACTTTAGCCTCTAAATCGGTATATTCTTTATTAGAACGCAACATTCTTAATATATTTTCGGCAGTTGAAAGATTAGGATCGGGATAATGAATATAAAGTGATTTGTCTAAAATATAATGTCTGAAAGCCTGATATCCGTAGACCGCTAATCTCGGCATAGTTGCAATAAGGTGAATACATTGGTGAAGAACATTAGGAATTGAGGTATCGTTTGCATTATCATCATAGGAATAAAGCATTAAAACACTTCTTGCAAGCGAGTTCATAAGGTCTTTTGAAGGCGATGTCAAAATAACATCACGAATAAAGTTTTTAGGAAGTGTTCTGTAACGTCCTAAAAGTTCGTTAAAATCATTTAATTCGGATTGAGTAGGAAGTTTACCGAAAAGCAACAAATATGTTGTTTCTTCAAAACCAAAACGGCTATCCGCTTTAAATCCTTTTACAAGTTCTTTAATATCATAGCCGCGATAAAAAAGTTCACCGTCACAAGGCACACGTTTTCCGTCTATTTCTTTCATTCCGTTCATTGTGGAAATTTCGGTAAGCCCTGTTAAAACGCCTTTTCCGTTTAAATCACGCAGTCCTCGATTTACCTGAAATTTTGTATAAAGTTCGGGGTCAATGTGATGGTTAGTGCATTTTTCTGCAAGGTCATAGATATGATCGTCAATTTTTTTGTATAACATTTATTCACTTCCTAATATAAAAAAAGGCATAGTGGTACCTTTTAGGTAAGACACCATTGCCTGTTAATATTATAACATAAAATTTTATTTTGTCAAATTATAATATTTTAATGTTAAAATAAGTTTTAAAAGAATATAGAAACGAATAATTAATAAATAAAAAATTCAATGTCCGAATATACTTTTAGCGAGGTGGAAATATGCTTGATTATATTTGGGGCTTTTTATGTTTGATTTCAGTAATTTGCGCCGTGATTTGCGGCAGAGCAGAGGAACTGAACAACGCTGTGTTTTCAGGGGTTAAAGACGCCGTAACGCTTGTTATAAGTCTTACCGGTACGATTTGCTTTTGGTCGGGAATAATGAACATTGCACAAAATTCGGGCCTCACAAAGTTTGTTTCAAAATTGCTTTCGCCTTTGCTTAATATCCTTTTCAAAAATGCCGACAGTCAAACAAAAGAAAAAATCAGTTTAAACATAACAGCGAATATGCTTGGCATTTCAAACGCCGCCACGCCGTTTGGGCTTTCTGCAATGGAGAGTATGCAGAAAAATAATGCTTCACCTTTAATAGCAACCGACGATATGGTGGTTTTTGTTGTAATAAATACTGCGGCATTTCAACTTATTCCTTCAACTGTTGCAGCGTTGCGGGCAACTTATAACAGCGCTTCTCCGATGGAAATAATAACTTGCATTTGGATAAGTTCTATTACATCGTTAACAGTCGGAATTGCTTTTGCAAAAATTTTAAACAGAAAAAGTGTATAAAATCGGCATATTTGCAGTTCCGATAATCATTTTTGTTATAATTTTTGTCGGACTATTAAGAAAACAAAAAGTATTTTCGCAATTTAGTTCGGGAGCGAAAGAAGGTCTTAAAACAGTTTTTTCAATAACACCTACTTTAATAGGGCTTGTAACGGCAGTTTCTATGTTTAAGTCTTCGGGTGTGCTTGACTTGTTAATGAACTTTATTGAGCCGATAACTGATTTTTTGGGAATTCCCAAAGAGATAATGCCTATAGTACTGCTTCGACCTGTTTCGGGCAGCGGAACTCTGTCAATGCTTAATGTAACTCTTAAAGATTTCGGACCCGACAGTTTTATCGGCAGGGTAGCTTCTGTGCTGTGTGCGTCAACCGATACAACGTTTTATGCGGCGGCTGTTTATTTCGGAAGTATCGGCATTAAAAACATAAGACACACTTTAAGTTGTTCAATAATTGCGGATATTGTATCTGCAATTATGAGCATTTTAACAGTTTCGCTTATTTTATCGTAAATTTGTGTTGACTTTTATGAAAAATAAATGTATAATAACACTAATGAATTTTAAGGAGTATGACTTTATGAGATATGTTTTCCCTTTAAGTTACAAAGTCAATTCCGAAAAACCGATAAGCCTTGTGGCAGTTTGTTTAATTTATGTTGTTGCAACATATCTTGTTAGATTCTTATTAGGTATTATTCCTGTTTTCAAACTCGCTTTTAATATTATTTCAGCATTGTTCACTTTATATGTTTTTATTGGCATTACAATTGCTGTTTTGGTTTATTTAAAAAGAGTTTAATTTGATAAAATCGGAGAAATCCGTTTTTATATATGCGGATTCAGCCGATAAGGCCCGCCTCGGCGTTACTTGCCGTGTAAAAATTAGGTAAGTTAGGCTTTTGGTGTTTGCCACACCCTCGGAATTGACCCTGCCGTGTAAAAATTAAGGGTTATATTTATGCACCTGTGGCGGAATTGGCAGACGCGCTAGATTCAGGTTCTAGTGGTAGCAATACTGTGCAGGTTCAAGTCCTGTCAGGTGCACCAGAAAAAGTCCTTTTCGAAAGAATAGGACTTTTGTGTTATAATGTTGCAGAAAATAGGTGGTTAATACGGTTAAATGCAAACCGAATTTTACATCTATTTTGCAAAAGGAGTTAAAATGTCATATAGATTATTAAAAAAAGACGGTAATGCACGTAGGGGAGAGTTTACCACAGTTCACGGCACTGTTCAGACTCCCGCTTTTATGAATGTTGCAACATGCGGTGCAATTAAAGGCGCTGTTTCCGCCTATGACCTTATGGAAAACAAATGTCAGGTTCAACTTTGCAATACTTATCATCTGCATTTGCGACCGGGTGATGAAAATGTAAAACAACTCGGCGGACTTCATAAATTTACAGGATTTAACGGCCCTATTTTAACGGACAGCGGCGGATTTCAGGTGTTTTCACTTGCAAAATT
Source organism: Acutalibacteraceae bacterium (assembly GCA_036308645.1). GTDB lineage: Bacteria > Bacillota > Clostridia > Oscillospirales > Acutalibacteraceae > RUG11462. The sequence goes on along the minus strand of JAXJVH010000050.1, from coordinate 99,896 downwards.
ACGCAATATTACTGAAGAGGGTGTTACTTTTCGTTCGCATATTGACGGTCATAAAATTTTTATGGGGCCGGAACAAAGTATGCAGATTCAGTCGAATTTGGCGTCTACTATAGCAATGGCTTTTGACGAATGTGTTGAAAATCCTGCGCCTTATTCTTATGCAAAAGAATCTTGCAAACGCACAACCCGTTGGCTTGAACGTTGTAAAAAAGAAATGCAAAGGCTTAATTCTCTTGATGATACAATAAATAAAAATCAACTTTTATTTGGAATTAATCAAGGTTGTACCTTTGAAGATTTGCGTGTTGAACACATGAAAACCATTGCCGAGATGGATTTAGACGGCTACGCTATAGGCGGACTTGCCGTAGGCGAGCCTGCCGAGGTGATGTATTCGGTTATTGAGGCGGTAGAGCCGCATGCACCGAAAGATAAAATCCGTTATTTAATGGGCGTAGGTACTCCTATGAATATAATTGAAGCGGTTCGCAGAGGCGTTGATTTGTTTGACTGTGTAATGCCGTCAAGAAATGCTCGTCACGGTCAAATTTTCACAAGCGAGGGTATTATTAATCTCAATAATGCCAAATATATGCTCGATGAACAACCGCTTGACAGTAAATGCGACTGTCCTGTTTGTAAAAAACATTCTCGTGCCTATATCAGACATTTGTTAAAATCGGGCGAAATGCTCGGTATGCGCCTTAGCGTTATTCATAACCTTTATTTTTATAATACGCTTATGGAGGATATTCGCAAGGCGATTGATGAAGATAGATTTGAGGAATTTTATCGGTCTAAAAAAGGCGTAATTGATAAAAGAATTTAATTATGTTTACGGTCAACGGCTAAAAAATTGCTAATATTACTGAAGTAAACCCCTTTGCTTTTTTGCAAAGGGGTTGTTGATTTAATCTACTATTTTGCCGTCAGTTGAGATTGTTATAACACGCCATGGCAAAAATTTACCGCTGTTTCTAATGGCCTGCTTTGCAGCGTTTTCTATTCCGCCGCAACAGGGAACTTGCATACGAACTACAGTTACGCTTTTAATATTGTTGTTTGAAATAATATCGGTCAGTTTGTCGGTGTAGTCGCCTTGGTCAAGTTTAGGACAGCCGATTAATGTTATATGATTTTTAATAAAATCGTTGTGAAAATTACCGTAAGCATAAGCGGTACAGTCTGCCGCAATAAGCAGATTTGCATTATCAAAATAAGGAGCGTTAATCGGAACTAACTTGATTTGCACAGGCCATTGTGATAGTTGAGATGCAGTTACAACAGCATTATTATCACACAAATTTTCACGCTTTATGAATTTTGACTGTGTTCCGGGACAACCGCAGGGGAGAGTAGCCTGTTGTTTTTTTGCTTTTGCTTTTTGTACGGCATCCTCGTCATAAGCAGGGGCTTCTCGTTCTTCAAAGGTGATTGCGTCTGTCGGGCAAGCAGGCAAACAATCGCCTAAACCGTCGCAGTAATCTTCTCGGGTGAGTTTGGCTTTGCCGTCAATCATCTCGATTGCGCCCTCGTGGCAGGCAGTAGCACAAGCGCCGCAACCGATACATTTATCTTCATCTATTTTTATGATTTTTCTTATCATAATTGTTTCCTCCGTAATTTTATTTATAAATTCATAATTGAATTTACGAGTATATTTTAGTATAATGATAACAATAAGTATGTTGAATTTTCAACAAACGGAGATTTTTATGAAAGAATATTTTGGAATTTTAAAAAAATGCCCTTTGTTTTTCGGAATAGATGAGAGTAATCTTTGCAATTTGCTTGATTGTCTTAATGCAAAAGTATTAAGTTTTATGAAAAATCAGGTTATTATCGAAGAGGGAACGCCTGCAAAATACTTTGGAATTGTGCTTTCAGGCTCTGTCAGTATCACAAAACTTGATTATTTCGGAAACAAAAGCATTATTTCTGTTATCGAGCCGTCCGATTTATTTGGCGAATCTTTTGCCTGTGCCGAAACGAAAGCGGTTTCGGTAAGCGTTGTTGCTCAAAATGATTCTGAAATTATGCTTATAGACTGTAAACGAATCATACATTCGTGTAGTAATTCCTGTGAATTTCATTCTCGTATAATTTATAATTTACTGAAAATTCTTGCTGAAAAAAATTTGATGTTTAATCAAAAAATCGAAATAACTTCAAAACGAACAACACGTGAAAAGTTAATGACTTTTCTTTCTTTTCAAGCGGCAAAAAATTCAAGTAACAGTTTTTATATCCCTTTTGACAGGCAGTCGCTTGCAGATTATCTTGAAGTGGATAGAAGCGGATTATCTTGTGAAATCGGCAAATTAAGAAAAGAGGGCATAATCGAGAGCAAAAGAAATTATTTTAAAATATTGGAATTAAAAAAATAAGGTGGTAAAATGGTAGGACTTGGTACAATAATAAACGTTTGCGGAATAATTCTCGGCGGAATTTTAGGATTTTTCGGCGGCAAATTGATTAAAGAACAACATCAGGACGCACTCACAAAAGTTTGCGGTGTTTGCGTTTTGTTTATCGGTATCGGCGGCGCGATGGAAGAAATGCTTACCGTAAACGGCAGTACCGTAGCAAGCGGCAAGGGTATGTTTATTGTAGTTTGCTTGGCTATAGGCGCATTGATAGGGGAAATTTTAAATATTGAACTCCGGTTTGAACATTTTGGCGAATGGCTGAAAATCAAAACAGGAAATGCTAAAGATAAAAATTTTGTTGAAGGTTTTGTCACTTCTTCATTTACCGTTTGTATCGGCGCAATGGCTATTGTCGGCGCAATAGAAGACGGTATTTCAGGCGATTATTCGGTATTATCAGTAAAAGCCGTACTTGACTTGATAATTATTACGGTGCTTACTTGCTCTTTAGGTAAGGGTTGTATTTTTTCAGCAATCCCCGTTGCGGTTTTACAAGGTCTGATAACGGCGTTTGCAACAATTATAAAACCTGTTATGACGGTTTCTGCTCTTTCAAACTTATCTTTAATAGGCTCAATTCTTATCTTTTGCGTAGGGTTAAATCTTGTTTGGGGCAAAAAAATACGTGTTGCAAATCTTTTGCCTGCAATCATAATTGCAGTAATAATGGCATTTTTGCCGATTGATATATAAATACATAATTACATTTATCATTAATTTTGACAATAAAGCGGGATTTTTAACCCATATTTATTAATAAAATTTAAAAAGTAATCGAATTTTTTGTTTTTTTAATGATTTTTATATTTACTTTTATTAAAAAGTGTAGTAAAATAATTATGTGAAATTTTATCTTGGAGTATAGTGTTTTTTATTATGCTTTAGGTAAATATGTTCCAATCAAACTTTTTTCAGGAGGAATAATCCAATGGCTAGAAAAATGAAAACCATGGACGGTAACAACGCTGCGGCTCACGTGTCTTATGCGTTTACTGAGGTAGCAGGTATTTATCCTATTACTCCGTCCAGCCCTATGGCAGACTATGTTGATCAATGGTCGGCACAGGGTCTCAAAAACATTTTCGGCACAACTGTTAAGGTTTCCGAAATGCAGTCTGAAGCAGGTGCTGCAGGTACTGTTCACGGTTCGCTTAACGCCGGTGCACTCACAACTACTTACACCGCATCGCAGGGTCTTTTACTTATGATTCCTAACATGTATAAAATTGCAGGTGAATTGTTACCTACAGTTTTCCATGTTTCTGCTCGATGCGTAGCTTCACACGCTCTTAACATTTTCGGTGATCATTCCGACGTTTATGCTTGCCGTCAGACAGGTTTTGCAATGCTCGCTGAAACAAACCCGCAGGAAGTTATGGATCTCGGCGCTGTTGCTCATTTGGCAGCAATCAAAGGCAGAGTACCGTTTATTAACTTCTTTGACGGTTTCCGTACTTCACATGAAATTCAGAAAATTGAAGTTTGGGATTACGAAGATCTCAAAGAAATGTGCGATATGGACGCTGTTAAAGCATTCAGAGAAAGAGCATTAAATCCTGAACATCCTGTTATGCGCGGTTCACACGAAAACGGCGATATTTTCTTCCAGCACAGAGAGGCTTGTAATAAATATTACGAAGCAGTTCCTGAAATTGTTGAAGAATATATGGGTAAGGTTAATGCTAAACTCGGCACAGACTATAAACTCTTTAACTACTATGGTGCGCCTGACGCTGAACGCGTTATCGTTGCTATGGGTTCAATCTGCGATGTTGCCGAAGAAGTTATTGATTACTTAACAGCAAAAGGTGAAAAAGTCGGTCTTGTAAAAGTAAGACTTTACCGTCCTTTCAGAGCAGATAAATTAGTTGAAGCAATTCCTGCTACAGCAAAGAAAATCGCTGTTCTTGACAGAACTAAAGAGCCGGGCGCTCTCGGCGAACCTTTGTACCTTGATGTTGTTGCCGCTCTCGCTACAAAAGGCGTTGACGCTAAAGTTATCGGCGGTCGTTACGGTCTTGGTTCTAAAGATACTCCTCCTTCAAGCGTATTCGCTGTATATGAGGAACTCAGCAAGGACGAGCCTAAAAATCAGTTTACAATCGGTATTTGCGACGATGTTACAAATCTTTCACTTGAAGAGAAACCTGCTCCTAATACCGCTGCTGAAGGTACTATTGAATGTAAATTCTGGGGTCTCGGCGGCGACGGTACTGTTGGTGCTAACAAAGACTCTATTAAAATTATCGGCGACCATACTGATAAATATGTTCAGGCTTATTTCCAGTATGACTCAAAGAAAACAGGCGGTATCACAGTTTCTCACTTGCGTTTCGGCGACAAGCCTATTAAGAGCCCTTATTACATAAATAAGGCAGACTTTGTTGCTTGTCATAATCCGTCATATATCCTTAAAGGTTATAAGATGGTGCAGGATGTTAAACCGGGCGGTGTATTCCTTATTAACTGTCAGTGGACTCCTGAAGAACTTAATATGCACTTGAATGCTGAAACAAAACAGTATATCGCTAAAAACAACATTCAACTTTATACAGTTAACGCTATTGACTTGGCTGCTAAAATCGGTCTTGGCAAACGTACAAATACAGTTCTCCAGTCTGCTTTCTTCTCATTGTCAAAAGTTCTTCCTGAAGAGGAAGCAATCGCTTATATGAAAGAAAAAGCACAGAAATTTATGAAGAAAGGTATCGAAATCGTTAAGATGAACGAGGCCGCTATTGACGCCGGCGCTACCGCTTATGTTAAGATTGACGTGCCTGCTGATTGGGCTAACGCAGTTGATAATGTAACACCTGAAACCGAAAACGGTCCTGCTAAACTTGTTAAAATGGTTGATAATATTATGAAACCTGTTGGCAAGATGGACGGCGACGCACTTCCTGTATCTGCTTTCGTTGACCATGCAGACGGTACATTCGAGCAGGGCGCATCAGCTTATGAAAAACGCGGTGTTGCAGTTAACGTTCCTGAATGGAATCCTGAAACTTGCGTAAGTTGTAACAAGTGTGCATTTGTTTGCCCGCATGCTACAATCAGACCTTATGCACTTTCAGAAGAAGAAGTTAAGGCTGCTCCTGCAAACATTAAACTCGGCGCTAAACCTGTTCTCAAAACAAGTTACGCTTATACTCTTGCAGTTTCGCCTATGGACTGTATGGGTTGCGGAGTTTGCGTTGGCGTTTGCCCTACAAACTCACTTAAAATGGTATCACGCGAATCACAGGAAGACCAGCAGGCTGTATTTGATTACTGCGTATCTAAAGTTTCAGAGAAACCTGAAGTTACTGCAAATATCAATACTATTACTTCACAGTATAAACAGCCGTTGCTTGAGTTCTCAGGTTCTTGCGCAGGATGTGCTGAAACTTCTTATGCTCGTCTTATCACTCAATTGTTCGGCGACAGAATGTATATTTCTAATGCAACAGGTTGTTCTTCAATTTGGGGCGGTCCTGCTGCTACATCACCGTATACTGTAAACAAAGAGGGCAAAGGTCCTGCTTGGGCTAACTCATTGTTTGAAGATAATGCTGAACACGGTTTCGGTATGTACTTAGGTCAAAAAGCAATCAGAGAAAGACTTATCGAAGATGTTAAACAAATCGTTGCGTCTGACAAGGCTTCTGCTGATGTTAAGGCTGCTGCCGAAGAATACCTTGCAACAGTAAATGACGGCGAGAAAAACGGCGCCGCTTCTAAAGCGCTTGTTGCTGCTCTCGAAGCACAGAACGCTTCTTGCGACACTTGCAACGATATTCTTGCTAATAAAGATTACCTTTCAAAGAAATCTGTATGGATATTCGGTGGTGACGGTTGGGCTTATGATATCGGCTTCGGCGGTGTTGACCACGTTCTCGCACAGGGTGAAGATGTAAACATTATGGTATTCGATACAGAGGTTTACTCAAACACAGGCGGTCAGGCTTCTAAAGCGTCTAACATCGGTCAGGTTGCACAGTTTGCAGCTGCCGGTAAATCAATCGCTAAGAAGAGTCTTGCTGAAATCGCTATGTCTTACGGTTATATCTATGTAGCACAGATTGCTATGGGCGCTGATGCAAATCAGACTCTTAAAGCAATTCGTGAGGCTGAAGCATATCCGGGTCCGTCACTTATTATCGGTTACGCTCCATGTGAGATGCACTCTATTAAGGGCGGTATGGTTAACTGTCAGGCTGAAATGAAGAAGGCAGTTGACTGCGGTTACTGGAATATGTTCCGTTTCAATCCTGCACTTAAAGCAGAGGGCAAAAATCCGTTCTCAATGGATAGCAAAGCACCTACAACAAGTTACCGTGACTTCATTATGAACGAAGCAAGATATTCATCACTTACTCGTTCATTCCCTGAAAGAGCAGAAGAGTTGTTTACAAAGGCTGAAGAAACTTCAGTTGAAAGATACAACCATCTTCTCCGTCTTGGCGAATTATACGGCAATAAATAATTACTAATTATAGTATTTAAAAATCCCAATGCTAAATTTAGCATTGGGATTTTATCTTTTTGAACAATAATATTTACATATAAAAAACTGACTTCATTGAAACTAATGAAGTCAGTTTTAATAACTATTGTATCAAAATTATTTTAAGCGTTCTTTAAGACCGTTAAATTCATCAACAATTTCTTTTGGAAGTTTATCACCAAATTGCTCATAGAATTTAGCAATGTTTTGAGTTTCTTCAGTCCAAACGTCTTTATCAATAGTAAGAAGTTCTTTAATAGTATCTTCAGTAATATCAAGACCTTCAATATCAATATCTTCTACCTTTGGAACATAACCGATAGGTGTTTCAACAGCGTCGACCTTGCCGTCGCAACGAGCAAGAATCCAGTTAAGAACACGCATATTATCGCCGAATCCCGGCCAAATGAAGTTGCCTTCGTCATCTGTTCTGAACCAGTTAACATTGAAGATTTTAGGTGCTTTATCGCCGAGTTTTTTACCCATTTCAAGCCAATGTGCAAAGTAGTCAGCCATGTGATAACCGCAGAAAGGTTTCATAGCCATTGGGTCATTTCTTACAACACCTACAGCGCCTGTTGCAGCAGCAGTTGTTTCAGAAGCCATAATTGAACCTACGAATACACCGTTTTGCCAATCTCTTGACTGATATACCAGCGGAGCGGCTTTTGCACGACGACCGCCGAATACGATAGCAGAAATCGGCACGCCTTTACCTGAATCAAATTCAGAAGAAATGCAAGGACAGTTTTTAGCAGGTGCTGTAAATCTTGAATTAGGATGAGCGCCGCTTGTACCAACTTTGTCTGCTTTGTCATATTTAGTGTAATCCCATTTTTCGCCTCTCCAGTTAAGAGCATTCTTCGGAGGATTCTTATCAAGACCTTCCCACCAAACTGTATTATCATCAAGGTTATGACAAACGTTTGTAAAGATTGTGTTCTTACGTGTAGAAGCCAAAGCGTTCGGGTTAGAATTTTCGTTTGTTCCCGGAGCAACACCGAAGAAGCCGTTTTCAGGGTTAACTGCCCAAAGGCGACCGTCTTCACCGATTCTCATCCAAGCAATATCGTCGCCTACGCACCATACTTTGTAGCCCATATCACGATATTTTTTCGGAGGAATAAGCATTGCAAGGTTTGTTTTACCGCAAGCAGACGGGAATGCAGCGGCAATGTATTTAATTTCGCCCTGCGGATTTTCAAGACCGAGGATAAGCATGTGTTCAGCCATCCAGCCTTCGTTTTTACCAAGGAACGATGCAATACGAAGTGCAAAACATTTTTTACCTAAAAGAACGTTTCCGCCGTAACCTGAGTTAACAGAAATAATGTAGTTATCTTCAGGGAAGTGGCAGATATATCTCTTTTCTTCATCAATATCACATTTGCAGTGTAAACCTTTAATCCAGTCTTCGCTGTCACCGAGTGCTTCGATAACTTCGTTACCGATTCTGGTCATGATAGCCATATTAAGAACAACATAGATAGAATCTGTAAGTTCAAAACCGATTTTTGAGAATTCTGAACCAACAGGACCCATTGAATAAGGGATAATATACATAGTTCTGCCTGCGTAAGAACCTTTTGCGATGTCAAAAAGCATTTTGTACGCTTCTGTAGGCTCCATCCAGTTGTTTGTCGGACCTGCGTCTTCTTTTGTTTTTGAGCAAATGAAAGTTCTGCCTTCAACACGAGCAACGTCGTTTACAGCAGTTCTGTGGAGATAACATCCAGGGAGTAAGTCCTGATTGAGTTTAATCATTTCGCCGGTCTTAACAGCTTCAGCACGAAGAGCCTCAAGTTGTTCTTCGCTACCGTCAATAAGAACGACATTATCAGGATTTACGAGGGCTTTCATTTCCTCAATCCAAGCGTTTACGGATTTGTTTGTAATCATTTTTTTATCCTCCAATTGCATTAAATGCATATTTTGTAGATTAATATAATTATCAAATGTCCCCATAATAATTACATTGCACTTATTATACTATATTGTTAAATAAAAAACAAGTTTTTATTATATTTTTTTTGATTTTTCGATTAAAATTAATCTTTTGTTCAAAATTACTTAAAAAATTATATCTTTTTTAGTTATTTTAATGTGCAAATATCGAGAGTTGCATAGGCGTTTAAATCACTTTCGGCAACATTTCCCGCTTGATATTCGTAATATGCCTGTGCTCCTACCATTGCGGCATTATCACCGCAAAGCGACAATTCAGGCGAATAAAATTCAACATTGTTATTTTTACAAAACGCCGAAACTCTTTTTCTTATTTCGGAATTTGCAGAAACGCCACCTGCCAAAACCAATTTTTGAGGTTTAACAGTTTCAAATGCCACCGACAACTTATCAATTAAAATATCAGTTACGGTTTTTCTGATACTGGCGCACATATCAGCGGTATTAATTTCAATTCCTTTTTGATTTGAATTATTAATTGTATTTAAAACGGCGGTTTTAAGCCCTGAAAAACTGAAATCCAGCGGATTTCCCTCTATTTTCGGTTTGGGAAGTTTATATACTGTATTATTGCCATTTTCAGCAATTTTATCAAGATGAACACCGCCAGGATAGGGAAGACCTAATGCTCTTGCGGTTTTATCAAAACATTCGCCTGCCGCGTCGTCACGAGTTCTGCCGATTATTTCGTAATCGGTATAATCTTTAACGTTAATTATATGAGAATGACCGCCCGAAATAACCAAAGCCAAAAACGGAGGTTTTAATTCGGGATAAGTGATATAATTTGCGGCAATGTGTGAGCGTAGGTGATGAACAGGTATTAGAGGTTTGCCGGTGGCAAGGCTTAATCCTTTTGCAAAATTCACACCTACAAGCAATGAGCCGATAAGTCCGGGCGCATAAGTAACGGCAATGGCGTCAATATCGTCAATGCAAAGTTCTGCACGTTTAAGCGCCTCTTTGTAAAGATTAGATATTGCTTCAATATGCATTCTTGAGGCAATCTCCGGAACTACACCGCCGTAAACAATATGTTCATCAACTTGTGATGCAATTACCGATGAAAGAACTTTTCTTTCTTCAAGTATTGCCACCGCAGTATCGTCGCACGATGATTCAATAGCCAATATTTTCATTTTTGTTTCTCCATGTATTTTGTCATAATTATTGCGTTTTCAACAGGTTTATTATAATAGTTTTTGCGTACTGCCGTTGTAATAAACCCTAATTTTTTATATAGTCCGATAGCAGATAAATTACTCTCTCTGACTTCTAAAGTAACAAATTCACATTCAGACGATAACTCGATTATTTTATTTACAATGTCGGTAGCAATTCTCTTACGCCTGTAATCTTTTAATACTGCTATATTATTTATATAAGACTCATTTGCAACAATAAAAACGCTACCGTAACCGACTAATTTTTCATCTTTAAAAAAGCCGATATACTTGTATTTGTCATTTAAAAGCGACTCTTTTATATTTTTTTCGGAAGCGGGATGAGTAAAGGATTGATTTTCAATTTGAAGTATATTATCTGTATACTCAATTCCTATTTCTTTAATCATTTAATTCTCCGATTGTAATTTTTATATTATTTTTTAACTGCTCGGCACAGAATAAGTAGGTTTCCAAACTCCCTCCAAACGGGTCTGAAATTTCGTCTTTGAACATTAAAATTTTATCGGGATTTATACCGTTTGCCAATAACACTTGTTTGTGAGAAGAAGTCATAGGAATGATATAGTCATATTCAGTCGCCTTTTCGACGGTCAGTTGTGTAGGTTTATGTTCACTTATATCTATACCGTAATTTTTAATAGCAAGAACGGCGTTAGCCGAAACGCTGTCAGTTGGATTTACATATAAACCTGCACTACTGAAATCATACTTTGGAAATAGTTTTTTTGCTAAAGCCTCTGCCATAGGACTTCGGCAAGTGTTTCCTGTGCAGACAAAAAGAATTTTCATTTAGTTCACCTTATTTTGTTTCATACCAAGTTTTTGCATATTTAACATCTACAAGCAAAGGAACTTTAAAATCGACTGCGTTTTCCATTTCTTCTTTAAGTAAATTTGAAACTTTATCAGCGATTTCTTCTTTTGCTTCAATAATCAGTTCATCGTGAACCTGCATAATCAGTTTTGCGTCTAAATTTTCATCTATAAGACGTTTGTTAACTCTGTTCATCGCTATTTTAATAATATCAGCGGCAGTTCCCTGAATAGGCATATTTTTAGCAACACGTTCGCCGAATGAACGAGTGTTAAAGTTTGATGCCGTAAGTTCAGGCAAATATCTGCGTCTGCCGAAATATGTTGAAACATATCCGTCTTGTTTTGCTCGTTGCACAACATCATTCATATATTTATTAACGCCGCTGTATGTTGCTAAATAGTTTTCAATATATCTTTTTGCCTCGGCAACACTTACGTGAATGTCTTTTGAAAGAGAAAATGCGCCGATTCCGTAGACGATACCGAAATTAACCGCTTTAGCGCGAGAACGTATTTCAGGAGTCATATATTCAAGCGGAACATTAAACACCTCTGATGCCGTAACAGAATGGATATCAACATTATTCAAAAACGCGTCAATCATTTTTTTATCATCGGCAATAGAGGCTAAAACTCGCAGTTCAATTTGAGAATAATCTGCGTCAACCAGAACATATCCGTCTTTGGCAATAAAAAACTTTCTCATTTCTCTGCCGAGTTCGGTTCTGACAGGAATGTTTTGCAAATTAGGCTCGGAAGAACTGATTCTTCCTGTTCTTGTTTCAACCTGATTAAGCGTTGAATGTATTCTGTTATTGTTTTCAACGCATTTAATAAGTCCGTCGCAGTACGTTGATTTTAACTTTGCAACCGAGCGGTATTCAAGTAAATATTCAACCGCTTCGGATTCATATTTCAAGCCTTCAAGCACTTCGGCATTAGTGGAATAGCCTGTCTTTGTTTTTTTAGAGCAGGGAAGTCCTAATTTTTCAAAAAGTGCTACACCGAGTTGTTTCGGGGAATTTAAGTTAAATTCATATCCGATAATATCATAAATTTGTTGTTCTAAAAACTTTTCTCTTTCATAAAGTTTTTCGGAAAATCGGTTTATACCGTCAACATCAACCATAAACCCTTCATTTTCCATCATATAAAGAGTATAAGAAAGAGGAATTTCTATTTCATAAAGCAATTTTTCCTGATTGTTATCAACAATTTGCGCTTTAAATTCATTGCAAAGTTTTTCAACAAGTTCAAGTTTATTTAAAATCTCGGAATATTCTCCGCCGTATTCATTTACGGAATATTCTACCGTAAATCTGTCAAGCGAATAATCTTTTCTGTCGGGATTGATAAGATATGCCGCAAGCATAGTGTCAAAAGCGACATCACAATGGCCGCCGATTTTATGAAACAATGATTTGCAGTCGTGAGTAATTATACTTTTTACATCTGTTAAATCCTTGTTGTCGGTGTAGAAAAATCTATCATCGTTTTTTATAAATGTTTTATCATCAAAGAATAAAATAATTGAGTTATCGGGTACTTTGTCAATTTCTTTTAAATCAACACTTATTTGTTGACTGACAGAGTTGCTTTTTGAGTCGGTTTCGCTATCAAGATTTAGTTTATCAAGAAGTTTAAACATTTCAAGATGAATTAGATGACTTTTAAGTTCCTCATCGTTTCTTTTCGCCTCATTAGGTATTTCTATCGGAACTTCACAGTTAATTGTGCCTAAAGTTTTGCTTAAAAAAGCGTTATCCTTGTCGGCAATAAGTTTGTTTTTAAGATTTTCTCTAATATCGGCAGTTTCAATATTTTCATACAAATTCTCAACAGTGCCGAATTTTTGAATTAAAGTACCTGCGGTTTTCGGGCCTACGCCTGCAACGCCGGGAATATTATCGGAAGCGTCACCCTGCAACGCTTTAATTTCAATCATCTGTGTAGGAGTAACGCCGTATTCCTCTTTTATTTTATCAACGTCGTAAATTCTAACTTCAGGAGCGCCCGCTTTAGTGGCGGCAAGTTGGACAGTAACATTTTCGGATACTAATTGTAATGAATCGCGATCCCCCGTTGCAATAACGCAAGTATCACCGTTATCATTGCATTTTTTTGCAATCGTACCGAGAATATCATCGGCTTCATAACCCTCTTTTTCAAGAACTGCGCAGCCGAACGCTTTTAATAAATCTTTCATTATAGGAATTTGCATACGCAGTTCCTCGGGCATTGGTTTTCTTCCTGCTTTATATTCAGAATACATTTTATGCCGGAATGTCGGTGCTTTTAAGTCAAAAGCGGCAATAATTAAATCAGGATTATTATTTTCAATAAGTTTTAAAAGTATATTCATAAATCCGTATATAGCGTTTGTAAAAACACCGTCCTTTGTAGAAAGAACACGTATTCCGTAAAACGCTCTGTTTATAATTGAATTGCCGTCTAAAGCTAATATTCTCATAATAAATCCTCCGAAAAACTATTAAAAATATTTTACCACAAAATCTGCCTTTCTTCAAGTTTTATAATAAAAAAGACGTCGCAAATTTTTGCGACGTCTGAAAGTCAAATTAATATGCTCTTTTCTTTTTCTTTTTAGGATTGATTTTATTTGTATAATCAGCAGTATTTTTGCCTGTTTCTTTTTTATCACCGTTGTTCTTATCCGACTTCTTTTCGCTGTGTTCACACCAGAATACATAAAGAGGTCCTGCAACAAAGAGGGAAGAGAAAGTACCGCAAAGAGTACCAACCGACATAGGAATTGAGAAAGTAAGAATGGAATCAAGTCCTTGAATAGCGGCTACAACTGTTACCGAGATAATAGCGGCAAATGTTGTAAGTGAAGTTACACAAGTACGTTTGAGCGACTGTGTGATAGAAAGATTAGTAATTTCTCTGATTGATAATTTATTGTTGTAAATTGCGGAATTTTCACGAATTCTGTCATAAATAACTATGGTATCGTTAAGTGAATAACCGAGAATTGTAAGGAATACCGCTATAAAGTTTGTATCAATAGTGATACCGAAAATTACATCAATAAAGTAAACAAAAAGTACATCGTGAACAAGTGCGGCAAGAGCGGTGATACCTGCTTTAAAACCGCCTACTTTTCTAAATCTGTAAGCAACATAAATAATTACAAGCGCACTTGCAAGAATTACTGCAAAAATTGCTTTCCCAAAGAACGCAGAACCGAAACTCTCACTAACGGAATTTACTTGAACCTGCTCAATGCTGTTGTCTTTAAACTCCTCGGTAAGATTAGTTTTAATTTTATCAAGTTGAGTAGTATTAAGCGCAATATTACCGATAGCGTTTAATTTAATTGATTCAGCGCCCGAAGACAAATCAGCACTGCTTGTAACATCAAGTTTTATGTCTTTATAACTGTTTTCGGCTTTTGTTTTTAAAGTTAACGAATTTGAAGAATAATTTGTTTTTAAAGAATTATTAATTGTAGAAATTTGCTCTTCCGTTAAAAACTTTTTGCCAACGGCAGAAATTTCAAGAATGGCAACACCGTCGTTTGTGCCGTTGTCGGCAGAAAATGAAATATCTTCAAAACTTTCCTGCGAAAGAGTGGATACAACTGCGTCTGCGTCAAGTGTTCCTGTGTACTCATAAGTAAGTTTTGTTTCGTTACTTACACTTTTAAGCGCACTTTCGGCAGCAGTTTTAACTTTATCGTAATCAATTTCACCTTCATAGGAATAGGTAACGGCAGTACCGCCTCTAAACTCTATTGCAAGGTCTGCTCCTACAAAAATATTAAAGAATATACCTGTTATTATAACAACAATCGGTAAAATTATTGCAAATTTAAATTTGCCTATAATATCAAACGTTTTTTGCATTTTTCTTACCTCCGAAGAACCAAGGTTTTCTCAAACACTTAAATGAAGAGAGACTCTTAACCATAACTTTTGAAAGTGCAACGCCGATAAGGAGATTGAAGATAGCACCGATTAAAAGTGTATAGCCGAATGAATAAATAGAACCGGTAATTGAAGAACCGAACATAAACATTACGCTGTTAACGATTTTTGCCCATATAGAATCCGGAGGTCCAAACGCACCCATAAGAATTACAGATACAATTACCACGGTTACGTTACCGTCGATAATAGCGCCGAATCCACGCTTAAAGCCTGTTTTAATCGAGCCGTCTATAGTTCTTCCTGAATTAAGTTCGTCTTTAACACGTTCAGCGTTAATAACGTTAGCGTCAACGCCCATACCGATTGAAAGAATAACACCCGCAAGACCCGGAATTGTAAGTGTGAAACTGTCAAAGAACGGTAAGAAGCCTGAAATACAAGCGAAAATACCTGCAATCTGACAAGTAATAGCCAAAGCGGCAACCACACCCGGCGCTCTGTAAAGAAGTATCATCATAATTACAATGATCGCATAAGCAATGATACCTGCTAAAAGCATAACCTGAAGAGCCGACTGACCAAGCGTCGGAGCAATAATACTTAATTTGGAATTATCAACCGACAAGCCGAAAGGCAAAGAACCGGCATTAATTGTATTAGCAAGGTTTTCTGCTTCTTCAGCAGTAAAGTCGCCCTCAATAACTGCTCTGCCGTCGCTAATTACACTGTTTACGGTAGGAGCAGAAAGACATTCGTCATCAAGCCAGATTGAAATGGTTTGATTAAGGTTTTCTCTTGTAGCGGTTTCAAAAGCAGCCTTACCATGAGCAGTAAGCTGAAGCGCTACCTTGCTTTCGCCGTTTTCAACCGATAAAGATGCAGATTCAATATCTTTTGAACCCTCAAGCACCTGATCGCCTTTTGAAGTAGCATCGCCTTCATTAAAAGTGAGTACAGCCATCTGACCTAATTCTTCAACCGCATCGGCAGGATCGAAATCTTCTTCGTCATTTTGCCATGGGAAACGGACGATAATTTGCTTATTAGCGTCGTCCCTGTTGATTTCAGAGTCTGTAATTTTCTGTGCAGTAAGACGTCTTTTAATAATTTCTTCTGCTTTTTTCATATCATCGTTAGTTATTTTATCAGCGCTGATGTCAGGCGTGAAAACCGCTTCAACACCACCCTGAATATCAATACCCCAACGGATATCGTTTACGCCTTTTACGTACACTATTTTATTATCGCCGTAATATGTATACAAACCTGCAAAAGACAGGTAAGTGAAGGCAATAATCAAAATAGTAACAATGAAAAACGTTGACCTTCTTGATTTTTTCATTGAAAAGTCCTCCAATTTTTAATAATATGCAAAATTTATGCGTTACCAACACATTATATATTAAAATAATTGAAAAGTCAAATATAATATACAAAAATTTATAATTTTTTACAAAAGTTTTTCCAATGCGGCAAGTCTTGCACATATCGAAAAGAGTTTAACAGCCTGTTTTAACTCGTCAAGCGGCGGAAAACTCGGCGCAATTCTGATATGTGAATCTTTTGGATCTTTTCCGTAAGGATAAGCCGATCCCGCAGGAGTGGTTACAAGGCCTGCTTCCAAGCAAAGTTCAACTGTTCTTTTAGCGCAGCCCTCGGGAGCGTAAAAACTTATAAAATAACCGCCGTTTGGATTAGTCCATCTTCCGACTCCTACAGGTTTTAATGTATTTTCAAATTCATCTAATACCGCTTCAAATTTAGGACGCATAATATCGGCATGTTTTCTCATAATTTCTTTAATATTTTCGGTATTCTTTAAATATCTTACATGGCGCAACTGATTAATTTTATCGGGTCCTATAGTCTGGAACTGCATTCTGTATTTCATTAGTTGAATATTATGGTGAGAAGCACACAAAGCGCTGACGCCTGAACCCGGATGAGTAATTTTAGATGTAGACATAAAATAGAGTACTCTGTTTTCGGTTCCTCGTTTAATACATTCTTTATAAAGGCAAAGAACATTATCTTGTCTGTCATCGTATAAATGATGAACAGCATAAGCATTGTCATACATAATTCTGAAATCGGGAGCGGCAGGTTTCATTGAAGCCAATCTAATGATAGTTTCATCAGAATAAGAATATCCGTCAGGATTTGAGTATTTAGGCACACACCAGATACCCTTAACCAAAGGATCTTTTATAAGTTCTTCAACTATATTCATATCAGGACCGTTTTCAGTCATCGGAACAGGAATGTTTTCAATGCCGAAATACTCGGTAATAGCAAAATGTCTGTCATATCCGGGACACGGGCATAAAAATTTAACTTTACCCTGCATAAGCCAAGGCTTTTCACCGTCAAGACCTCGAGATACTGCCTGTGCAATAATATCGAACATCATGTGTAATGATGAGTTTTCACCGATAATCACATCTTCAGGCGGACATTCAAATAAATCGGCAAAAATGGCTTTCATTTCAGGAATACCGTCCAAACCGCCGTAGTTTCTGCATTCAAAACCGTTTTCGGTAACAGCGTTTCCTTTGCTTACCATAGTAAGCAAGTCATCTGAAAGGTCGAGTTGCGCCTTTGACGGCTTACCTCGAGACATATCAAATTTTAAACCGAGTGATTTGAATTCAGCGTAATCACCCAAGAGTTTTTCCTTTTCTTTCAAAAGTTGTTCTTTTGTCATTTGCGAATACAACATAAACTACCCCTTTCGCATTTAATTTACTTATTATAATATAGTTTTATTTTGATTTCAAGTAATTTCAACATTTTTTATGTAAATTAATTATGATAATATTTTAAATATTGAAAAAAATAACATTTTTCTTGACAAATCGCTATAATAATGGTATAATACAAAAAAATCGCGAAAGGTAAGTTAATATGAGTAAGTTATTATCTTACACAACTTCATACTTTTACTTTTTTAACTATTACTTTTTTAGCAAAAGTAGTAGTGATTTGTGTTGCAAAAAAGTTTAATGAAGTTTTCTCGATTAACTGATTAAAATTTTTAGCCTACACAGTCACTTCTGTGTAGGCTGTTTTTGTAAAAGGAGAAAAGTTATGATTGCAGTATTAAAAAGAGGAACAACCGAAGACCAAATGAACCATCTTATCGGGTGGTTAAAAAAACAGAATATTGATGTTCATATATCCGAGGGTAGCGAATATACGGTTTTGGGACTTATCGGAGATACGGGAAAGGTTGATATTGATTTAGTTAAAAGCCTTGATATCGTAGAATCTGTTAAGAGAGTTTCAGAGCCGTTTAAAAAATGTAACCGAAAATTTCATCCCGATAACTCTGTGATTGATGTTAACGGAGTTAAAATCGGAGACGGAAACTTTGCTTTAATTGCAGGACCTTGTTCAGTTGAATCAAAAGAGCAGATTATCGAAGTAGCGGAAAAGGTAAAAGCATCGGGTGCTAATATTCTGCGTGGCGGCGCTTTTAAGCCGAGAACTTCACCTTACGATTTTCAGGGACTTGGTAATGACGGATTAAAATTACTTCTTGAAGCCAAAAAAGCAACAGGTCTGCCGATAGTTACTGAAATTATGAATCTTAATCACATTGATTTATTCGAAGATGTTGATTTCATTCAGGTCGGCGCAAGAAATATGCAGAATTTCGACCTTTTAAAAGAACTTGGTAAAACAAACAAGCCTATTCTTTTAAAACGCGGTCTTGCTAATACTATTAAAGAATTTCTTATGAGCGCTGAATACATTATGTCTGAAGGCAACGAAAATATCGTTCTTTGTGAGCGTGGAATCAGGACTTATGAAACAGCAACGAGAAACACGCTTGATTTATCAGCAGTTCCTATGCTTAAATCTTTGTCGCATTTGCCCGTAGTTGTCGACCCTTCACACGCAACAGGTATCAACTGGATGGTAGAACCTATGGCGTTGGCTGCTGCCGCTTGCGGTGCCGACGGTATTATGATAGAAGTTCATAACAACCCTGTTTGCGCTCTTTGCGACGGCGCACAGTCATTAACGCCTGAGCAGTTTGACAGGGTAGCACGCAAAGTTATGAAAGTCAGAGAGGCTATTCAAGAATGATTGTCGGAGTAGTTGGTTTAGGGCTTATCGGCGGCTCAATGGTTAAAGCGTATAAAAAGGCTAATCATACTGTTTTTGCTTATGACATTGATAATAAAATACTTGAATTTGCTAAACTTGAAAATAATGTTGATGAAACTCTTGATAAGAGCAATATAAATAACTGTGATTTGATTTTAATTGCGCTTTATCCCGACGCTTGCATTGAGTATTTAAAAGATAATGCCGAATTTATTAGAAAAGACGCATTTGTGATTGACTGTTGCGGTACAAAAAAGTTAGTTTGTGAATTTGGTTTCTCTATTGCTAATAAATACGGATTTACATTTATCGGCGGTCACCCGATGGCAGGCACACATAATTCAGGTTACAAATATAGTAATGCTGATTTATTTGTAAATGCGCCTATGGTTATTATTCCCGATAAATATGATGACATAGGATTGCTTGATACTGCAAAGCAGTTGTTAAGTCCATGCAAATTCGGAAGTTTTTCTGTAACAACCGCTGAAAAGCATGATGAAATGATTGCATTTACCTCACAAATGCCTCATATAGTTTCTAATGCTTTTATAAAAAGTCCTACGGCTTTAATTCATAAAGGTTTTTCGGCCGGAAGTTATAAAGATTTAACACGCGTTGCTTGGCTTAATCCTAAAATGTGGACAGAATTGTTTTTTGAGAATAAGGAAAATATCATTAAAGAATTAGATGTATTGATTGATAATCTTTTCGATTATAAAAACGCTCTTATAAGCGATGATAGAGATAAAATGTATAGTTTGCTTGATGAAGGCAGAAAAATCAAAGAGGAGGTTGACGGATAATGACAGAAGTTGAAGTTAAAGCCTCCGGAAATTATAAAGTGATTATCGGCGACGGATTAATCAAAAATATCGGCAACTATATTAAAGATTTTTTAAATCCTATTAAAACCGTTATAATTACCGATGATATAGTTGATTCTTTGTATTCGCAAACCGTTGAAAATTCATTGAAGAACAGCGGTTTTGAAGTATTAAAGTATGTCATCGAAAACGGAGAAAAGTCTAAAAACGGACAAAACTTTCTTAAAATATGCGAATTTTTAGCAGAAAATCATATAACAAAGTCGGATTTAATAATTGCGCTCGGCGGCGGAGTAGTAGGGGATTTGGCTGGATTTGTTTCAGCGTCATATTTGCGCAGTATTAAATTTATTCAAGTTCCTACTACGCTTTTAGCGGCAGTTGATTCTTCGGTCGGCGGAAAAACCGCTATTGATATTAAATCGGGAAAAAATCTTGTAGGTGCTTTTTATCAGCCTAAACTTGTTCTATGTGACTATTCAACTTTAAGCACACTAAAACCTGAAATTTTTACAGACGGGTGCGCTGAAGTTATTAAATACGCAGTTATCGGAAATAAAGAACTTTTTAATCATTTACTTGAAAAAGGTAAAAATTTTGACCTTGAGTATGTTATTTCCGAATGTATAAAAATGAAGAGAGATATTGTTGAAAAAGATGAATTTGATTCAGGCGAACGTCAAAAATTAAATCTCGGACACACAATAGGTCACTCGGTTGAACTTTGCAGTAATTTTGAAATTTCTCATGGCAGTGCAGTTGCTATAGGACTGGCAATTATAGCGAGAGCGTCTGCAAAAAAAGGCTTGTGCAGTAATATTTGCGCTGAAAAAATCGTAGAGATTTTAGAGAAATTCGAGTTGCCTACCAAAACGAATATTTCTTCAGAAGAACTTTACAAACCTGCTTTATCCGATAAAAAACGCAGCGGAAACTCACTTAATCTTGTAATTCCTTATGACATAGGGGATTCAAGACTTTTAAAGACAAATGTTTCTGATTTAATAACTTATATTGAGGCAGGTATATGAATATTACTTTAGAAAACACACCTTTAGGCGGCAAAATTTCTGCTATTTCTTCAAAATCTTATGCTCACAGGGCTTTGATTTGTGCGGCGTTATCTGACGGAGTTTCAAAGATTAAATGTGATAATCTTTCAAAAGATATTGAAGCGACCGCAGATTGCTTAATAGGACTTGGCGCCGATATTAAATATAAAGATAAAATTTTTACCGTTAAACCGATTAATATTTTAAAC
The DNA here is from genome assembly GCA_036308645.1 of Acutalibacteraceae bacterium. Classification (GTDB taxonomy): domain Bacteria; phylum Bacillota; class Clostridia; order Oscillospirales; family Acutalibacteraceae; genus RUG11462. Next base: position 78,919 of record JAXJVH010000050.1, on the reverse strand, counting down.
TCAACAAAAGAAATTGATTGCGGCGAAAGCGGTTCTACATTAAGATTTTTACTTCCGATAATCGGCGCTTTGGGACTCGAAGTAGTTATAAAAATGCACGGCAGACTTCCGCAAAGACCTCTTTTTCCGCTTGACAGAGAAATGCAGAAATACGGTTGTGAATTTTATCAAGACGGCGATAAATTACAAATAAGCGGAAAATTAGTGCCTGCCGACTATGTAATAGAGGGTAATATTTCTTCGCAGTTTATTTCAGGTTTATTATTTGCTTTACCTATAATCAAAGGCAGAAGCAGAATAATCATTAAGGATAAGTTTGAATCCTATTCTTATGTTAAGCTAACGCTTGAAGTTCTTAAAAATTACGGTATTGAATATACATTTGAAAATAATACTTTTGAACTTGTAAAAGGTGAGTATATTTCAAGCGATTCTAAGGTTGAGGGCGATTGGTCAAATGCGGCGTTTTGGCTGTGTGCCGGCGCTTTGTCTAAAAGCGGAATAACGGTTGATAATTTGAATTTTAAATCTGTGCAGGGCGATAAAAAGATAATTGATATTTTAAAATCTTTCGGTGCAGATATAACTGTTTGCGGTAATTCTGCCACGGTTAAATCATCAAATTTAAAAGGGATTTCAGTTAATGCGTCGGATATTCCCGATTTAGTTCCGATTATTGCGCTAACCGCTTGTAAGGCAAACGGGAATACCGTTATTACGAATGCAGAGCGATTGAGGATTAAAGAAAGCGACCGCATTAAAACTGTTATTGAAATGATTAATAATTTAGGCGGAAATGCACAGGAAACGCCTGACGGTATGATTATTACAGGTACGGCGCTTAAAGGCGGTATCGTTAATTCGCATAATGACCACAGAATCGCTATGACGGCTGCGGTTGCATCACAGATTTGCCAAAATAATGTTACAATCATTGATGCAAATGCAGTAACAAAGTCTTATCCTGACTTTTTCAAGGATTTTGAAACACTTAACGGTAAAATAAAGGAGAAAATTCAATGAGCAGTGTCTACGGAAAAAATATAAAAGTTTCAGTATTCGGGCAGTCACATTCAAAAGGAATAGGAGTAACTATTGACGGTATTCCTGCAGGTGAAAAAATTGATATGATAGAGTTGCAAAACTTTATGAACAGACGTGCGCCGGGTAACGCTAAATTTGCTACACAAAGAAAAGAGCCTGACGCTCCCGAATTTTTATCCGGAATTGTAAATGATAGCACTTGCGGAGCGCCTGTTTCTGCGGTAATCTTTAACACAAACGCTCATTCCGACGATTATAAAAATATCATTGATATACCTCGTCCTGCTCATGCTGATTTTACCGCACAGATTAAGTATAAAGGATTTCAGGACGTTGCAGGCGGCGGACATTTTTCAGGCAGACTGACTGCGCCTTTGTGTATAGCGGGAGGAATTGCAAAACAAATTCTCGAACGCAAAGGAATACAGATTTTTGCTCATATTTTGCGTATTAAAAATATATGCGACGATACCTTTGATAAAGTCAATCCGAACATTGATATGCTGAAAACAATTGCCAAAAAGCAATTTCCTGTAATTAATGATGAAAAAGGCGATATAATGATGCAGGAAATTGAAAAAGCAAGAATGGACTGCAATTCTGTAGGCGGAGTTATTGAATGTGTTGCAGTTGGACTTATGCCGGGCGTTGGCGATCCTATGTTTGACGGCTTGGAAAATAAGATTTCTTCAGCAGTATTCGGTGTGCCCGCTGTAAAAGGAATTGAATTCGGAAACGGATTCGATTCAACCGAATTATATGGCAGTCAGAATAATGATGAGTTTTATTTTGATGATGACGCTATTAAAACGAGAACAAACAATCACGGTGGAATATTAGGCGGAATTTCAAGCGGAATGCCTTTGTATTTTAAAGTCGCTTTGAAACCGACGGCTTCGATAGCAAAAGAGCAGAATTCAGTAAGTTTTTCAGAAAAGAAGAATACAAAATTAGTAATCAAAGGCAGACACGACCCTTGTATAGTACCTCGTGCAGTTCCTGTTATTGAAGCGGTTACTGCGCTTGCAATATATGATTCTATTCTTGAAAACAATAACTAATAAGGAGTAAATTAAAATGAATTTAGATGAATTAAGAGCAGAAATTGATAAAATTGACGACCAATTGATTAAACTTTTCCAAGATAGAATGGAAGTTGCTTCAAAAATCGGTCAATATAAAAAAGATAACGGACTTCCTGTTTTAAATTCACAGCGTGAAAGGGAAATTCTTAACGAAGTTGCTGATAAATCCAAACCTGAAATGAAATCGTATTTGCGAGTTTTATATTCATTGTTATTTGAGTTAAGCCGTTCATATCAGGAAAAGATTTTTAAAAAACATTCGGAACTTTACGATAATATCAGCCAATCTATCAGCAATACAAATAATCTTTTCCCAACGGATTCGGTTGTTGCTTGTCAGGGAGTAGAAGGCTCTTATTCACAGATAGCATGTGAAAAGATTTTTAAAAATCCTAATATTATGTATTTTAATGAATGGGAAAAGGTTTTCTCTGCTATTGAACAAGGTTTTTGCGATTACGGAATTTTGCCGATTGAAAACAGTACCGCAGGTTCTGTAAAACAGGTTTATGATTTAATGGTAAATCATAATTTCAGCATTGTCAGAAGCACAAGAATTCAGGTAAATCATTGCTTGCTTGCTAAAAAAGGAACGAAACTTTCAAATATTAAAGAGGTTATTTCACACGAACAGGCGTTAACGCAATGTTCTGAATTTTTATCGGGATTAGACGGCGTAAAAATTACAACTGTTGAAAATACCGCTATTGCCGCTCAAATGGTTGCAGAAAGTGACAGAGATGATATTGCGGCGCTTTCATCTAATAATTGTGCAGAACTTTATAATCTCAATTGCTTAAAAACTTCTGTTCAGGATAAGAATAACAACTATACAAGGTTTATCTGTATTTCAAAAAATCTTGAAATTTACCCGGGAGCAGATAAAACCAGCCTTATGCTTGTGCTTCAGCATAAACCCGGTGCGCTTTACAAAGTGCTTTCACGTTTGTATGCGCTTGATATAAACTTAATTAAACTTGAATCCCGTCCGCTTTCTGACAGAGATTTTGAATTTATGTTCTATTTTGACCTTGAAACTTCAATTTACTCCGAAGAGTTTGTTCAACTTATTTGTGAATTAGACGGTATATGCGATGAATTTAAGTATTTAGGCAGTTATTCGGAGGTAATATAATGAAAAAATTCGGATTGCTAGGCAGAAAACTCGGACACAGTTATTCGCCGCAAATACATAAATTCTTTTATGATAATAAATATCTTTTATACGAAAAAGAGCCTGATGAAGTTGAAAACTTTTTAAAATCGGGATTGCTCGATGGAATGAATGTAACTATTCCTTATAAAAAAACAGTTATTCCGTTTTGCGATAAACTATCAAAAACCGCTCAAAAAATTGGAGCAGTCAATACAATTGTAAAAGAGCCTGACGGCACTTTGACAGGTTATAATACTGATTACTGCGGCTTTGAATATATGATTAAATCCGCAGGTGCAGATATCAAAGGTAAAAAAGCGATTGTGTTGGGTAACGGCGGCGCTTCGCTTACTTGTCAATGCGTTTTAAAAGATTTAGGCGCAAGCGAGATTGTAGTTTTTGATATTGTAGGGGAGCATACTTATGAGGATTTGCCAAACCACTATGACGGTGAAATTATTGTAAATGCAACTCCTGTCGGTATGTACCCGAATGTTGACGATTCTATAACCGACTTAAAACCGTTTAAAAATTGTGAGTGCGTTCTTGATCTAATTTATAATCCTAAAAAGACTAAACTTTTAAAGCAGGCCGATGAATTGGGGATCAAAAATGCCAACGGCATCTTAATGTTGATTTCGCAAGCCAAAAAGAGCGCTGAATTTTTTACGGGTGAAAAAATTGACGACAGCATTATTGAAAGAATTGCAAAGGAACTTGTAGTATGAAATTTTTAATTATCAACGGTCCAAACCTTAATTTGCTCGGACTTCGTGAACCGCAGATTTACGGTGAAAAGAATTATGATTATTTATGTAATTTAATCAAAGATTATTGTGGTGAAAAGAATATAGATACAGATTTTTTTCAATCAAATCACGAAGGCGACATTGTTGATAAAATTCAGGCTGCTTACAAACAAATTGACGGAATTATAATAAATCCGGCAGCCTATACTCACACAAGCGTTGCGATTTTAGATGCGCTTAAAGCGGTTAATATTCCTGCGGTTGAGGTGCATATTTCCGATGTCGATTCAAGGGAAGAATTCAGACAGATTTCGTTTGTACGAAATTACTGCTTTAAAACTATCAGCGGTAAAGGATTCGACGGATATTTGGAAGCCGTAGACGCTTTGATTGAAAAGTTAAAATAAACATAAAAAACTCCCTATAAGCATATTATTTATTGATAAGCTTATAGGGAGTTGGTTTTTTGAGAAATTCTGTCGAAGAACGAGCCGTGATACTCGGCAAATATATAGTTGATACAGGGGCAACCGTACGCAGATGTGCGCAAAAATACGGAATCAGTAAATCAACGGTACATAAAGATGTAAGTGACAGACTAAAATTTCTTGATGAGGATTTATATTTACAGGTTAAAAAAATACTTGAAATTAATAAAGCAGAGCGCCATATCAGGGGCGGTATTGCTACTAAAAATAAATATCTAAAGGTTAAAACAAAAAAATAAACTGTATCACACGATACAGTTTATTTTTTTGCAATGTTTTCTTCTCCGAGAATTGCTTTTAATTCATTAATAAGCGATTCTGTAATATCACATTTGTATTTATCAGACTTCATTAACTTTTTTGTATCCTTGCAGTAGATAAATAAAGGCGAATTACCGCTGTTTTTACTAATAATATCAAGCGCCTTTTTAAAAGAAGCAGAAGAAATTGAATCAACCTTTATATACAAAGATTGAGTGTTGACATACTCGTCTATAAATTCGATTTTTTCACAAATAATCTGCTTTACCGTATCATCTTTTACGCTGATTCGTCCTGTAATTACCATAGGTATTTCTGCTTGAATTATATGGTTGTATAACCCAAAAGTTTTAGGGAAAATAATCATTTCACACACAGAAGTAACATCGGCAATTTCGGTAAACGCCATAACATCATTGTTCTTTGTGGTTTTCTTCTTTATACTTTCAAAAATGATAAGCAATTTAACTTTTTTATTTTCGATATATTTTTCGTCATCGTTTAGTATGTTTGCAATACAATCGAATTTATTGTTTAAAATAATACTTTTATATTCTTCAAGAGGATTGCCCGAAAGATAAAAGCCTATTACTTCTTTTTCCTGCTTTTGCAATGTATTTTTATCAAATTCATCATATTTTTTGATGCTTATTTGCGTATCGGTGCGTGAGTCGAAGAAATCTATTTGACCGTCGATATTATTATTTCTTTTATACTGAATATTGGAAAGAATATTATCAAGACTTTCAAGCATTTCTCTGCGATTATATTTAAGACCGTCAAAACAACCTGCTTTAATCAGCGCCTCAACGCTTCTTCTGTTTAAATCTCTGCCGGCACAACGTTTACAAAAATCATAAATATCTTTAAAATCACCGTTTTGCTCACGTTCAAATATCAAACTGTTTACAAGCACTCTGCCAACGCCTTTTATCGCTAAAAGACCGTACCTGATATTGCCGTTGTCTTCGGAAAAATTGTATGAACTTTTGTTTATATCAGGCGGCAAAACCGAAATCCCAAGCCTTTTACATTCTTCAAAATATTCCTGCACCTTTGAAGTGCGGTCAAGCACGCTTGTAATTAAAGCGGCCATATACTGCGACGGATAGTGGCATTTTAAGTATGCAGTACGGTATGATACTATTGAATATGCAGTTGCATGGGCTTTGTTAAAGGCATAAGACGAAAATGCCGATATTTCCGAAAATAAATCGTTTGCAATTTGTTCATCTACGCCGTTATTAACACAACCTTTTATAAAATTTACTTTTTCTTTTTGTAAAACATCGTGCTTTTTCTTTGCCATGGCTCTGCGTATAATGTCGGCTTTTCCGAGCGTATAACCTGCCAAATTTCTGAATATCTGCATTACTTGTTCCTGATACACAATGCAGCCGTAAGTTACTTTTAAAATCGGCTCGAGCAGGGGAGTAGCATAGGTGATTTTGTCAGGGTTATGCTTATTTTCAATATACTTCGGGATAGATTTTACAGGTCCGGGACGATATAATGACAACAGGGCAATCAAATCCTCGATACTTGTCGGCTTTAACTGCGTCATAGTTTTTCTCATACCTGCTGATTCAAATTGAAAAACGCCCTCCGAATGGCCTTTTGACAGCATTTTAAAAACTTCCTCATCGTCTTCGGGTATATTTTCAATATTAAAATCTGGTTTAAAAGATTTTATCATTTTTACCGTATCGTCGATTACCGTTAAATTTCGCAGACCTAAAAAGTCCATTTTTAATAGTCCGATTTGTTCAAGTTCGGTCATGGTATACTGTGTAACAACAGACTCGTCATTTAAAGCCAAAGGCACATAGTTATCAACAGGTTTATCGGTAATTACTACGCCTGCCGCATGAGTTGAAGCGTGACGGGGCATTCCCTCAACTTCTCGTGCCAAGTCCAGCAATTCGTGAATTTTAGGGTCTTTTTGATATATTTCTTTTAATTGTTTGGATTGCTCTAAAGCATTGTCAATCGTTTGGTTTAAATCATTAGGAATAAGTTTTGAAACAGCGTCAACCGAAGAATAGGGAATAGCCATTGCTCGTCCGATGTCTTTAACAGCCGCTTTAGCCGCAAGCGTACCGAAAGTAATGATTTGAGCGACATGGTCTGCGCCGTACTTGCTGATTACATATTTTATAACTTCAGGTCGCCTGATATAACAAAAATCAATATCAAAATCAGGCATAGACACACGTTCGGGATTTAAAAACCGTTCAAAAAGCAGGTTATATTTTAAAGGGTCGACATCGGTTATTCCTATACAATAAGCGCATAATGAAGCAGCGCCCGAACCTCTGCCCGGCCCTACGGGAATATCGTTTCGCTTTGCATAGTTTACAAAATCAGCGACTATTAAAAAGTAATCAATAAATCCCATTTCATCAATTACTTGCAATTCGTAATTTAATCTTGCATAGTAATTTTCATCAGCATGTTCGATTTTTTCAGCAAGACCTTTAAAGGCGAGATTTTTTAAATATTCAAAATGATTGTCACAATTTTCTATTTCAAAAGCCGGTAATTTTAAATTGTTAAAATCAAATTCAAAATTACACTTATTTACAATTTCCGATGTGTTTTCAAGATATTCGGCAGGGAATAGTTTTCTCATTTCCTGTTCTGTTTTCACATAAAATTCGTCTGTCGGGAACAACAATGCGTCGGTACTGTCCACTGTTTTATTTTGACCGACTAAAAGCAAATATTTTTGCATATTTGCGTCTTTTTGTTCAACATAATGAGCGTCATTAGTAGCAACAATTTTTATATTTAACTCTTTTGCTATTTTTTCAAGTTGGATATTCACTCTTTTTTGTTCAGGTAGATTATGGTCCTGTACCTCAATGTAGTAATCGTCTTTAAAAATGCTTTTATACCATTTTGCCGTTTCAAGCGCTTTATCAATCATTCCCGAGCGTATATATCTGCATAATTCACCTTGCAAACACGCCGAAAGCGCAATAAGTCCGTCTGAATATTCCACTAATAATTCTCGGTCTATTCGAGGTTTATAATAAAATCCTTCTGTAAAACTGTGTGAAACAAGTTTGCATAAATTTTTATATCCTATTTCGTTTTTACAAAGAAGTACAAGATGGCTGCTTGTGGAATCAAATTCATGAACCTTATCAAATCTTGTACGAGCCGCCATATAAACCTCGCAGCCGATAATTGGTTTAATTCCGTACTTTTTTGCCGCATTAAAAAACATGACCACGCCATACATAACACCGTGGTCAGTTATTGCAACAGAATTCATCCCTTTATCTTTGACCGACTGCATTAATTTTTCAATTCTGCATGCTCCGTCTAAAAGAGAATATTCAGTATGAAGATGTAAATGTGTGAAAGACATCACACCACCTCCGAAAGGTTATAACTTATCAGCAAAATCACATATTTTTTTAAGTTTATGGTAAACGCCCGAGCGACTTAGCCCAAACATTTCTCCGAGTTCGCTAAGGCTCATTCCAATATTTTCTCTGCGTGCAACGGCGATTTTCTGTAAATCATCGGAAAGTGCGGAAAACTTATTTTCTAGCTCAATTTTCTCAATTGCAGCAATGTGTTTGGCCGATGAATACGCCGCCTTTTTTAAATTGGCTGTTTCAAAATTTGTTTTGCGATTTGCGTTGTTTTTGACATCTTTAATAATTTTCATATTCATCATATTTAAAGAGGATTTTACAGCGCCCATCAAAGTAAGCAAATCTTCAATGCTTTCGCTTGTTTTTAAATAAACAGACACCTTTTTATTTTTAATTGTCATTTTTGGATTAAGCGAAAATTCATAAAGAATTCTGTAAACCAAACAGGCAATATCTTCTGATTTTGAAATGAGTTCCAAGCGGTACTCTTTTTCAGGATTGCTGATATTTCCGCCCGAAAGAAAAGCCCCCAACAAAAAAGCCCTTTTGCAATTCTCACATTTAAATAGATTATATGCAATTTCCGTATTAAAATTATTCAGTACAAACTGTATATCTTTTTTTTCAAAATAAACCGAGTAATAACGATTTGTCTTAATTTTATTAGGTGTTAAATTAAGGCATTTTTTTGATAATTTTATATATAAGTCAGCCTGACTTTCTGAATCGGTTTTAAGCCCTATAGAATCTTTGCCGTAATCGGAAGAAAAAAGCAAAAGCCCGAGCATTTCGCATATTTTACAGCACTTATTATGTTGCCAAAGTTCTAAAAGTTCATTTTTAACTTCTCTGTTAAATGTCATAATAACACCTAATGTTTATCTATATCTCGATGATTAACCGAAGAAATATAACCTTTTTCCAAAAGGTGTTTATTTATTGCTTCTGCAAAGGTAACGCTGCGATGCTTACCGCCGGTACAACCGACAGCAATTACAATTGAACTTTTACCCTCTTTTAGATAAAGAGGTACTAAAAAATCAATTAAATCAATTAATTTATTAAGTAAAGTCATTGCGGTCGGCTTTTCTAAAACATAATCTCTGACTTCTTTATCAAGCCCGGTTTTATGACGCAATTCATCAATATAAAACGGATTTGGCAGACATCTTACGTCAAACATTAAATCAGCCTCGGTAGCAGGACCGTATTTAAACCCAAACGACATACAAATAGTTTTAATTGTATCAGTAGGATTTTCGGTAAAAATTGAAACGAGTCTCTCTTTTAACTGCGACGTAGAAAGTCTTGAAGTGTCAATAATATAATCTGCTTTTCCTCTGATATTTTTAAGCATATCAATCTCTGTTTCAATTGCTTTTTCAATTGAACCGTCGCATGAATCAATAAGCGGATGCTTTCTTCTGGTTTCTTTGAAACGGTTTACAAGCACTTCTACCGAAGCGTCGAGAAACAGAATTTTATATTTTTTATTGTTCAAGTCAAGTTCATCAAGCACTTTTGAAAATTCATCAAAAAAACTACCGCCGCGGGTATCGCTTACAACCGCAACTTTTTCCAAATGAGGATTGCTTTCACATAAATCAGCAAAATTTTTAATCAGGGCAGGGGGAATATTGTCTATACAGTAAAAACCGATATCTTCAAAAAAAGATATTGCTTTTGATTTACCTGCGCCTGATATACCTGTTACAATTACAAATTCCATAAAACTAATTCACTATCCTGACTTCACATTCAAGCTGAATACCTGAATTTTCATAAACTTTTTGCTTGACTGTATCAATTAAAGCCAATACGTCTTTACATGAAGCATTTCCTTTATTTATAATAAATCCCGAATGTTTAACGCTGACTTCTGCATCGCCGACATTTACACCTTTTAACCCTGCTTGTTCAATCAAAGCGGCTGCGTAACCTTTTTCGGGCCTTTTAAAAGTGCTTCCTGCACTCGGCATATCAAGCGGTTGCTTGGATTTTCTGCGTTCAATCAAATCGTCCATTTTTGCTTTAATTTCATTTTTGTCACCTTTTTCACAAACAAAAACAACCGAGCAAATGAGATATTTATTGTCCTCATAAGCGCTGTGACGATATGAAAAATCTATTTCATCACCGATAAGCGAGCCAAAATTACCGTTATTGTCAATGTGTTTGACTTCAATTGCAACATCGGAAATCTCACCGCCGTATGCTCCTGCGTTTGTAATAATTGCACCGCCTACAGACCCCGGTATGCCGTACAAACATTCAAATCCTGTATAAGAATTCTCAAGAGCATAGTTACAAAGAGCGGATATTTTTACTCCTGCGTCACATTCAAACGTGTTTTCCGTCAGTTTTCTGATACCGTTAAATTTTTCTGTTGTTGAAATAACAACTCCGTCAAACCCGTTATCGGAAAACAACGTATTAGAGCCGTTTCCGAGCAGATAGTAGTCAATATCGAACTCTTTGCATAAAAGCACAATTTCTTTAAGTTGTTCCTCGGTATGAGGCGTTACAAATACCGCCGCATTTCCGCCGATTTTAAAACTTGTATGATTTTTCAGCGGCTCGTTGACCTTAAAATCATAATCATATTTTTCAAAAAAATCAATTAACTTATTAAATTTATCAGTCAAAAGTATACTCCTATTACTTAATTGTTAAGACCTAAAAAGGCTGCGCCGATAATACCTGCGTCATTACCGAGTTCGGCAATTTTAATTTCGGTTTTCTTTTTAGCGGTTTTGCCGAATCTGTATTTATTTACATATTCCTCAATAGGCTTGCGGAGATTTTCTTTTTCTTTAGAAATACCGCCGCCTATACATACAAATTCAGGCTGAAAAATATTAATAACATCAACAATTCCGCATGCAACGTATTCAATATATTTATTGCAGACTTCTGTAGCGGTTTTGTCACCCTCACGCATACCGTCAAAAGCGGTTTTACCGTTTACATTGTCTAAACTTCCTGCAATTTCCCACATTTTTGAGGATTTATCTTTTTCCATTGCCGCTTTTGTTTGACGGATTAAGGCAGTAGCGGAAGCATAAGCCTCCCAACAACCGTTTCTTCCGCAGGTGCATGGTTCACCGTCCATTATTAAATTAATATGACCGAGTTCAGCGCCGAATGAATTCCAACCCGAAAAAATCTTTCCGTTTATAATAACGCCGCCGCCTACGCCTGTTCCTAAAGTAATAGCGACAAAGTTTTTAGCGCCTCTGCCTGCTCCTGCGATTAATTCTCCGTATGCCGCGGCGTTAGCGTCGTTTTCAACAAAACATTTTAATCCTGTATATTCTTCAACATATTTTACAAGAGGAACTTGGTCAAATCCGAGGTTTCCCGCAAATTCGATAATTCCTTCTTCGGCGTTAACTGCACCGGGAGAGCCTATTCCGATTGAATTTACTTCGCTTTTGGAAATTCCGGCATTCTCAATCGCTAAATCAACGGATTTTGCAATGTCTTTAGCAATTTCTTGACCCGATCTCGGCGCGTTGGTAGGGATAGAAGCCTTTCCTATAATTTCAAACTTTCCGTTAACAACTGCGGTGGCAATATTTGTACCGCCTAAATCTACACCGATATAATACATTTTCATTTACCTCTTTTCAAAATTAATTATTTATTTAAAAGCGTCCCATTCTTTTTGCAATGTGGGATCGACTTCTTCTTCGGTTCCCATACCGAGTTTGTGCAAAAGTTCCTGTGCGGCATTGTAGCCCATTTTCTTTTGGCGGTTGTTCATTGCCGCAACCTCTATAATTATGGCAAGGTTTCTGCCGGGTTTAATCGGAATGGTTGTCGATGTAACATCAAGTCCCAAAATATTAGTTGTTTCACTTTCAAGTCCCATTCTGTCATAAATCTTGTCAGGATTCCATTGCTCAAGATTGATTACCATATCAATTTTTTCAGTAAGTTTTACAGCGCCCATACCGAAAATTCTTCTCGCGTTAATGATACCTACTCCTCGCAATTCAACGAAATGACGAATATTTTCTGGAGCAGTACCTACAAGAGTTTTAGAAGATACACGTCTGATTTCAACTGCGTCGTCCGCTATAAGTCGGTGACCTCTTTTGATAAGTTCGATTGCGGTTTCACTTTTACCGACTCCGCTTTCGCCTAAAAGCAAAATTCCTTCACCGTAAACCTCTACCAAAACGCCGTGACGTGTTATTCTCGGCGCTAATTGTAAAGTAAGGAAAGCATTTAAGTCTGTCATAAATGCCGAAGTCATAAAAGGAGTTCTAAGCAGGGGAATATTATAGTGTTTTGCAAGTTCAATAAATTCTTCGTTAATATCAAGACCTCTTGTTATAATAACAGCAACAGGGGATAGACCTAAAAATTTATTAATCCTCTCTTTATAGTCTTCCTTTGATAATGTTTTTAAAAAACTTATTTCCGAAAGCCCGAAAATTTGAATTCTGTGAGAATCAAAAAATTCATAATAATTTGCAAGTTGTAATCCGGGACGGTTAAGTTCCGAATCGGAAATTAAAATTTTATCTACAGAATCAGGAGCATTAATTATTTCAAGATTAAGCGCTTCAATGATACTTTTTAATGATACACTGAAATCAGTCGACATATAACCAATCCTTTCGTAATCTTTTTAATTATTATACATTAAAATCAAGAAATAATAAAGTATTATTTTAAAAATTAATTGAAATTTTTATTGAATTTTTCATAGATTTAAAATATAATTACTAAAAGGAGATGATTTTATGGCTTTTAAAGAAGTAAATATTAAAGATTTGGATGAAAATTTTATCAAATTGGTTTCTGATGAATGGATGCTCGTAGCGGCAGGAAATGAAGACAATTATAATATGATGACTGCAAGTTGGGGTTATTTCGGTGAAATGTGGGGCAAAGATACCGCTGTAACGGTTATCAGACCGCAGAGATACACTAAAGAATTTATTGATAATGAAGAATATTTTTCGCTTTCTTTTTACGGCGATAACAAAGATATTCATAAAATTTGCGGTAAAAAATCAGGCAGAGATACCGATAAGGCAAAAGGATCCGGATTAACCCCTGTGTTTGATAACAATACAGTATATTTTGAACAAGCAAGGTTAGTAGTGATTTGTAAAAAGATTTACTGTCAAAAAATAGAACCCGAATGTTTTGTTGACAAATCCATAATTGATAAATGGTATGACGATGATTTCCACTACGCTTATGTAGGCGAAATTGAGAAAGTTTTAATAAAAGAATAATTGTTTTAAACTCTGCATAGTCTTTATTGAAAGACAGGTGCAGAGTTTATGTTTTATAAAAGAATAATTGCATTCGCTTTATCGTTAACATTTATTTTACCGTTTACGGTTTATGCAGATATTGGCTCAAATAATGTTAATTATGATAATATTGTAACCGAATATTATTCAGATGATTTATATGAAGATATTGTTGAAACCGCGACAATCCCAATGGCGTCTGTGCCGGAAATCAAAGCAAAATCAGCAATTTTAATTGAGGCTTCAACGGGAGATATTATTTATAAAAAAGATGAAGACCTAAAACTTCCTCCTGCTTCTATTACAAAGATAATGACAATGTTGCTTATTATAGAAGCGATTGAAAACAAAAAGGTTTCATTTTACGATAAAGTTACCGCTTCGGAACATGCGGCAAGCATGGGCGGGTCACAGATTTGGCTGGAAGTCGGCGAAACAATGACTGTTCACGATTTGCTAAAGGCGGTTGCAGTAGGCTCGGCAAACGACGCTTCGGTAGCGCTTGCAGAACATATTGCAGGCAGCGAAGAGGGTTTTGTTTCTATGATGAATCAGAGAGCAAAAGAACTCGGTATGAAAAATACTAATTTTGCAAACGCCTGCGGTCTTGATGACGATAACTTATATACAACCGCAAAAGATGTCGCAATTATGTCGCGCGAACTTATTTCACACGATGTTATAAAGCAATATACAACAATTTGGATGGATACGGTAAGAAATGAAACCGTTCAATTAGTAAACACAAATAAATTGGTAAGGTTTTACAGAGGTGCTACGGGGCTTAAAACAGGTACAACAAACGGGGCAGGGTGTTGCTTGAGCGCAACTGCAAAACGTGACGGAATGGAGTTGATTGCAGTTATAATGGGCGCCGAATCATCTAACGAACGTTTTTCAAACGCCAAAAAACTTCTTGATTACGGCTTTGCAAATCTCTGCTTGTTTAAAACTTCCGAAAAAGTAGATTATATAAAAAGTATAAACGTAAACAAAGGTCAGAAGAAAAAAGTTAAATTGAAGTATGATAAAATTGTAAATGAGTTACTTAAAACCGAAAACAAATCAAATATTAAAGTTATTACGGAAACACCGAAGACAATTGACGCTCCTGTGAAGAAAAATCAAAAAATAGGAACTGTAAAAGTTAAACTTGATGATAAGGTAATCAGGAAATATAATATTTATGCGTCGGAAGAGATAAAAAAGATTAATTTTGGTTTTTGTTTCTGTAAATTGCTTAAATCAATGACCGAGTTATAAGAAGAGAAGAGTGAATTTTTTCGCTCTTTTTTACTTTTTATTTATTAAATTCACTTGACAATTATTATAATGTATATTATAATATAACTGCGTATAATCAATATTATACGCAGTTGAGGGAACGCAAATATCATTAAAATATATAAATAACATAAAAAACATAAAAAAGGCTAAATACAGGCTTTTGGAGGTACAATATGACTTTTCGCGATTCACCGCCATTAATAAAAGATTATATTAACTATATAAGAACCGTTAAAGGCAAAACCGACAAAACCGCTGATAATTATTTCAGAGATCTGCATTTGTTCTTTCGTTTTATTAAATTTCATAAAGGTTTAGTTGACAAAGTTGAAACTATTGAAGAAATTGATATTTCCGATATTGACTGCGATTTATTAAAAAGCATTACTTTTGATGATGTAAATGAATTTATTTATTATTTACATTCAGAACGTAATAATAACGAAAAGTCACGTGCAAGACGAATTTCTACCCTAAAATCTTTTTTTAGATTTTATACTAATAATAAAGGCATTATTTCCATTAATCCTGTTGAAGAACTTGAATCTCCTAAAATCAGGAAAACATTGCCAAAATATCTTTCTTTGGAAGAAAGTCTGAAATTGCTAAATTCTGTCGACGGTCCGTTTAAAGAGCGTAATTACTGCATTATAACCTTATTTTTAAATTGCGGATTGCGTTTGTCGGAGTTATGTGCTATTAATATAAACGATATTAATTTAGACGAATGTATGTTCAAGGTAAGAGGTAAAGGCAACAAAGAACGAATTGTGTATTTAAATGATGCTTGTATAAATGCTTTAAAAGACTATTTACAAGTCAGGCTTGCTTCTACTTCTGCTGAAAAACAAGCACTTTTTATAAGTAGAAACGATAAAAGAATAAGTCCGAGAACTGTAGAACTTATGGTTGAAAATATTTTAAAAAAAGCTGGACTTTACGGTCAAGGATACACTGTTCATAAATTGCGACATACCGCCGCAACACTTATGTATCAGCACGGTAACGTTGACATAAGAGTTTTACAGCAAGTTTTAGGACACGAAAATTTAGGTACTACCGAAATATATACTCACTTGTCGAATGACCAAGTTAAAAAAGCGTCTGAAGCAAATCCGCTGGCACATCTTAAAAACAAGTCCTACCGTGAGTAATCTCGGTAAGACTTGTTTTATGAATATATTTACTATTTTAATATATACTATTCTTCGGTTTGTTTTGCTAAAAAATCAGCGGCGACAGTACATATTTTTTCGTCGGTTTCTGTAGCGAAATCATTTTTATCGTTTTTTAAAATTATTACAGCGCCTGTAATATCTCCGCTTGAAATAATCGGCGTAAAAACTCCTGCATATTTATCTACGCCTTCGAGCGGCTGAATATTCTCCGATTCTTCGCTTGTAGAAACATATTTCATTCTTCCCTCAAGCAATTCTTCAGCCTGCGGTGTAATTCTTCTTTCAAGGACTTCTTTTTTGGCAATTCCTGCGGCGGCTATGCAATGATCTCTGTCCAAAATTACAATCGGTAAAGATGTTGCTGTTGAAACGCTTTCGGCAATTTGTGAAGCAAATTCATTCATCTCACCTATAGGAGAATATTTTTTAAAAATAACTTCCCCATCGTTATCCGTATAAATTTCAAGCGGGTCGCCTTCCCTGATTCTCATAGTTCTTCTTATTTCTTTAGGTATAACAACTCGGCCTAAATCGTCAATTCTTCTTACAATTCCTGTGGCTTTCATATATAAAAACTCCTTTTTGTCTGATTTTACACAAGTTTTTGAATTTAAATGCAAGTATATTTTTATCAATATCTCCCCTGTTTATGCACCTTTTAGGATTAAAAAATATTTTTTTAAAATTTTTTAAAAAAACTCTTGACAAATATTTAACAAGGTGGTATTATAATATGCGTAATGGCGAAGGTGTCATGAACTCATTAGAGTTCGTGACGCCTTTTTTCGTTATTTATAAAGAAAGGACTTGATATTATGTGTAAAGTTTCTGAAATCTTCGGTTCTTTGGTATTCAGCGATGCTGTTATGAAAGAAAAATTGCCTAAAGAAACTTATAAGGCAATGCAGAAAACAATTCAGAACGGAAAAAAACTCGCTCCGGATGTAGCAAATGTAGTTGCTAACGCAATGAAAGATTGGGCTATTGAAAACGGTGCAACACACTTCACTCATTGGTTCCAGCCGCTTACAGGCGTTACCGCAGAAAAACACGACAGCTTCATTTCCCCTACCGGCGACGGTAAAGTTATTATGGAGTTTTCGGGTAAAGAGTTGGTAAAAGGCGAACCTGACGCTTCGAGTTTCCCTTCGGGAGGACTCAGAGCTACATTTGAAGCAAGAGGTTACACAGCTTGGGATCCTACATCTTATGCTTTCATTAAAGATAATACATTATGTATCCCGACTGCTTTTTGTTCGTACGGCGGTGAAGCGCTTGATAAGAAAACTCCATTGCTTCGCTCTATGGAATGTATTAACAAACAGGCGTTAAGAGTAATCAAGCTTTTCGGTAACGAAGATGTTACTTCGGTAAAAACAACAGTAGGTCCTGAACAGGAATATTTCCTTGTTCCAAAAGAGTTATATGACGCTCGTAAGGACTTAATTTATACGGGCAGAACCCTTTTCGGCGCTATGCCTCCTAAAGGTCAGGAATTAGACGATCACTACTTTGGAATTATTAAGCCGAGAGTAAAGGCTTATATGAAAGACCTTAATGAAGAACTTTGGAAATTAGGTATTCTTGCTAAAACAGAGCATAACGAAGTTGCTCCTGCACAGCACGAATTAGCACCTATTTTTGCAACAACAAACATTGCAACCGACCACAATCAGTTGACAATGGAAATTATGCAGAAAGTTGCTAAAAAACATGACTTGGTATGTTTGCTTCATGAAAAGCCGTTTGACGGCGTAAACGGAAGCGGTAAACATAACAACTGGTCAATCTCAACAAACACAGGTGTGAATTTGCTTGAGCCGGGCGAAACACCGTATGAAAATGCTCAGTTCTTACTCTTCTTAACAGCTGTTATTAAAGCGGTTGATGAATATCAGGAATTATTAAGAGTATCCGTTGCTTCTGCAGGTAATGACCATAGATTAGGTGCAAACGAAGCTCCTCCGGCAATTATTTCAATGTTCTTGGGCGATGAGCTTAATGATGTAATTACAGCTCTTGAAACAGGCACGGCTTATGAGGGCAAAGAAAAAGTTCAGATGAAGGTAGGCGTTCATGTTCTTCCTCGTTTCCCGAAAGATAATACAGACAGAAATAGAACTTCACCGTTTGCATTTACAGGCAATAAGTTTGAGTTCAGAAGTTTGGGTTCAACTGCTTCGGTTGCAGATGCTAATATTGTTCTTAACACAGCAGTTGCAGAGGTTCTTAAAGGATTCGCAGATAGACTTGAAAATGCTGCTGATTTTGAAACAGAACTTCACGATTTAATAGTTGAAACTATTAAAGAGCATAAGAGAATTATCTTTAACGGCAACGGTTATTCTGATGAATGGGTTGAAGAGGCTGAAAAGAGAGGTCTTGCAAATCTTAAAACAACAGCAGACGCTTTACCAGCAATGCTTAAAGATAAGAATGTAACTCTCTTTACTGATAATAAGGTTTACAGTAAGGAAGAAATTGAAGCAAGATATGAAATTTTGGCTGAAAATTATTGCAAAACTCTTAACATTGAAGCACTCACAATGATTAATATGGCTAAAGAAGATATTCTTCCGTCGGTATCAGCATTTACTGAAGAACTTGCAGCTACAGGAGCTACTAAAAAATCTTTCTGTGCTGATGTAGATTGTACATACGAAGAAGCTTTGGTTAAAGAGTTATCATCTTTAAACAGTAAAGCATATAAGCTTACGCTTGAATTAGAATCAGTTGTTGCGAAGGCATCAGAATTAACTAATACAAACGAATTGCTTGTTTACTTTAAGAAAGATGTAATCGGTGCTATGAACGAACTTCGTGCAACGGTTGATAAAATTGAGCCTATGATGTCGAAAGACTATTTACCATACCCAACCTATGGCGAATTGCTTTTCGGTGTTAGATAAAATTTTAAATTTCGAAAGGGGATTTTTTAAATGGAATTCAGTTCTGTAAACACTATATGGGTGTTGCTTGGTGCAGCCTTGGTGTTCTTTATGCAGGCAGGCTTCTCGCTTTGTGAGGCTGGTTTTACAAGAGCTAAAAACACAGGTAACATTCTTATGAAAAACCTTATGGACTTCTGTATCGGTACACCTGCTTTTTGGTTAGTAGGTTTTGGCATAATGTTTGGTAGCGGTACAGCTTTATTCGGATGGATTGACCCGATGATTATGAAGGATTACTCACATATCCTTCCTGACGGTGTTCCGCTCTGGGCATTCGCAATCTTCCAGACAGTATTCTGCGCTACATCTGCCACAATCGTTTCAGGTGCTATGGCTGAACGTACAAAGTTTAGTGCTTACTGTATTTACTCAGCAGCTATCTCACTCTTTATCTATCCTGTATCAGGTCACTGGATTTGGGGTGGCGGCTGGCTCTCACAGCTCGGTTTTCACGATTTTGCAGGTTCAACTGCAGTACATATGGTCGGTGGTATTTGCGCTATGATCGGTGCTAAAATTCTCGGCCCTCGTATCGGCAAATATGACAAAAACGGTAAACCAAGAGCTATTCTCGGCCACAATATTACTTTTGCAGCGCTCGGTGTATTTATACTCTGGTTCTGCTGGTTCGGATTCAATGGTGCTTCAACAGTAGCTATGGATAGCGACGAAGCTGTTACAAGCGCAGGTCTTATTTTCTTCAACACAAACCTCGCTGCAGCAGTTGCTTGTTGCACAACTCTTGTTGTTACTTGGATCAGATATAAAAAACCTGATGTTTCTATGACTTACAACGCAGCTCTCGCTGGTCTCGTTGGCATCACAGCAGGCTGTGACGCAGTTAGCCCTTTAGGCGCTGCTATTATGGGTGTTGTTTTCGGCATCGTAATCGTATTTGCAGTAGAGTTCTTTGATAAGATTGCAAAAATTGATGACCCTGTTGGTGCAGTTTCAGTTCATGGTGTTTGTGGAGCGCTCGGTACAATTCTTACAGGTTTATTTGCAACAGGTGTTTCTACTGAAAAAGGTCTTTTCTACGGCGGAGGTTTACACCTTCTCGGAGTTCAGGCTCTTGGTGTAGTTTCAGTTATCGCTTATGTTGCTGTAATCATTACTATAGTATTTTTGCTTATCAAACACACAGTCGGTCTTCGTGCTGATAAAGAAGATGAGTTAGCCGGTCTCGACGTTTCAGAACACGGTCTCTTAACTGCTTATGCCGGATTTGTCGTTGAAGAAACGACTTACGACGATGAAGTAGTTACATCTGTTACTGGTGATGTGCCTGTTGCTGAAGCAGTTGAAGTTAAGGAAATGCCAAAAGCAGCAGCTCCTGTTTCAAAAGACGGCGTAAAGATGACAAAAGTTGAAATTGTATGCAAAGAAAGAATGCTTGAAAATCTTAAGAACGCTATGATTTCAATCGGTATTACCGGTATGACAGTATCACATGTTATGGGCTGCGGTATACAGAAAGGTAAACCTGAATATTATCGTGGTGTTGAAGTTGAACCTTCACTCCTGCCAAAAATTCAGGTTGATATCGTAGTTTGCGAAGTTCCTGTTTCGAAAGTCATTGAAACCGCTAAAAAGGTTCTTTACACAGGTCACATTGGTGATGGTAAAATCTTTGTTTACGACGTTGAAAACGTTGTAAAGGTAAGAACCGGCGAAGAAGGTTACGACGCATTACAAGATGTTGAATAGTCCTTTTTATAAATTTTCACAGAGTAATTCAGTTGCCGAAAGGTGGCTGGATTACTTTGTGGCAACCCCCTAATTTTTTTGAGGTGCAATTAATGAAAATGAAAAGAATACAAAAAGGTTTATACGATTCCATTTTTGAGCATGATGCTTGCGGAATCGGTGCCGTTATCAATATTAGCGGCGAAAAAAATCATAAAGTTGTTGATGATGCTTTAAAAATCGTTGAAAAACTCGAACACAGAGCCGGTAAAGATGCTACAGGCGAAACCGGTGATGGTGTTGGAATTATGCTTCAAATTTCTCACAGCTTTTTTAAGAAAAATGAAAAATTATTAAATGTAAATTTAGGAAACGAGCGAGAATACGGTGTAGGTATGTTTTTCTTCCCTGCCGATACATTAAAAAGAAATCTCGCTAAAAAAATGTTTGAGGTTATTACAAAAAAAGAAGGTCTTGAATTTTTGTGCTGGAGAGATGTTCCGGTTAACCCCGATATTCTCGGTTACAAAGCACGCGATTGTATGCCTCATATTACACAATGCTTTATTCGTCGTCCGGAAAGTGCAAAATCCGATCTTGATTTTGACAGAAAACTTTATGTTATACGCAGAGTTTTTGAACAAAGCAACGACGATACTTATGTTCCCTCTCTTTCTTGCAGAACCATTGTTTATAAGGGAATGTTTTTAGTTAATCAGCTTAGAGAATTTTATCTTGATTTACAGGATGAGGACTATTATTCTGCAATAGCCCTTGTTCATTCAAGATTTTCCACTAATACAAATCCGAGTTGGGAAAGAGCGCATCCAAACAGATTTATTGCTCATAACGGTGAAATTAACACAATTCGAGGAAATGTTGACAGAATGTTGGCGCGTGAAGAAACCATGCATTCAGATGTTATGGCAGACGATATTTCAAAGATTTTCCCTGTTGTTAACAGCGAGGGATCTGATTCCGCCATGCTTGATAACACACTTGAATTTCTCGTTATGAACGGTATGGATTTACCGCTTGCAATGATGATTGTTATTCCCGAGCCTTGGAGAAACGATAAAAATATGCACTATTCAAAGCGTGATTTGTATGAATATTACGCTACTATGATGGAGCCTTGGGACGGTCCTGCTTCAATTCTGTTTTCAGACGGTGATTTAGCAGGCGCGACTCTTGACAGAAACGGCCTTCGTCCGTCAAGGTATTATATTACAAAAGACGGTTATCTTGTTTTGTCGTCAGAAGTCGGAGTATTAGATTTTGATGAAAAAAATATAGTTAAAAAATCACGTCTTGAACCCGGCAAAATGCTTCTTGTTGATACAAAGGCGAAGAGAGTAATAAATGATGATGAATTAAAAAATTACTACGCTTCCCGTCAGCCTTACGGTGAATGGATTGACAGAAACCTTATTCATCTTCGTGATCTTAAAATTCCTAATCAAAAGGTTGAAATGCATTCACAAGAAGAACGCGACAGATTATTTAAAGCCTTCGGTTACACTTATGAAGATGTAAATACCGCTATTCTTCCAATGGCGGCAAACGGTGCAGAACAAACAGCGGCAATGGGTGTTGACATTCCCCTTGCGGTTCTTTCCGACAAACATCAGCCTTTGTTTAACTATTTTAAGCAGGTGTTTGCACAGGTTACAAATCCGCCTATCGACGCTATTCGAGAAGAAATTGTTACAGACACTACCGTATATATCGGTTCGGACGGTAATTTATTAAAAGAATGTCCCGAAAACTGTACCGTTATGGAAATCAAAAATCCTATTTTAAGCGGTGTTGATATGCTCAAAATCAAGAGTATTAACAGCGAAGGATTTAAGGTTCAGACTGTTTCACTTTTATATTACAAAAGTTTATCGCTCGAAAAGGCGGTTGAACAGTTGTATGTAAACTGTGACAGAGCCTATAAAAACGGCGCAAATATTATTATTCTTTCGGATAAGGGCGTAGATGAAAACCATGTCGCTATCCCATCTTTGCTTGCGGTTTCCGCTGTTGAACAACATTTAATAAGAACAAAGAAAAGAACTGCCGTTTCAATAATTCTTGAAAGTGCAGAGCCGAGAGACGTGCATCATTTTGCAACGCTTTTGGGATTCGGCGCACGTGCAATTTATCCGTATCTTGCACACGAAACTATCAATGAATTGATTGAGAAAAAATTACTCAATAAAGATTTTTATGTTGCCGTTGATGATTATAATTCTGCAATTTTACACGGCATTGTAAAAATTGCTTCTAAAATGGGTATTTCCACATTGCAATCATATCAGTCGGCGCAGATTTTCGAAATTATCGGTATCAAAAAATCCGTTGTAGACAAATACTTTACAAATACCGTAAGCCGAGTTGAAGGCATTGGTTTAAAAGAGATTGACGAGGGTGTTAAATGGCGTCATTCACACGCATTTGACCCGTTAGGTCTTGGCGTTGATACAACTCTTGACAGTTCAGGCGCGCACAATCTTCGCAGCGGCGCAGACAAAGACGATCATTTATACAATCCTAAAACCATAATAATGCTTCAACAGGCGACAAGAAACGGTGATTACGATAAATTCAAAGAATTTTCATCTCTTGTAGATAAGGAAACCACTCCTCATACATTAAGAGGTTTGCTTGAGTTTAATAAAGATAATGTAACGCCTATTCCGATAGACGAAGTTGAATCTGTTGACAGCATTGTAAAGAGATTCAAAACAGGCGCTATGTCATACGGTTCTATTTCAAAAGAAGCTCACGAATGTATGGCAAAAGCCATGAATATTCTCGGAGGTAAATCTAATTCGGGTGAAGGCGGCGAACTTCCCGAAAGACTTAAATCCGACCGTTGCAGCGCTATTAAACAGGTGGCTTCCGGCAGATTCGGTGTTACAAGCGAATATCTTGTAAGCGCTAAAGAAATTCAAATAAAAATGGCTCAAGGTGCAAAACCCGGCGAAGGCGGTCATTTACCGGGTAAAAAGGTTTATCCTTGGATTGCCAAAACAAGATATTCTACTCCGGGTGTTTCGCTTATCTCTCCCCCACCTCATCACGATATTTATTCAATCGAAGATTTGGCGCAGTTAATTTATGACTTAAAAAATGCTAACAAAGACGCAAGAATTTCTGTAAAACTTGTATCAGAAGCAGGCGTTGGAACAATTGCCGCCGGTGTTGCTAAAGCAGGCGCACAGGTAGTTCTTATTTCAGGTTATGACGGCGGTACGGGTGCCGCTCCTAAGTCTTCAATTCACAATGCAGGACTTCCTTGGGAACTCGGTGTTGCCGAAACACATCAAACTCTTATTCAAAACGGCCTGCGTTCAAGAGTGGTAATCGAGGCAGACGGTAAACTTATGACAGGCCGTGATGTTGCTATTGCGGCAATGCTCGGCGCTGAAGAATTTGGTTTTGCAACTGCACCGCTCGTTACAATGGGCTGTATAATGATGCGTGTTTGTAACCTCGATACTTGCCCTGCAGGTATAGCAACTCAAAACCCTGAACTTCGCAAAAGATTTAAGGGTAAACCTGAATATATTATTAACTTTATGCGCTTTGTTGCAGAAGAATTGCGTGAAATCATGGCTGAACTCGGTATAAGAACCGTAAATGAATTAGTCGGCAGAAGCGATTTGTTGAGAAAGCGTAAAAAGAGCGTAACTGAAAGAGCCTTGACTATTGATATGTCAAAAATCATTGATTCTTCTTTTGCAAATGAAAAAGAAAATCATTTTATGCCTGAAAAATCGTATGATTTTAAACTTAATGAAACAATCGATGAAAAAGAAATTATCAATAAACTTTTACCGTTGCTTAAAAAAGGTAAAAAAGGCTCGGTTGATATTAATATCACAAGTACCGACAGAGCGGTAGGTACTCTGTTTGGCGCCGAAATCACAAGAGAAAAAGGAAATACTTTACCTGATGACAGTTATATTGTTAACTGTAAAGGCGGCGGCGGACAGTCGTTCGGAGCATTTATTCCGAAAGGTCTTACATTACGTGTTGAGGGCGATTCCAACGACTACTTCGGCAAAGGTCTTTCAGGCGGTAAATTAGTTATATATCCGCCGAAAGAAAGCACTTTTAAAGCTGATGAAAATATAATTATCGGTAATGTTGCTCTTTACGGCGCTACAGACGGATGCGTATTTATCAACGGTGTTGCAGGCGAACGTTTCTGCGTTAGAAATTCGGGCGCTAAGGCAGTTGTTGAAGGCATCGGCGAACACGGTTGCGAGTATATGACAGGCGGTGTTGCGGTAATCTTGGGTAAAGTAGGTAAAAACTTTGCGGCAGGTATGAGCGGCGGTATCGCATTTGTACTCGATGAAAATCATGACCTTTACCTTAATGTAAATAAAGAACTCGTTACTATCGAAAAAGTAAGCGAAAAGCATGATGTAAACGAACTTAAAAATTTAATAGAAATGCATTACAAAGAAACTTCTTCTGAAAAAGCAAGACAAATTCTTGATAATTTTGATTACTATATTACTAAATTCAAAAAAATTCTTCCTGTTGATTACAATAAAATGCTCCAGGCAATTTCCGCTATGGAGGAAAAAGGTATGACTCGTGAAGAAGCAGAAATCGAAGCTTTTTATGCTAATGTAAATTAAGGAGGAAACTGAAATGGCTAAACCTACAGGTTTTATGGAATATAACAGGGAGAGCAACGTTTCGGTTGCTCCCTTAGAGAGAATTAAGAATTTTAACGAATTTCACATTAGAATTTCCGAAGAAGACAGAAGAAAACAAGCGGCAAGATGTATGAACTGCGGCGTTCCCTTCTGTCAGTCGGGAATGGTTTTAAACGGTATGAGAACAGGTTGCCCGCTTAATAACCTTATACCCGAATGGAACGACCAGATTTATAAAGGAAACTGGGATCACGCTTTATCACGTTTGTTAAAAACAAATAATTTCCCGGAGTTTACAGGTAGAGTTTGCCCCGCTTTGTGCGAATGTGCTTGCTCTTGTAATATTGATACCGATTCTGTATCAGTACATGATAATGAACTTGAAATTATCGAACGAGGTTATCAAAACGGACTTATCACTCCGCAAATCCCTACTGTAAGAAGTGATAAACGCGTAGCGGTTGTCGGCTCGGGACCGTCAGGTCTTGCTGTTGCCGACCAATTGAACAAGCGTGGACACAATGTAACCGTATTTGAACGTGACGACAGAATCGGTGGACTTTTGATGTACGGTATTCCTAATATGAAACTTGAAAAGCATATAATTGACCGTAAAATCAACCTTATGCGAGAAGAAGGCGTTGAATTTTTAACTAATGAAAATATTAATTCTTCTAAAAAAGCAAAAGAATTGCTTAAAGACTTTGACGCAGTTGTTCTTTGTTGCGGTTCAAGAAAGCCGAGAGATATTAACACTAAAGGCAGAGATGCGAAAGGTGTTTATTTTGCAGTTGATTATCTTACCGCAGTTACAAAAAGTCTGCTTGATTCTGAACTTAAAAACAATAAATTCCCTGAAACAAAAGATAAAAACGTTGTTATAATCGGCGGCGGCGATACAGGTAACGATTGCGTAGGAACTTCAATAAGACTTGGTTGCAAAAGCGTAACTCAACTTGAAATTATGCCTAAATTACCTGATACTCGTGATGAAGTTAAAAATCCTTGGCCTGAATATCCGAGAGTTTGCAAAACTGATTACGGTCAGGAAGAAGCAATCGCTAAATTCGGCTTTGATCCTCGCAAATATCAAACTACCGTTAAAGAGTTAGTAAAAGATAAAGACGGAAATTTGAAAGAAATCATTACCGTAGATCTTGAGTTTGTTAAAAACGAACAGACAGGCAGAATGGATATGAAAGAGATTTCGGGCAGCGAAAAAACACTTCCATGCGAACTTTTGCTTATAGCGGCAGGATTTATCGGTTGTGAAGATTCTCTTTCAAAAGCTTTCAGTCTTGAACTCACCGATAGAAATAATATAAATACCGACGAGTATAAGACAAATATTGATAAGGTATTCTCGGCAGGAGATGTCAGAACAGGTCAATCGCTTGTTGTAAGTTCTATTGCAGACGGCAGAGCCTGTGCAAAAGAAGTAGATAAATTTCTTATGGGATATACCAATATGATTAAATAGCTGTATTCTTTTCATTTTCTTAAATAAGGCTGTATACAAAAATTTATTTTTGTGTGCAGTCTTATTTTATTCTTGTAAATTAATATAATTAATGTTATAATATTGTAGTACCAAACAATAAACATATTATGAGGTGAATTATTTATGTGTGGTATTGTTGGATTTGTCGGAGATCACCCTGCTGCGCCTGTACTGCTTGAAGGTTTGGCAAGACTTGAATATCGAGGTTATGACTCAGCAGGAATAGCGATTATTGAAAATAAAAAGATAATTTTAAAAAAATCCGAAGGTGAGCTTGCAACGCTTACCAATTTAATTGATAAAGGTGAAAAATATAATAGTACTATCGGCATAGGTCATACTCGCTGGGCTACTCACGGTAAACCGTCTGATGAAAATGCCCATCCTCATTTAAGCGAAAACGGTAAATTTGCAATAGTGCATAACGGCATTATTGAAAACTATGCTACGCTTAAAGAACAGTTGACTAAAGACGGATACACCTTTAAATCAGAAACCGACAGCGAAGTTGTTGCCGCTCTTTTACAGAAATACTATAACGGCGATACTTTTGAAACCATTGTAAAAATATTAAGTATAATAGAAGGCTCTTATGCTTTAGGAATACTTAATACCGATTATCCGGATGAATTTTATGCTGTAAGAAAAGCAAGCCCTTTAATTGTAGGACTTTCCGAGGGCGGAAATATGATAGCGTCGGATATTCCTGCCGTTCTCCCTATTACAAGAAAAATTTATTATCTTAATGATAATGAGATAGTAAAACTTACAAGAAATTGTGTGGAGATTTTTGATACTGATAAAAATAAGATTAACAGAGAAGTAACAGAGATTGAATGGGATGTTTCTGCGGCTGAAAAAGGCGGCTATGATCATTTTATGATTAAAGAAATTATGGAACAGCCCAAGGCTATCAGAGATACTATTGAACCTAGAATTAAAGACGGCGAGATTATTCTTGAAGGATTTGAACTTTCAAAAGACTTTTTAGAGAATCTTGACAGCATACACATTGTTGCTTGCGGTTCTGCTTATCATGTAGGAGTAGTCGGAAAATACATTATAGAAGAACTTGTAAGAAAACCGGTTTTCTGTGAAATTGCAAGTGAATTCAGATATTCTAACCCGATTATTTCAGAGAAATCGCTTGTAATCATCATAAGTCAGTCAGGTGAAACTGCCGATACTCTTGAAGCGCTTAAAATCGCTAAAAGAAAAGGAGCCAAAATACTTTCTATTGTAAACGTTGTGGGCAGTTCTATTGCAAACATTTCGGATAATGTCTTGTATACTTGGGCTGGACCTGAAATTTCGGTTGCAACCACTAAAGCATATTCTACACAACTATCATTAATGTACCTTGTAGCGCTTTATATGGCGCAGAAAATCGGCGCAGTTACAGATGAATTTGTATCGGAAATGCTTGCTGAAATCGAAACAATCCCCGAGAAAATTGAAGAGATATTAAAACTTGCTCCGAAAATCAAGGAAATGGCTAAAAGATACGCTTATCTTGATCACGCATATTTTATCGGAAGAAATTTTGACTACGCTATCGCTCTTGAAGCGTCTTTAAAATTGAAAGAAATCAGTTATATTCACTCGGAGGCGTACGCTGCAGGTGAATTAAAACACGGCACTATTTCATTGATTGAAGAAGGTACTTTTGTTGTAGGCCTTGCTTGCAATAAAGATTTGTTCCCAAAAACAATGAGCAATATTAAAGAGGTTAAAGCACGTGGTGCTGAAGTAATGTTAATTACTAATGAATCTATGGATGTAAGTACTGCTGAAGTTGACAGCGTAATCAGAATTCCTGATTCCAAAAAGTTGATTGTCCCCTCTTTAGAAGTAGTTCCCATGCAATTATTAGGCTATTATATTGCGCTTGCAAGAAATTGTAATATCGATAAACCAAAAAACCTTGCAAAATCGGTTACAGTAGAATAACTTGACAATAATTTACCCCCTAAATCTTAAATTAGATTTAGGGGGTTTTAATATGCTTATTTTACCGAAAATTAAGCAATTTTTTCAAATTCAATGATTTTGTTTCTTGTTTTGATATTTCTTTTAAGAGCAAAATACTGCTTTTTAAGACTTCTAATTCTAAAATTACAATATTCTACTTCTGCAATTCCAAAAAGCATTAAAGTAATGGAAATCCAACCGTTCCTTAAAGTATTGACATTTTCACCGAGCGAAAAGAAAAGAAAGCCAAATATTCCTACAGCACAGACTAAAGAAAATACTTTTTTAAGAATTTTATAAGTAATGATGTTTGATTTAAGGTTATTCATAATATAATCCTCCCTGAATTTTTTTGTTTCTATAAGGATTATACAATATAACCTGTCCTATAAAAAGGACAAAGCCGACTTTTTTATAAAAAAGTCGGCTAATATTTATTCTTCTATATCTTCTTCGTCGTCATCAATGCTTAACTGTAATGTTGCG
Source organism: Acutalibacteraceae bacterium (assembly GCA_036308645.1). GTDB lineage: Bacteria > Bacillota > Clostridia > Oscillospirales > Acutalibacteraceae > RUG11462. Next base: position 49,747 of record JAXJVH010000050.1, on the reverse strand, counting down.
CCGCAATTGGTACATTCAACGGAGTTGTCCAACATATCAAGACTAACTACCATTTCTTCGCCGCATTCAGGACATTTAATTTCATATAAATCTTCATCTTCGTCCTCATCAGGCTCAAAAAGGTAATCTTCAACTTCAGCCAAATCTTCGTCAACCGCGTCAACCTGATCGCTGATATCAGTAACGTCTAATTCAAGTTCAGACATTGCCTCAGCCATTTCATCAAGCGTATCAATAATAGCATTTATAAGTTTAACCTGATTGTCGTTAGCGTCAAGGCTAAGTCCTGATGCTAAACCTTTTAGATAAGCAACTTTTTCAGTAACTGTCATTATTATGCTCTCTCCATATACTCGCCTGTACGGGTATCAATTCTAATCTTGTCGCCTTCGTTAATAAAGAGCGGAACTCTGATTTCAGCGCCTGTTTCAAGTGTAGCGGGTTTTGTAGCGTTTGTTGCTGTATCACCCTTTACACCCGGTTCTGTGGCTGTAATTTCAAGTTCTACAAATGTAGGCGGTTCAACGCCGAATACTTTGCCTTTGTAAGAAAGAATTTTACAAATCATTTCTTCTTTAACAAATTTAAAGTTATCACCGAGTTCTGACGGAGAAACAGGAATTGTATCAAATGTTTCCATATCCATAAAGTAATATAAATCACCGTCGGTATATGAATACTGCATTTCTTTTCTCTCAACAAATGCTGTCGGGTATTTATCAGTAGGGTTGAAAGTTTTTTCAACAACCGAACCTGCGATTACATCTCTGATTTTTGTTCTAACAAAAGCAGCACCTTTACCCGGTTTTACATGCTGAAACTCGATAATCTGATATACTTTACCGTCCATCTCAAATGTTACGCCGTTTCTAAAATCTCCTGCTGTTACCATAAATTTTTAACCTCCAAATATTAATATAATTATTTTATACTATAATAGCATATTTTTCAAGTATTTTTTATTTATTTTTGTAATCTTTATATGCTTTTTTCATAAAAAGCGCATCTTCAGCCTGTGTTCCGGCAGATTCGCAAATAAAACAAGGCGATAAATTCTTCTTCGCAATGAGTTCTGCAAGCGGTTCAAAGTTCGGTCCATATATTTCATCTTCAAAAGTCAGATGCTTTTTCTCGCCGCCGTTTTCAGTATATTCAATTTTTGAAAAATGTGAATGAAAGAACTTTAATTTATCTATTCCGAGTTTATTTTCTACCATATTTAAAGCATTTTCAAAATCTTCTTTTGTATTCATACCGCCAAAAGTTCTTGCGTTTAAATGGCCGAAATCAATGCAAGGAATAAAACTTTCATCAACCAAGCATAATTCCAGCACTTCTTCTAAAGTGCCGAGTTGATTGATTTTTCCCATTGTTTCAGGGCAAATATGAATATGCGAAAGACCGTTTTCAAGCAAAGCATTTCTCGCAATTTTTAAAGTATCCTTTGCAAGCGATAAAGCCTCTTCTCTTGTAATTTTGGAACAAGAGCCGGAATGAACTATAATTCTGTCAGCACCAAGCATATCAGCGGCTTTTGCACTTTGTAGTATATAGTCGACTGATTTTAGCCGTTTTTCTTCTTCTACAGAAGACAAGGAAATAAAATAAGGAGCATGCAAAGAAGTCTTAATGCCGAATTTTTCAGCGTTTTCTTTATAAACTTTAGCGTTAGTTTCGGATACTCTGACTCCCCTGCCGCATTGATATTCATAAATATCAAGTTCCATTTTAGAAACATATTCGGGAGCGTCCAAATTTGACTTATACCCCATTTTAGCAAACGAATCCGAGTTGCCCGCAGGACCAAACAAAGCAGACATTAATCATCTCTCCTTAACTTTGATTTAATTTTATTTTCAATATTCCTTTTAAATCTAAATGTTCTTGAATCTTCGATTTTAATATAATCAAGCCAAATGGTTTTTATTCCGGATAAATTTCCGCCTAAAATATCGGTAAACATCTGATCTCCGACTAAAGCAACGTCTTTTCGTTTAAAACCGAGTTTTTTTATGGCTTTAAGAATTTTAAAAGGAAGCGGCTTTAACGACATATTAAAGCAAGGCAAATTTACATTATCGGCAAATCTCGTTAATCTGCCGGGTTTTCCGTTTGAAAGAATATGGAGTTCTACTCCGGCAGAACGAATTTTATCAATCCATTCTGTTACTCCCTCAACAGGAATGTCGGTATGATATATACATAATGTATTATCCGCATCTAACAGCAATGCTTTAATATTGTTTTCTTTTAAAAACTCCGGAGTTACGGAAAAAATATTTTTAAAATAATAATCCGGCTTAAAAATACTCATATAGTTTTTCCTTTTTGATAAATTAAAAACGGACATATAAAAATACGTCCGTTTATAAATCAAATACAATACAAATAAACTTCGGACAGAATATGTAAATTAAGCCCAAAATTATTTGAATTTTCTTTTACGAGCTGCTTCAGATTTTTTCTTTCTTTTTACTGAAGGTTTCTCATAATGTTCTCTTTTACGAACTTCTTGAATTACGCCGTCTCTAACAGTCGCTCTTTTAAAACGTCTGAGTGCGTTTTCCAATGATTCATTTTCTTTAATACGAACCTGACTCACAATAATCCCTCCCTCCGCCTTAGCAGGGGTATTTTACTAATATAGTATAACACTAATCAATAACTATGTCAACAATTTTTTTATCTAATGATAAAGTGTAAATTGACATAATTATAGTTAGATATTATTTAGCAACAATATTAACCAATTTACCCTTTACATAAATTTCTTTAACAATATTTTTGCCGTCAATCGCTGCCTTAATCTTTTCATCGGCTTTTGCAATGCTCAATACTTCCTCTTGACTGCTTTCAGCGGCAACCATAAGTTTTGCTTTTACTTTGCCGTTGATTTGAACAACAATTTCAATTGTATCATCTTTGCATTTATCTTCGGAATAAGTAGGCCACGAGGTCTGGTTAAGCATTCCCTCAAATCCTGCCATTTGCCACAATTCCTCTGTTACGTGAGGTGCAAACGGATTAAGCAAAGTAATAAATGTTTTGAATTCTTGTTTAGTGATTGAACCTTTGGCATAAATGTCATTAAGCAATGTCATCATTGCCGCAATGGCAGTATTATATTTAAGAGTTTCAATATCGTCGGAAACTTTTTTAATAGTCTTATGGAACGCTGATTCGAGTTCTTTGGAATAATCTTCTTCGTCAGTAAGAATTTCTATTAAATTGAATGTTCTGTCAATAAATCTCTTACAACCTTTAACAGCGTCTTTAGACCACGGTGCCGCTTTTTCGTAATCGCCCATAAAGAGTACATAAGTACGTAATACATCTGCACCGAACTCATCAACAACATCGTTAGGATCTACAACGTTACCTTTTGATTTTGACATTTTTTCGCCATCGGGGCCTAAAATAAGTCCCTGTGCGGTACGCTTTGCATAAGGCTCTGAATAAGGAACCTCGCCTAAATCGTAAAGGAATTTATACCAAAATCTTGAGTAAATCAAGTGACGGGTAACATGCTCCATACCGCCGTTATACCAGTCTACAGGCATCCAATATTTAAGTTTTTCGCTGTCTGCAAATCTCTCATCATTATTAGGGTCAATATAGCGTAAGAAATACCAAGAAGAACCTGCCCACTGCGGCATTGTATCGGTTTCACGTTTTGCCGGACCGCCGCATTTCGGACATTTGCAGTTTACAAACGATTCTACCTTTGCAAGCGGGCTTTCGCCGTCCTGACCCGGTTTAAATTCATCAACAACGGGAAGTTTCAACGGTAATTCTTCATAAGGCACAGGCACCATACCGCATTTGTCACAATAAACAATCGGAATAGGTTCGCCCCAATATCTTTGACGGTTAAATGCCCAGTCTTTCATTTTATACTGAACGCCTTTTTCACCGATGCCTTTTTCCTTTAAGAAATCAATCATTTTATCAATAGCGATATTTTTATCGGTAATACCGTTCAAGAAGTCGGAGTTTACCATTTCGCCGCTTTCGGTATACGCCTCTTTAGAAATATCTCCGCCTTTTATAACTTCAATAATATCAATGCCGAATTTTTTTGCAAAATCATAATCTCGACTGTCGTGAGCAGGAACAGCCATAATAGCGCCTGTACCGTAACCCATCATTACGTAGTCGGAAATGTAAATCGGTATTTCTTTTCCGTTTACGGGATTTATTGCAGTAAGGCCGTCGATTTTAACGCCCGTTTTATCTTTAACAAGTTGAGTTCTTTCAAACTCGGTCTTTTTAGCGCACTCGTTTTTATATTCTGCAAGAGCGTCAATATTTGAAATCTGTGCTTTGTATTTTTCGATAATCGGGTGTTCAGGCGCAATAACCATAAATGTTACGCCGAACAAAGTATCAGGTCTGGTGGTATAAATTTTAAGTTTTTCATCTACTTCTTTGATTGAAAACTCTACAAATGCGCCTGTTGATTTACCAATCCAATTCTCTTGCTGAAGTTTGATATTAGGAAGATAATCAACCTCTTTTAAACCTTCCAAGAGTTTATCGGCGTAATCGGTAATTCTTAAGTACCAAACGTCTTTTGATTTTTGAACAATATGGCTGTGGCAAATGTCACATTTACCGCCCTGTGAATCCTCGTTTGAAAGCACAACTTTACAGGAAGGACAATAGTTAATTAAAGTCTTATCTCTGAAAGCAAGACCTTGTTCAAACATTTTTAAGAAAATCCATTGAGTCCATTTATAGTAATTCTCATCGGTAGTATCTATGGTTTTAGACCAATCGAAAGAAAATCCTACTCGTTTAAGTTGAGAAGTAAATTTTTCAATATTTTTATCGGTAACAACTCTCGGATGAATACCTGTTTTTATAGCATAATTTTCAGTAGGCAGTCCGTAAGCGTCAAATCCAAGCGGAAAAAGAACGTTATATCCTTGCAGTCTTCTTTTTCTCGAAACAACTTCAAGACCTGAATATGCTTTGATATGTCCAACGTGCATACCCGCGCCCGATGGATACGGGAACTCAACAAGTCCGTAAAACTTTGGCAATGTATAATCTTCTTTTGCCTCAAAAGTTTTATTTTCTTCCCAAATTTTTTGCCATTTTTCTTCTGTTTTTTTAAAATCGTATTTCAATTTAAAAAACTCCTTTTATTCGCTGATTATATCTGAAATATCAATTTCCTGTCCGTCTTGCCAAAGTTTTTCAAGAGCATAAAACTCTCTTTCTTCTCTGCCTAAAACATGAATTATCACATCGCCGTAATCAAGCAAAATCCATCCGCTTGATTTACCCTCAATATGATTAGGTTCAATTCCGCTTTCTGACATTTTTTCATCTACTTCGTCTGCAAGTGCCCTTACTTGAGTTGATGAAGAGCCGGTTGCAAAAATGAAATAGTCGCCCAATATTGTAAGGTCATCAATCTTAAAAACCTTTATATTATATCCTTTTTTACTGTCAAGAGCCTTGATTGCTATTTTTGCTTTTTCAAAAGTTTCCATTTAAACTCCTCTTAATTCATAATTGTCATTTTTATCATTGTGCTTGTGTGGTAGCGGCGGTAGTTGCATCGTGGTCAAATTTATTAAAGTCGCCGCCTGAAAGCATATTGTCATAATCATTATTATAAGAAATACCTCTGTCAGTGTTATCAACAATAGTTAACTTATCGGCTGTCAGTAATTCGGTTTCGTAAGGTCTGAAATACTCATTAAGCATATCAACGGTTTCCTGCTTATGGCATACCCAACAAGATAATCCGTTTATTGTAGCGCTTTGACCGGGTAAAGACATAATTTGTACTTTATCAAGTTTTAATTGGTTAACCTTTTGAGCATAACCGAGCGCCAAACCGAGAGGTAAATCAGTTGAAACCTCATTAATACATTTGGTAACGATTTCGGTTGCTTCGCTAAACGAAATCTGTGTTAACTGCTTTAGTAAAGCGGCATAAATAGAACGCTGATTTTTAAGTCTGCCCATATCGCTTCCACCGTCGGTGTTTTTACGGTTTCTGATAAGTGCCGTTGCCCATTGGCCGTCAAGGTGAACCTTGCCTTTTTCGAAATATTGAACCTGTTCCGGTTTTCTTGAATCGTCAACAAGTTTGAAATCTCTGTCAAGTGTAATGTCAAGTCCGCCGAGAGCGTCAATTACTTTTTCGGTGCCGCCTACAGTTACGGTAATGTAATGATCAATAGGAATACCGAATTTTGCGTTAATGCTTCTGATTAATGCTTTAATCTTCGATTCGCCTTCACGTGGGTTGCCGTAAACCGCATTAATTTTTCCGCTTGGAACATCACCTACAAAAGTATCACGCGGAATTTGAAGGATCGAAGCCTCATTGTTAGCGGTATCATAGCAAACAACCATAATAATATCGGTAAGATTTTCGGACAAATCGACGCCGCAAACTAAAAAGTAAGAAACATTTTCGTTCGGCGAAACTACGATATCTTCAAATTTTCCGGCTTCTTCTTGGGAATCTATATCATTATTTTTCAAAATCTTTGATTCAAGCAAAGCGGTTGCGGTAAAACTGATTGTAGAAATTACCAACAAAATCGAAAGCAGAACGTTAGTAATAATAAGATGCTTGCGTGACTTCTTATTCTTTGCTTTGTTTCCGATTGTAGATAAATCAAACGACTTATCTTTAGAATGTGAATATATTTCGTTAGCAGAACTCTCTTTTTTATTTATTTGAGTATTCTTTTTACTGTATTTAACTTGTTTTTTTGAAGGCTTTTTTCTTAACTCATCAGATGATTTTCTGTATGCCATATTAATTTACATCCTTTCAACTGCCATAAAGTTGTATGCATTTATCGTATCAATATGAACAGGTCTGTTTTTTGAAATTATATCTCTTACCGATGATTTTAAACATTCAAAAACGGCTAAATCAAGGTCAATACGACTGAATTCTCGTAATTTTTCTACTCCATCAAAATTGCGGTCAGCAGAAATAACATCGGCAAGATAAACAATTTTATCAAGTTTTGTCATATTTGCTCTACCGGTGGTATGATACCTGACTGCGTCAAGAATTTCAGTATCATTAATACCGAATTTATCCTGAATAAAAGCCGCTCCGGCTATTGAATGCCAAAGCAATGGTACAGACTTCTGCACATTATCTAACATTATACCAAACTTCTTGAATATTTGCAACATCTTTTCTTCAGAATCATTTTTACAAATATCATGAATGAGTCCGCAAAAGTAAGCCTTATCTTTATCATAAACGTATTTTTCTGCAAGAAAAGCACATTCTTTTGCTACATTAAGACTATGCTCAAAACGATGTTTGTTTAAATTTGCTTTTAAATAATCAATATATTCCGAATACATTTTAAACCCTTTTTATAATCCTTAACAATATAATCTGTTTTTTAATATATAGTCATAAACATTTTCTGTAACAAACTTGTCATAAGGTTTGTTTGATTTTATCGCATCACGCACTTTAGTTGATGAAAACGGCGGTATTTTCATTTCACAAATAAGAACATTAACGCCCATAGATGTCAATACTTCTTTGTAGTCGTTCATCACTTCTATACTTTCATCATCTCGCCTGAATGCAAGAATTGAAGTCATTTTAAAGATTTCTTCAGGATTTCTCCATTTAAGCAATGATAAAAACATATCCGAACCGCAAACAAGATAAAAGTCATCAAAAGGATAAACGTTTTTTAGTTCTGTTAAAGTATCAACGGTAAAACTAATCTTATTTCTCTTGATTTCAATATCGGAAACCTCACAGTTATCAAACCCGTTAAACGCTAATCTGCACATATTCAATCTATGTTCATCGCTTGCAAGTTCTTTATTTGATTTATGAGGCGAAAACTTGCTTGGAATTACCAAAATTTTATCAAATTTATATTTCTCATTAATCTGTTTTACAATTTCGATATGCCCTTTGTGAACAGGGTTAAAAGCACCGCCGTAAATCGCTATTTTCATAAAATCAACTCTTATTTTTTAGATTTAGGCAAAACTATTTTAGGTTCTTTATCGTTACGTTTATAAAAAATCATTTTTCTTCCGATTACTTGCACAACATCACTGTTTGTTTTTTCAGCAATTTCAGCTGCAATTTCTTTCGGTGTTGCAGGCGCAGTTTCAAGAGAGTTAATCTTTATTAATTCTCTCGCCTTCAGCGCGTCTGCCACCTGAATTATAACCGTATCGGTAACGCCGCTTTTTCCTACTTGAAAAAGTGACTCATAGTCGTTAGCCAAACCTCTTAAATATGCTCTTTGTTTACTTGTCAGCATCTAAATACTCCTTTAATTTAACTTTTAATTCACGAAGCGCATTACCTCTGTGACTTATTTTATCCTTTTCTTTTGCAGTCAAAGACGCAAAAGAATTTTCACCGACATAAAAATACGGGTCGTATCCGAATCCGCCGTCGCCCGATGGCTCAAAACCTATCCGTCCCTTGCACTCACCCGAACATCTAATACTATCCCCATTTGGAAATACTACTGAAATTGCACAACAGAATTTAGCGGTTCTTTCATTTTTTGAAAATTCTTTTAAATTTTCAATTAAAAGCGCATTGTTGCTTTTGTCGGTAGCATTTTCGCCCGAATATCGCGCAGAATAAACTCCCGGAGCACCGCCGAGTGCGTCAACGCAAAGTCCCGAATCGTCCGCAATTGCGGGAAGTGAGCTGGCTTTACAGGCGGAAAAAGCCTTTAAATAAGCATTTTGTGCAAAAGTTTCGCCTGTTTCTTCCACTTCGGGAATTGTAATGTTTAAATCATTTTCTGTTACAGCGTCAATTCCGAGCGGATTTAAAATTCTTTCAAGTTCCGCAATTTTCTTTTTATTTTTGCTTGCAATTATAAATTTCATTTATTATCACCCGAAAACAAAGCGTTTGCAAAATCTTCGGCAGAAAAATCCTGTAAATCGTCAATCTGCTCGCCTACGCCTATTAATTTAACAGGAATATTTAGTTCCTGATTAATAGCAAGCACTACGCCGCCACGTGCGGTTCCGTCAAGTTTTGTAAGAATAATACCTGTAATACCTGCCGCTTGCTGAAATTCACGAGCCTGATTTACTGCGTTTTGACCTGTTGTAGCGTCAAGCACGAGTAAAACTTCAACATCTGCTTCAGGAAGTTCTCTTGATATAATTCTTGACATTTTAGAAAGTTCGTCCATAAGATTTTTCTTATTGTGAAGTCTTCCTGCCGTATCACAGATTATTACGTCTGCACCTCTTGATTTGGCGGCAGAAATGGTATCAAAAACAACTGCCGACGGGTCTGCTCCCTCGGCGTGTTTAACTATCGGCACACCTGCCCTGTCAGCCCAAATGGTAAGTTGTTCAGCCGCCGCCGCTCTGAAAGTATCGGCAGCACCCAAAATTACGGATTTACCTTGCGCTTTATACATATTTGCCATTTTGCCGATTGAAGTTGTTTTGCCGACGCCGTTTACACCGATAACAAGAATCATAGAGGGTTTGGTATTTGTCTTGATTTTGTTATCAGCGCTCATCATATCAACAACTACTTGTTTAAGCATATCTGTAATTAATTCAGGGTCGGTAACACGTTCTGCTTTTACTCGACTTCTCAATTCCTCGCAAATAGCGTTTGCTGTATTAACACCCGTATCTGCCAAAATAAGAGTTTCTTCCAACTCTTCAAAAAGTTCGTCGTCGATTTTTGTGAACGATGAAATAACGGAATTTACAGCGCCTGTCAAACTGTCCCTGGTCTTTTTTAATCCTTTGCTGATTTTACTGAATAAACCCATAATATAATATCACCCTTAGTTTTAATTTACGACTTTTGTTTTTAATGTCTTTTCAATCTCGGAAACGTTGATTGAAAGCAACTTTGAAACGCCTTTTTCCTGCATAGTTACACCGTAAAGAACATCCGCCTCTTCCATTGTACCGCGTCTGTGGGTAATTACGATAAACTGTGTGTTTTTACTCATGCGACGTAAATAAGCCGCAACTTTGTCAACATTAACCTCATCCAAAGCGGCTTCAACCTCGTCCAGCAAGCAGAACGGCGGAGGATTAACTTTCATAATAGCAAAGTAAATTGAAACTGCGATAAGCGCTTTTTCACCGCCTGAAAGTTGCTCAATGATTGAAATATTTTTTCCCGGAGGTTGAGCGATTATTTCAATACCCGATTCAAGAACATTGTCAGGATCGGTAAGTTGTAATTTTGCGGTTCCGCCTCCGAAAAGTTCTTTGAATACCTCGGTAAAATTACTTGCAATAACGGTAAATTTACTGATAAACATTTCTTTCATCTTATCGGTAAGACCATTTATAATCTTTTTAAGTTCCGAAGAAGACTTTTCAACGTCTGTAATTTGAGCCAGCATATACTCATAGCGCTCGGAAACTTCCTTGTATTCTTCAATCGCTGAAACATTTACAGTACCGAGAGAGCGAATTTTACTCTTAATCTCGTTAAGGCGCTTTGTAGCCGCAGGAATATCGTCAATTTCAAATCCTATTTCCTCTGCTTGAGATTTGGTAAGTTCATATTCCTCGTAAAGTTTTGAAATAATATCGGAGTACTGCTTTTCGAGAGTTTCTTTACGCTCTGTAAGACGAGCAAGTTCTCCTGAAAGTTTTTCTTTATCAGCAGTTTTCTCACGCTCAATATTACGTGACTTATAGTTATTTTGTTCAATTCTGTTACGTTTTTCGGTAAGACGTTGTATTTCGTCCTCATTAGATTCGGATTTTTTGATAAATCCACTTGAAATTTGCGTTAATCTTTCAATTTCTTCAAGTTGAGCGGTATTTTTTTGCTCAAGTTCTAAAATTTCTTGGTTAAGCGTTGCTATGCGCCCTACCCTGTTTGATTTTGTTTGCTTAATCTGTAAAACAGAATTATTAAGATTATCAATATCTTTGTTAAATCCAACTATTTCAAATCTAATCGCAGAAATTTTATCGGTAATTTCCGATTTTACATCTGAAAGTTTATCTCGGCTTGAAAGCAGTAAATCAATAGATTTTTCAATTTCCTGTTTTTCGTTTTCAAAACGTGAGAGTTTTTCTTTTTGCGATTTAATTTTATCATTGAATTCTTTAGTTCTTGAATCAGATAAATTTTTGGACTTAATAAGATTTTCAAGATTCACTTTATTAGTGTTATACTGCTCCTCTAAAAGTTTCAGTTCACCTGTTAATCTTATTTTATCCTCATTTGCCTGTTTTAACTCAATCTCACGAGTTTCAAAAGATTTATTATAATCATCTTTTTCGCAATTAAGTTTATCAAGTTCTTTTGTTAAAATTTCAATGTTTTCGTTGGTTTTCTTGATTTTTTCTTTTAAATCGTCAATTTGACCGCTACGATTTAAAAGACCTGCATTTTTTGCGGTTGAACCGCCTGTAAGCGAACCGCCCGCATTTACTACCTGACCGTCAAGAGTGACAATTCTAAAACGGTATGAGAATTTTTTTGCCATTAAAACAGCGGAGTCAATATCCTCGCAAATAACAGTTCTGCCAAGCAATGAACTGATAATATCGCTGTATTCTGTTTTTGTTTTAACAAGTTTGTCTGCAAAATCAATAAACCCGTTGCAATTTTGAATACCGTTTTCTTTAAGAGAGTACGGTTTGATTGAAGTGAGCGGTAAAAAGGTTGCTCTTCCGGCATTGTTTTTCTTCAAAAAGTAAATTGCTTTTTTGGCGCAGTCTTCATTTGAAACGATAATATTCTGTGCCGCGGCGCCAAGTGCGGTTTCAATCGCAACAGCATACTCTTTTTTAACGTCGATAAGACGTGAAACAGGTCCGTGTATGCCTTTTAATTCGCCTTTATCAGCCGCTTTGCACACCTGTTTAACCGCATAAATATAACCCTCAAGATTTTTTTCAAATTCTTCGAGCATTCTGATTCTGCGCTGAAATTCTGAGCGGTCAAGAGTTTTAAGATTAATTTCATCTGTAATTTGATTAATTTTTTCATTGCGCTTATTAAGTTTTAACTTATAGCCTTCGATAACATTGCTGTTTTCCGAGATTACTTTGTCGCAGTCCTCAATATCGGCTTTGCATTCCTCAATTTCAGTAAGCACGTCTTCAAGATAATTTTTGATTTTTTCAACTGTTTCTTCAAAATTGTCAAATGAATTATCAATTTCGGCTACCGAAGTTTCCGCTGATACCAAATCAACCTTGCACTCCGAAATTTTTTCAGTCAGTTCATTTAATTTTGAATTTTTTGCGGCAATTTTTTCGGAAAAATCGCCTGAATCATCGGAAGCGGCGGCTAAATTTTCAAGTTGTACATTAAGTTCATCGGTTTTAATACCTGCTTTTTGTTCAATATCTTTTATTTGAGCCTGCTTTTGCTCAATTTCTTTATCTAAAGTTGCGTCATCGGTGTTTGCTCTTTCAATTTCACTTTTTAAACGCTCAATATTTTCATTATTATGTAAAATATTATTGTTTAAAACCGCAATTTGACCTTTAATTTCCGATGTTTCTTCGTCGGTTTTTGCCGATTCTCTGCGTATAGCGTCAATCTGTGAAGAAAGTTTGTTAGATTCGATTGCAGAAATATCCGATTGAGCAATCAGTTCGGTTATTTCTTTTTCAAGTCGCTCATATTGAGCCTTGGCCAAAGTAATTTTTTCTTCCTGTGATTTTAACTGTTCATCGGATTTATTAAGAGTATGAAGCCACAATCCTATTTCGAGTTGTTTTTTCTCACCCGAAACCGATAAAAACTCGGTCGCTTTTTCGCTTTGTTCTTTAAGCGGTTTTACACGGACTTCAAGTTCAGACATAATATCTTTAAGTCTTATTAAATTATCCTGTGCATGAGCAAGTTTTCTTTCAGCCTCAATTCTTCGATAACGATATTTTGAAATACCTGCTGCTTCTTCAAAAATATCACGTCGTTCATCGGATTTCGAGCCGACGATTTCGTCAATTCTGCCTTGACCTATCATAGAATAGCCGTCACGGCCAAGTCCCGTATCCATAAATAATTCATGAATATCTTTTAAACGAACTGTATTGCCGTTTATTTTGTATTCACTCTCACCCGAGCGAAAATATCGTCTGGTTACGGTCACGCTGTCATTATCAAACTGCAAGCCTCTTTTGGTATTGTCAATAGTTATGGAAACCTCGGCAAAACCAAGCGCTTTTCTTTTGGCAGTACCTGTAAAAATAACGTCTTCCATAGATTTACCGCGAAGTTGTTTGTTTGATTGTTCACCCAAAACCCAGCGAATAGCGTCGGAAATATTACTTTTACCACTTCCGTTAGGTCCGATAACCGCAGTTATATCTTGGTCAAACGTTAATCTTGTTTTATCAGGAAATGATTTAAATCCTTGTATTTCAATTGATTTAAGTCGCATTCTGACGGCCTGTCCTTTCTTTTATTGTAAATTCATATTTATTTAAACTTTTATCAGGTAAAATATCCAAAATTATATTTTTGGATTTAAAATATTCAATATTTGATTTTTTATGTCCCTTTGCTTTTGAAAGTTCTGTATCCTTTACGAAAACCGTATAAAAACCGATTTTTAAAAAGGACTTTTCAAATAAATCTCTGTAAATATAAGACTCTGCTATTTCGCTTAACGCAGGATGAAATGCGCCGGCTACAAAACTTTCGTTTTCAATGCTATGCAGTCCGAACCGAATTACTTTAATGTTTTCGGAATAAAACAGTTTCAAAATTTCAGCACCCTGCTTTGCCGCATTTTCAACAGATAACGGAACATAGTCACCGTTTAAAAAATACTTTTCAAGCATAGTATTTTTTAAAACCACAGTAGGATAAATTCTCACAGTATCGGGTTTTAATTTAATTATTTCTTTTGCTGTGGATAAGTCTTTATCAAAACTGCTTTTGTAAAGACCTGTCATCATCTGAAGTCCGAGTTCAAATCCGTTGTTCTTGATAAGTCGGCAAGCATTAATAACATCTTTAGCGGTATGTCCCCTGTTGTTTGCCGCTAATACGTCATCACACATACTCTGTGCGCCGAGTTCTATGGATTTTACACCGTATTGCTTTAAAATATCAAGTATTTCACTGTTTATTGCGTCAGGGCGAGTTGATATTCTAATACTTTCTGCATTTCCGTTTAATATGTGCTTATAACCGATTTTAAGATACTTTATCATCAAATCTTTATCAATAGCGGTAAAACTTCCGCCAAAAAAAGCAATTTGACCTTCTGTTTTGTCATACCTTTTACTGTTTAAAGCAGAATTTACAGCGTTATCAATATCTTGTTCGGTGGGTAAACCTTGCTCCCCAGTTATAAAAACCTGATTACAAAAACTGCAACGGAATTTGCAACCGACGTGCGGAATAAAAATTGAAATATTTGAATGACTCATAGTCCCATTAATTTAAGCGCTTCACGTGCTGCGGCTTGTTCTGCCGCCTTTTTGCTTTTGCCTGTTCCTTTTGCAATAGAAAGCGAGTTTAATTCAATAGAAACAGTAAAGAGTTTATCATGGTCCGGTCCTTGTTCGTCAATCAAAACATATTCTATCTTTTCTTCGGGATTTTTTTGAATAACCTCTTGCAACTCTGTTTTATAGTCTTTAAAAGAAATTCTTTTGGTATCTTTTAAATCGGCCTTAACAAACTGCAAAACCAATTTTTTTACGGGTTCAATTCCTCCGTCAAGATACATTGCGGCAAGAAGCGCTTCAAAGGCGTCGGATAGAATTGACGGACGTTTGTTACCGCCGTTATGGTATTCTCCTTTACCGAGTTTTATAAAGTCGCCCAAATTGATTTGTTTTGCAAAATCGAATAAAGCCTCTTCACAAACAAGCGATGCACGAAGTTTTGTAAGTTCGCCTTCAGGAGTTTCAAAATTATTATATAAATAATCTGAAACTATAATTGACAAAACGGAATCTCCTAAAAATTCCAATCTTTCGTTACATTTTGCCTGATCACCGAGTTCGTTTGCATACGAAGAATGAGTAAGCGCCAAATTCAATATACTCTTGTCTTTAAATTCATAGCCGATGCTTTTTTCAAGCTTATCCATTTTATTTTTCACCTTTTAATGACTCTTCAATGTCGGCGATTACGCCTGTTTTTGTATATTCAATAGCCTGTCTTATTGCAGATTTTATCGCTTTTGCGTCGGAATTTCCGTGTGCTTTTATTACCGGAGCCTGAACGCCCATTAAAGGCGCTCCGCCATACTCTGAATAATCAAACTTTGTCTTTAATTCTTTAAGACCGCCCATAATCATAGCAGCCGCTAATTTGCTTTTCAAATTTTTTGATAAAATTCCTTTTACCAAATTCATCATGGTAGAAGCAACGCCCTCGGTAAGTTTTAGTATTACGTTTCCGGTAAATCCATCGCAAACCGCTACATCACAAGCGCCGTCGGGCAAATCTCTCGGTTCAACATTTCCGATGAAGTTTAAATCGGTTTCTTTTAATCTTTTATATGTTTCAACAAGCAATTCTCCGCCTTTTGTATCTTCTGCTCCGATATTTACAAGAGCTACCCTCGGACTTTCTATGCCCATAACATTTTTCATATAAGCATTGCCAATTTGTGCGAACTGTACTAAAATTTCAGGTCTGCATTCAATATTAGCGCCCATATCTATAAGCATATAAGGTTTGTTTGCAGTCGGAAGAACAGAGGCAAAAGCAGGCCGTTTTACACCTTTAATTCGTTTAACAATAAATGTACCGCCCATAAGAACCGCACCTGACGAGCCGGCGCTGATAACAGCGTCTGCCTTGCCGTCTTTTACTGCTTTAAAAGCGACTGCCATAGAGGTATTGCTTTTTGATTTAAGCAATAAATTCGGGTCGTCATGAATGTCAAAAACTTCATCTGCATGAATAATTTCAATATCTTGCAAAGAGATGTTATTTTCTTTTGCACATTGCTTTATTTTTTCTTCATGACCGCAAAGTATAATATCAACATTATACTCATTTTTCGCCAAAATTGCGCCTTCTATATTTGAAAGCGGAGCATTATCTCCTCCGAATGCGTCAATTATAATTTTCATAATTATTTCTCCGTTATGTATAAATTTAATTCAAGGTAATTTTAATTTAAAGCGTTTTTTAAATCGTTAATTGCCTTTTGAGCAATTATCATATACCGTTCCTGCTTGTCTTTAATGTTTACTCCGTCACGCGGTAAAATTCCGAAATTAGCGCCCATAGGCTGAAAATTTTTCTTATCATCAGTGCTTATATATTTTGATAAAGCACCGCACATTGTGGTTTTCGGCAAAATTAACTGCGTTTTTTTGCTTAAATAATTATAAACCGAAACCGCCGCAAGAATACCGCTCATAGCAGATTCCATATACCCCTCGACTCCTGTAATCTGCCCTGCAAACCAAATATTTTCAGATGATTTTAGTTTGAAATTTTCATCAAGAAGTTTAGGAGAGTTTATAAATGAATTCCTGTGCATTACGCCGTATCTTACAAATTCAGCGTTTTTAAGAGCAGGTATTAACGAAAAAACTCTTTTTTGTTCGCCGAATTTTAGATTAGTCTGAAATCCGACAAGATTATACAAACTGCCTTCTTTGTTTTCTTTTCGCAACTGTAAATTTGCCCATGGTCTTTTGCCTGTTTTTGGATTTGTAAGTCCTACAGGCTTTAGCGGCCCGAAACGCATAGTATCGGCGCCTCGTTTTGCCATTATTTCAATCGGCATACAACCCTCATAAACATTAGGCTTATCAAAAGAATGAATCTCTGCGCTTTCGGCATTAACAAGTTCATTATAAAACGTTTCGTATTCCTGCTTATCCATAGGACAATTAATATAATCGTCAGCACTTCCTCGGTCATATCTGCTTTGAGTAAAAGCGTTATTCATATCTATGCTTTCAGCAGTTACAATAGGAGCGGCGGCGTCAAAAAACGAAAGATACGAGCCTGTAAGTTCAGAAATTGTTTCCGCAAATTTTCCTTGCGTCAGCGGTCCTGTTGCTATAATTACAGGTGCGTCTTTAGGAATTTCCGTAACCTCTTGATAGATTACTTTAATATTTTTATGATTCTTAATTTTATCGGTTATAATTTTTGAAAAATCATACCTGTTTACCGAAAGCGCACCGCCTGCAGGAACTGCACATTTATCTGCGGAATCAAGACAAATTGAGCCAAAAATTCGCATTTCTGCTTTTAACAGTCCGCCTGCGCTGTTTAATCTCATTGCTTTAAGCGAATTTGAGCAAACAAGTTCGGCGAATGTATCAATTTGATGTGCAGGAGAGCGTTTTAACGGCTTTTGTTCAAACAAAGTTACTTCGACGCCGTTTTGTGCAAGATAATATGCCGCTTCGCAACCTGCAAGTCCTGCACCGATAACATAAGCCTTATTCATCTTTTTTCGCCTTTTTCTTTAAAACGGTTTTAACCTCATAGTCGCAACCCTCATTGTTGCAAACGGTTAAACCTCCTCTGCGTTTAAACAATGTTTTACCGCATTTCGGGCAAGTGTCGGCAGTAGGAATATCCCACGTCATAAAACCGCACTCCTTGCCTTTTTCACAGGCAAAATATTTATAACCTTTTCCGGATTTTCTTTCAATAATTTTTGAACCGCATTTCGGACAAAATCCCGGTGTTTCAGTAACAATCGGTTTTGTGTTTTTACATTCAGGATAACCCGGACATGCCAAAAACTTACCGAATCTGCCTGAACGGATAACCATATTTCTGCCGCATTTTTCGCAAATAACATCGCTGACTTCTTCGGGAACTTTTACACGCTCGCCGTCCATTTTTTCTTCGGCGGCGCTAAGCGTTTTATCAAATCTTTTATAAAATTTAGCGAGCATCTTTTTCCACTCTTCATCGCCTGACTCAACGTCATCGAGTTCGGATTCGACTTTAGCGGTAAATTTCTGGTCAACGATTTCGGGAAACAACTCTGAAAGCAAATCTGTAACTACTTCACCGAGTTTTGTAGGCACAAGAGTTTTTTTATCTCTTTCAACGTACTCACGAGTTATGATAGTGGTTACTGTTGTAGCAAATGTACTCGGTCTTCCTATTCCGCTTTCTTCAAGCATTTTGATTAATGAAGCCTCGGTAAAACGCGCCGGCGGTTGAGTAAAATGCTGATTAGGCGTGATTTTTTTAAGTTTCAGTACATCGCCTTTTGCTAAATCCGGAAGTGATTTTGCACTTTCTTCGGATTCATCTTTTCCTTCAACGTACAGACAGGTAAATCCGTCAAATTTGACTGTATATCCGCTTGCTTTAAAGGTATATCCGTTAGCGTCAATGTCAACACTGACGGTATTTTGCAAACACTCGGTCATCAACGAAGCGATAAATCTTTCCCAAATAAGTTTATAAAGTTTAAATTGGTCGTTTGTTAACGAATCTTTTATGCTAATCGGCTCAAGCGCAGGATTGGTAGGTCTGATAGCCTCGTGTGCGTCTTGAGCTCCTTTTTTTACTTTAAAATAACGCGGTTTTTCGGGCAAATACTTTTCGCCGTAGGTTGATTTAATATAATCATTACCTGCCGCCCTTGCCTCTTCGGAAATTCTTAAAGAATCAGTACGCATATAGGTAATCAAACCCATAGCGCCCTGACCTTTAATTTCAACGCCTTCATAAAGAGTCTGTGCTACTCGCATTGTTTTTTGTGCGTTGAAATTTAACTTTCTTGACGCTTCTTGTTGCAAAGTTGATGTAATAAACGGAGGTGCGGGCTGTTTCTTTCTTGTTCCTTTTTTTACATTTGAAACAACATATTCCGCATTGTTTAAGTCATTAAGAACTTCTGTAGCGCCTTTTTCATCGGAAATCTTGATTTTTTTACCGTCTTTATCGTTTGCAAGATGAGCCTCGATATTACTTCTGCCTTTTGTAAGTACGGCGTCAATAGACCAAAACTCTTCAGGTACAAACGCCCTAATTTCTTTTTCTCTGTCAACGACAATTTTTAGTGCCGCAGACTGACAACGACCTGCCGAAAGACCTCTTTTAACCTTTCTCCATAAAAAAGGACTTAATTTATATCCGACAATTCTGTCAAGTACACGACGTGCCTGTTGAGCATCTACTAAATCCATATCTATTTTTCTTGGATTTGCGATACCCTCCATAACTCCTTTTTTAGTAATTTCATTAAAAGTTACTCTGTTATTATCATTAACATCAAGCCCCAAAACATAGCAAAGATGCCATGAAATTGCCTCTCCTTCTCTATCAGGGTCCCCTGCAAGATAAACATAATCTGCCTCGGACGCTTTTGAGCGAAGTTGCTTTATAATATCTTTTTTGTCACGCATTTCTATATATTTAGGCTCAAAATTATTCTCAATATCAACACCCATTTTAGACTTTGGCAAATCTCTAATGTGTCCCATACAAGCAACTACTTCATAATCGGAACCCAAATACTTTTTTACCGTTTTAGCCTTTCCGGGTGACTCTAAAATAACAAGTTTAGACATAATTCTCTCCTGTTTTATTTGATTTCAAATCTGCCTCCGGGCAGTGAATTTATAACATCGTTTATTTCAAGTTCTGTCAGCGCAAACATTACATCCGCCGCGTCAAGACCTGTTTTATCGGAAATATAATCTACAGAAACAGCCCTGTTGTTAAAACAATTATAAACTGTTTTGGTATTTTCATCAGCGGAAAAAGGCAATTCCGATAACTTCACCTTTTTCACATTATCATTTTCATCTTTAATTTTTGTTTTTTTATTGGAATTTTCTTTTAAAATTTTATTCTTCACACGTGAAGTGAAAGTTTTCTTTTTGCCCTGTATTTCGGGTTCGACTTTTTCGCTCCCGGGCTTTTTACTGTATTTCTTCTGAAGTTTTAAATAAATATCATCTTCATAAATAGGTATTCCCGCATTATTAAGGTCAAGCGGATAATTCCAAGCATACTCATTTAAAACGTCAGCAGGCGTATATACAGGCGTCGCTCCGTCTTGTAAAAGCTTATTTGAACCTCGATAATTTTCATCTGCTAAATCGCCGGGTACAACATATATATCCTTTCCGAATTCAGTTGCATAATTAATTGTAATTGAAACACCGCTTATTTCAGGAACTTCGATTGCTACTATGCCGATGGAAAGCGCCGCAATAATTCTGTTTCTTATTTGAAATGCATTACGCTCAATTCGACCGAGCGGTTGTACCTCGCTAATAATTGCGCCGCAATTTTCAACCTGTCGGCGAATATCACTTAAAGAATTAAGATAATCATAATCTAATCCGCAAGGACGAACGATTATTGAAGGATTTTTGGCAAATAGTGCGCCTTGAGAGCATTTTGAATCAATACCCCTTGCTCCGCCGCTTACCACAACCGCACCTGCTTGCGAAATACGGTAAGCCAATGTTGCGGCGACAATCATAGAATTCATAGAAGCCTTTCTGGTTCCTATCATTCCGATTCCCGCATTATGATCAACGTCAGGCAACTCACCTCGAACGTAAATTACAGCGGGCGGATTATAAATTCTTTTTAAAACTACAGGATATTTTTCATCTTCCACCGTAATGATTTCAATGTTTTTTCTATCACAATAATCAATTATCGAATGTGCTTTTTTCAAATCAAAAGATTTAAGTTTTTTGAATTTTTTATCGTTTAAAAATTTTACATCGTTTCTTTTAATAGATTTATCGAAAAGTTCACTTACATCATCAAAACTACGGAGAATATCCCAAATTTCATTAGCGCCGTAACCTAAAATATTCTGTAATGCTATCCAATATACCGCGTTTTTCATAAATTATCACGCACCATTTCAAAAAGCAATACAGAAGCTGCGGCTGCCGCATTTAAAGATTCCGCACGTCCTGGCATTGGAATAGTAACTGCATAATCGCATTTTTCTATTATTTCGGCGCTAAGTCCGTTTGCCTCGTTTCCGATAAGCATTGCCGATTTTCTTTTAAAAGATAATTCCGTTATCTTTTTAGCGGAGTTTATAGGAGTCGACGCATACGATGTTATATTATTTGCTTTAAAAAATTCAAAAACCTCGTCTTTATCAAAATTAATCACAGGCAATCTGAATAAAGCACCCATAGACGCTCTTAACGCTTTTGGATTATAAATATCACATCCGCCGCAAACTATGAGCATATCAATCCCGAAAGCCTCGGCTGTACGGCTGATAGTTCCTACGTTTGCAGGGTCCGAAACTTCAAATAAAACCGCCGCTTTTAAATCATCTTTAATTTTAATTTCGGCATTAATAAAATCGCAAACGCAAACAATGCCTTGCGGTGAAACGGTATCCGAAATATGCTTAATCACATCCGGTGTGACGATATAACTCTCATCAGCAACATTGATGATTTTTTCAGCGTCATTTTTACATTTTTCAAGACAGTTTTCGGTTACAAAAACAGTTTTGATTTTGACGCCGCTTAAGTATGCGTCAAAGCACAAACGAATGCCCTCAATCACAAACAAGCCGTTTTGACTTCTTGCCTTTGAAGAAGAAAACAGCTTTGCGGTTTCTTTAATTTTAGTATTGCTTTTACTTGAAATTAAATTCAAAATCAACACCGAATTCCGAATAAATTATAAAAAATATAAACAAAACGCACCCGAAGACATTTTGACTCCGGGCACGAAAATCATATTACTTTAATGCTTCTTTAGCCTGTTCGCAGAGCGCTGTAAAACCTGCTGCGTCAGAAACAGCCATTTCAGCCAACATCTTTCTGTTCATGCCGATACCTGCTTTTTTAAGTCCGTTAATGAATGTTGAATAATTCATTCCGTTCATTTTGCAAGCAGCAGAAATACGGGTAATCCAAAGTCTTCTGAAATCTCTTTTTTTCTGTTTGCGGCCGATATAAGCATACTGACCTGATTTCATAACAGCTTCTTTTGCTGTTTTAAAAAGTTTATGTTTAGAACCAAAGTAACCTTTAGCTAATTTTAAAGTTTTATTTCTTCTTTTGCGAGTCATCATCGCGCCTTTAACTCTTGCCATTGTTTATCTTTCCTTTCTATATTCAGGCGAAAATTTGAATTAATCTTATTTATAAGGAATAAGTTTTTTGATAGCTGCTGTATTGGTTTTATCAGCCATAGCAGTTTTTCTCAAATTTCTCTTTCTTTTAGTTGTTTTCTTGTTAAGAATGTGTGATTTAAAAGCATGTGCTCTTTTTACTTTTCCGTTTTTAGTAAGATTAAATCTCTTTTTTGCACCGGAATGTGTTTTGATCTTTGGCATTGTTGTAGTCCTCCTCAAATATTGTTAATTCTTCTTAGGTGCTAAAAACATCAGCATATTTCTGCCTTCCATTTTAGCCGGTTTTTCAATAGCAGCAAATTCTTTACATGCTTCAGCAAATCTGTTCATAGTGTCAAGACCGATTTCGGTATGACCGATAGCACGTCCCTTAAAGCGAATAGATACTTTTACCTTATCGCCGCCGGCAATAAAACGCTGAGCATGTTTTAATTTAGTATTGAAATCATGAACGTCAATATTAAGACCTAATCTGATTTCCTTGGTTTCAACAACCTTTTGGGCTTTTCTTGCCTCTTTTTCTTTTTTAGCCTGGTCAAATTTGAACTTACCATAGTCCATAATCTTACATACAGGCGGTTCAGCCTGAGGCGCAATTTTTACAAGGTCAAGGTTTGCGGCTTCAGCCTTTTTCAAAGCTTCGGCAGATGAAACAATACCGAGTTGACCTCCGTCTGCCCCTATAAGTCTTACTTTTTCATCTCTGATTTCTTCATTAATGGAATGCTCTTTTTTACTGATGGTTAAACACCTCCGATAAATTTTACAACAAAAAAAGACGGAATTATTTCCGTCCGACTGAAAACCGCAGAATTATACAAAAAGCGGTAAAAAATTTGCCTTGTTAAGATAAAGCCACAAGGCGAGAACCGGACGGTTCTTCTTTGTTGTAACGATATATTAACACATCTTACCCGCTTTGTCAAGTGTTTTTTATAAGTAATTTGCATTAACCGTGTTGATAAACTTATGACGAGAGTAATAATTTAACATCACAATATTCAAGCGCATAAGTAATATAATTTATTACACATTCATACTTATAATAACAGGTGATATTAATGAGTGAAACAAATTTTTCAAGTAAAAAAACAATACACAATATAATTATGGAAAACAGAGAAAATTTGAATATAAGCGGTATTAAATCGGTAGAAAATTTTGACGAAAATATAATAATTCTTCAATCCGAAATGGGTGAACTTACAATTAAAGGCGACAATTTACATATTGCGAAAATGGATATAGATACAGGAGATATGAAAATTACCGGAAATATCTTTGGGCTGATTTATAACGAAACATCAAAAGGTACATCAGTATTTAAAAGGATATTTAAGTAATGACAATAGATTCGTTATCAGATGTAATCTCCGTATTTATAAGTTTATTATTCGGAGCGGTTGTCTCTCTAATTTACGATTTATTTAAATCTTATAGAATTGCTTTTAAATCAAGCGATGCATGGATTGTCGTGCAAGATATATTATTCAGCATTATTTCAGCCGTTTTAACATATTTATTGTTGTATATCTGCGTAAAAGGCGAAATAAGATGGTTTGTATTAATATTTGAGATAATAGGATTTGCACTTTTTAGAAAATACATATCAAAAACAGTCGTAAAAATTATTGTAAAAATAAATTTATTCATTAAAAAAGCAATAATTATGCACTTAAAAAGCGGAATTTCTTTAATTGAAAACAAAATTAATGGATTTTTTGATAAAATTTTTAATAAAATTTCAAAAAAATCCTTGAAACGCAAGCAATAGATGTTGTATAATGGTTCTATAAAATTTATTCAGAGGATTATTATGAAAAGAAAAAATAAAACCAATAATGCAAGCAAGCGTGTTGTTTTTAAAGTTTCAATTGTCCTACTTGCATTTTATCTTGTGTATTCAATGATTTCTCTGCAAACACAGCTCATTTCTTCAAGAAAAATTTTATCCCAAAAACAAGCTGAAATCAGCGAAATTAAGGTTTCCAACGATGAGTTGGAGTCGCTTTTAAACAATGGTTCTCATGACGAACTTGTGGAACGCGCTGCAAGAGAAAAACTCGGATTTGTATATGCAAACGAGGAAATTTATGAAGATATTAAAGGCAACTAAAAAATAATTTTAAGGGGAAATTATATTTATATGCAGATTGTAAAGGATTCAGTTTTAGAGGCTAAAATCACAGGCATAACAAAATTCGGTGTATTTGTTGAAATTGAGAAAGGGTTATCGGGACTTGTGCATATTTCGGAAGTTTCCAATTCTTTTGTTCAGGATATAAATGACATTTATTCTGTTGGCGATAAAGTTAAAGTAAAAGTTATAGATTGTTCTGACCCAAAAAAAATATCCTTATCTATTAAGCAAACGCAAGAACCTTTAAACAATCAAAAAAAAGCAAAAAATGAAAACTTTAATACATTTAAAGGTATAAAGAAATCTGCAGAACCGCAGTCTTTTGAAGATATGATGGCAAAATTTAAACAATCAAGCGAGGAAAAATTCTCACAGTTAAAGCATAAAAATTCAGAAACCAGAAGACCTCGCCGTTCTTCAAAATAAATTGTTAATCGGCTTATTTAAGCCGATTTTTTAATATAATAAAGGTGTTAAAAAATGAGAGAAATTGAATGTAGCGTAATAAGCAAAACCATTGAAAACTTATGTATAGAAGCAAATAAAAATCTGCCTTCCGAAATTGTTGATTGTGTTAAAAACGCAAGGAATTCGGAAGAAAATCTTCTTTCAAAGTCAATTATGAACGATATTTACGAAAATATAATTGCCGCTAAAGAACTTGATATACCCGTTTGTCAGGATACAGGAATGGCAGTTGTATTTTTAGAAATCGGGCAAGATGTTCACGTTATAGGCGGTGAACTTGAAAAAGCCGTAAATCTCGGTGTGAGGAACGGATATATCAACGGGTTGTTAAGAAAATCTGTTGTGTGCGACCCGCTTAACAGAGTGAACACAGGCGATAATACGCCTGCTGTTATACACACAAAAATCGTTAGCGGAGATAAAATTAAAATTACTGTTGCACCAAAAGGATTCGGCTCTGAAAATATGAGCGCCGTTAAAATGCTGACTCCCAGCGCAACTCGCGAAACCGTAATAAATACAGTCGTTGATGTTGTACGTACCGCCGGCGCCAACCCCTGTCCGCCTATGGTAATCGGCGTAGGTATAGGCGGCGATTTTGAATTATGCGCTTATCTTGCAAAAAAAGCGCTTTGCCGCAGCGAAAGTGAAAATGAAAACGAATATTACAGAATTCTTGAAAAAGATATTTTAGATAAAGTTAACGCCCTTGATATAGGTCCGCAGGGATTCGGGGGAAAATCTACCGCTTTAAAAGTCAATATTGAGTACTTCCCTACCCATATTGCCGGATTACCTGTTGCTGTAAACATTGGTTGTCATGTTACACGACACAAAACGGTAATTTTATAAAATTTTTATACAATTTATATAAAAACTATTTACAAATATGCTCTTTAATGCTATAATAAATTTGGAATTAAAATTAATTAATTCCGTTTATCTAAGCCAAGGAGTGATACTATGAAAACCAACTACATTTTAAGAAAAGTGACGTTAAAAGACAGTTCAAAAGAGCATATTGAGAGAAAACTGACAAAACTTGAACGTTTTTTCTCTGACGATGCAGATGTTACCGTAAAGTTTATTTTAGAAAGCAATACCGTAAAGTCAGAGATTACCATAAAAGATAAATCTACCGTTTACAGAGCCGAAGATACTCAAGTGGATTTGACCGACGCTTTTGATAATTCTTATGACAACATCATCAGAAGAATCAGAAAGCAGAAAACAAAACTTGAGAAAAGGCTTCGCTCAACTTCATTCGACGAAGTATTTGCGCCGATTGATTTTGAAGATGGAAAAGACGAGAAGTTTGAAGTTATTCGTTCAAAAGAATTTTATTTACAGGCAATTTCGGTTGATGAAGCAATTTTACAGATGAATTTGATTGGACATCAATTCTTCATTTTTGAAAATATTGATACAAATTTAATCAGCGTTGTTTATAAACGTAACGACGGAAAATACGGTTTGATTGAAACTAAAAACTAACTGATTAGTTTTTTATTTTAGGAGGAATTAAAATGATTACTAAAAGAAATATCGGAATTAGTATTGTGCTTACCATCATAACCTGCGGTATTTACGGTATCTATTGGTTCATTTGCTTGGTTAACGAACTGAACATCGCAGCCGATGAACCACAGGCTACATCCGGCGGTATGGTATTCTTATTATCCATTGTTACTTGCGGTATTTATCTTCTTTTTTGGATGTATAAAGCAGGCGAAAAGATAAACAAAGCAAAAGCAATGCGAGGAATGCCTACTGATTCTAATTCAGGCATTTTATATCTTGTACTTTCTTTATTCGGTCTTGATATTGTAGCCTACGCTTTAATTCAAAGTGATTTGAATAATATGGCTCAATAATTAATTATGACTAAACGCATTAAAAGAGCAATAGGCTTTATACTGATTGTATTATCGGTATTATTAGCCTATGCTCTTTTTTGTTATTATATAGGTTTCGGTATTCCCTGTATATTCAATATAATAACAGGTTTGAAATGTCCGGGTTGCGGTATCACAAGAATGTGTTTATCGTTATTAAGATTAGATTTTAAATCTGCTTTTTATTATAATCCCGCAATCTTAATTATGTTGCCGTTATTTTTAGTAATTTTGATAAGAGCTGTATATGTTTATATTAAAAATGGGAACTTGAATTTAGGTAAAGTATTTGATATAATCATTTATATTATAATTATTATATTAATAATTTTTGGAATTTTAAGAAATGTATTTTAATGAGGTAAAATGAAAAGTTTTTTAATTAATAAGAATGACGCTAACCAACGTTTAGACAAATTTGTTCAAAAAGCCGCTCCGTTGCTCCCTAAAAATCTTTTGTATAAATATATTCGATTAAAGAGAATAAAAGTTAACGGAAAAAGAGCAGAAATTTCTACCAGATTATCAGTCAACGATTTGGTTGAAATGTATATTAATGATGAGTTTTTTGAGGCTGTTCCTACTGTTTATGATTTTTTATATGCTTCAAAAAAACTAAATATTATCTATGAAGATGAAAACATCATACTTATTGATAAACCCGAAGGATTAATAGTTCACCCTGATAATCAAGAATTTAGAGATACTTTAATAACAAGAATACAACGTTATTTGTATGAAAAAGGCGAATATGATCCAAAAAAAGAAGCGTCATTTACTCCTGCTTTAGCCAATAGAATTGATCGAAACACAGGCGGAATTGTAATTGCCGCCAAAAACTCCGAAACATTAAGAATATTAAATGAAAAAATAAAGCACAGAGAACTTGATAAATTCTATTTATGCTTAATACACGGAACATTAACCGAAAAAGAAGATACTTTAATCGGATATTTAAGAAAAAATGAAGACAAAAATATTGTAAAAGTTTTTGATAAACCGTCTGAAAATTCCAAAGAAATAAAGACAAAATATAGAGTATTGCGTGAATTTAACGGAATGTCTTTACTCGAAATCGAATTATTAACAGGAAGAACGCATCAAATCAGAGCGCATTTTGCTCATATTGGTCATCCCCTTGTCGGCGACGGCAAATATGGAAAAAACGCTGTTGACAGAAAAAACGGATTCGTTCATCAGGCTTTGTATTCATATAAACTAAAGTTTAATTTTAAAACAGACGCAGGAATTTTAAATTACTTAAATCAAAAAGAATTTAAAGTAAACAATGTTTGGTTTGCAAATTTTAATCGAGAAAACTCCGTATGATGCCATGTTTATTTGAATAATTTATATCGGTTTTTACATCTACCAAAACTGTTTCTTCGCCTATAACCCTTACGCTCTCCCACGGTACTATTATCGGGTCTTTTCGTCCGAAAAGACCGAAAAAGCGCAGTTTTCCCGTAAGAATTAAGGATATGATTTTTCCGCTTGATTCTTCTATTTCTATATCCGAAATTTCTCCGAGTCTTGTTCCGTCAATTATGGATATTATTTCTTTTTCATAAAAACTATTAAGTTTAATCATAAAAACACCGCTTTCATATAATTGTATGAAAATTATGTTTTTATAATACTAAAACGGTAATTAAGGATAAAACCTTAATTACCGTTTTTTCTTGAATTTAATATTTTAATTGCATTGATATTTGAGGTTTCAAACATTTTTGGATATTTTTCACAGTATTTTTTAAAAGTGTCATAAGTATCCATTGAAAAACTGTGGATATCAGAACCCAAAAGATTAACGTAACCTTTTTTATAAAAGTTCAAAATGCGTAATTTTGAAGACAATGATTTAAATGCCTCAACATTAACTTGGAACAAAATATCTTTTTCAAACAACTTTTCAAGATAAAAAGATGAGTACCTGTTAATGTGGGCTATAATTGGCTCAATACCTCTTGCAATCAATTCATCAATTGCGTCATAATGCCAATTAGTCCAATTAACATTCATAGGCATTTCAACCAACATAAAGTTAGTTTTTTCAACGCATAGCGGTTTTAAATCTTCAAGTTTAAATAAATCAACCTGCAAACTGACTTCAGACGCCTTAAAAATATCAATATTAAATCCACATTCTTTCATTGCATCGGTCAAAAGATTATATGATTTTTCTCTTCGTTCAACAAATTTATCTAAAGAATTGGAATTCATATAAAAATGAGGGGTTGCAATGATAGTTGAAATACCTGCTTTTTTTGCCAAACTTATCTGTTTTAAAGAAGTACTTACACTATCACTGCCATGATCGGCGCAAGGTAAAATGTGAGCATGAAAATCTATCATATTTTCACCAAATTATTGTTTATCTTCGGACTCTGAAACTGCACTTTCATCATTAGATTGATTTTCCGAATACCTTTTATAATAATCTACATAACCATAATTATATGCGTAATCATTATTCTTTGCATAATATTTTCTGGAATTTGTAGCAGAAGGAACGGCATTAATAATACAACCGATGAAATTAATACCTGCCTGTTCAATAGTAGTTTTGATAGTTTCAATATCCTCGCTTCTTGAACGTTGGCAATTTACAACATTGATAATACCAAGCGTTTTAGAGCCTACAATTGCCGCGTCTGTAACAAGACCGAGCGGCGGAGTATCAATAAAAACATAATCAAATAATGAAGAACAATTATCAATGAGTTTTTCCATATTTTCAGAAATGAGTAATTCCGTAGGGTTCGGAGGTACTGTGCCGGATGGTAAAACAAAGAGATTTTCGACATCTGTTTTATAAATACACGGCTTATCATCAGCAATACCTGCAAGAACTTCGGAAAGCCCCGGCTTTGACTGAATCTTCATATATCTGTGAATAGAAGGTTTTCTCATATCCGCATCAATTACAAGAATTCTTGCGCCTGTCTGTGCAAAAGTTATAGCAAGATTAAGACAAGTGGTAGATTTACCGTCAAGCGGTGCATAACTTGTAAAAACAATGGAATTTTTATCACTGTTAGAATCAAGCATAAACATAAGATTGGTTCTTGCGGCTTTAAAAGCCTCAGTTACGTTAAAAGAAGTGTCTTTATTAATAATAGCAAACTTTGTAAATCTTGAACTGTTATTTTTTCTTTTTGACATAATTACATCTCCTCAATATTTGGAATAATACCGATAATTGAAATATCAGGGAATGTTTCTTCAAAATCTTGTGCAGAGTCGATTCTTGTATCAAGAATATCAACAACAACAACTGCAACTGCAGAAATCACTAAACCTGCTAAAAATCCTAAAATAATGTATGTATTATAGTTTGGGAATGAAGTTTTTTTAGGAAGATTCGGTTCATCAACAACAGAAACACCGGAATTTTCTATAATTTCCATGATTCTTGTTTTTGCACATTTAACATAAGACTCAGCAATCTTTTGTGCGTCTTCAGCATTATCACACTGAACCGAAAGTTCAACCATTACAGTATTGGTTTTAACCTCTACACTAAGCATATTTTTAAGTTCTTCTTGTGTTTTGGTTCTACCTAAATCTTCATATACAAGATTACGAACCGAACGGCTTTCAACTATTGTAGCAACGTTGTTTACAAGAGATTCGGCAGCAGAAATATCAGATGATGAAATCTTATTTTCATAGTTTGACACGGTTGAGTTGTTAATATAAATAGTAGCCGTAGAGGTATATAAAGGCGTCAAGCCGAAAAAACTGTAACAAAATGCAAGACCAGAACATAATAAAGCGGATAAAACCAATATCCACAGTCTTCTGATTAAAAGATTAATTAATTCAAAAATATTTATTTCCACAATAAATCCTCCTTGATTATAACAAAAACATTATACATTAAATTGGAACAATTGTCAATATTTCTACCTAAAAATATATCAAACATTAAATAAAAAGTGCACAACGTCTCCGTCGTTCATTACATACTCTTTGCCTTCGCTTCTGAGTAAACCTTTTTCTCTTACGGCTGCCATCGAGCCGTATTTTATTAAATCCTCATAAGATACAACTTCTGCTCTTATAAAACCTTTTTCAAAGTCAGAATGAATTACACCGGCTGCTCCGGGCGCTTTTGTGCCTTTTTTAATCGTCCAAGCACGAACTTCCGGCTTGCCTGCAGTAAGATAAGAAATAAGTCCGAGTAAAGAATAACACTCTTTAATAAGGCGGTCAAGTCCTGAACTTTCAAGTCCCAATTCGCTCAAAAACATTGATTTTTCTTCTGCGTCCATATCAACTAATTGAGATTCAAGTTCGGCGCAAATAGGCAATACCCCTGCTCCTTCGCTTTGTGCAATTTTTTTAACCGCATTAAATCCTTCGTTACTTTCGATTCCCGAAGTAAAATCATCTTCACTCATATTGCAAGCATATATCACCGGCTTTGATGATAAAAGAGCAATAGTTTTTAAAATTTCTTTTTCATCATCATCCATATCAACAGAACGCGCAGGTTTTCCTTCTTCAAGATGAGCGATAAGACGTGTTAGAAAATCCACTTCTTTTTGTAAAGACTTGTCCCCTTTTAATAACTTTGTTGACTTATCTTTTCTTCTTTCAACCATTTCAATATCGGAAAAGATTAATTCTAAATTAATTGTTTCAATATCTCTTGCAGGGTTAATCGAGCCGTCAACATGAACAATATCATCATTTTCAAAGCATCTTACAACATGAACTATTGCGTCAACTTCTCTTATGTGCGATAAAAACTTATTGCCGAGGCCTTCGCCTTTAGAAGCACCTTTAACAAGACCTGCAATATCAACAAATTCAATAACGGCAGGGGTTAACTTATCAGGCTGAAACATTTCGGCTAATTTATCCAATCGTTCGTCAGGAACACAAACCATACCCACATTAGGTTCAATTGTGCAGAACGGATAATTTGCGGCAGAAGCGCCGGCATTTGTAATTGCGTTAAAAAGAGTTGATTTACCGACATTCGGTAATCCTACAATACCAAGTTTCATAAATTTACATCCTTCTAAATTTCTTAAATAATTATCTTAATGATTTAAAAAAATCACTTAAAATCTCTGAACATTCATTTTCCATAACGCCAAAAACAACTTTTGGGCGGTGGTTAAAATCGAGGTCAAACATTGAAATAATCGAACTTACAGCACCCATTTTACTATCCTTTGCGCCGTAAATAACTTTATTTATTCTTGCATTAATTATTGCACCCGCACACATTGGGCAAGGCTCTAAAGTAACATATAAGTCGCAACTCTCAAGTCTCCAAGAAGATAAATTTTTACACGCGTCGTTTATAGCCTCTATTTCAGCATGCGATAATGCGTTTTTTAACTGTTCCCTTCTGTTTCTGCCTTTGCCGACTATTTTTCCGTCTTTCACAATAACTGCGCCGACGGGAACTTCATTTTCATTTAAACTTAATTTAGCAAGAGATAAAGCTTCTTGCATAAAATAATCATAATTCATACTTATGCCTTATTCATTAACGCCATAACAATCATAATTATAAAATAAATTACAATTGTAGGTGATGATAACATTCTTAAAAATTTTGATTGACCGCTTACAACGGTGGTCTTTCTTTCTATATTTGAAAAGGCTTTTTTCTTAACCAAAACAACTAAAGCGATAATTCCGCAAAAAATTATTAAAAGAAATAATTTTGAAATAAACATAGGATAATCGTTTGATATAGAAATTGCTATTACCGCAAAAATATTGTTTACACAATGTGCAATAACAGCAGGCCATATTGAATCTGTAATTACTACAATAAGTCCTAAAAAAATGCCCACTAAAAAAGCAAACGGAATCTGAATAAAATTGCCATGATAAAAAGCAAAAATCAATGCTGAAACAAGTATTGCCGGCATATCACCGAATTTTCGAAGCGAACCCATAATCATGCCTCTAAAAGCAAATTCTTCAAACAATGCGGGAACCAATGCCGCACATACTATTGTATATACAAATTCAATAGGACTGTTAAATGAATTGTCGCCTATTGAACCTTGAGTAGCCTCAAATCCAAAAAAGTTTTCCAGAAATGTGACAAAAAAACTTGTAAAAATATTTGCAAACATCGCCCCGCCGAAAGCAAAAACAACACATGGGAAAGTAAGGCTTTTTTTAGGAGAATTAAAACTGCAAATCTCATAAACAGGTCGGTTATTAAGCGGACGTAAAATCAAAAAAGGAACAGTGCATATAAAAACAATAGTAATAGTATTAAGTAAATATCCGCTCCAAGTATCGGTAAATGCTTGTAATATTTCATCTATTGCATACCCGTTAAATGCCAAAACAGACATAGATACAAAAGAAAAAATTAATTGAATACCAACAGAAATCAGCAGAGCGATACCTATATATAAACTGTGTTTGAATATGCTTTTTTTAATATTAACAGAATATTCGTTATAGAACATAATCTAATCTTCCTCAAAAAAATCCAAGCGTTTATATAATTCCGCCCTTTTTACACCTGTTTTTGTGTATTTAATAGGGTTAATTTTAGGACGTTTGCCTGTAATTGCTCTAAAAAAATACTTAATGCCTATATAAAACGGAGCAATAATTAAAAGTATTTTATGCTTCTTGCAAGGCGCCCATGAATTCTTACAAAACGAAGACATACTTTTAAAAAAACTGCTGTTTTGTGTTTTATTTGTGGTAAATAAGGCGCTGCCGTGATATGTTTCTTTTGATAATCTTCCGAAATTTCCGCTATTTAATATGTCTTCCAAAAAATCAGATAGCAGTCTTTCATCTGTATGTTTAATAAAATCATATTCAGGCGTACCCAAGTATAATGAACAAATTTTCGCTGTAGCCTGTGCTGTTTTAAATATACCGCCCTTTTTGTATATTTTAATTATTTCGTCATAATTATTTTTAAAATCATCGCTATTAAGAAAAGCGGCAAAATCACAAATATGTCTAACGCCTATACCGCCTTGCTGAAGATGATTAATAATGTGAATCACCAAAATAACTGAATGTGCAATTGTATTTGCACCATAAAAAGTATAATCTTTTATTTTGTATTTTTTAGGTTGATTGGCAGAAGAATTAATAATATCCAACAAAAAGTCAACACATTGATTATCAGGCATATCCCAAAAACCGTGATGCATTTCTAATTCAACATCATCATACTTATAATTCCAATGCTTATCATCATCAGTTGAAACAAGTTTAAATCCGTTGTTTTTTAATAACTCATCAGCCTTTTTAAAATCTGAAAAGTCTACATAAAAATCTATATCTCCAAGTTCACGCAATTCAGGTTTTTTATAATACGAGGCAGAACACAATCCCTTGAAAATAAAATAAGAAATATTATTATTTTCAAGAATTTCGGTCAATTTTTGCTGAATTTTAAGAACATTCTCGTTGATTGTCATTTTTCTGCTGGCAAAATAAATCCAATCATAATAAATATCGCTTGGTATTTTATCAACAATATGCTTTGCACCGTCAAGGCAAAGCATATTAACAGAATGTTTATCGGCTATTTCAAATAGTTTCTTATAATCAATTTCATTAGATGCAGCAGATTCATTTTCACCGTTTAAACCGTTTTTAACAAGGGTTAACATTAATTTTTTTTCGTTTTCAATATTCATCCGCTTCTCACCTCTGTAGGATTTATAATAACATATTTTCTTTAATATTACAACAAAAATTTGCTTATACGTACAATCTTTTTATTCATACAATTTAATAAAAAGTATTTAAGGTGATTTTATGATTTTAGAGTTTATTAAAGCGGCATTAAATTCTTTATTTATGATTTTGCACATAAACCAAGCAAATGAATTTCCCCCGACCCTTTCAAAAGAAGAAGAACAAAAATATATAAAAATTTTTGAAGAGACCGGTGATACAAACGCCAGAAATAAACTTGTTGAACATAATTTAAGACTTGTGGCACACATTATAAAAAAGTATTATTCTGTCGGATATGAACAGGACGACCTAATTTCAATAGGTACAATAGGTCTTATTAAAGCCATTAATTCTTATACATCCGACAAAGGCACAAAACTTGCCACTTATGCTTCAAGATGTATTGAAAATGAAATATTGATGTATTTTCGTTCTCAAAAAAAGACAAACGGCGATGTCTATATGTCCGACCCGGTAGATATGGATAAAGACGGCAACACATTGTCGCTTATTGACATTATTTCCGATGATAATGATATTGTAGATGATATAGAATTAAAATTGAAAATAGATAAGTTATATAAAGTAATTGCACAAAAACTTGATGAAAGAGAAAAAACAATAATTATATTAAGATATGGTTTAGGCGGTAATCCCGAACTTACACAACGTGAAATCGCAAAAAGATTGAAAATTTCCCGTTCGTATGTAAGCAGAATTGAGAAAAAAGCATTAGAAACTATGAGAAATGAGTTTAAATAAGAATAAATTATATTGAATTTTTCTCAACAAAGTGTTAAACTTAACAAAAAGATAAAAGAACGGAGAAGAAAAATGAATTTTGAATCGTTGTTTCACATAATTTGCGTCGGCGGAATTGTACTGTGCGCAATAACTCTAATATGTTATATTTTATTTAAAAAGTGTAGTTCGTTTCAAAAAATTAACGCTGCTGTATATTTTGTGTTCCTCGGAATTTATTTTTATGTTACAGAAATTATGCTGAATTTTGTCCAGAATTATTATCTTTCAAAATTAGAGTATAATTCAATAATCCTTTCGGTAATAACCATGGCCTGCGTTTTGGGCGTTTTACTGGTTTTATTCGGACTGTTTTATAAAAAAGAAAAGTTTCAAAAATATTCATACAGAATATTTGAGGGAATTATTCTTATATTGTCTGTAGCGCTTATTATAAATGCTTTTACATCTGTAACAAACAGCGTTTTTCTTGCTCCTTTAATATTTTTAACACTCATTTTCAGCGAACATTTTATGATAAACGCAACAGAAAAACTTGATACTTCGTCTTCAAAAATCTATTATTTTGTTGTAAATATAATTATAGGTTGTATATGGTTTATCGGTTTAATTGTATTAGCAGTAAAAATTTCATTTAATCTAAATACTGTATTTATTGTTTTATCAATTGCTGCATTGATTATTGCTTTAAGTTCAATAATTTTTGGAATTTTAAGAATAAAAAAAGGAAACACAAATGATTAATTTAGGAATAATAGGCGGCGGGGCTTCAGGACTTTTTGCCGCAATTACTGCTTTAAGTTCAAAGAGTAATGTGAGAGTTACGGTTTTCGAGCAGTTAAACAGAGTGGGCAAAAAAATACTTGCCACGGGTAATGGCAGATGCAATATTACAAATGAATTTGCCGACGCAGAAATTTCAGATGAAAACTGCATAAAACCTGCTCATTATCACGGTGAAAGCGCAGGTTTTGCATTATATGCTCTTAAGAATTTTAATCAAAAGAATTTGATTGATTTTTTTGCTGAAAACGGACTGATTTTACGCAAAGAAAACGATAAATATTATCCGTTTTCGGAACAAGCAGGAACGGTTTTGGATTTTTTAAGGCTCAAGTGTGAAATGCTCGGCGCTGAAATTAAATGCGGAATAAAAATTGAAAAAATCAAAATTAAAGACAATAAATTTATTATTAATAATCAAGTTTTTGATAAAGTTATTGTGGCTTGCGGAGGAAAATCAAGTCCGCATTTAGGCTCGGACGGAAGCGGTTATAAATTACTCGAACATTTTGGACATAAAACCTCTCACCTCTACCCTGCCATTACTCAAATAAAAACCGAAACGGAATTTGTAAAACAACTAAAAGGTATAAAGGCTGACGCAAACTGTAAAATCTTTGTTGATAACACAGTAATTCGTGAAGAATTCGGTCAGGTGTTATTTGCCGATTACGGCTTGTCGGGTCCGCCGATATTTCAGTTATCCCGTATTGCCGCTAAAAATTACAATAAAAATTGCTGTATTTCACTTGATTTTATGAATGAAAAAAGCCAAAACGAGGTGTTTTCCCTTATAAAATCAGTATTAGACGCACCTTTTACCTATCCTTTAACTTGCGAAAACTTGTTATCGTTATTTTTAAATAAAAGACTCGGTCAGGTGATTGTTAAATCCTGCGGCTTTAAACTCAACAAAGACGCCTACGAACTAAATGAAAATCAAATTATGCAAATTGCTGAAAAAATCAAGGACTTTAGAATTAAAGTTACAGGTGTAAACGGATTTCAAAATGCACAAGTAACCGCAGGAGGAGTTCTAACTGACGATTTTGAGAAAAAAACAATGGAATCAAAACTGCAAAAAGGGTTATTTGCCTGCGGTGAAATTCTTGATATTGACGGAGATTGCGGCGGATATAACTTACAATGGGCTTTTTCTTCAGGCTATTTAGCCGCAAAATCTGCAATAGGTGAACAAGTATGATAAAAATTAATAATATAAAAGTAAATCCAGAATATACAAATCAGGATATTTTGAAAGAAATTTCAAAAAAACTTAAAACCGATATTAATAATATAAAAGATTTTTCGATTATCAGGCGTTCATTGGACGCAAGAAAAAAGGATAAGATTCAATTTGTTTTAAGTGTAAAAGCATCGCTTAATATAAGCGAAAACAAGATTTTAAAAAAAATTAAATCTAACGATATTTCATTATATAAAAAAGGAAAATATCAGTTTATTGCGGTTCAAAATAAGCAATGTAAAAACGTTATAGTAGGTAGTGGACCTGCGGGACTTTTCGCCGCTTATATTATGATTAAAAACGGTCTTACCCCGATTATAGTTGAACGAGGCGAAAAAATAGAAGACAGAATAAAATCTATTGAAGATTTTTTTAACGGCGCTAATTTAAATACCGAATCAAATATTCAATTTGGCGAAGGCGGAGCAGGTACGTTTTCGGACGGAAAATTAAACACAGGAATTTCCGATTCACGTATACGCCTTGTACTTGAAACTTTTGTAGAATTCGGAGCGCCTAGTGAAATTTTAATAGAACAAAAGCCTCATATCGGTACGGATATTTTGAGAAAAGTAATAGTAAATTTCAGAAAATATATTGAAGAAAACGGCGGCGAATTTAGGTTTTCCACAAAATTTCTTAAATTCACAACTTACAACGGAAAAATTCACTCTGCCATAGTTGAAAACAACGGCAAAACCGAGGAAATCTTATGCGATAATTTAATTCTCGCAATCGGTCACAGCGCAAGAGATACATTTTATTCACTATATGAGCAAAATGTGCCTATGAGACAAAAGCCTTTTGCCGTTGGAGCAAGAATAGAACATTCGCAGGAACTCATTAATAAAATTCAGTACGGCAATGAATTCAACAATCCAAATTTACCTGTTGCCGATTACAAAGCGGCAGTTCATCTTGAAAACGGCAGATCGGTTTACACTTTCTGTATGTGTCCGGGCGGATATGTTGTTGCGGCTGCAAGTGAAAAAGGAATGATTGCTACAAACGGTATGAGCAATTATAAACGTAACGGCGAAAATGCTAACAGCGCCGTTTTGGTAAATGTTACGCCGGATGATTTTCCGAGCAAACATGTCCTTGCGGGCATTGAATTCCAACGTGAAATCGAGAAAAAGGCGTTTTCGGTTAGTTCATCTTACAAAGCGCCTGCACAAACACTCGGTAGTTTTCTATATGGCGAAAGCAACAATATAGGAAAAGTTATTCCGAGTTACCTTCCTTGCGTTGTTCCGTGCGACTTGAATACGGTACTGCCTGAATTTGTCGCAAAATCTATTAAAGAAGGTATTCTTTTGATAGATAAAAAATTAAATGGTTTTGCAGATAAAAATGCAGTTTTAACAGGTCCTGAAACCAGAAGTTCCTCACCTGTAAGAATTTTAAGAAATGATGCATTTTCGTCTGAAATAATAGGTTTATATCCATGCGGTGAAGGTGCAGGATATGCAGGCGGTATTACTTCTGCGGCAGTTGACGGAATAAAGGTTGCCGAAGAAATAATCAAACAATGTAAATAAGAATAAGTCAACTTAAAATCTGCAAAAATATTTGCGGTGGTTTAAGTTGACTTATTTTTTATGTTTTTTTATTTTCTCGTTTTTAGGGTGGATATTTGAATGTATATTCACTCTGTTTATTAAGGGCAAATTTATAAACAAAAAGACTATGAAATATTTGCCGTTATGCCCTGTATACGGAATAGGTGCTGTATTATTAATTACAATAAAACCTATTTTAAACAACAATATAATATTATATTTTATTGCAGGAATTATTGTTTGTTCGGCAGTAGAAAATTTATTTAACGATTTCTTTAGGACTGCTTATAAAATTAAATTTTGGGATTATTCTGACAATAAATTTAATTTTAACGGAAATATATGTTTAAGTTTTTCAATTGTTTGGGGATTGATTTCAATAATACTTCTTTCGGTTTCGGACAGTATTATACTTTTCTTAAAAGGATTTCCGAGCATTGTTACTTTCTTTTTACTCTTCTGCTTTGTTTTAGATTTAACCGACACTTTGTACTTTTTTAAAAATGCAGAAATAAAATCAATACAAGCGTTTTGTGAAGGCGCAAAAAAAGAATAAAAGTTTAAAGGCTAACCTTTAAACTTTTATTCCGCTTACATATTTTCCGCATTTTAAGTATTTTTTTGTATATTTATACGGTGTGAAAAAATAATACCAAGGACCGTCATTACCGTAGTTACCTGTTTCCAAAACATAAGTTTTTCCGTTTTTCAGTTTAACCTCACCCCAAAAATGCTGCCATCTGTTATTAACAGATGTTCCTCTGTATCCCATAATGAGTTTGGCATTAATACCGAGATTGACTAAATATTCAACCATTGCGCCGTTGTATTGAGCGCATTGACCTAATTTTTTATTGAAAATTGCGTCTACATAAGTAGAATCACCTATTTTTGACCACAAGGCGCCGGTAGCGTATGTAATTTCTTCATGTATAAACATAAAAGTATAATATATTTTATCATAAGCGGGCATATCGCTTGAGAAATATTCAGCATTAAAATTTTTAATTATTTTTTTGTCATTACTTGATATTTGGGAACTGTAACTGCTTGACTTTTTACCTTGAACATTTTTGGTAATATAACTGCTAACGGGTTTATCAACAGATCCGTTAATCAAACAGGCAGTATCCGAAGTTTCTATAATGTTTGAAGTATAAATACAATTTCTTTTGTTGTTTACTGTTTTATATGCAGTAATATAAAAATAATAATTCTTTTTATAAGGTAAAATATCCTTTTTGGTATAAGAAAGATATGTATTCTTTTTGTATCTCTTTAAAAGTTTAAAATTATTTCTATTCTCCGAAAAATAGACTTCATATCCTGTGGCTTCCGAGATTTTATTCCAT
The DNA here is from genome assembly GCA_036308645.1 of Acutalibacteraceae bacterium. Classification (GTDB taxonomy): domain Bacteria; phylum Bacillota; class Clostridia; order Oscillospirales; family Acutalibacteraceae; genus RUG11462. Next base: position 9,801 of record JAXJVH010000050.1, on the reverse strand, counting down.
TTTAACTTTGCCGAATCGCTATAAGAAGCAATGTGAAAATTAGGTCCGAAGAAAATAGGAATAGTATCTGATACCTTGCTGAAATAATTAGTCTTCCCCTTTTTTACATAAGCTTTTATGCTGTAATAATATAAAATATTTTCATTAGCGGTTTTATCAATATACTTAACCGTTTTATTATCAGTAACAGTAGTTAAAAATTCCCATTTATTCTTGTCGGTACTTCTTGAAATTATATATCCTGTTGCTTTGGAATTGCATTTCCAAGAAAGTTTTACATAGTTTAATTTTTCGGTTGCTTTGAAAGATTTTGGAATGTCAACCTGAACTTTGCTTGAATATTTTCCCGACGGTTGCACCGAAGAAGTGGTTTTAGTTGCTGAAGAAGATGTTGAAGATGAAGAAGCAGAACTGTTGCTTGTTTGAGCATCGGCAGAAATACCGATCGCAGGTATTGTACCGCAAAATATTATTAAAATTATTAATAATGATAACGTTTTTTTCATTTTTGTACTCCAAATAGTTACATTTTTGTTACTAATTTAGTATAACTCTAAATATTTGATTTGTCAAGTTACATTTCGGCATATACCGATTAAATACAAATAAATTCGAAAATATAATACAAAAAACTGCACTTAACAAAGTATAAAACTTTGAAAAATGCAGTTTCAGTACATAGTCTTAACTATTAATTAAAATACTCAACGGCGGATTTAAACAATCCCATATCATAATTACCGTCAACGTTTTTATAAAGACTGTAGCCTATACGCTCTGAATGTCCCATTTTGCCGAATACTCGACCGTCAGGCGAACAAATACCTTCAATTGCAAAGTCAGAACCGTTAGGGTTAAAAGCAATATCATTTGTCGGATTACCGCTAAGGTCTACATATTGAGTGATAACCTGACCGTTTTCAATCAATTCTCTTATTAATTTTTCGTCTGCAATAAATCTGCCTTCGCCGTGAGAAATCGGTACTGTATAAATTTCATCTACTTTGGTATTTTTTAGCCACGGAGATTTATTCGAAGCAACTCTTGTACGAACAAGTTTAGACTGATGACGGTTAATTGTATTATAGGTCAAAGTCGGACAACCGGCGTCTGTATCAATAATTTTGCCATAAGGAACAAGACCTAATTTTATCAGTGCTTGGAAGCCGTTGCAAATACCGCCCATTAAACCGTCGCGATTTTCGAGCAATTCGGTTATCTGTTCTTTAATAGCTTCGTTTCTAAAGAATGCGGTAATAAACTTACCCGAGCCGTCAGGCTCGTCACCGCCGGAGAAACCGCCGGGGATAAATACAATTTGTGATTGTTTAACTAAACCGGCAAATTTGTCAACAGATTCTGCAACTGATGAAGCCGTAAGGTTATTGATTACAAAAATTTCAGGTTCTGCGCCTGCTTTTGCAAATGCCTTTGCGGTATCATATTCGCAGTTAGTACCCGGGAATACCGGAATAAGTACTTTCGGCTTTGCAATCTTGATGTTTGAAGAAATATGAGTATCAACAGAATAAGAAATTTTTTCTATCTGTTTTTCTTCAGTTTCAATATTGCAAGGGAAAATCTTTTCAAGTTTATCTTCATAAGCGCCGCAAAGTTCACTCATTAAAACGCTTTCGCCTTTGTAAGTAAGTTCTTCATCAGCAGAAGTATAACCGACAAGTGTTCCGATATTTTCGTCATCTGAAAGTTCGAGTATAAATGAACCGTACTTATATCCGAAAATATCTTCAATATTAAGGTTTTCATCAAATTGAAATCCTAAACCGTTACCCATACAGGCTTTTAGAACCGCTTCTGCAACACCGCCGAATGTAGGAGTGTAGCAGGAAAGCACTTTACCCTCACGCATAAGCGAAGTAACTTTTTCAAACAATACTTTTTGAGAAGTAACAACAGGTAAATTGTTTTCATCATATTCAGGTGAAAGCATAACAACCTTGCTTAAAGGCAACTTAAATTCATTTGAAATTATGTTATCAACACATTCGGTGGTTACTGCAAAAGAAACCAATGTCGGTGGAACGTCAATATCTTCAAATGTTCCGCTCATAGAGTCTTTACCGCCGATTGCGGCGATTTCATAATCCTTTTGAGCGCTGAATGCACCGAGTAACGCAGATAAAGGTTTACCCCAGCGTTTACCGTCGGTCATCGGTTTTTCAAAGTATTCTTGGAAAGTTAAATAAACGTCCTCAAACTTTGCGCCTGCGGCAACTAACTTTGAAATTGATTCAACTACTGCAAGATAAGCGCCGTGATAAGGACTTGCCTCTGTAATATAAGGGTTATAACCGTAAGCCATAACAGAAGCTAATTTTGTATCCTTTTTCTCTACGGAAATCTTATTAACCATAGCCTGAATAGGTGTAAGTTGTTTTCTTCCGCCGAACGGCATAAATACGGTGCCTGCTCCGATTGTTGAGTCAAATCGCTCAGAAAGTCCGCGTTTTGAACAAACGTTAAGGTCAGAACTTAAAGACTTCATATTTTCTTTAAATCCGCCGCCTATTTGCTTGTTATAATCCTTTGTGTTTTCGGGTGTAATATCAATATGCTTTTCAGCGCCGTTTGAATTTAAAAATTCACGGCTGATATCAACAATAGTTTCGCCGTTCCACTTCATAACAAGACGAGGATTTTCGGTAACGGTTGCGACAACTGTTGCTTCAAGATTTTCTTCATTTGCAAGTTCGCAGAAACGCTCAACGTCTTTCGGCTCAACTACAACAGCCATTCTTTCTTGAGATTCGGAAATAGCAAGTTCAGTACCGTCAAGACCGTCATATTTTTTCGGAACTGCGTTAAGATTAATTTCAAGACCGTCAGCCAATTCACCGACAGCAACAGAAACACCGCCCGCACCAAAGTCGTTACATCTTTTTATAAGTAACGAAGCTTCTTTGTTTCTGAATAATCTTTGGAGTTTTCGCTCTTCGGGAGCATTACCCTTTTGAACTTCAGCACCACAGTTCTCTATAGATTCCAATGTATGTGATTTAGACGAGCCTGTTGCACCGCCGCATCCGTCACGTCCTGTTTTACCACCGAGCAAAATTACAATATCACCGGGATCAGGTCTTTCTCTGCGTACGTTTTCAGCAGGCGCCGCGGCAATAACCGCACCGATTTCCATTCTCTTTGCAACATATCCCGGATGATAAATCTCATCCACAAGACCTGTTGCAAGACCTATTTGGTTGCCGTAAGAACTGTAGCCGTTAGCGGCGGTAGTAACAATCTTTCTCTGCGGTAATTTGCCTTTAAGCGTTTGAGAAACAGGAATAGTAGGATCAGAAGCGCCTGTGACACGCATAGCCGAATAAACATAACTTCTTCCCGAAAGCGGATCGCGGATTGCACCGCCTATACAGGTTGCCGCACCGCCGAAAGGCTCAATTTCAGTAGGATGATTATGTGTTTCGTTTTTAAAAAGCAATAACCATTTTTGTGTTTCACCGTCAATATCAATATCAATCTTAACAGTACAAGCATTTATTTCTTCGGATTCATCAAGTTTATCGAGTTTACCTATTGATTTTAGATATTTTGCCGCCAAAGTGCCTATATCCATAAGATTAACAGGCTTTGTTCTGCCTAATGCTTTTCTTGTATCAAGGTAATCGTCATACGCTTTTTGTAAAAGTTTATCTTCAAATTTAACGCTGTCGATGGTAGTTAAAAACGTTGTATGACGGCAATGGTCAGACCAATATGTATCAATCATTTTAATTTCTGTGATAGTAGGATCTCTATGCTCCGAAATAAAATAATTTTGACAAAATTCAATATCATCATAACTCATGGCAAGCGAATTTTCATTTGCCCATTCTGTGAGTTTATCCTTTGACAAATCGCAAAAACCGTTTAAGGTTTTAACGGTTGTAGGGATTTCGTAATTTGTTTTTAAAGTTTCAACCGTTTCAAGCGAAGCCTCTCTTGCTTCAACAGGATTGATAACATACTTTTTAATTTCAGCAATATTTTCATCGGTTAAATCGCCGTAAAGCATATAAACTTTTGCGGTTCTAACGTCAGGACGCTCGGATTTTGAAATCAACTGAATACATTCTGCGGCAGAATTGGCTCTCTGGTCAAACTGACCCGGCAAATATTCAACGGCAAAAATATAATCGCTGTCGTTTTCGATTTCATCACTGATATTATCGAGTTGAGGCTCTGAAAATACAGTTGTCTTGCAGTAATCAAACAAATCTTTATCAATATTTTCAACATCATATCTGTTTAAAATGCGAAGATTTTTAAGACCTTTTATCTGCAATAATTTATTAACTTCCGATTTTAAAGACTTTGCCTCATTCTGAAGTCCGTCCTTTTTCTCTACAAAAATTCTGTAAACCAAGATATTTCCTCCTTATGCTTTCAATGCTTTCTGCCCGATGTCTTTGCGGTAGTAAGCATTTTCAAATGAAACTTCATTTACTGTTTCATAAGCCTTATTAATTGCATTTTCAAGCGTATCGGCAATTTCTGTAACGCCAAGTACACGTCCGCCCGAAGTCATAAGTTTGCCGTTATCAAGTTTAGCGCCTGCAACATAAATATTTTTATCATCAGGCATTGTTATCTCTTTGCCTGTTTCATACTTTTTCGGATAGCCTTCTGACGCCATAACTACGCAACAGGAATATTCATCGCTGAACTCAACCTCTGCTTCATGCAACTTTTTATCGGCAATTTTAAGCATAATTTCAAATAAATCGCTTTTAAGCAACGGAAGAACCACCTGGGTTTCGGGGTCGCCGAAACGGCAGTTATATTCAATTACTTTAGGACCGTTTTTAGTAATCATAAGTCCGAAATAAAGACATCCTGAAAAGCTTCTGCCCTCTTTATTCATAGCCTCGATTGTTGGTTTAAAAATCTTCTCCATACATTCGTTGGCTATTTCTTTGGTATAATAAGGATTTGGAGCAACGGTTCCCATACCGCCGGTATTAAGTCCTTCATCACCGTCTAAAGCGCGTTTATGATCCATTGAAGAAATCATAGGTATAATAGTTTGTCCGTCTGTAAAGGAAAGCACAGACACTTCCGGACCTTCAAGATATTCTTCGATAACTACCTTGTTTCCGCTTTCACCGAATACTTTGTCCTGCATAATAGTTTTAACGCCGTCTATGGCTTCTTCACGAGTCATAGCAATAATAACGCCTTTGCCGAGCGCCAAACCGTCGGCTTTTATAACAGTAGGAATCGGTGCAGTTTCAAGATATTTCAAAGCGTCGCAAGCATTATCAAACACTTCATAAGCCGCCGTAGGAATATTGTATTTTTTCATTAAATTTTTAGAAAAAACTTTGCTTCCCTCAATAATAGCGGCGTCTTTTTTCGGCCCGAAACAAGGAATTCCTATAAATTCAAGCGAGTCGACTGCACCTAAAACCAACGGGTCGTCAGGTGCGACAACCGCAAAATCAATTTTATTATTTTTTGCAAAATCGGTTATTCCCTGAATATCCGTAGCCTTTATATCAATGCAGGTTGCGTCCTTTGCAATTCCACCGTTTCCCGGAAGAGCAAAAATTTCAGTTATTTTTTTATTTTCCTTTAATTTTTTGATGATAGCGTGTTCCCTACCGCCACCGCCTACTACCATTATTTTCATAAAAAATTCCTCCGATAGATTAATGATGGAATAATCTCATACCTGTAAACGCCATTGCGATATTATGTTTATTACAAGTTTCGATAACGTTATCATCTCTTATAGAACCGCCCGGTTGAGCAATATATGACACGCCGCTTCTTGCCGCTCTTTCAACATTATCACCGAATGGGAAAAATGCGTCAGAACCTAAAGCAACACCGCTTATTTTTGATAAATATTCTTTTTGTTCTTCTTTTGTAAAAGGTTCGGGTTTTTCGGTAAATAAAGTCTGCCAAATTCCGTCTGCCAAAACATCTTCGTCGTCTTCCGAAATATAAACGTCAATAGCGTTATCTCTGTCTGCTCTGCGAACGGAATCAAGGAAAGGAAGATTTAAGACTTTCTCGTGCTGTCTTAAATGCCAAATATCGGCCTTGTTTCCTGCAAGACGAGTACAATGAATTCTTGACTGCTGACCTGCACCGACGCCGATAGCCTGACCGTCAACCGCATAACAAACCGAATTTGACTGCGTATATTTTAAAGTGATAAGCGCAATAATCAAATCTCTTTTTGCGCTTTCAGGGATATTCTTATTTTCAGTAACAATGTTTTTAAGCAGTTCTTCGTCAATTTTAAAATTGTTTCTTCCCTGCTCAAAGGTTATGCCGAATACCTGTTTAATTTCTTTCTCGGCAGGAACGTAGTTTTCATCAATTTTAATGATGTTATAATTGCCTTTTTTCTTTAATTTGAGTATCTCGAGAGCCTCTTCGGTGTAACCCGGAGCGATAACGCCGTCTGAAACTTCTCTTTTAATTAAAAGCGCGGTTGTAACATCACAAACGTCTGACAAAGCAATAAAATCACCGAAAGAACTCATTCTGTCAGTACCTCTTGCTCTTGCGTAGGCACAAGCAAGCGGCGACTCATCAAGTCCCTCAATATCGTCAACAAAACAAGCCTTTTTTAATTTTTCAGGTAAAACCGTACCGACAGCGGCGCTTGTAGGGCTTACATGCTTAAAAGAAGCGGCGCAAGGCAAATTTAACGCCGATTTTATCTCTTTTACCAACTGCCAACTGTTAAAAGCGTCAAGAAAATTTATGTAACCCGGTCTGCCCGATAAAATTTCAATAGGTAAATTTGTTCCGTCAGCCATATAGATTTTTGAAGGCTTTTGATTGGGATTGCAACCGTATTTTAATTCAAATTCTTTCATTTTTTACTGCTCCTTACTTATTTTTATTGATGATTTTGCTTATTTGTTTTCCACTTTCAATATCAATAAATCTTACGAATAACGATACCTTGTTATCTTCGTTCAAAGCGTTCCAAAGGTCATTTGCAAAAGCGTCAATATCATTAGGAATACTTACTTTTTTAGGCTCACCGCAGAATGACGGAAGCGGATTTCCGTCGCCTTGATATGTATGGATAAAATGTCCTTCGCCGTTTTTCGGATTGTTGTATGAGTAAGTAAATCTCTGACAAGACGACGGGTCGCCGTCATTCGATTTTAAAATTGATAAAGCATAGTTATAACTGCCGTTATCAACTTTCATTATGCCTGAAATACGAGGAGTAAAGTTCGGTGTGTCGTCCTCAAACTCTCTTGTACGAAGCGACTGTTCAAAGGTTTGCTGCTGATTCATAAGGTCGTAAATCGTATCGGTTTGATCACCGTTAGTAACGATAGTTTTATTACCGAGCACTCTTACAGGAGAATAAATAATAAGATGCGGATCAGTAAGAAGCGACGGATCAAACGCTTTGGTTTTAATTCCGTCTTCGGTTTCAACAAAAACTCTGTTTCTCGAATTTACGCTCCTACCCATAATAAAGTAAGCAGTAACGGCGTTTTTACCGTTTTCCGATTTACCAATAACAATTCCCCTGCCGGGATAATCGTTATTTTTAAGTTCCTCATAAATATCAATTTTTTTCATTTAATTAGTCCTCCTTCATTAACTTACCGGTATACGATCTCGTGATATATGGATAATCCAGCATATTATTTTTTGAAAATCTATCAAATATTTCATTTAATTCATAAATTAAATCCTTGTTATCATTTGGCACATAAGAAGATGAAAGACATCTTCCGATAAACCCTTCACGTTCAATTTTGCATGTATTTTTAAATTCTTTAATTTCAAAACAACTATCAAAAAAATCATTTAATTCCGTATCTAACAGAGAAAAATCAGTTCCACTGCTAAATCCTTTAAAATCGGGACAGTATTTTTTTAAAATTTTAAAGTTTTCATTAATACAATCACTTTTTATATCACGGTTGTTCCAAACGAGCGAAACATATCCATTTGATTTTAAAAACCGTTTACACTCATCAAAAAATTTTATCTTGTCAAACCAGTGATATGCCTGTCCGACTGTAACTAAATCAACCGAATTTTCTGGAATTCCCGTATTTTCTGCCGTTGTATCAAAGAATATAATATTATTAAAATCTTTTAAATCAAATTTTGCTTTATTTATCATATCCAAATTCGGCTCAACCGCATAAACAGTATTACATTCCATTGACAACTGTTTTGTCAATATTCCTGTTCCGCTTCCGATATCGGCAACAATAGATTTTTCACACAAATTTGCGTAAGATTTTAAATAGTCAATATACTCGTTAGGATAAACGGGTCTGAATTTAGAATAATTTTCTGCTTTACCTGTGAATTTTTCAGTATTATTCATAATCAATATATGCTTTGCCGTCTTTAATGGTAATCCTATCCTCACAGAAAAGTGAAACGGCTTTCGGCAATATCTTCCATTCCGCTTCTTCCATAACTCTTTTCTGCAATATTTCAGGTGTATCGCCGTTCTTAACATCAACGGCTTTTTGAATAATAATAGGTCCGCCGTCGCAAACAGGTGTAACGAAATGCACAGTAGCGCCTGTTACTTTAACGCCGCTTTCAAGCACCGCCTCGTGAACGTGCAAACCGTAGTAACCTTTTCCGCAGAAAGACGGAATAAGTGCAGGATGAACATTCATCATACGGTTTTCGTATCTTTTGCAAACACATTCATCAAGTATAGTCATAAATCCTGCGTATACTATTAAATCAGCCTGCTCTTTTTCAAGCACTTTTAACAATGCTTCACTGTAGGATTTGTTATCTGCGTAATCTTTGCGAGGCAAAACGCAGGTTTTAATACCGTTGTTTTCAGCTCGCTTTAAAGCATAAGCGCCCTCTTTTGATGAAATAACAAGTGAAATTCTGCCGTTTTTGATAAGTCCGTTATGCTCTGCGTCGATAAGCGCCTGCAAATTTGTTCCGCCACCTGAAACCAAGACAACAATATTTTTTAGCATATTACCACTCTCTCATCGGACTGAATAATTTCACCGATAATATACGGATTTTCACCGTTTTCCTTTAAAATTTCAAGAGTTTTATCAGCGTCGTTTTTATCAACAACAATGCTCATACCAACGCCCATATTAAAGGTGTTAAACATATCTCTTTCGGGAATATTGCCTGTTTTAGCGATAAGGTCAAAAATCGGAAGAATTTTAACCGCAGATTTCTCTATTTTTGCAGTATAGCCGTTTGGCAGACTTCTAGGAATATTTTCATAGAAACCGCCGCCTGTAATATGAGAAACCGCTTTAACGGTTACTTTTTCAAATAATGCAGTCATAGGTTTAACATAAATTTTAGTAGGAGTAAGCAAAGTTTCGCCGATTGATTTACCGCCCAATTCGGAAACAGGTGTTTTAATATCGGAATTTTCAACATCGAACACTTTTCTTACAAGCGAAAAACCGTTTGAATGAACACCGCTTGACGGAATACCGATAATTACATCGCCTGCTTTTATTGTGCTGTTATCAAGGATTTTTGACTTATCAACAACGCCTACAGAAAAACCTGCCAAATCATATTCATCTACCGGATAAAAACCCGGCATTTCAGCAGTTTCACCGCCGATTAAAGCAGCGCCCGACTGAACACAACCCTCTGCAACACCCGAAACAATAGAAGCCACTCTTTCGGGAACGTTTTTACCTACTGCGACATAATCAAGGAAAAATAATGGTTTTGCGCCGCAACAAATAATATCGTTTACACACATAGCAACGCAGTCGATGCCGACAGTATTATGTTTATCCATAAGGAAAGCAATTTTAAGCTTTGTACCAACAC
>JAXJVH010000049.1:0-9904 GCA_036308645.1 Acutalibacteraceae bacterium | reverse complement strand
TAGGAGTATTCGCAATAACGGTAGTGTTGTTTGATAATAATTTTCAAATGGTTTACATAAGTATTGCTCCTTACATTATCAGCGTTGTTGCGCTTGTAATGTGGGCGTTGTTAAGCGAATTTTTATGTTCGCTTTTAAGAGCGTGCAAATCGGATAAAAAACTGCTTCATAACTGCCTAGGTTTCTTGATTTTAAGGTGGATTGCAAGAAAAATTAAAAAGGGTTTCTCGGCAGTAAAACTTGCTTTTTCTTACCGTCCGAATGAGCTGCAAAAAACTACAATTCCGCTTATTCTTTGTATATTCCCTGTTGATATTGTTTTCGGCATTATACTCTTTTTCTGCGTTGCTAACGGAATGGAACTCGGAGCATTGCTATCGTTATGCGTGCTTTTCGGCTCAAATATATCCTTGGCTGTTTTTTGGATAAAATATCTTATTTCGCTTGATAAAATTATTGCGGCGGCAAAAGAGCGCAGAGAATTTGAAGAAGATTTAGATAAATTACCGCAGTCGCTTAAAACCTTGCAGGAAAGTATGAAATATACTAACCTTGAACTTAAAGAGGCGGTAGCAAAGGCGGTTAAAGACGAGCGACTTCGGACAGAACTCATCACAAACGTTTCGCACGATTTAAAAACTCCGCTTACTTCAATTATCACTTATGTTGACTTGCTTAATCAATGTGATATTAAAGATGAAAAGGCTAAAGAGTATATAAAGGTACTTGATGAAAAAGGTCTTAAACTCAAGCGTTTGATTGAAGATTTAATTGAGGCTTCAAAGGTTTCAAGCGGAAACATCACGCTCAACCCCACAAAATTAAATTTATCGGAACTTTGTGTTCAGGCGGTCGGTGAAATGAGCGAAGAGTTTGAAAAAAGAGAACTCGAAATAAAGGTGAAATTACCGGATAATCCGCCTACGGCTTATGCCGACGGCAATAAGACTTTCAGGATCATTGAAAACCTGCTGTCGAATGCAAAAAAATACTCGGCAAAAGGTACAAGAATTTATATTTCGGTTTTTGATGAATCGGGATATGGTGTGTTTGAGATTAAAAATATTTCGTCCTCTCCGCTTGATATTTCGGCAGATGAACTGACGGAACGCTTTGTAAGAGGGGATAAATCAAGAACAAACGAGGGTAACGGTTTGGGACTTTCGATTGCCAAAGAATTGTGCGGCGCTATGAACGGAAAATTGGAAATTACCATAGACGGCGACCTGTTTAAAGCAAAGGTAATGCTCCCTTTAGCAAGCATAAATCCTTAAAAGTTTTAGTTCTAATAAACAAATCAGTTTGAATAAACAAAAAAGAGGGTTCTTTTGCAAAAGTTGGGGTGTAGATTGGCTCCCTCTGACGAGGGAGCTGTCGAGCGAAGCGAGACTGAGGGAGAGAAAAGCCAAAGTATATATCTATCTTTATTCTTTCTCTCCCACCGTCACGGCAAAAGCCGTGCCACCTCCCTCTCAGAGGGAGGCGATATGTGTTGAAACCACAACATTAGGAATAGAACCAAAAAGAGGCGCTGTGTTTTAGCGTCTCTTTTTAGCGTTTGTTTTTATGTTAGTTTTAGTTTATTCAACTTTTCCGGCGGCTTTTGCCTCTTCAACAACTTTTTGAGCAACCATCGGCGGCGCTTCTTCATAGCGTTCAAATTCAAGCGTAAACGAGCCTCTGCCTTGAGTTACGGAACGCAAAACGGTTGAGAAATCGGATGTTTCGGCAATCGGAACTTCGGCTATAATTTCCTGCTCTTTATCTTCAAGCGGGTTCATACCCAGCACTCTGCCGCGGCGTTTGTTAATATCGCCGATAATATCGCCCATATTTTCATCGGGAACAATTGCCTTTAAAGTGCCGACAGGTTCAAGCAATACGGGATTTGCCTGTGTAAGACCTGCTTTGTATGCAAGCGAAGCGGCGGTTTTGAAAGCCATTTCCGAGGAGTCTACAGGGTGGTAAGAGCCGTCGACAAGCGTGGCTTTAAGACCTACAACCGGGTATCCTGCAAGAACGCCTTTTTTAACGCTTTCTTGCAAGCCTTTTTCAACGGCAGGGAAGTAGTTTTTAGGAACTGCTCCGCCGAAAATCTTTTCTTCAAATACCAAGTCTTCGCTGTCGGTAGGCTCAAACTCAATCCAAACATCGCCGAACTGACCGTGACCGCCTGACTGTTTCTTGTGTTTGCCCTGAACTTTAACCTTTTTCTTGATTGTTTCTCTGTAAGCAACCTTTGGCGGTTCAAGAACAACGTCAACGCCGAATTTGTTTTTAAGAATTGCAACCACAACGTCTAAATTCTGCTCGCCCAGCCCGGAAATAATCTGTTGTTTTGTTTCAAGATTATTAGTAAACTCAACCGACGGATTTTCCTCGCATATTTTTGACATTGCCTGTGCGATTTTATCTTCTTCGCCTTTTTTAACAGGCTTTATAGCCATAGAAATAGAGGCTTTCGGGAAGTCAACGCCGTTTAATGTTACTATGTTTTTCGGGTCGCAGAGTGTGTCGCCCGTTTTAACGCCGCCCATCTTTGCAACAGCGCCGATATCTCCGGCGATTATCTGATTTGTATCAATCTGTTTTCCGCCCTGAACAAACATAAGCTTGCCGACTTTTTCGGTTTCGCCCGTTCTTGAATTATAAACGGTGTCGCCGTTTTTCAAAACGCCTGAAATAACTTTGAAATAAGACATTTTTCCTACGAACGGGTCGGCAACGGTTTTAAATACGATTGCCGCAAGCGGACCGTTTTTATCGCATTTAACATCAACTGCTTCTCCGTTTTTATCAAGTCCTAATTCGCCGCCGACCTGTTCGGCATTAGGCAGAATTTTAACAAGCGCATTTAAAAACAGTTCGATACCCTCTAAAGTTTGAGCAGCGCCGCAGTAAACAGGCGAAATTTCTCCCGTTTTAACGCCTTCACGAAGGCCTGCAAACAACTCGTCTTCGGTAAATTTTTCGCCTGAAAAATACTTATCCATCATCTCTTCGTTAAGAGAGGCTACCGCTTCGCATAAAAGACCGTACATTTGGTCGTATCTGTCGCGTGCCGCTTCAGGCATATCAATTTCAATCGGTTTGCCGTTTTCATATTTCCAGGTGCGTCCGGTAACTACGTTTATGTAGCACTCAACCTTGCGGTCGGAAGCATAAGGAATGATTACAGGCATAATTTTTGAGCCGTAAGCAATTTTTAAATTTGCAATAACGTCTTTACAATTTGCGTGTTCGGAGTCGGCTTTTGTTATAAAGAAAATTGTACTGACGCCGTATTTTTGACAGGCTTTATACGCCTTTTGAGAACCAACGTTAAGACCTGATTTTGCAGAAAGCACGATTACGGCGTTTTTAACCGCTCTCAATGCTTCTGCCTGACCGTTTGCAAAGTCAAAAAGACCCGGAGCGTCAATAAGATTAATTTTATGATCTCGCCATTCAAGCGACGCCGCAGATGAAAAAACAGAAACTTTTCTCTTTTTTTCCTGCTCGTCAAAGTCCATTACGGTATTTCCGTCCGAGACTTTGCCATGGCGGTCGGTAACGCCTGCAACATAAAGCATTGCTTCTGCAAGCGAAGTCTTACCGCAAGAACCGTGACCGAGCAAGGCAAGATTTTTAATTTTATCAGTATTAAATTCTTTCATTATTAAAACACCCTTTCGTGTGAAATACAAAAGTTAAAACTTTTATTTAATTTTACCATTATTTTTTTGCAAAATCAAGTGCAGATTGCAAAATGCAAATAGAAAATTGTTAATAATTTTTGTGAAAATTATACAAACAATTTGTAGATTGTTCAAGGTTACGGTTATGTAAATGTATGGAATCTTAAATGTTGACTTAGAATAAGCCTTATGATATAATTATTCAGTACATATTATAAAAAAAGAGTTTTAAAGTGAGGTTAATTTGTTGTGAAGAAATTTTGGTACGCCGTATTTGCAATATGTTTAGCGGTGCTTATTTTCTGCGGCGGTAGTTTTATATATGATTATTATCAGAAAAATCAGGGTGAATCCGTAGTAACAGACTATACTAATCCGCCTGCCGCAACAACCTCGCAGTTGCGTGAAAATCCTATCAATTTTGCTAAACTTAAAAAGACAAATGAAGACATTTTTTCGTGGATTAAAATAGAGAATACAAATATTGATTATCCTGTTCTTTCGCCGAATAATAAAGGCAATGATTATTATTTAAGAAAAAATATTGAAAAAAATTACGACCGTCAGGGAGTGATTTATATTGAAAACTGCAATAAAACCGACTGGTCTGACCCGGTTACCGTAGTTTACGGCCATAATATTTGGACAATGGGTACTATGTTCTACGAACTTCATAAGTTTGAAGACAGCGAGTTTTTTAACAATAACAAATATATAGAGATATATGCCGAGGGCAGAGCGCTTAAATATGAGATTTACTCGGCTTTTGAGTATGACGACCGCCATATTATGAATTCTTTTAATTTTAAAAATGAAAAGGTTTTTAAAGATTTTATTGATTATACTTTAAATCCTCTTTCTTTAAATAAAAATGTCCGAGATACGGACGTTACTACCGATGATAAAATCATCGTTTTAAGCACGTGTATCAAAGACAAAGAGAGCATGAGATATTTAGTAGTCGGAGTGTTAAGAGAAGATGAAAAAACAAAATAAATTAAGGATGTTTAAAAGAAAAGAGCCTGCGTCAAAGACGCTTTTAGGCGCAAAAATCAACAATTCCGATTACCAAAAGAAATATGACGATATGATTGATTACGGAACAGGCAAAAAACGAAGCAGAAAAATTAAAAAGGTTTTGCTTATTATTCTTTGTGTGATTTTAGCGCTTGCGATTGTAATAGGTTCTGTATTTGCGTATTTGTATTACAATGGTAAAGGGCAATTTGCCGATGCTGAAGCTAATCTTAATATCCCTGAAAAATTAACCGAAGATGACGGTAATACCGTTAAGGTAGACGGTACTACTTATGTATATGACGAGGATGTTACAACAATACTTCTAATGGGTATAGATAAGGATGAGCAAACCCAGATTAAAACCGACGAGGTAGGAACTTCCGGTCAGGCAGACGCATTGTATCTTGCTTGCATTGATAATAAAGATAAAAAGTACACTATTCTTTCAATCAATCGTGATTCTATGGTTGATGTTGATGTTTACAGTACAAAAGGCGAGTATATCGGCATTAAAAAGATGCAGGCTTGTCTTTCTTATGCTTACGGCGACGGAAAAGAAAAAAGTTGCGAAAACACTTCAAAAGCGATTTCAAGATTGCTTTATAATATTCCGATAAATTCGTATTTTTCCATTAATAAGGCGAGTATTTCATTGCTTAATGATATTGTAGACGGCGTAGATGTTCCTGTTTATGACAGCGAAGGCAACGCTACAACCGAGATTACTCACCTTGAAGGTCAAGAGGCTTACGACTATATTCACTACAGAGATACAAAGAAACTTGATTCTAACTTGGCAAGAATCAAAAGGCAGACAAGTTATATCAAGGCTTTTGCCTCAAAGGTTATTGCCAGAACAAAATCCAATCTTGGCACTCCGCTTGAACTTTTTGAAACTGTTTCTATTTATTCTACTACCGACCTTAACGCTTCAAAAATTACTTATCTTACCACAAATGCTTTTTCGGACAGAAATGATATTAATATAGAGTTTAAATCCGTCCCCGGTAAAGTTGTAGAGGGCGAGGGCGGTTATGCCGAATATGATGTTGATACCGACGGCCTTTTGCAGGTAGTGCTTGATATTTTTTACGATAAAGCAGACGAAGAACAAACTACTGCAAAATAAAAATATGGTTTTGATGTTGTTTTAAGTTTCGTAGTATCAAGATTTGGTACGGCAATATCTAAATAGCGGGAGATATATTTTATGAAAAAAATTATTGCTTTGGTTTTGACGGCGTTTATAATTGCAAGTTGTTCATCTTGTCAAAGTTTCAATAGAGATTTAGATTTTAATGAAACAAGCAATACATCAAAAATTATTGAAACTGGCAATACATCTAAAAGTTTGACTTTCAAAGCAGATGATATTAATATTCAAAAAAAGATTGCCTTGTTTTATGAAGAATATTTTAATGACAATAGTGATGATGTCGCTATACAATCTAATTGTTTTAAAATATTAAAAAAAGAAGTTCTTTTTAAACAAAGGTTGTATGAAGCTTATGGAAACAACAAAGAAGTTGCTAAGGAAACAGCAATCAATGAATTTGTTAATAAAGAAGTAATGTATCAAATCGCAATTAATAATGGGATATCAATTTCAGATAAAGTTTTAACTTCTTATATTAATCAACAAATAGAAGCGGCAAGAGAAGTAAAAACATCTTATTTATATTATTTAAAAAATATAACTGTTGAGGAAGCATATAATCATGAAAAAAACAACATATATAAAGATTTATGTATAGAAAAATACCGAACAAAACTTGAAAGAAAATATGGCTTATCAAAATCAACAGAGGTATTTAATACTCAAATTGAAGATTTTAAAAAGAACAACAAAATCGATGTATTAATATAATCGGAATATATGAGAATCGTTTCCGAGTTTTAATAAATCTCTCTAATTGTTTTTTACAAACTAACAAATCACACAAAAAATCCATCCGATTTTAAAACTTCCGTCCTTGAAACTACTCATTACACCTATGACGAATCGAATTATCTCGGTGCAACTTTAACTTGGAAAAACAGAATTAGTTTTATTGCTTTATAGCAAAGGTATATTAAACTAAAACAAAGGCTGTCTTATGCGAAATAAGACAGCCTTTTAAAATGCTTTGAATTTATATTAAAATCTGAAATCTCGGTCGCCGTTTTCTATTTTTGTTAAGCGTTCACGGACAATTTGTTTAACCTTGTCTTTTCCGATGTTTTCAATTTCTTTTTCGATTAATTTTTCACCTACGGCTTTAGTTTCAGGCGAAGCGTAATCTTCCAAAAATTCTTTAAGCGTCATAAGTGCGTTCGGGTGGCAGCAGTTTTGAATTTGTTTTGATTTGCAAAGCGCCATAAATCTGTCGCCTGTTCTGCCCTCACGGTAGCAGGCGGTACAGAATGACGGAATATAGCCTAAATCCATAAGCCATTTTACAACCTCGTCAAGCGTACGTTGGTCGGAAACGTCAAACTGCTCTGTGTCATGCGGGCGTTCTTCTTCGGTATATCCGCCTACAGAGGTTCGTGAAGCGCCCGAAATTTGTGAAACGCCGAGATGCAACATCTGTTTCCTTACTTCTTCGCTTTCTCTTGTTGAAATAATCATACCGGTATAGGGAACGGCAACACGAATACAAGCGGCAATTTTTTCAAATGTTTCGTCGGAAATGCCGTTGTCGAATTGGTCGGGGTCTATGTCGTCGGCACGTTTTATTCTCGGAACGGAAATGGTGTGCGGACCTACTCCGTGTACCGCTTCAAGATGTTCAGCGTGCATAAGCAAACCTGCAAACTCGTATTTGTAAAGTTCAAGTCCGAATAAAACGCCAAGTCCTACATCGTCAATTCCGCCTTCCATTGCTCTGTCCATAGCCTCGGTGTGATAAGCGTAATTGTGTTTCGGTCCTGTCGGATGCAGTTTTTCATAAGATTCTTTATGATATGTTTCCTGAAACAGAATATATGTGCCGATACCTGCCTCTTTAAGTTTTCTGTAATTTTCAACGGTAGTAGCCGCAATGTTTACATTAACTCGACGAATAGCGCCGTTTTTGTGCTTAATGGAATAGATGGTATTGATACATTCGAGTATGTATTCTATAGGATTGTTTACAGGGTCTTCTCCCGCTTCAATAGCAAGGCGTTTGTGTCCCATATCCTGCAAAGCGATAACCTCTTTACGAACTTCGTCTTGAGTAAGTTTTTTACGCTCAATATGGCAGTTTTGATGATGATAAGGGCAGTAAACACAACCGTTTACGCAGTAGTTAGAAAGATACAGCGGAGCAAACATAACGATACGGTTGCCGTAAAAATCTTTTTTGATTTGCTCGGCGAGAGCATAAACTTCGGCGATTTTTTCGGGTATTTCGCAAGCGAGCAAAACAGAGGCTTCTCTGTGGGAAAGTCCTTTTAATTCTTTTGCCTTTGCGATGATTCTATCGATAAGTTCTATATTGTTTTTATTTTGCTCCGCATATTCGAGGGTGTCTAATATTTCCTCGTGATTAATAAATTCTTCGGCTTTAAGTGATTTTGGATTATACATAGTTTCATTACTCCCTTATAAATTTTATATTATCTCCACGGCTGCTTACAATCTCGTAGCCGATACTTTTTACTCTGTTTGTCAGGCAGAATTTACATTCCGCCGCCTCTTCGCCCGTACATATTTTATTATCGTAAAGCGAGTATTTTTTTCTCACTTTAACAGGCGATAAATTCGGCATAACTACGTTTGCGCCGGCTAAAATACCTCTTTCTCTGCCGTCGCCTGCCGCTGTGCCGAGCGCCGTTGTAGCAGGCAGAAGTACCTCCGGCAGCAGCAAACGGATAATGCTTAACAGTATCAATGTCAACCTTACCTCGCCGTTTTTCTCGTTTGCAAAAGGCGTTTCCTTATGCGAAAGGTAAGGACCTATTCCCACCATTGCAGGTTGAAATTCTTTTATAAACCGCAAATCTTTTATAAGACATTCTGTGGTTTGATAAGGGGAGCCTACCATAAATCCGCAGCCTGTTTGATAGCCGATTTCTTTTAGATTTTCAAGACATTTCATTCGGTTGTCAAAAGACATTTTTTCGGGGTGCAGTTTTTGGTAATGCTCTTTGTCGGCGGTTTCGTGCCGTAATAAGTATCTGTCGGCGCCACAGTCAAACCAGCGTTTGTAGGTATCGTATGAACGCTCGCCGACCGACAATGTCAGCGCACAGTCGGGGTAGGCGGATTTAACAGACGAAATTATATTGCACATTTCATCGTCCGAATAGTGCAAATCCTCGCCGCCTTGCAATACAAACGTACGAAACCCTAACGTATGCCCTTGTTCGCAACAATTTAAAATATCTTCTTTATTTAAGCGGTAGCGTTCGGCGCATTTGTTCGAGGCTCGTATTCCACAGTAGTAGCAATCGTTTTTACAGTAGTTTGTAAATTCGATAAGTCCTCTTACAAAAACCTGCTTGCCGTAAATTTCATCTGCTTTTTGACGTGCTTTTTTTCGCAAATGCTCCATATCCTCATCGGTGATATTTTCAATAAGGATTTTAAGTTCGTCATTGCTTAAATTGCTTGTGTTATAAAGTTTATCAACAAGGTGTTTCATTGCTTTTTACCTGCGTAAACAGTCTTTACGGTAATGCCTTGCAAAGCGCCGATTTTACCCGAAATGGTGCTTATAACATTCTGCGGTGCGTCAACCGCCACCGAGATTATATTCATACCTTTACTTTGATAAGGCACGCCCATTCTACCGATAATGTATTCGCTGTATTCGGATAAAATACCGTTTAGTCTTTCAACCGAATCGGTAGATTCAACTATAATTCCGATTAATGCAACTCTCGTTTCCATTAACTCCTCCTAAAATAAAAAACTACCCTTTTGCAGACAAAAGGGTAGAATGATAGTAATATAAAATTCACAGCCTTCTATCGCAAAAGTAAACTTTTTTGATGTCAGTAATTGTTTTAAAAAAACTTCAACCGCAGAAAAACCTTTGGTTTCAGTAATAATATTATAACACAAAACTTTTGTTTAGTCAATCGGATTTTAATGGTTTGTCGCTGTCAAGTTTTTGTAGGGTTTTTAAAAAATGTTTTCACTGTGTTTTAACAATAAAGTTTTAGGATTTTTTGAGTGCCGGTAATTTTGCCGTTAATGCCGAGGCGTCCGATAGAATCGGGATTTGGGAGTCCTGCGC
>JAXJVH010000048.1:0-11590 GCA_036308645.1 Acutalibacteraceae bacterium | reverse complement strand
GTCGGGGATTGTTACGCTTGTTAATGATCTGCAACCAGAAAATGCATAACTACCAATACATGTTACACTATCAGGTATTGTTATGCTTGTTAATGATTCGCAACCGGAAAATGCATCATAACCAATACTTGTTACGCTATTTGGGATTGTTACGCTTGTTAATGATGTGCAATTAGAAAATGCCCAACTACCAATGCTTGTTACGCTATTAGGGATTGTTACGCTTGTTAATGCTGCACAATCGTAAAACGCACTACTACCAATACTTGTTACAGAATAACCGCCTAAAGTTGATGGAATTGAAATATCACCGCTGATTGATGTACTGCAATCGGTAATTGTCGATTTACCGTTTGATACGGTATAAGTATAATATCCATCTGTTTTAGCGCTTGCAGTTAAACCGATTATAGGTATAACCGAAACAACCATTAACAAACATAAAAACATAGATAATATTTTTTTCATAATAATACCCCACCTTTTTATATATCTTTAGATCTGTTTACAAATTCATTTAGTTTTTGCATACACTCGATTGGGGTGAGTGTATTGACATCAAGCATTTTAAGGTCGTCAACAAGCGACTGCGAAAGCGCTGAAGAAAAACTGTTTTGCTCGGAAACATACTCTTTTTTAATAATAACATTTTCGCCTGATTCAAGAGTTTTTAAAATTTCTTTTGCTCGGTTTACCACTTTTTGCGGAACGCCTGCCAATTTTGCTACTTCGATACCGTAACTGTCGTCCGAACCGCCTCGCACAATTCGGCGTAAAAATATAATATCATCGCCTTTTTTCTTTGCGGCGATATTATAATTCTTAACGCCTTCTAATTCCTCCTCCAAAGAGGTCAATTCGTGATAATGCGTTGCAAAAAGCGTTTTTGCGCCTATTTTCTTTTTATCCGCAACATATTCAAGCACCGCCCTCGCTATAGCCATACCGTCATAAGTAGAAGTACCTCTGCCGATTTCATCTATTATCAAAAGGCTGTTTTTAGTAGCGTATTTTAAGATATTTGCAACTTCGCTCATCTCAACCATAAATGTCGATTTACCGCTTGCCAAATCGTCAGACGCACCCACTCTTGTAAAAATAGCGTCACAAATAGAAATTTTAGCCGATTTTGCCGGAACAAACGAGCCGATTTGCGCCATAAGCGTGATAATTGCCGTTTGACGCATATATGTAGATTTACCCGCCATATTCGGTCCTGTGATAATCGCACAACGGTTATCTTTTGCGTCAAGTTTTGTATCATTCGGCACAAAGGCGTTGCTTGAAAGCAACTCTACAACAGGATGTCTGCCCTCTCGAATATCAATCTCACCGTCAACCGAAATCTGCGGGCAAACATATCCGTTTCTGTAAGCGACAACCGCAAGCGACCAGATTGCGTCAAGACGTGCGACCGCCTCGGCGGTACGCTTGATACTGTCGGTATATTTTGCCGCTTCTTCACGAAGTTTTACAAACAAATTGTATTCGAGCGCTACTAACTTGTCCTGTGCGCCTATAATTCTGCTTTCGAGTTGTTTTACTTCATCTGTAACATAACGTTCGCAGTTAGCCAGAGTTTGACGGCGAATATACTCTTGCGGCGGAGTAAATTCGGCAGAATTCGGAATTTCAATATAATATCCGAAAACTCGGTTATATTTAATTTTAAGTTTTTTAATGCCTGTGCGTTCCTGTTCACGCATTTCAAGTTCGGTAACAATATCTTTACCGTTTGTCATATCTCTTTTAAGGCGGTCAACCTCTTCGTTAAAGCCTTCTCTGATAATTCCGCCTTCACGAACGGTAATCGGCGGTTCATCAACAATAGCGCTTTTTATAAGTGCAGAAAGGTCGGATAAATCGTCAATATCATTATAAATTCCCTGCAAAAATGCCGAATCCATACCCGAAACCGTAGTTTTGAGCATAGGCATTTTTTGCAAAGTATCCGCCAGCGTATTTAATTCTTTTGCGTTTACCGTGCCGTAAAGCACCCTTGTCATAATTCGCTCTAAATCTTTAATTTCTTTTAGCGCTTCGCTTAAACTCTCTCTGATTTCGTGTTTAGAAAGCAGTTCGCCTACTGCGTTTTGACGTCTTGAAATTTCTGCTGGAGATAAAAGCGGCAGTTCAATCCAATTCCTTATAAGGCGCTTGCCCATAGGAGTTTTTGTGCTGTCAAGCACCCATAAAAGCGAGCCTTTTTTATCATGCGAACGCAGAGTTTCGGTGAGTTCAAGATTAGTTCTTGAAGACATATCAAGTCGCATATATTTATTCTCACTGTAAATGTCAATGGAATTAATTGCGGCAACGTCATTTTTCTGCGTTCTGAACAAAAATCCCATTGCCGAGCAGAGCGCATTTTTTGAGACCGAGTTTTCCTCAATGCCGAGCGATGAAAAACTTTCGGCATTAAAATGCTCGAGCGTTTTTTGAGTACACTCATAACCTACAAGTTCATCGTCAATCAAATCAATTCTGCACTGCAAGTTTTTTGAAACCAAATCATAAAGCGCAGGCATTCTCGCCGAATCCTCATTAAAAAGCACTTCTTTAGGCGAAAATCTTGTAATTTCATTAATAAGTTCGGATTCAAGACGTTTTGACTCTATCTCGGTTAAATGCAATTTGCCCGTTGAAACATCGGCAAAACACAATCCGCCTTTTTCACCGTTTACAAAAACGGTGGCAAGATAGTTATTCACACCCGATTCGAGCATACTTTCTTCAGTAACCGTACCGGGAGTAATAACTCTTATAACATCTCTTTTAACTAACTTTTTGGCTTTTGAAGGATCTTCTGTCTGCTCGCAAATTGCAACTCGGTAACCTTTTTTTACAAGGCGGGCAATATAACTCTCGCAAGAGTGAAACGGAATACCGCACATATCCGCCTTTTCATCTTCGCCGTTTGCTCTTTTTGTAAGCACCAAATCAAGTTCTTCACTTGCAACTCTGGCGTCGTTATAAAACATTTCATAAAAATCGCCGAGCCTGAAAAACAGTATACTATCAAGATGTTTAGACTTGATTTCAATATACTGCCGCATCATTGGTGACATATTAGGAGTAATTTCCGGTAAAATATCAACTCTTTTTGCCATTTTTTACTTTCTTCCTTCAAAAAATTTTAAAATCCTTGCAATCCTGGTTTATTGTTCTTAATTAATGGCAACCACCGCAAGTACTGCATGAACCTGTGCAGGAAGCGTCGGGGATTTCAACGGTTTTCGGGTCTGCGCCGTCAATACACATTGAAATAAGCATATTAACCTTACTTACAATACCGTCAAGATTTGTTTTAGCCTCGTTATAAGCAATCATAGATTCATTCTGCATAATCTTTTTATAGCAATCCTGAAGTTTTGTATTATATTCCTGTTTCTTTTCTTCATCGGCATTAGGGTCTTGCATAGCCTGACTTACATTCATTCTAAGCAGATTAAATTCTCCGATTAAATCCTGCAAAGCCTTGTCCTCATCGTTTGCCTTTTTAGCGGCGGCAAAAGCCTTGTATAATTCATTTTCCTGAATTGCTGTGCATAATTCTCTTGTGATGTCTAAAATCTCCATTGTAAAAAGTCCTTTCAAATTTAAAAATTTTTATTTTTTGTTTATTTTATAATATACTGTGCCAAAGCAACAGCAGAAATACCTAAAATAATACTTAATAAAATATAAATTAACGCAATAAAAACATTGCCGTTTTTTATAAGTTCGCCCGATTCAAAAGCGAATGTTGAAAAGGTTGTAAAACCGCCGCACAATCCGATTTTCAAAAACGCTTCCAAATTTTCATTATTAACCGTTTGCTTTAAAACCAGCGCTGAAATCAAACCGATTACAAAGCAACCGAAAATATTAATTAAAAATGTTTTAATCGGAAAAGCAAAACTGTTTTTAATAGGTATCAGCCCTATAAAATATCGCAACAAAACGCCTATAAATCCGCCGAAACCCACGCACAAAGCCTTTATCATATCATTTTTCCTTTTATTATCCAAGTGTCGCCGCTTGTAATCTCAACGTTTTTAAAGGTTCCGATTAATTCGTCGTCGCCCTCAATTTCAACAATAAAATTATTAAGCGTTCTTGCATAAAGGTAGCCTTCTTGTCTTGAGCGCTCTTCTATAAGTACCCTGTAAACCTTTCCGACTTGCTCTTTTGAAATTTCTTCGGATATTTTTTCCTGAACCTTTAAAAGTTCTCTGAACCATACGCCTTTTTCTTCTTTTGTAACAGAATCGGGCATTTCTGCCGCAGGAGTGCCTTTACGCTTTGAATAAATAAAGGTAAATAACGACTGATATCTGACTTTTTCAATAAGCGAAACGGTTTCTTTTACTTCGTTGTAAGTTTCCGACGGAAAACCTACGATAATATCGGAGGTCAGCGTTAAGTCGGGTATCAGCGCTTTTGCCTTTTCAATGAGCGCTAAATAATCTTCTCTTGTATATTTGCGGTTCATCGCTTTAAGCACCCTTGAACTGCCGCATTGAACAGGCAGATGAAGATGTTTTTCGACTTTTTCACATTCCGCCATTGCTTTTAACAATTCTTCCGAACAATCTTTCGGGTGCGAAGTCATAAAACGAATAACAAAGTCGCCCTCGACAGCATTACACTTTCTTAAAAGTTCCGCAAAACTTATACCGCCGTCATAAGAATTTACATTTTGACCGAGAAGCGTAATATTTTTAATACCCTTTGCCACCATATCTTTAAAATCTTTTAAAATATCATCAGGCTTACGGCTGCGTTCTCTGCCGCGAACATAAGGCACAATACAGTAGGTGCAAAAATTATTGCAACCGTACATAATAGGCAACCAGCCGTTAATACGGCTTTCATTAACCTGCGGAATACCCTCGGCAATAATGCCGTCGGTATCGGGTATTTCAAAAATTCTTTTATGAGAATTAAAAACATTATAAAGCATTTGCGGTAATTTATGAACAACATGAGTGCCAAAAACCAAATCTACATGAGGAAAACTTTTTTTGATTTTTTCTGCAATATGCTCCTGCTGCATCATACAACCGCAAAGCGCTATAACAGTATCGGGTTTTCTGCGTTTTACATGCACCAATGCGCCGACGTTACCGAAAACTCTGTCCTCTGCGTGTTCTCTTACCGCACAGGTATTGAAAATTATCAGGTCTGCTTCGTCTGTTTCACCGACAATGCTGTAACCCATAGTTTCAAGCATACCCATAATTTTTTGCGAATCCGCCACGTTCTGCTGACAACCGAAAGTGCGAACGCTCGCTTTAGGCGCACCGTATTTTTTCAAAGCAATTTCTTTTACTTTCTGTGCAAAATCACGCTGAACGCTTAATTCTTCTTCAGATACAAAAATATCTTTTTTCTGCAAAACTTAATCTCCTAACTATTTTTTACATACAAAAACAAAGACGGTTAAATTCAATTACTCGTCTAATTTCAGCACCGCCATAAACGCTTCCTGCGGCACTTCTACAGAGCCTAACTTGCGCATACGCTTTTTACCCTCTTTTTGCTTTTCAAGAAGTTTTTTCTTACGGGTAATGTCACCGCCGTAGCATTTTGCAAGCACATCTTTACGCACCGCTTTAACGGTTTCTCTTGCAATAACCTTGCCACCTACAGCAACCTGAACAGGCACCTCGAACAATTGTCTCGGAATATGCTCTTTCAACTTTTCGGCAATTCTTCTTGCTCGTTTATAAGCATTGTCCGAATGAACGATAAATGAAAGAGCGTCAACTATTTCGCCGTTTAACAAAACATCTAATTTAACAAGTTTTGACGGTTTATAACCCTTGCCCTCGTAGTCATAAGAAGCATATCCCCTTGTACGGGATTTAAGTGCGTCAAAAAAGTCATAAACAATTTCATTAAGTGGCATTTCATAATGAATATCGACACGCTCGGTTGTTACATACTGCATATCAATAAACACGCCGCGTCGCTCCTGACACAAATCCATAATTGAGCCTACATATTCATTCGGGCTGTAGATATGAACATTGCAAATCGGTTCCATTGCCGTAACGATAGTAGCAGGGTCGGGATAATTGGTAGGATTGTCAATAGTAACGGTAGAACCGTCAGACAAATCAAGTTTATATTCAACAGACGGTGCGGTTGTAATCAAGTCAAGATTATATTCTCTTTCAAGACGTTCTTGAATAATTTCCATGTGCAAAAGCCCTAAAAATCCGCATCTGAAACCAAAGCCTAAAGCCGATGATGTTTCAGCCTCAAACATAAGTGCCGCATCATTAAGCTGTAATTTTTCAAGTGCTTCACGCAAATCGGTATACTGTGCACCGTCGGCAGGATAAATACCGCAGAAAACGACGGGGTTAACCTGTCTGTAACCGGGAAGCGGCTCATCAGCACCATGCTCCGCCGTTGTAATAGTATCACCTACCCGAGCCTCGGCAGCATTTTTGATAGAAGCGGCTATATAGCCTACCTCGCCTGCACGAAGCTCGTCGCAAGGCTGCATTGCAATCGCATTTTTTCTGCCGACCTCCACAACATTAAACTCAGCGCCTGTCGACATCATTTTTATATTCATACCGGTTTTAATAACGCCGTCGACAACTCTGAAATAAACGATTACGCCCTTATAAGGGTCATAATAAGAATCAAAAATAAGCGCTTTAAGAGGTTTTTCGTCATCAGCCTTCGGCGCAGGAATTTTTTGAACAACGGCTTCAAGCACCTGCTCGATATTAATTCCCGATTTTGCCGAAACTCTCGGTGCGTCTTGAGCCTCAATTCCGATAATATTTTCAATATCGTCAGCGCACTTATCGGGATCGGCGCTCGGCAAATCTATTTTATTGATAACAGGCACAATTTCAAGGTCGTGGTCAAGCGCCAAATAAGTATTGGCAAGAGTTTGCGCCTCTATTCCCTGTGAAGCGTCGACTACCAAAAGCGCACCCTCGCAAGCCACCAGAGATCGTGAAACCTCATAGTTAAAGTCAACGTGACCGGGAGTATCAATAAGATTTAGTTCATATCTTTTGCCGTCTTTTGCGTCATAATACAACGTTACAGGGTGAGATTTTATCGTTATACCCCGTTCTCTCTCCAAATCCATACTGTCAAGCAGTTGGTCTGTCATCTGACGTTGTTCAACCGACCTTGTAAGTTCCAAAAGTCGGTCGGCAAGCGTAGATTTACCGTGGTCTATATGTGCGATAATGCAAAAATTTCTTATCTGTTCTTTATTAATCTGCATTATTATCCCCATTCTATAAATTATTCGATATATTATAACACAAAATTCAGATTTATTCAACATTAAAAGTGTTGCTTTTTATAAAAAAATATGATAAAATTATTGTAAAATTTTTTGGAGGAATTTTTTTGGCTAAGAAAAACAAAAAAGTATTTTGGGGAAATCTTGAACCGGGCAGTCTTATAAGAGTCGGAGATATAAAAATTCTCATTTGCATAATATTATATAACACTAAAAAAACTTTTACCGCCGACACTATCACTCATATTATCAGATATAATTCAATAGCGACTTATTTTGATATTGCACAGGCTATTGAAGAATTGGAAAGGGATAAAAACATTGTAAAACTCGAAAACGGCGAATATGCTCTTACGGACAACGGAGTTATTATAGCGAAAGAACTTAATTACGACATACCGTTTACAATAAGAGAAAGTGCTTTAAGCGCCGCCGAATACGAGATTTTATTACAAAAGCGACTTAAAGAAAATGCAATAGAAATTGTTCCCGATGAAGATAAATTCAAAGTTAATATTTCTATGTTGGAAAACGGAAAAGAAATTATGAGTTTTTCAATAAGAGTTTCTACAAACGAAGAGGCTCAAAAAGTAAAACACAATTTTTTACAAGACCCGAGCGGATTTTATATTATGAATTTCCGCAAACTCTTCGGCGTTAATCAAGAGGACTGATTATGGGATTAATTATTCAGGCTGTTATTTTAGGCGTTACGCTCGCTATGGACGCTCTTTCAATTTCCGTTTCAAAAGCGCTTGCGTCGAATAAAGTCAAAATTTCAAACGCTTTAAAACTAGCAACGGTTTTCGGACTTTTTCAGGCTGTAATGCCTGTTATAGGTTATCTTATCGGAAACAGTTTTTATGCGCTTATAAAAGATTATTTCAACTTTTTAAGTTTCGCAATTCTCGTTTTTATCGGCGGAAAAATGATTTATGAGCATTTTAAATGCGAAAACGAGGAAACCTGCGGAATTATTACAATAAGAGAACTTATAATTTTAGGAATAGCCACAAGTATTGACGCACTTGCGGCAGGCTTTGTATTTTCCGGCAACGACTTTTTGACAGTCATTTCAAACTGTGCGATTATCGGCGCGATAACTTTTATAATTTGTTTGGTCGGATATATCGGCGGCAGTAAAATCGGAAGTTTTATCGGCGATAAAGGCGAAATCGTAGGCGGTATCGTGCTTATACTTTTAGGCGTGAAATTTTTGCTCGAATACTTTATTTGATTTGACGCATCAATATAAATAATTTTAAAATTTCAAAGCAAAAACATCAGACCCTGTTGTCCTTGACAGCTAAATAAAATAATATTATAATAAATTTTTAAAGAAAACGCAGTCTGTAACAGACTGCCAATTCAAAAGACAAGGAGATTTATAATGACTTCAGCGTTAAAAAACACCAGTTATTCACCGCTAAAGAAAGAAAAGTTTTTTTATAAACACAGATTTGTTTTTATTTCTTTTTTAGTGCCTATGTTTTTAATGATATTTGCTTTTGCCAGAGCCGGTTTTTACCCGTTCGGCGATGAGCAAATTATGGTTATTGATATGTGGCATCAGTACTTTCCGTTTTTAAAAGTTTTACAGGAAAAACTGCAAACAGGCGGTTCTCTGCTTTATACTTGGGAAGGCGGCGGCGGTACAAACTTTATATCGCTGATGGCTTACTATTTTGCAAGTCCTTTAAACTTCTTAACGGTTTTTGTTCCTGCAAAATACCTTACCGAAGCAATGGCTATGATTGTTGTTTTAAAAATTTCATTTGCCGCTGCTTTTATGTATATTTATCTTCGTGAAATGTTTAAGCGTGATGATTTGGGCATGGTAGCCTTTGCCGTATCATATTCGCTTTGCGCCTACGCAATGGGTTATTACTGGTGCTTAATGTGGCTTGATGTTATGGCGCTGTTACCGTTATGTATATTAGGGCTTAACAAACTCATTGACGAGGGCAAATTCAGATTATACACAATTTCGCTTGCCATGATGATGATTACAAACTACTACATCGGCGTTATGATGTGTATTTTCATTGCAATTTACTACCCTATTCTCTATTTTTCAAGAGAAAAAGCCCGTGGTGCAAAATATTGTGCGATTACTACTGGAAAAGCCGTATTGTTCTCGGTAATAGGCTGTTGTATGGCTGCGGTAATACTTATTCCGACTTATCTTAGCATGCAAAACACCTATTATATCGACCAACAAGGTCCTACCGATAACAATTTTTATAACCCGATACTTGACGTTTTCTCAAACCTTCTTCCGAATGTTGAACTCACCGTCAGAGGCGGTTTGCCGAACATTTATTGCAGCGTTCTTTCTGCTATGATGGCAGTTATATTCTTACTTTGCAAGAATATTTCGGGCAAGAAAAAAGCGCTCAACTGCGTAATTTTAGGCTTTCTTGTTTTAAGTTTCAACTGGAACAGACTGGACTTTATCTGGCATGGAAACCATTGGCCGAACGAACTTCCCTACCGTTATTCTTTTGTATTCTCGTTTATTTTGGTAACAATGGCTTGCGAGGCATACACCTGCTTAAAGAATATTACTGCCCGTCAGATAGGCGGAGTTGCCGCAGGCGGTATACTTTATGTAATTTTGGCGGAAAAACTATATAGCGAAACTTTTGATTACAAAGTAATTTATGTTTCAATCTTTATGATTGCAGTTTATGCCGCTGTTCTCGGAATTTACAAAACAGGCAGAATAAAACAAGCGGTATGCGGTATTATGTTGTTTGTGGTGCTTTTTGCAGAAATGACAAATTATACTGTTAAATCCGTTAACGCTGTCGGCAAATCAAACCGAACAACCTATTACACGGGATACAATGATGTTCAGGCGCTTAAAAACAAAGTTCTTGATGAAGATGAAAACTTTTACAGAATGGAAGTTTATAACAACTGGACTTGTAACGACCCTGCGCTTTACGGTTACAGAGGTCTTACGCAGTTTTCATCTGAAATCAACAGTAACGTTACTTATATGATGAAATGTTTGGGACTTGCAGCTGACCCCGGCTCAAACAGTTTCAGATATTTAGTTCAAACTCCTGTTGTAAACTCGCTTCTTAATGTTAAATACATTATAGCCAGAGGCGAAACAATGGACGACCCGATGTTTGAAGGTCTTTATCAAAGCAACGATTCTAATATCTACAAAAGCAAATATCCTTTATCATTAGGCTTTATGGTTAATGATACAATAAAGAATTGGAATGCAGACGAAACAAATCCTTTTGAAACACAAAATGAGTATATTTACTATGCTTTGGGTGATGTTGAGGGCAACAGATTTCTTTTAGAGGACATAACAGAATACGATGCGTCCGAGTCTACCTGCGACAACGGTTCATTGGGAGATTATGACGGTTCGGGAATAAATGTTGCCTCAAGCGGCGGCTCGGCAACTGCTCATATTGCATTTACCGCTACAAAAAGCGGACCGATTTACATGTATGCAAAAGCAACCGACGCACAAACCGTAAGCGCAAAAATTGACGGTAAAACTGCGGTAAAATTTGAAAACAACCGAGGTTGCATAGCAAGTATAGGAAACGCTCAAAAAGGCGATACAATTTATCTTGATATAACTTTTGAAGACGGACAAGCAGGCTATGTTGAATCCTATGTTTACACAATGGATTTAACCGAATGGGAAAGAATTTATTCTAATCTTAATGATGAGTCGCTTAATATCACCGATTACAACGATACAAAAATCGAAGGCACAGTTGTTGCAAAAAAAGACGGCGTGCTTATGACTTCTATTCCTTATGAAAAAGGCTGGTCAGCTTATGTTGACGGCGAAAAAGTCGATGTTCAGGCAATAAGCAAGGCTTTTTGTGCTATAGATGTTTCACAAGGCGAGCATACTATCGTGTTCAAGTATACTCCGTACGGATTTGTTCTCGGATGCACAGTTTCCGTTTTAAGCATAGCGGCTTTAATTGCCCTTTACTATGTTGAAAAGAACAGTAAAAGAAGAAAAGCAATTATTGCAAAAATCGAAGCAGAAGATTACTCTGATATTTCTGTTGATTTTTCACAGACATTTGAAAACATAAATGAAGAAGAAACCGATTATAGCGAGCCTGCCCAAAATCTCGAATCAACCGCTGACGAAGAACCAAAAGAACAACCAAATACGGACGATGAATAATTAAAGCAGTTGTAAAAAAATCGGTTTTATTCCTAATGTTGGGGTTTCAAAACTTATCACCTCCCTCTGACGAGGGATGTGGCACGGCTTTGCCGTGACGGAAGGAGAGAAAGAATAAAGATAGTTATATACTTTGGCTTTTCTCT
>JAXJVH010000047.1:0-14507 GCA_036308645.1 Acutalibacteraceae bacterium | reverse complement strand
GAGGGAGGCGATAAGTGTTGAAACCCCAACATTAGGAATAGAACCTATAAAAAAGCGGACTGCTTTTATGCAATCCGCTTTTAAATTATATGTGTGTAATTTATTTTACGCTTTTTTAATGCTCGACCAAGCGCCGTAATACGTCTTTTTGTCGACTTTTTGGAAAGCCCTGATTTTCACATAGTAAGTTTTTTTAGATTTAATATTCTTTATTTTGACGCTTGTTTTATTTGTTTTGACGGTGATTTTGCTTTTAGTGAATTTTGAGTTTGTTCCGATTAAAATCTCGTACCCCGTAGCATTTGTGATTTTTGATTTTAGTGCAACGGTAAGAGTTTTTTTACTGCTTGATTTTGAAGTTTTTACTACAGGCTTTTTGGTGTAAGCCATAACTTTAACGGTTTTTGAACTCGATGTAGCGGTATAAGCGCCTTTTTTAGCAACTACTCTGTAATAATATGTGCCGCCTGAAGACGCGGATTTATCAACATAAATTGATGATGTGGTTGAACTTTTTACGGTTTTCCATGCGCCTGAACCGATTTTTCTCTGAACGGCATAAGATGTAGCGCCTGCGACCTTATTCCATTTAACCGTAACTTTTTTAGCGGCTGTAACTTTTGCCGAAGAGATTACGGGTTTTGGGAGCAGGCATTTTACACCGCCGTTTTTGTAAGTAAGATAAACGTATTGAACTGCAGCATTGACTATGCTTAATTTGTCTACATAAGTAAAACTTACCGAATAATCAGAGCCTACAGTATAAGCCTTCGGAGTAAATACAAGATAGAACAATACGCCGTCTGACTCATAATCTTTTTCGAGATTTAAATAATCAAAGAATATTGTGATTATGCCGTTGGTTTCATTAGCCGAAAATTTATTCCATAATGAAGCATCTACTGTCTCAATTCCTTTGTATGTTAAGTTTGATGTATCGTATTTTACCTGAAAATTAGCGCCCCAAATCCCCGGATTATTACCAATTGAAACAGGAACTTTAACATCTCCGCTGCCATAGTAGTTGGCTGTGCCGATTACAAGATTAGGCTTGCTTGAATTATAAGCCGGAAAAGTATCTGCGCTTACTGTCGCCGATGATACCGTTACGACTGAAA
This sequence comes from Acutalibacteraceae bacterium, assembly GCA_036308645.1. Lineage (GTDB taxonomy): Bacteria > Bacillota > Clostridia > Oscillospirales > Acutalibacteraceae > RUG11462. The sequence goes on along the minus strand of JAXJVH010000047.1, from coordinate 13,389 downwards.
ATACCATAATAATTGTTAAAATTGCGATTAAAAATCTTTTTGAAAAATTCATAAAAAACCTCCATGCTATTGTGGATTTATTATATTTTAAAACATAATAAAAGTCAATTTGCTTTTTGAATTTTTGTATAATTACTTAAAAATATTTATCCTGATTGTGCAAGATAACTAAAAATTATGGATCAAGGATTTTAATTCATCTTCGCCGATAATACGCACATTTAAACTCTCGGCTTTTGTTTTTTTACTTCCCGCATTTTCGCCGCAGAGCAAAAAGTCGGTCTTTTTTGAAACCGAGCCTGTTACTTTTGCTCCGAAATCTTTTAATTTTGCGCCGAGTTCATCTCTTGTGTAATCCGCAAAAGTGCCTGTTATTACAACGGTTTTACCGAAAAACAAATTGCTTTCATCAATTTCTTTTTGCTCTTGCAACTGAAAATTCAAAATCGAAGCAATTTCTTTAAATTCGTTGTAATTTGTTTCATTAGAGAACCATTTATAGATTTCATCGTTCATAATTTCGCCGAAACCTTCAATGCTTGAAAAATCATATTTTTCATCTATGGCTTTACAGAATTTTTCAAAAGAACCGCCGAATTTTTCGGAAATAATAATTGCCGCATTTTTGCCGATAAGCGGAATATTCATAGCCACCAAGAAGTTTGAAAGTTTTGTGTTTTTTGCTTTTTCCAAAGAGTTTACGAGGTTTTCGTATGAACGTTCGCCGAAACCCTCAAGCCCTATTATTTCTTCTTTATAATCGGGAATGTTAAAAATATCAATCAATCTCGAAATAAACTTCAGCGAAATAAATTTTTTTATTGTTGCTTCGGAAAGACCGTCGATATTCATTGCCTGTTTTGAAACAAAATGAGTGAATTTTTTTATTTGTCTGCCTGCGCAATTTGGATTTTTGCAGAAAAGCACTTTGATACTGCGCTCGGAAACGTTTGTTTCATTAACAAAAGTAGGCTGGTTGCAAACCGGGCAAACAAGCGGGTATTCTAATTTATAGTTTTCTCTGTTTTCGACCGAAAGATTTTTCTCAACATGCGGAATAATCATATTGCGCTTTGAAACTAAAATTTCATCGCCTTTTTTCAGTTTTAAATCTTCAATAAAAGTCATATTATGAAGTGATGCTTTTTCAACGTTTGTATTATCAATTTCAACGGCTTCAAATTCTGCAATAGGAGTTAACTGACCTGTTCTTGATATATTCCAGTCAATGTTTTTAAGCTTTGTTTTAAAATGCGGGTCGCCGAATTTATAAGCGATACCGTCTTTAAAGTGGTGAGAAGTACGGCCCTGTTCTTTAGAAAACGATACGCTGTCAAAGGTAAAAACAATTCCGTCGATAGGGTAACCCTTTTTATTTGCAAGTTGCTTTAAAGTTTTTATTTTTTCTTCAATTTTCTCTACCGTTGTATTATTTGTAACGGTTTCGGTCGGCAGGCGCATAAAGCCGAATGAAGCCAATTTATCAAGTCTTTCGGACTTTGAGTCGATATCATCAAAGCCTTCAAGTACATTAAACGGGAAGAAGCTTACTCCTCGTTTAGCGCAGATTTCCGAATCAAGCTGGCGAACGGAACCGGATGCTAAATTTCTCGGAGTTGAGTATTTATCCTCGTCATTTTCAATATCCTCATTAATTCGCTCAAAAGCAGCAATATCAAGAAAAGCCTCGCCTGAAACGGTTATATTTATCTTTTGGGGCAAAACACGCGGAACGCTTTTGAATACTTTTGCATTATGAGTAATATCCTCACCGATTTCGCCGTCGCCTCGGGTTGAAGCCTCTGTCAAAACACCGTTTTGATAAACTAATTTTACGGTAAGTCCATCCATTTTAAGTCCCAAATATCCGTTGTTTCTTTGTGAAAAACTGAAAATGTCGGCGGCGGATTTTGTTTTTGCAAGTGAAAGCAAAGGAATGTTATGACGAACTTTTTTAAGCTCGCTTATCACCTCATAGCCTGCACGCTGAGTCGGCGAATTTGGTTTTACAATACCTGTTTGTGCTTCGAGTTCCGAAAGTTCGTCAAAAAGTACGTCATATTCAGCGTCAGACAAACTCGGATTGTTTTTATTATAATATTCATCACAGCATTTATTTAAGTATTCTACCAAATATTCAAGCCGTTTGATTTTCTCTTTTTCCATAATTGCTCCTATAATTCATTCTTGTTATTTAATTTTAGCATATTTAATTTTTTTAGTCAATAAATCAATAAAAATAAGACATAAAAAGTATTGATTTTTGAGAAAATTTAGTCTATAATAGGTATGATAAAAATATTTGGAGGTTTAAAAACTATGTTAGTATCAGCAAAAGATATGTTGAACAAAGCAAAAGCAGGCAAATATGCTGTTGGTCAGTTCAACATAAATAACCTTGAATGGACAAAAGCTATTCTTTTAACCGCACAGGAGTTTAATTCACCTGTTATTCTCGGTGTTTCAGAGGGCGCAGGCAAATATATGTGCGGTTATAAAACTGTTGTAGGTATGGTTAAAGGTATGATTGAGGAACTCGGTATTACTGTTCCTGTAGCACTTCATCTTGACCATGGTTCTTACGAAGGCGCAAAGAAATGTATTGAAGCAGGCTTTTCATCAGTAATGTTCGACGGTTCACATTATCCGATTGAAGAAAACATTGCTAAAACTAAAGAATTGGTTGAAACCTGTGATAAACTCGGTCTTTCACTTGAGGCTGAAGTAGGTGCTATCGGCGGTGAAGAAGACGGCGTTATCGGCAGCGGTGAGGTTGCTGACCCGAAAGAATGTAAAATGATTGCTGACCTCGGCGTTACAATGCTTGCTGCAGGTATCGGTAACATTCACGGTAAATATCCTGAAAACTGGGCAGGTCTTAACTTTGACGTTCTTGCTGAAATTCAGGAACTTACAGGCACAATGCCTCTAGTTCTTCACGGCGGTACAGGTATTCCGGCTGATATGATTAAGAAAGCTATTTCACTCGGCGTTTCAAAAATCAATGTAAATACAGAATGTCAGTTAGCATTTGCAGCCGCAACTCGTGAATATGTTGAAGCAGGCAAGGATTTACAGGGCAAGGGATTTGACCCGAGAAAACTTTTGGCTCCGGGATTTGAGGCAATTAAGGCTACCGTTAAAGAGAAAATGGAACTCTTCGGTTCAATCGGCAAAGCATAAAATCAAAAAATATGTTTAAAGGACTTGATTTTTTTTAAAAATCAAGTCCTTTGTGTTTTTAATTAAAAAGATTTTCATACTGTTTCATTTCACGCATTGATGTATAGCCTTTATCGGTAATTATAAGGTGGTCAAGCAGTTTTACGGAAATGCTGTTTACACAAATTCTGATATTCTTTGTGGTTATCATATCGTTTGACGACGGCGTAGCATTGCCGCTCGGATGATTATGACAAATTATAATTCCTGCGGCATTATGCTTTAAGCAAAGCGAAACGAGTTTTCTCGAATCAATATTAGCAAAATTAAGCGAGCCTTTGTCAAGCATTTCAAAGGATATAAGTTTTCCTGCGGTATTCATAAATAAAACATAAATTATCTCGTTTGTTTTGCCGATATATTTCGGAGCGATATAATTATAAGCCTCTTCGCTTGTTTTAATATAGTTATTTTCCCTCGATACTTTATCGTACAAATATTCCGAGGATATTTCGGGTATCATTTTTAGAAGGAAAGCAGAAGTTTTGGTCATACCGCTTACTTTCATAAGTTCTTCAACGGGCGCTTCAAAAACCGCATGAAAAGAGCCGAAAGAATTTATAAGGTTATGCGCTATCGGGTTAGTATCCTTTTGCGGAACGGTTGCATACAAAAGCATTTCGAGCAATTCGTGTTGCTCAAAAGAATCAAAACCGTTTTTATATGCTTTTTCTCTCATTCTTTGTCTGTGACCTGAATGAATATTTTTAACGTCTTTTTTATTATCCACTTTTTTTACCTGCAAATTCATAAATCTATATAAAAAATATATCACTATAAAGCAATTTTGTCAAACTGTTCAATTAAATTTTCCTTTTTTATCTGTTTGTATTTATGAATTAAACTTTAAATTCTTGTCAAAATATTTTGTGTGAATAATTTTAAAAGGATTTGTAATTTAAATGAAAAAATATCCCATTTTCTTTTTTACAGCGTTGATAATTCTTGTTATATGCGTATATACGCCCGAGGCTATGTATGCTTCGCTGCCTAAAGTAGAATATATAAAAGTTGAAGTAAAAGACACACAGAAAACCGTTACCGTATCGGGCAAAATTCAGTCAAAAGAAGAAACGGTGCAAACTGCCGATTGTGTTTACGTTATATCAGACGTTTTGGTATCGGCAGGCGACAGAATAAAAAAAGGGGATAGGATATTAAAAATTGATACAGAACAAACGTCGCTTATTTATAGCGAAAACGGGGAAACATATAACGGCTCTTATTATATAACTTCGGAATTTGAGGGTACGGTAAATAATGTTTTTGTAACCGAAGACTGCGTTACCACTGAAAACGCCCAACTGATAAGCATTATTGATACTGACAATTTGTTCGTTTCTCTGCTTGTTGGCGAAGATGTTTTTTCAAAGGTTGAAATAGGGCAGACGTTGAGCATTACAGGCAGCGCTTTTGAAAAAAGTTACAAAGGCAAGATTACCGGTATAGGTGCGGTTGCAACGCAGAACACTTCTTCTGCCGCTTATATTTCCGCGACAGCGGATATTACAAATCCCGATTCTGATTTAAAGCCGGGATTTAATGTAAAAGCAAAAATTATTACCGAAACAATTAAAAATGCTTTGATTGTTCCTTCTAACTGTATTTCGCAGGATGATAACGGCGAATTTGTTTACAGGCTTATAGGCAATAAAGCCGAAAAGGCTTATATTAAAACAGACGATATTACAAAAGACGGAACGATTGTTTTAAGCGGTATTAACGAGGGCGAGTATATAGCCTCAAATCCCGAAAGCATTGAAAAAGACGATTCTTATGTGAGAAATAGGGAAGATAAAAATGCTTGATTCAATAATTTTATCACTCAGAAATATTTTCAGAAAAGGCGTTCGCACTTCGCTTACGGTTTTGGCGGTTGCGGTCGGGGTAATGTCGGTAATGCTTATTAATACAATTAGCGATGCAGGAATAAAAACGGTGAATTCGGAACTTGATTCGTTAGGGTTAAACGGCATTTCGGTAAGCGGCGATAAATGCTCGGTCACAAATGATGATTTAAAACTTATAAAACAGCAAAAAGGCATAAAAAACGCAATGCCGATACTTACATCGCAATCGGTTGCCGCCAAAAACGATTTGTCGCAGGATGTAATGGTTTGGGGCGTAGATTCGGGGGCAGGGCAGGTAATAGCAATCAACGTTTTATACGGCAGGTCTTTTGAAAATTATGAAATCGAGGCAAAAGAGAATGTTTGTCTGCTTGATGAAACCGCCGCAGAGAAGATTTTTAAACGTCAAAATGCGGTCGGCAAAACTATAGATTTGTTTTTGGGAAACAGTTATGAGGAGTTTGAAATTATCGGTATAACCGAATCCGACAGCGGAATTTTGCAAAGCATTATGGGAAATATCGTGCCGACGTTTTGCTATGTTCCTTATACAACGTTTCAGCAGGCTACAGGAGTGAACGAACTTTATCAGATTGCGGTAAAATTAGAGGACGAAAGCCTTGCAAAATCGGTTTCGGGCAATATTAAGAATGTGATTGATAATGAAAAAGGTGTTTCGGGTAGCGTTAAAACGGGAAATCTCGCCGCAGGACGCTCAACGCTTGATAATCTGCTGAAAACAATTACGGTCGTGTTTTCGGTGGTCGGAATAATTTCGCTTTTTGTGGCGGGACTCGGCATTATGACGATTATGCTGGTTTCGGTAAACGAGCGTACTCGTGAAATCGGCATTAAAAAAGCAATCGGCGCATCTTTTATGAGTATTATGACGGAGTTTTTGTCCGAGGCATTGACTATTTGCGTTATCGGAAGTATAATCGGTACAGTAATCGGTTTTTTGTGTTTGCAAATCGGCGGATATGTTGTGGGAATGGCTATAGCAGTTTCACCGTCTACAATTATTTTCAGTTTTTTGAGCGCAGTTGCAGTCGGAGTTTTGTTCGGAGTTTATCCTGCTTATAAAGCCGCAAAAATGAAAGTTGCCGACGCATTGAGATATGAGTAATAAAGCAGTAAAGCAGTAAGTGATGGTGAAAAAAGTGGTGATTATAGGAGATAAAAGGTTTGGAAAATATTTTGAAGAGTCGTTAGTAATAACCTCAAATAAAAAATTAGCTCACCCTGTTGCTTCTCACGTTGATATGAATTTATGCGTAATTGATAAAACGGTGTTTTTGCCGAAAGACAGCGAACTTGAAAAAATATTTTGCGATTACGGATATGACGTGAAGTTTATAAGCGAGGGTTTGAAAGAAAAATATCCGTTTGACGTTAGGTTAAACTGTAAAGCGGTGGGTAATACCGTTGTTTTGAACAGTAAAACCGTTTCAAAGGATATTTTGAACTTTTGCGAAAATAAGGGTAAAACAATTATTGATACTTCTCAAGGATATGCCGCTTGTTCTACCGTAGCGTTAAGCGAAACGGATTTTATCACTTCGGATAAAGGCGTTTATAATTCGCTTTTAAAAAGCGGTATAACCCCTCTTTTAATCAAAGAGGGTTACATAGAAATAGAAGAATACGATTACGGATTTATCGGCGGTGCAAGCGGTTTTGTAGATGATACTCTTTACTTTTTCGGCGATATTACCGCACACCCCGATTTTGAAAAAATAAAGAATTATCTTGATAAGAATAACGTAAATTTTAAGTGTTTTAACTGTCCGCTTTATGATATCGGCGGAGTTTATGACCTTAAAATGCTAAATTGAAATAATTTCTTAAAATAAAACTTCCGAATTGCTTGCAAATCGGAGGTTTTGTTTGTATAATAAAATTTAATCAGAATTTTAGGGAGCATAAAATGTTGTTTAAGAATAAATTTAATGACAGTAATATTGATTTTGTGATTGTAGGGCTTGGAAATCCGGGCATTGAATATGAAAAGACAAGGCATAACGCAGGTTTTATTTGCGTAGACTATATTGCAGAACAACTCGGAGTAAAACTTGATAAATTTAAAAACAAGGCTTATTATACAAAAGCCGACTTTGGCGGCAAAAAGGTACTGCTTGTGAAACCGCAGACTTATATGAATTTATCAGGCGAGGCTGTAGTCGGACTGCTTAAATTTTTTAAGGTTGATACAAAAAATATGCTTGTTATCTGCGATGAAATATCATTGCCTGTCGGCAAAATGAGAATTCGCAGAAAAGGTTCAGACGGCGGTCAGCGAGGTATGAGAAGTATAATTGAACTTACGGGAAAAGATGATTTTCCGAGAATAAAGGTTGGTATCGGCGAAAAACCAAATCCAAATTACGACCTTGCAAAATGGGTTATTTCAAAGTTTTCGGGTGATGAATTAAAACTGCTTCAATCCGAAGTTGCAAAAAAGGTTTGTTCTGCCGCCGAACTCATTGCAAAAGGTCAGATTGATACGGCTATGAACCGATATAACGGTTGAGGTTAGAATGGAATTTTTAAGAAAGGCTCTGCGGACTGTCAGCGATTACACCGCAGTTTATAACGCCGTAAAACAGAAAAAAACGCCTGTGTGCTTAACGGGACTTTCCAGAATACACAAGGCAAATATAATTGATACCCTCCCTGCTGATATTAATCAGCGGGCTTTAGTCGTTGTGGCAGACGACGGCGAGGCACAAAGATTGCAGGAGGATTTGCAGAGTTTCGGCAGAAACTCGGTAATTTTTCCTGCTCGCGATTTATGCTTTAGAAAAATCGACGGCTTTTCAAGAGAATTTGAGCGTAAAAGAGTCGGCGTTTTAGCCTCGCTTATTTTCGGTTCTGTCGATACGGTTATTGCGCCGATAGACGCTTTAATGACCTATACCGTACCGCAGGAAACGCTTAAATCTTTGCTTATAAGAATAAAGCCGACTGATGAAATTTCGGTTGATACGCTTACAAGAAAACTTATTTTCGGCGGTTACAGTAAAACCGATATGGTTGAGGGCGAGGGTCAGTTTGCTAACAGAGGCGGTATTTTTGATATATTTGTCCCCGGTGATAAAAACCCTGTCAGAATTGAATTTTGGGGCGATGAAATTGATACCGTTTCGAGTTTTGATATAGAAACACAGCGCAGTATCGAGCAGTTGGACGAGTTTTTTATCTGCCCTGCAAGAGAAGTGCTTTATGAGAATACCGATGAATTTATTGAAAAAATAAAAGCGTTTGCCGATAAACTGACAAAGAAAAATCTTGTTGCAAAAGAAAATATTTATTCTGATATTGAAGCGCTGGAATCGGATTTAATACTTTCAAATATTGATAAATATTTTAATATTTGCTATGAAAATCCCGAAACTTTGCTTGATTATATGGACGATTCGCTCCTTTTTGTTTATGAGCCGAATAGGGTAAACGAGCGTATTCGTTCGTTTGTTTGGCAGAACGTCGAGGATTTAAAAACCTGTTTTGAAGAAGGCGTTTTGTGCAAAGGACTTGATAAATTTTATCTTAATTCCGCCGAGGTTTACGGTAAATTTAATAATGCAAACACAGTTGTGCTTGAAACTTTTAACGCAACAAAATCCGAGATAAATTCCAAAACCTTTGTTAATTTTAATTTGCTTACTTTATCTGCTTGGGGCGGTTTGGTTGCCGACCTTTTTGAAGATATTTCGGCTAAAAAAAGCCTTGGTTATTCGAGCATAGTTATGGCAGGCTCTGAACGTGCCGCCGTTTCGCTTTGTGAAGAAATTACGGCGCTCGGAATTACGGCGGATTATTTTAAGGAAATGCCCGAAACGCTCTCTAAAGGCAAGGTTTATATAACCGTAGGCGGACTTCCGAGCGGTATTGATTACCCTATGTCTAAAATTGCGGTTTTCACCATTGCAAAACCGAGCGGTAAAAAAACAAAACGCAAAAAGTTTTATACAAAGCAGGGTGCGGCTTTAGGCTCGCTTGACGAACTTAAAAGCGGTGAACTTGTTGTTCATTCCATTTACGGCATAGGTATTTTTGAGGGAATTAAAAAGGTTGAAACCGAGGGCATTACAAAAGATTACATCACAATTCGTTTTCAAAAAAACGATATTTTATATGTTCCCGTTACTCAACTTGATTTGGTTGCAAGATATATAGGCGGCGGTGACGCAACAACCGTTAAACTTAATAAATTAGGCTCGGATAGTTGGAAAAATACCAAGCGCAAGGTAAAAACCGCCGTAAAGGAGATGGCAAAGGAACTGATTGCGCTTTATTCGCAAAGAATGAAAATAAAAGGCTATGCTTTTTCCGAAGACAGCGATTTGCAGCATGACTTTGAATATCGTTTCCCTTATGACGAAACCGACGACCAGTTAAGGTGTATTGATGAGATTAAAAACGATATGCAAAGACCGATACCTATGGAAAGATTGCTTTGCGGCGACGTTGGTTTCGGCAAAACCGAGGTGGCGTTACGAGCCGCATTTAAAGCGGTTTGCGACGGCAAGCAGGTTGCTATTTTAGTGCCTACTACAATTCTTGCATGGCAGCATTATCAAACGTTGATTAAACGAATGGAATACTTTGCGGTAAATGTTGAAATGCTTTCACGTTTTCGTACCGCCAAACAGTCGAGCGATATTAAAAAGCGTCTTAAAAAAGGCGATATTGATATAATAGTCGGCACTCACCGTATAATTTCGGGCGATGTTGATTTTAAAGATTTGGGACTGCTGATTATTGACGAAGAACAGCGTTTCGGTGTTGCACAGAAAGAAAAATTAAAGCAAAAATTTCCTACGGTTGATGTTTTAACGCTTTCCGCAACGCCTATTCCGAGAACGCTTAATATGGCGATGACGGGTATTCGTGATATGTCGATTATCGAGGAAGCGCCTTCCGACCGTCACCCTGTTCAGACTTATGTTCTGGAGCATGACCGAGGTATAATTTTAGACGCGATTCGCAAAGAATTGTCACGAGGCGGACAGGTTTATTATATTTATAATCGGGTTGAAACCATTAATCAGGTAGCCGCAAGATTAAAACACGACCTGCCCGACGCTAATATTGAGATTGCTCACGGGCAGATGAGCGAAGAGGAACTTTCTGCAAAATGGCAGGGGTTACTTGAACATTCGATTGATATTTTAGTTTGCACAACAATTATCGAAACAGGCGTTGACGTGCCTAATTGCAACACGCTGATTATAGAAAATGCCGACCGATTCGGTCTTGCGCAGTTGCATCAACTTCGTGGCAGAGTAGGACGTTCTTCACGTCGTGCTTATGCTTATTTTACTTATCATCGAGGCAAAGCGCTTTCGGATATTGCTACAAAACGTCTTGAGGCAATACGTGAATACACCGAATTCGGCTCCGGATTTAAAATTGCAATGCGTGACCTTGAAATAAGGGGCGCAGGTAATATTTTGGGCGCAAAACAACACGGACACATGGATACCGTAGGTTATGATATGTATGTTAAACTGCTCGGCGACGCTATAAAAGAGGAAAAAGGCGAAAAGGTTGAAACAGAAGAAGCGGAATGTCTTATTGATTTGCATATTGCCGCACATATTCCCGAAAAATATATTGAAAATATTTCGGCAAGATTGCAAATTTATCGCAGAATTGCCGAGATTAAAACAAATGAGGACAGCGAGGACGTTTTAGACGAACTTATCAACCGTTTCGGCGAGCCGCCCAAAGCGGTGCTCGGACTTATTGATATTGCTTTGCTTCGCAACAGGGCAATGAATTTGGGCATTACCGAGATAAACGATAAACACGGTAATATAGTTATTTATTTTAAAGAATTTTCGCTTGAAAAAATTCGCCCGCTTATGGAAAAAATGAAACAACGCGTACTGATTTCGGCGGGAGAAAAGCCTTATGTTACCGTAAGAGTAAAAAAAGGCGAAAAGAGCCTTGACAGCATAAAACAAGTGCTTGATTGCTTTTAAATAAAGGTTGGAGGAAGTAAAAAATGTCAAAGAATAAGTATTCGGTTATTGGGTGTATTTTGATTTTTATTGTAACGGTTTTGATTTGCACAAGGTTTTCTTACGGCACGCTTTGGATTGATTATATCGGCAAAAGCAGCACAGTTTCATTTTGGTTAAATATGCTCACGCTTGCGGTTTATACGGCTGTATTTATAATAGGAATTGTATTTATAAGAAAAGGCAAAGACAAAAAATAGATAATTCATTCTTTAAAAATTTGTTTGATGTTGTAGGGCGACCTTTACGGTCGCCCGTTTTCTTATTACCGATAATACTCTATACATTCGTAGGGCGGTTTGCCTACAAACCGCCGTTTGGTTAATAGGTTTCTACTTTAAGTCACGCAAACTTTCAATCTTTATCAGTTCTTAACTTTTTCTTGTAATGAGATTTGAATTTTAATGGTTTAATACAGACAACGGGTTTAAAAATCTTTTCTTTTATGTTACAATATTTGAAACGAGGTGTTAAGGAGAAAATGAATTATGCATAAAGTTTTGGTTTGTGATGATGATAAAGCCATACTCGAATCATTAAGAATATATTTAACTCAAAGCGGCTATGATGTTTTATCTGCGTCCGACGGCATTGAAGCGCTTGAAATAATACATAAAAATGAAATTAGTTGCGTTGTGCTTGATATTATGATGCCTCGGCTTGACGGACTTAAAACTACTCTTAAAATCAGAGAGCGATACAATTTCCCCGTAATTTTGCTTTCGGCAAAAAGCGAAGATACCGATAAAATAATCGGTCTTGATTTCGGCGCCGACGATTATGTTACAAAGCCTTTTAATCCGCTTGAACTTTGCGCAAGGGTGAAATCGCAGATTCGCAGATACACTTCATTCGGTAATGTTACTACAAAGCCTACGCAGATTCGCACAGGCGGTATTATGCTTGACAAAGAAACCAAAGGGGTAACTGTCGACGGCGAAGCCGTAAAACTAACTGCAAGAGAGTTTAAAATTCTTGAATATTTGATGGAGAATATGGGAAAGGTGCTGACAACCTCGCAAATATATGAGGCGGTTTGGAACGAGCCTTCTTACGGCGCTGAAAAAACAGTAACGGTTCACATTCGCAACATAAGAGAAAAAATTGAAATCAATCCGAAAGACCCGAAATATATTAAGGTGGTGTACGGACTTGGATACAAATGCGAAAAAATTCAGTAAAAAAGCGGCGGTTATAAATATAGTTGCGGCGATTTTATTTATTGCAGGCACAATTATTGCAATAATTAAGATTAAGGGCGGTGAAATATGATGAAAAGAAGAACGGTAATTAATTTTTTGTGCGTATTATTATCAATACTGTTTATCGGCTCTGCCGCAGGACTTGGGTTTAATATAATAAGAGCCTATGAAGCGACAGGGCAAAATCTTATTGCTTATCCCGAAAACGCAAAGAAGTTAAATATTACTGATTTGCGTATATTCTCATCGACGTTTGACAGTGATTTATATGAGTTGGCGGCAAGCACAAATTCCTCGGTAAGCGCACAGCATATAGAAATTTTAACCGAAAAAAAGCAGGAAACAGTAAGCAAAGCGTTAGAGCAATATAAAAAAGATAAGGCAAAATTTATAGAAGAATACCTTTTGAAAACGGTTTTGCAGGGTGGCGATGCTGATTATGAGGATTATGCTATTAACGAAAATGCCGAATATACCGTCCCTGAAAAAACTATAAGAAATGTAGTCAGCGTAAATACAACCGATACGAAATTAATAAAAGATATTAAGAAAATTTTAAACGGAACACAAGGTTTGGGATTTTTAGAGTATGCCGATTTTGTTCCGCAAGACACGCTTGAAAACAATTATTTTAATTACAGCGAGAAATTTAATATTGACGAAAGTCAGTATCGGTTTGAGATTAATAATCTAACATTTGCAAAAACTTCTCCTAAAAAATATATTGAACGCAGTTTCGATACTTTTTTGGAAACGGTACAAGAAAATCTGGGATTTTATGATGAATACTATGATGAATACTATAATGAATATGATATTCCAATGAGTTTTAAATACTATGTAATTAACAATAAAACAGGAGAGGTTTCAAGCAATCTTTCATCTGAAAAGGATAAGGCAATAAATTATATAAAAAGCGCTGAATTTTATTATGCAAGCGTCGGCGGTAAAGTAGAAGTTAAAGGGTTTGAAAATTTTACGGAGGATTGGGAATCTAATTCGGATTTTTCGGATAATTTTGATTGCTATGTAACGGTCGATACCTCCGGCGCACCGTCAAACGACCAATACTTGATAATTGAAAATCTT
>JAXJVH010000046.1:0-6749 GCA_036308645.1 Acutalibacteraceae bacterium | reverse complement strand
TTATTATATACCGCACCTGCTCGGCCGTCGTAATGGTGAAGCGACATTATAATATGACTGTCCTCATCAACAGACGGAGTCCATACTGAATTACAGTGATTTGCTTTTGCCTGAGCACCGTAGGTTTCAAACATAAGGTATCTGAGAGGATTGTTTCCGCCGGAAGCTCTAACTGTATTATAAAATACTTTTTGCAAATTGTTAAATTTAGCATGCAAATCAAGACCCTGGGTATTTCCGTCCCAATCTTCTTTATAGCGTTCTTCATTAAGCGATTCAAAAATCAGATGCTCGTCATAATCTTTAAAGTAATCTGCTACCTGTTCCCATATGCGCCTGAATTTTTCGATTGTTTCATCGCTGTAATTTACAAGACTCAGCCAATACAACGTATCGTGGTGAACATTTATAATAATATACATATCATTAGCAATCGCATTATCAACAACTTCTTTAATTGCTTCTAAATACTCGGCGTCAATAGTATAGTTATTACTGTCATCTACATATCCAAGCCATGTAATAGGAAATCTTACTACATCAAAACCTTCTTTTGCATAAAAATCTATTCTATCTTTTGTAATTCTTGTAGGAATACTGTATGTTCTTTCGGCTTTCGGAATATATACAGGATTTTCTTTATCTAACGACCAATCGAATATATTGCCTAAGTTTATACCTGCATGCCAGGTATTTGTAAGTTCTAAAGCAGTACGTGCAAACTGCGTTTCAATAACAGAAATATTAACATTGCAACCCTCAAAAGTATCGCTTTCGTAAATAACAATATTAGTTAATGTAATATCACGTAAAGCGGTGCAGTATGCAAAAGTCTTTGATTTTAAATAAATAACATTATTAATATCAAAATTTAAAAGAGATGAACAACCGTAAAACGCCTGTTCGCCTACACTTTTACATTTTTCAGGGAACGAAACAAAGGTTATGGCTGTATTATTCTTAAATGCGTTCTCTCCTACTGCAATAACAGGATACTCGTCGATAGTATCGGGAACAGTAAGTTCTGCGGCAGTTCCTGTGTAACCGATAACAGTTGCCCGGTATCTGTAAAGAGAATACTTATATTCCGACAAAGTATCGGGAATTTGAGTCATTGCAGTACCCTTGGTATTAACATAGGTATACGCATAAGAATCTCTTACAACATCGGCAATTACTGTATCATAACAATTATTAAATGCGTCCGAAGCAATGCTTGTAAGCGATTCGGGCAAAGAAATTGTTCTAAGCGACGTTACATCTGCAAATGCTTCACTTTCGATTTTTGTTACATTTTCTGCAATACTAACATTTGTAATAGTAGTATTATTTTTAAATGCACCCTCGGCAATAGTTTTTACTGCAGTATCATCAATTAAAGAAGGAATAGTAACGTCTGTCTGTGTTCCCTCGTAACCGATAATCGTTATCTCATTTTCCGTATCGTTAAAATCGCAGAAATATAAAAGTGAATTCGATGTTTTATATTTATAATCAATTGCATTGCTTATAGCATAATTCTTTTGTGAATCGTTTTTAGCGTTTATGTATAAACTTGCACAACCTTTAAAAGCAGCGTCGGAAATACCGCTGATATCATCGGCAATTGTAATATCCGTAAGTTTTTCGCAATTCAAAAAGGCATTATCGGAAATTTCGGTTACATTTTCAAGATTTACAGATTTCAAGTTCAAGCAACCGTCGAAAGCACCGCTTTCAATAGTTGTTACCGAACTCGGAAGCGCTATACTGTCAAGGGTTAATGAGCCTTTGAAAGCATTTTCTTTAATTGATACCACAGGGCAACCTAAATAAGTATCTGCCACAATTACATCTTCAAGCCTTAAATTGTATCCGGTTACCGACGCAGTTCCGTCACCGTTTAAAGAATAAACTACATCGCCTTCTTTTTGCCAGATAGTATGAAGTTCATCTAAATAACTGTCGCCGCCGTCTTTTAAAACCAATTTTGTATATTTACTCATATCACCGTCGGTTTTTAAGTCTGAATAATATATTATTACCCAGCCGCCGTCGGTATTTGCAGGGATTTTAGTTTCAATTCTTGTAACGCCGCTACCATCAAATCTTAAAGTTGCGGCTTTAGTGCTTTTAAACCAAAATCTTATTGCGTCGCCGTCAAATCCGTTGGAAGGAGTTGCTATGTAATTAGCGTCAAAACCGTCGCCTATAGTACCTCTCGAATTAAGGTTATAAGCATTGCCGCCGCCTACATAGCCTGCAAGTTGCTGTGATGTATAATATCTTAAATCATAACCGCAAATGTATTCGTCAAACGTATTTATTACGGTTTTTACTTCATAATCATCCATTAAAGGATAGTCTTTTATTACAAAATTTGAAGAAGGCTCCGCTTCAATCTCTGTATCCGTTTTCTTAAACGAGAAATAATCTATATAAACGTTAAGATAACATTGCTCAATTGAAGAAATTTTTAGCACAGACGCTCCGTCGGAATAATTTTTTGTAATTTTTAACGTTCCGAGAGAAATATTTTTATTATGTCTGTAAGAAGTATATGTTTCATCTGTAAACAAAACATCTATATTTTGTCTTAAATTGTTGACAGATATATTCCCTTTAGTTGTAGTAGTAACTACCGCATTACAGTTTGCATAAACTTCATATTCGCCTACTGTGAGTTCAGGCAATTTGAAAGAAATCCAACTGTCAGTTTGATTGCCGTAAACATAAGTACGGTTTTTATCATCGTCTACCGATATAGGCGCTTTCTCGACGGTACCGTCGCTCTTTTTATGTTGAGGGTTTAAATCCTCCGCCTGAAGTATTATTTCGTTTTCAGGAAAATGATAAACGGTAATAGGAGAGAATTTAAAATCAACATTTTTCAAACTTCCCGTTATTTTAACATTTATCGTAGTAATATTTTCGGGAGTTTCAATATCATCGACTTTAAGCAAATAATCATCGCTCGTATTTGCACCGTAACTGTATTTTATTAAAGATTTATCTATTCCGTTGAATGTAACGGTAATTTTTGCATAAGCGTCAGTATCCGAACTGTTTTGAGCGCAGATATTATTTACATTGATTTTTAAATATCCCGAACCCTGTTTTGCTATATCAACCGCTTTTTTAAATTGTTCGCTGTCGGCATTGTAAGTTATATTAATCGGTGTGCTGTTGACTGTTTCACCGTATGTTGAGGTGAGTTCAACCGAGCCGTCGTCAAAATATTCTGCCAAAGTTTTTTGATGGGCGCTAAATCTTGCTACAGAAAACTTAAATGCCTGTTCGTCATCATCATAAACATCGGCAGGTGTTATTTTAGGCGTAAAAGTATAAAATTCATCAAAATATGTATAGGTACCGTTCGTCTGATTATGAATAGTAAATCTAAAGGTATCGCCTTCAACATTTACATAATCACGAATATCCTTTAAAGCGTCACTTTTCGGCGTAATGTTTTCCCAATCACTGCCGTAATAATAGTATTTTACCCATTTTCCTTCACTGCAAGCAGAAAGTTCGGCTTGTAAAATAATATCATTGCTTTTGTTTCTTATTCTCAGCGTTGCACCGCTCTCTGATTTATACCAAAACATAAAACCAACGCCGTCAAGCGAAACCGCTTCAGGCAAAAAGTTTGCATATCCGTCAGATGTAGTCGTAATAATCTTTGTCGACGCACCTGAATAATAGCAGCCCTCTTCGCTTTCGCCTGTATCGTCAAACGTATAGATTTGAGAAATCTCATAACCTTTAGGCACAGGCAGATTTTTAGCGGCAATTTCCGCTTCACTCAAATTATCGCCGCCGGCGGCTGCGCTCAACCCCAATGCAAAATACACACCGGAAAAAAGCAAGCAGAATACCAAAACAACGGATAAAATCTTTTTCATAAATTATACACTCCAAATATATAGTTTTATTCTTCTTCGGGGTATTTAAAGCCCCATTCTTTTCTGAATTCAGTCATCATATCCATAACGTCTTTGGTATAAGACAAATACATACAACCCGGCTCTCCGTTTATTGCCTTTTCCATATCCGCAAGTTCATAAGCCAATGCATCGGAGTTTTCGCCAATCCTTACAAGTTCCGTTTTCCCTGTTTCTGTATATGTTATTCTCGCTTCCCAGGCTCTCGGGTATTCCATTATTTCAATATATCCTTTTTCGCAGGATACCATT
Source organism: Acutalibacteraceae bacterium (assembly GCA_036308645.1). Lineage (GTDB taxonomy): Bacteria > Bacillota > Clostridia > Oscillospirales > Acutalibacteraceae > RUG11462. Next base: position 2,574 of record JAXJVH010000046.1, on the reverse strand, counting down.
CCTCTTTTTGGTTGCTTTGAATGTAAAGACAACATAACCGTTGCCATCTGCCCTTCTTTGTTAGTAAGCAACAGTCCCGCCTGCTCGTCCACACCTGTCGGCGCATTTTTCACCTGTGAAAGCAACTGATTTGGTTTTGAATCCATAAACCAACGGACAAAAGAAAGCGCATACACGCCGATATCAAGCATTGCGCCGCCTGCAAGGTTTCTGTTGAAAAATCTATTGTTCATATCGTATTCCTTGAAACTTCCGAAATTCATGGTTATCAAGTTCACCTTGCCGAGAACGCCCGAATCTAATATTTCTTTTAATTTTTTATAGATTGGCATGTGAAAAATTGTCATTTCTCCTCACCAAGAAGTATCTTTCTGCATAACGCCACAAGAAACGGTTCATTCATCAAAACATATTGATGCAATATCATTCCAAAGCGTACCTGCAAAATCGGCAACGATGTTTTTTTCTTGTTGCGTTACTGTTTTGAACATCGTAACCGACAATTTTTTATTCTTCTTTTTCCATTTACCGACCACTTTGCCATCAATCATCAATGCAGGCATTACAATTCCTGCGAGATTGAATATCGCTCTCAAATTCTCATGGCTTAAAAACAAGCTTTCCTTTTTTTCGTGAGCTAAAAGAAGTTGGTCAAAGCCTGCAAGAAACAGACATTTCGGAATCCCTTGATCGTAAGTCTGATTGTTGTCGATATAAAAATAGGTTTTACCTTCACATTCTGCTGTTGATACAGGCAGTTGGGAAAGCCAAGCCTTAACCTGTGCGGCTGTTGCATGGAAATAGTACATGGCATCGTGAATGGTGGAAGGTCCCATGTGCGTAAAGTATCGACGAGCCATTTCCAGGTTTGCTTCTTGCTCCGGAATGGGAGTAAAAGCAGGAGATAAGCAGAAAGCTTTCTTTTCCTGGACAACATAGTTTATAAACCCACGTTCGCACATTTCACGAACACCGCCACCCCATTGGTCGAACATACTGCTTTCTTCCGGTTCGGTCATACCGTTTTGTCTGCAAATATCCTTTAGTTCTTCTCTTGCCAGCTCGGAGTATTTAAGAGCCTCTAAGATCACATTCGCAAAATAAGCCTGTCTCTCCGGTGTAAGTGCCCATTTATCACGCTGATTCCAAAATGTATATCCACGCCAATCGTTACGCAGATAATCTTGCCCATTATTACAATGAATAAATAGGGGCAGATCATCTTCCGCAAACACATGAACTGTTCCTCTCACAGTCCAGTTTTTCACAAGTCCATTTTTGACAGTATCTTCGTCATAATCCGAGCACCTTATTTTCAGCGAGTACATAGCGTTTACCATGAATTGCGCTTGAACACCGCAAAGATCGTGGAGTACCGTCATTTTATCTGTGGGCGTTATAAGATGCTGATTGGTTAATTGGCGGATTTTTAGTTCTTCAATAGTCATTATGTACCTACTTGTTCAATCCAAAATATGTTGCAACTTCTAATGCTGTCGTGTCGATGCTTGTATGGTCATTCCATACAATATTTTTAATACCGAGATCAACTACCCAATCCGGTATAATACCTTCATTTGCGGCAACACTTTCATAAGCATTTTGAATTACAAGTTGCTTTTCTTCTTCGCTTAAATCTGTTCTGCGATAAATTACATGACGGACATCTTCATGATCCGGACGCTTGAACCAGTCAAAGGATGTGCTTTGGTTGCAGAGATGAACAGTATGAGTAGCAATCGGAGCAATAGCGCAATAGTCAATATCTCCTTCGCAAATTATGACTTTATGCAAAGCAGAAAGCTGTATCAATTCGGCAACCATCATAGGCGTCATTTCTGCAACGAAATGCTTTTCACGTTCTTCGATAACTTCTTTAGGAAGTTCCCAAAAGCTTTTTACGCCATATTCCTTTTGAAAATCACGGCACATATAGGGCTGGTCAACGGGATTAGCCAATTTCATCTGGCGATCTCGGCTTTCGTCTGTGCTGTAAATATAGAAACCGTATTTTTCTTTTAAGCGGTTGGCAATAGTGGTTTTGCCACGTCCCCAAATGAAGTACACGTTTTGTAATTTGTTTTTTATAATGCTATCTCCAATATTCATAAATTCACCAATCAGTATTCTTAGATCATGCCGAAATGCAGAAGTGCCTCCTTGATTGCTTTTTCTTTATCCGGCGGACATTGGGGCTGTTTAGCGTCCTCAGACTTCGGCTTATTGTAATTATCACGCTCGATGATACCGCACATCTGTTTCACCTGTGCGATATACAAGCTGCTGACTTTCAAGCCGCTGTGCTCCAGCACATAATCTTTGATCTCCTGATAGGTGGCTTTCTTCTCCGCATCGGTCAGATCAAGCTCGTCCATATCCAAGTTAATCTCGATATGTTGCTTTGCATTAAGTTTGGACAATAAACATACCGTCTCAACTGTTGTTTCACCGTCCCAACAGATTTTTGTTATATTATCTTCCCCGTCATAAAAGACGGGGAATTTAAAACTAATGCTTTTCAGCACTCTTCCATCGGGTTGCTCTTCTGGGAAAATCTCAACACTATCAATGAAC
>JAXJVH010000045.1:0-21624 GCA_036308645.1 Acutalibacteraceae bacterium | reverse complement strand
TGCCGTGTCGGAGGGAGAGAAAGAATAAAGATAGATATATACTTCGGCTTTTCTCTCCCTCAGTCTCGCTTCGCTCGACAGCTCCCTCGTCAGAGGGAGCCAATCTACACCCCGACTTTTGCAAAAGAACCAAAACATTTAAAAAGCGGTGACAAAGCAAATTGTCCGCTTATCACCGCTTTAAAAAAACAATACTTATAAGTTCATTGCGTCGTAATAAAGCTGAATATATTTATTAGCCGAGTTTTCCCAACTGTTATCGGTTTTAATACCTCGCAACATTAACTTATTCCATTCCTCTTTATTATAATAGCATCCGAGCGCTCTGTAAATAGCACCGCTCATATCGTGTGCATTATAACTCTTGAATGTAAAGCCAACGCCATCGTCGCCTGCGTCTTTAATCGTATCGGCAAGACCGCCTGTTTGACGGACAACCGGAACGGTAGCATAACGCAAAGATACCATTTGTGCAAGACCGCAAGGCTCTTGTTTGGAAGGCATTAAGAAAATATCGGCACCGGCGTAAATTCTGTGAGCAAGCGCCGGAATAAAACCGCACCTGAAAGCAAATTTGTCAGGATACTGCATAGATTTTTGATGGAAGAAAGTTTCATATTCTTCTTCGCCCGAGCCGAGCAGAACAAACTGAACATCACGATTGATAATCTCGTCAAATACAAATTTAAGTAATTCAAGACCTTTGTGTCCTGCAAGACGGGTTACCATCGCAATTATCGGAGTATTCGGCTTAACGGGAAGATTTAATTCCTCTTGCAAAGCCGCTTTACATTTAGCTTTTCCGCTTAAATCATTCTCCGAAAAATGAGCAGGAATGTTTTCATCGGTTTCGGAATTATAAACATCGGTATCAATACCGTTAACGATACCCGAAAGTTTATAACTCTTATTTTTAAGAATACCGTCAAGATGATAAGCAAACCAAGGGTCAAGAATTTCACGGGCATAAGTAGGACTTACGGTTGTAACCTTATCGGCGCATTCAATACCTGCTTTAAGCATATTTGAATCGCCGTCGTTTTCCATCATAGGTGCCGCCCAACTCGGAATACCGTAGATTTCTTCAAGTAAATCCATACCGTACTGGCCCTGATACTGAATGTTATGAATAGTAAGAACAGTTTTAATATTAGCATAACCCGGACGGGTAGCATACATAAGTTTATAATAAACCGGAGTAAGGGCAGTTTGCCAATCGTTGCAATGGATAACATCCGGCTTAAAGTCGATTACAGGAATACATTCAAGCACAGCACGTGCAAAAAAAGTAAATCTTTCAGCGTCATCGTACTCTCCGTACAAACCGTTTCTTTTAAAATAATATTCATTATCAAGGAAAATATAAGTCACGCCGTCGTAAGTCGCTTCAAAAACGCCGCAATATTGACTTCTCCAAGCAACAGGAACAGAAATCGAAGTAATAAACTTCATTTCTCTTCTGAAATGGTCGGGAATTTTTGAGTAAAGCGGCATAACCACTCTAACTCCTACTTTCTTTTTTCTTAAAGCCTTCGGTAATGCGTAAGCCACATCGCCGAGTCCGCCCGATACCGCGAACGGAAATGATTCGGAAGTTGCAAAAAGTATTTTCATAGTTTTATCCTTTCATTATATTAAAACAAAGCCTGTTTTTATTTATTATACATCAAATAGTATGCATTTGTAAACACAAACTTTTGCATTTTCAATAAAAAAATCAAGATATTTTTTGTGCAAACTGAAAAAAACATCCTTCTGCATTGCTAACGTATATGAACATTTTTATCAAAAAATCTCATCTTTATTTGTAGAGGCGACCCTGTGTGGTCGCCCGTTTATTATATTACTAAAAATCTTCCCTACATTTGTAGGGCGGTTTGCCCACAAACCGCCGTTGAAATTTGCAAAAATATAGGTTCTATTCCTAATGTTGGGATTTCAACACTTATCGCCTCCCTCTGACAAGGGAGCCAATCTACACCTCAACTTTTGCAAAAGAACCAAAATATATTACGGCAGGAGTAGAACCCTGCCCTACAAAACAACAACGCAAAATTTTGATACTTTCAATAAAATAATTAGTATACATTTATTTTAAAGTATGCTATAATGCAGTACAGAAAAAATTTCGGAGGAAAAATTCATGTATTCACTTTTACTTGCGATTATTTATGTTGCTTTTATAAGTCTTGGGTTGCCCGATTCGCTTTTGGGAGCCGGTTGGCCTGCAATGTATACAACTCTCGGCGTTCCTGTTTCCTATGCAGGCATTATAAGTATGATTATTGCGGGATGCACTATTATTTCAAGCCTTTTGTCGGATCGCCTGACCGCACGTTTCGGCGCAGGTCTTGTTACCGCAGTCAGCGTAGGTATGACAGCGGCGGCGCTTTTCGGTTTTTCGCTTTCAGGCTCATTCATACTGCTGTGCCTATGGGCAATTCCCTACGGTTTGGGTGCGGGAAGTGTTGACGCCGCTTTGAATAATTATGTTGCTCTGCATTATTCTTCACGCCAGATGAGTTGGCTTCATTGCTTTTGGGGAATCGGCGTTACAATAAGCCCATATATAATGAGTTTCTGCTTAACCAAAAATTTAGGCTGGAACAAAGGCTATCTTTCGGTTTCGATTATTCAGATTGTGCTGACTGCTTTTCTGTTTATCAGTCTGCCTCTTTGGAAAAAAAGAAAAACCGAAACCGACCAAAGCGGCGAAATCCAAAAGCCTATCGGCATTAAAAATGCGCTAAAAATAAAAGGCGTACCTTATGTTTTGCTTACATTTTTCGGTTACTGCGCTCTTGAAACAACCGCAGGATTGTGGGCGGCTACATATTTTGCCGAATACAAGGGCATTTGTGCCGAAACGTCGGCTCGCTTCGCCTCGCTTTTCTTTATCGGAATCACCGTAGGCAGATTTTTAAACGGATTTATTGCAGATAAATTCGGTGATAAAATTATGATAAGAACAGGTATTTTAATCGTTATTCTCGGTACATTAATGCTGGCTCTGCCGATAAATTATGAATATGCTGCGTTAATCGGATTGCTTGTAATCGGTCTTGGCTGTGCGCCGATTTACCCCTGCGTTATTCATTCCACCCCAAACAATTTCGGCGAAAAAAATTCACAGGCAATTATCGGCATACAAATGGCAAGCGCTTATGTCGGAAGCACGTTAATGCCTCCTGTTTTCGGTTTTTTAGCAGAACGTACTACAATCGGTCTTTATCCGTTTTATCTGCTTGTTTTCGCATTGCTTATGATAATTATGAGCGAAAAACTAAATAGAATTATAGGTAAATAATCTTTTAAAAAATATTTTTGGTTAATCCCTCATCCGTCTTTTCCTATGGCTTGCCACCTTCCCCTAACGGGGACGGCTTTGGTTTTACCAACATTTTTTATACATTCGTAGGGCAGGGGCTTGCTCCTGCCGTTATACAATTACCGATAATCTTTTCTATAATCGTAGGGCGGTTTGCCCACAAACCGCCGTTTGTAAATTTACCGAAAATCCCTGTAATTCCGAGCAAGGGAATTTGGTATAATGTTTTTGGGGAAACAAAAAAGGAACGCAATGCGTTCCCGTACAAAATAAATAAATTATTTATAGTCAGATTTTTACATCACTTTTTTATCTTTTATCGGTTCTTCCTACAAGATAATCTAACGACACATCAAAAAAATCTGCAATTTTTATCAAAATTTCCAACTTCGGTTCACGAGTCATCAATTCATAATTTTGATATGCTTTTTCGGTAATATCACAGTATATCGCAACTTGGTTTTGAGTTAAACCCTTGCTCTTTCGGCATTGTTTCAGCCGTTTTGCCAAAATTTCTCTCATAATTTCACCTACAATTGTTCTTGACAATTTAAGTATATGAGATTAAAATAATCAATATACCAACAATCGTTGGTGATTGATATTGAGGTGAAAAAATGGCAGATTTCTGCGTTGACTGTTGGAATAAGATTAACAAAACAAATTATAAGCCACGCAAATTTATGCTTTCAAAAGAACTTTATTTATGCGAAGAATGTGGCAATTACAAACATATCATTCTTAACGAACGAAAATACTACTATATGTATAAATTTAGAATTATAATTTGCATATTTAAAATTATTACTTTTCCTTTATACATATTATGGCGTATTATCCTTATACCTTATTCGCTTCGACAGTTCAAGACTTTACAAAGCGAGCAAAAAACGATAAGGAAATCTAACTATTAATTATCTCTTTTAAATTTTAAAAAAAGTGTTGACAAATGCTCTTTAGTGTGTTACTATGGTAAAGCGATAACAAAATAAAGTCTATTTTGAAAGAGGTAATTAATTATGAAAAAGTTATTAGCACTTGTATTAACACTTATTATGGCGCTTTCTTTTGTTGCTTGCGGCAGTAAAGATACAGACAGCGCTGACAAAACAGATGAAACAACCGCTGCTTCCGATTTGGCTTATGTTACAGAAAAAGGCACATTGGTTGTAGGTATCACTGATTTTGAGCCTATGGATTACAAAGAAAAAGGCAGCGACGAATGGATTGGTTTTGACGCAGATATGGCAAAAGCATTTGCTGAAAGTCTTGGAGTTAAGGCTGAATTTGTTGAAATTAATTGGAAAAACAAAGTTATGGAGCTTAATGGCAAGACAATTGACTGTGTTTGGAACGGTATGACACTTACCGATGAGGTTACATCGGCTATGGAATGTTCAAATGCTTACTGCAATAACCAGCAGATTGTTATTGTTCCTAAAGACAAGGCTGATAAGTATAAGACAGTTGAGGCTTGCAAGGAATTAAAGTTTGCAGTTGAAAACGGTTCAGCAGGTAAAGATATGGCTGAAGAAAACGGATTTAAATACACAGAAGTAAAAGACCAGGCAACTGCACTCACCGAAGTAGTTTCAGGCACATCTGACGCTGCAATTATTGACTCTCTTATGGCAGCCGCTATGGTAGGCGAAGGTACAGGATACGAGAGTCTTACATACACAGTAGGTCTTAATAGCGAAGAATACGGCGTAGGTTTCAGAAAAGGTTCAGATCTTGCACAGAAATTAAATGATTTCTTCACAGAGTGCAAAGGCAACGGCAAAATGGAAGAAGTTGCTGAAAAATACGGCGTTCAGGCTGCTCTTGTAAAATAATTAATTGTTAAGAATAATTGCTTTTGAAACATAGAGCGCTTTATTTGCGCTCTATGTTTTTGGTATTTTAAAAAGTAAAACTTGAAAAAGGATGTATTCACTTTATGTCAACAATAATTGAACAGTTTCCTACTGTTTTCAATGCGCTGAATATAGGCTTTTTACAAACCTTAAAACTGTTCTTCGTAACTCTTCTCGGCGCGCTTCCGCTTGGACTTATTATATCCTTCGGGTCAATGTCGCGCTTTAAGCCGCTTTCTGCGATAGTAAGAGTTTTTGTATGGATTATACGAGGTACACCTCTTATGATTCAATTGCTTATTATTTATTATTTTCCGGGAATTGCTTTGCATAATCCTATATGGGGAGGCGGCGAAAACGGAAGATTTTTAGCGGCAACAGTTGCATTTATTATCAATTATGCGTGTTATTTCTCTGAAATTTACCGAGGCGGAATACAGGGTGTTCCGAAAGGGCAGCAGGAAGCGGGTCAGGTACTCGGTATGACTAAAAGCCAGATTTTCTTTAAAGTAACTCTTTTACAAATGATAAAAAGAATAGTTCCGCCTATGTCAAACGAGATTATCACGCTTGTTAAGGACACCTCGCTTGCAAGAATTATTGCCTTACAGGAGGTTATCTGGGCAGGCGAAGATTTTTTAACAGGCTCACACGGTATTTCAGGACAAATTTGGCCGCTTTTCTTTACAGGTGTTTATTATTTGATTTTCAGCGGTGTTCTTACAATCCTGTTTAATTGGGTTGAGAAAAAATTAAGTTATTTCAGGAGTTAAAAGTCTATGGCTTTTTTAGAGGTTAAAAACATAGTTAAAAATTTCGGCTCTGCACAAGTGCTTAAAAATATATCTTTTTCAATGGAAAAAGGCGAAGTTCTTGCGATTATAGGCTCGTCGGGTTCAGGCAAAACAACGCTTTTGCGTTGCCTAAACTTTTTGGAAAGAGCGACATCGGGAACTATTGAAGTCGGAGGAAAAACTATTCTTTCCGACGGTATGAAATTAAGTGAAAAGGAAATCAGAAAAAACAGATTGCATTTTGGTCTTGTTTTTCAGAATTTTAACCTTTTTCCGCAATATACGGCGCTTGAAAATATTGCGCTCGCACCTAAATTATGCTTAAAAGCCGGTGGAAAAGTCGGCGGTATTACTTCGGTTGAAGAAATTGAGAAAAATGCCGAACAACTGCTTTCAAGGGTTGGACTTTCGGACAAGTTTGACTATTATCCTTGTCAGCTTTCGGGCGGTCAGCAGCAGCGCGTCGCTATCGCTCGGGCGCTTGCAATGAGCCCTGATATTCTTTGCTTTGATGAGCCTACAAGTGCGCTCGACCCCGAACTTACAGGCGAGGTTTTAAAGGTTATCAAAGGGCTTAAAAGTTCTGACAGCACTATGATTGTCGTTACTCACGAGATGAATTTTGCACGCAATGTAGCGGACAAAATTATCTTTATGGCAGACGGAATTGTTGAAGAAATGGGTACGCCTGAGGAAGTATTCGGCAATCCGAAATCTGAAAAAATGAAATCTTTTTTAGCAAAATCGTTAGAAAATATTTAGAAAATATAAAATTTCTCTTGTTTTTTATCTCCGTTCTTTTGAGCGGAGATTTTTTTGCAACAAAAAACGGGAGCGCAATGCGCTCCCCTACACGGTGAAAACAGTTTTTTTGTTTGATTTTAACGGCGGGTTTTTCTCAAACCGCCCTAAAAAATTAAAATAGATATAAGCAACAGATTGACAGAGTAAGCCCGAGAAGTCATAAAGTTATATTTAAGCATTTAATGATTGTGTATGCCTGTCGGTGCTACCGACTGATTGTGAAAGAAATCTTTAGGCAACAGGTGGATAGAGTAAGCTCAATGAGTTTTAAAGTTATACTTAATCATCTAATGATTGTGAAAAAATATTTTCGAGACCGAGTAAAATGCCTGTTTTTGCCGAATGGTAGTTAAGACCGCCCTGCATCCATGCCGCATACGGCTCTCTTAACGGTCCGTCGGCGGAAAGTTCGATTGTCGCACCGCCTGTAAATGAGCCTGACGACATTATAACCGGGTCGTCGTACCCCGGCATATCCCACGGCTCCGGCGAAACATAAGCCTCAACCGGCATACCATGCTGAAGTCCCTGACAAAATCCGATAAGTTTTTGAGCCGAGCCTAAAACTATTGTCTGAATAATATCGGTGCGTTTTTCATGCGGTTTCGGCAAAACTTCGTAACCCAATAATTCAAAAATTTTGCTTGCAAACATTGCGGTTTTAACCGCCTCACCAACTGCGTGAGGAGCATTGAAAACTCCGAGATACATTTCTCGTGAAGTACCTAAAGTAGCGCCGACTTCCTTGCCGATTCCGGGCGCGGTAAGACGGTTTGCACATTTTTCGACTAAATCACGTCTGCCTGCAATGTATCCGCCGGTAGGAGCTATTCCTCCACCCGGATTTTTAATAAGCGACCCCATAATAATATCTGCGCCGACGTCGGTCGGCTCTTTTTTTTCTACGTATTCGCCGTAGCAATTATCCACCATAACAATGGTTTCGGGAGCGATTTTTTTAACGAGTTTTGTGATTTTTTCTATTTCCTCAATGCTTAAAGACGGCCTTGTTTCATATCCTCTTGAACGCTGAATATAAGCGATTTTAACAGGCGATTTTTTCAGCCTTTGCTCAAGCGCAGGATAGTCGATTTCGCCGCTTGGCAAAAGGTCGACCTGATCGTATTTTACGCCGAATTCCGCAAGCGAACCGTCACGAGGAGAAATGCCGATAACTCCGCGCAGAGTGTCGTAAGGCATACCTGCAACGGACAATAGCGTGTCGCCCGGACGTAAAATTCCGAAAAGCGCAACGGTGATTGTGTGCGTACCCGAAACAAAATTATGCCGAATAATCGCGTCTTCTGTGTTCATAATCTGCGCAAAAACCCGCTCTAAAGTGTCACGCCCTTTGTCATCATAGCCGTAACCTGTGCTTGTGCCGAAACAACTTTCCGAAACATTGTTGTCAATAAACGCCTTTAAAACCTTGTTCTGATTGTATTCGGTGATTTCATCACGCTGCAAAAACTCCTCTTTTAATGCTTTTTCCGCAGTTTTTGCCAATTCTAAAGTTCTGTTTGAAAAATTAAAAAAACTCATTTTTAAACTAATTCTCCCGTAAAATAATATCCTGTCGGCAAAAAGCCGTTTTTTATGTAAAATTCTTTTGTTTTTTCTTCACAATAAATGAAAATTTCTTTGTTCCCCTGCTTTAAATCCGCAATTATGCTTTTTAAAAGGCGAGTTCCAATCCCCGATTTGCGTTTTGATTTTTCCACCGCAATTGCAGAAATTATCGCCTGCGTTTTTGTTTCCCACAACGTAAAAACTACGCCGCCGTCTGTTTGAATCAATCTTGAAAAACCTTTGTTTAACCTGAACGATAAATCCGAAACAAATTCATTGTAACAAGGCATTAAAAATTCACTTTTTAATAGCGAATATGCCGATTTGTAATCGGGATAAACTGTTGTGCAAAATTTTTTCTCGCAGTCGGTTTCTGCACCGTATTTTAATATAATTCCTCGATTTTGCAACGAAAAAGGTCGGTTGCAAAATACGTTTTTTACACCGTAAAATAAAAGAAACGAGCGAATTTCGTTTTCAGACGCACTTTCCGATAAATAAACGGTGGCGTTACCGCTTAAAATGTTTATATAAGCGGTGGTTTTGCCGTTTTCCTCACATTCAAACGTCTTGCAAAAATCGTAACGCTTATAGCATAAAGAATTTGCTTTGATTTTTATTAAGAATAAATTATCCGCTTCAAAATTTTCGGTTATGTCAACTTGTTTTATCATCTTTTTGTAAATTTACAGCGTTTCGTCCGCCAATTTTTCGGCGGTCAGTTTAACTAAATTATAAAGGCTCTCGACGTCGCTTTTTGCCGCAACGCAGTAAGCCGAATGAATATATCTGCATGGCAGAGCGATGTTAACGGTTTTAACGCCGTTTCTTGATTTGTGAATTACGCTTGCGTTTGTACCGCCTGCAACCGCAGTTTTAAGTTGAGCGGCAACGCCGTTTTTATGAGCGGTTTCAAGAACGTTTTGCACCAAATTTTTATCATAAAGCGTGCCGTTGTCCATCAGCGAAAGCGCCGCGCCTTGTTGCAAAACGCATACTTTTTTATCATCGGGAACGCCGTAAAGGTCGGCGGCGGTTGTTGCTTCAACTGTTACGGCGCAATCGGGTGCTACAGAATAAGAAGTAACCGCAGCGCCTCGGCAACCTATTTCCTCCTGCACCGAAAAACTGAAATACATATCATATTTTAAATCTGACTGAATAAGTTTTACCAAAACCGCACAGCCTACTTTATCATCAAGCCCTCTTGCGGCAATTTTTTCGCCCATATCGCAAAATTCGGTATCAAAAACGGCAGTATCGCCGATTTTGACCTTTTGCTCGGCGTCCGACTTGTTTTCGGCGCCGATATCAATACGGAGATTGTCGTTTTTCTGCACTTTTTTGCGGGAGTCGGCTGAAAGCAGATGAACGGCTGCACCGCCGATTACTCCGCAAATATCATTAATTTTTACACGCTTTCCGAAAAGCACCTTGCCGTCTATTCCGCCTAAATTATCAAAACGCAGATAACCGTTTTCGTCAATATCGGTTATCATAAAGCCGATTTCGTCAATATGAGCGTCAAGCATAACTTTTTTATTCGGCGTTTGTTTTCCTTTTTTAAAGACAATTAAATTGCCTAAAGCGTCGGTTTTGTATTCGTCGGCAAAATCTTTAATATCATTTATAATCGCTTCTCGCATTTTTTCTTCCGAGCCTGACGGCGAAGCGATACCGCAATATTTTTCTAAAAGCGTAAGCATAAAATCACCTTTTTAAAATTTTAATAAAGGGCGACTTAGAGTCGCCCTAACGATTAATTTATTATTCTGTATTTATCATAACATTTTTTTATGATAAATACAACATTTTTTTCTTAATAAAGCAAACTATACTTCGCTCCATTTGTATTTGTGAAGTTCACCGAAGTTCTGCAACAATGGATAATCCCATTGGCGAAGCACCTCGTAAACGCCTACGCAAACGGTATTTGAAAGATTAAGCGAACGGATTTCGCCCATCATCGGCAGTCTTACGCAGCGTTCGGGATTCTTTATAAGCAGTTCTTCGGGAAGTCCCGCAGTTTCCTTTCCGAACATTAAGTAGCAGTTATCATTATATTTTACTTCGCTGTGAGTTTGTCTGCCCTTGGTTGTAAAATAATAATACTGCGCGTTATTGCAATCGGTTTTACTGAAAAAATCGTCTAAATTTTCATAATATGTTATGTCCATATACTTCCAGTAATCAAGTCCTGCCCGTTTTAACTTTTTATCGTCGGGCGTAAATCCCATAGGCTTAATTATATGAAGTCGAGCGCCTGTGGCGGCGCAGGTTCTTACAATATTACCTGTGTTTGACGGAATTTCAGGTTCAACAAGAACAACATTTAAAATAGGCATTTTGTTTTACTCCTTTATTGTTTGCTATAACAGTTTACACCAAATCTTATGAATTTTCAAGCCTGCTTGTAAAATTGATATTGCAAATATTAAAGTCCGACAAATTTTCAAAGCAAAATAAAAACTGCAAACTCAAAAATGAACTTGCAGTTTTTATCTTTCGTTAATTTTTATCGCTTTATTTAAGTAGTTTTTGCCGCTCTTTGTAGTCGGGCATATATTTTTGTACCAAAGCCCAAAACCTCGCCGAATGGTTATGCTCTTTTATATGGCATAATTCGTGGACTATTACATAATCTATCGCCGCCGACGGATAATCGAACAAATAAACCGAAAAACAAAGCGAGTTTTTAGGCGAACAACTGCCGAAACGTTTTTTCGCCGAGGTTATTTTAACTCCCGTCGGCGAAAAGCCGGTAACATTTGTCCAAAATTCAAGTCTGTCGGGCAAAATCTCGCTTGCTTTTTTATAAAGCGCTTTAATATCTTCATCCGTATAAATTTTGCGGTTTTCGGCTCGTTTTTGCATTGTTTTCAATGCTTTTTCTATCCAATCCCGCTTTTCAAAAACAAATTTATCAATTTCTTTTTGACCTATTCTCAACGGCGCACGTACCACAACCTCGCACCGTTCGTTTATTTCAACAGAAATTGTTTTGCGTTTTGAACGTATGAGTTTGTATTCCATTTTTAAAAATCAGTATTATCGGGATCGTGATGCAGTTTAAACTGTTCATCATCGCCGGTGATATTGTCAATCAGCGCCATATCCTCCGCCGACAATTCAAAATCATAAATATTGATGTTTTCGGCAATTCTCTGCGGTGTAACGGATTTCGGCAACGGTACTATTCCGTTTTGTATAAACCAGCGTAAAACTATCTGCGAAATCGGACGGTTATATTTTGCCGATAAAGTTTTGAGTTCGGGAATTTCAAATGTACTGCCGACTGCAAAAGGCGCCCATGCCTCAATTTGAATGGCTTTATCTTTGCAATAATCAATTACGTCCGAACGGTCAAGGCCGGGGTGAATTTCAATTTGATTTACCATAGGCTTTACTTTTGCGGTTTTAAGAAGTGCGTCTATATGCTTCGGTAAAAAGTTTGAAAGCCCGATCGCTTTGATTTTACCTGCATTATAAAGTTCTTCAAACGCACGCCAAACCTCTGCGTTCGCCTCTTCCCAGTTATCACGAAACGCAATCGGACGAGGCCAATGAATAAGATATAAATCCAAATATTCAACCTGCAAATCCTCACAGGTTTTCATAAACGCTTTCATGGTCTTTTCATAAGTATGCTCGGTGTTCCAAAGTTTTGAGGTTATGAATAAATCCTCTCTTTTAACACCGCTTTTCTTTATCGCCTCGCCAATCATCGGCTCGTTCATATAAAGCGCCGCCGTATCAATATGTCGGTATCCGTTTTCAATCGCCGAAATAATTGCTTTTTCGCACTGCTCGGCGTCTTTCATTCGCCAAGTGCCAAATCCAACCGATGGAATTTCATATCCGTTATTAAGTTTAAAACTTTTCATTTCTCCTCCTTATGTTACCGTAATATCAACCGTTTTTTTGTATTATCGTTTTATAGGTAATATGTTGCCACCGTAAGCCCAACAAAATATAAAACTATATTATTGCTTTTAATGATTGTGTATGCCTGTCGAGACTCTCGACTGATGGTGAATAAAATTAATAGAAGGTGGCTACGGAATCTTCAAGCGGTTCGCAACGTTCTATTTCCTCGATGGTAATAACAGGACCTATCGAACGGTAAAGTTTATTCTTTTCGAGATTAATTTTACCCTTGATAATCGCCCAATCGTGAGTTTTATAATCGGTTGCATTTTTTAATTTGCAAACAACGCCGCCGTACTGAATATCCTCAACGCAACAGGTCATAATGTGCCTGCCGATTGCAAGTTCATCATCCGGAATTTTTCTGTCCCTTGCAATAAGTCCTTTAAATTTAACGGTTTTTCCCTGATATTTTTGCAATTCTTCCATCATATCACGATACCAAATCGCAAAATCTCGGTCGTCAATTTCAATAACGTCTGCGTTTATGTCGAACGGCAGAGGGTCTTCGATGTCGTCATACTCAACCCTGTCCTCGGAAAACTCGTAACAAATATCGCACCTGCGGGATACCCCTCTAACGATTTTATGAAACTCCATTTTATCCATATCTTCGGTAAAACGGTTAAACACAACAATCTCCGGTTGTTGAAGTTTATCTACAACAAGTTGTCGCATATTCGCATTGTAACTTAAAAAGGTGGTTGCGTCCAAAAAACACATTTCCTGATAAATCACCCAGTTTTCAGGTAACCTTGCAAAAAGGTCGGTTGTCAGCCACATTCCGTTAAGTTCAATTATAACACGCTCGATTTTGAGTTTTTTCTGCAAAGCGGTTAATCCCTCGGGCGTTACGTCTTCTATATCGTCAAAAGTTTCAATAAAAATGTTCTGCCCCGGCATTTTCTTAATATCGTATTCTTCAACGCCCTCTTCGCAAAGCATAATTAAGGTTTTTTCGCCCCTGTTAAAACGCTCGTCCTCAAGCGTTCCCTGAATAAAAGTGGTTTTTCCGCTTTCCAAAAAACCAGTGAATAAATAAACAGGAATGTCCATTAGAATAACTCCTCGATTTTTTGTTCATTTAATTTTGAGCCGATTACGCAAATTCTGCCGATAACCGCAGCCGCACCTGTTCTTACATCAGGCTCTCCCGGTACATAGTCAAAATGAATCCATTTGCCGTCTTTACCTGCAACAATACCTTTTGCACGTAAAATCATACCGTATTCTTCGTTTTCGAGCGCCTTTAATGCATTTTCAATTTCCTCGGCAGTATAGGATTTTGTTGTTTCCTTGCCGTAAGAAGTAAATACCTCGTCTGCATGGTGATGGTGATGATGTTCATGCTCGTGGTCGTGACAACCGCAGTCGCAGTCTTCGCCATGCTCGTGATGATGCTCATGCTCATGCAACAATTCTGCCAAACTTTCGGAAAGAGTATCTCTTTGTTCCATTGCGGCTAAAATGTCTGCACCGCTTAATTCGTCCCAATCGGTAGTGATAAGAGTCGCTTTTTTATTATGCTCTCTAACAAGTTCTGCCGCCTGTGCGATTTTTTCTTCAGGCATTCCCTTTGTATGTGAAAGCACAATTGATTTTGCAAATTCAATCTGATTATTGAAAAATTCGCCGAAGTTTTTCATATACATTTTGCATTTTTTAGCGTCGGCAACGGTTGTAAAACTGTTAAGTTTTATATCGTGACTGTCAATATCAATAACCGCCCGAATTACATCGGACAACTTACCAACGCCCGACGGCTCGATAATAATTCTGTCGGGAGCATACTTGGTCAATACCTGTTTCAGCGCTTTGCCGAAGTCGCCTACAAGCGAACAACAGATGCAACCCGAATTCATCTCGGTAATTTCAATACCTGCGTCCTTTAAAAAACCGCCGTCGATACCTATTTCGCCGAATTCATTTTCAATAAGCACAAGTTTTTCACCCTTAAAAGCCTCGTTAATGAGTTTCTTGATAAGAGTGGTTTTACCTGCTCCCAAAAATCCTGAAATAATATCAATTTTCGTCATTTTTCATTTCTTCTTTCTATAAAATATTTAAAATTTACAATAATTTAGTTTACCGTAAATGTTAAAAACTATGTTAAAAAGTTAAAAACTTGGCTTAAAACCATTAAAGTTTTCAACATTGAGTTTACATAATAAGTGTTAACTTGATTTTTTTAGACCTTTCAGTTCTCCGAAAACCGAAGCGCCTAAAATCAGTACGGCACCGACAAATGAATAAACAGTAAATTTTTCTTTCAGTAAAAACGCCGATAAAATCACAGCACAAACAGGGTCAATATAGCTGAAAAGGGCAACAGTTGAACCTTGCAATTTTGTAATAGAGTCAAAATACAGCAAATATGCTATGCCGGTATGCAAAACACCTACAAGTAAGAGTATAAGTACAGAATTTGCCGAAAGTGAAACGCCTGAAAAATCTTCGGTTAAAAATACATAGGGCAGTAATACTGCCGCTGACACAAACAATTCAAATACTGTCATATCAAATGAAGATATATTCTTTATTTTTTTATTAAGCAAAACGATAGCCGCATAAAGTGTCGCCGCACCGATACCTAAAGCCACACCTTTAATCTGCGATAGCGCAAATGTGCTTTCAAATGCGCCCGATACAAACACCATACCGATTAAGGATATTATAACACAAACCACTTTTACAGCCGAAAGCTTTTCTTTTAACACAAAGGGTGAAGCGATTATCATAAAGGTGGGGGCGAGGTAATAGCATAGCGTAGCTGAGGCAACGGTTGTGTAGCGATAAGCTTCAAAAAGCAAAATCCAGTTAGCGCCCAAAAAAACTCCTGCAATCAATAATTTTACAAAGTTATTTTTAATAGAGATAAATGAAATTCTGCTTTTTCTTACAAGCATTACAAATGCAAGAAATATAACACCAATCAAAGCTCTTGCCAACGCAACGGCGCTTGAAGGCAACGGAATATACCGCACAAAAACGCCGATTGTGCCGAAAATCAGCATAGATAATATGAATTTTAATTTATTCATTTACTGTTTCTATTTCTTCCACCGTAGTTTCGGCGGAATTTTGACTATTTGTTGCAGCGGTTGCGGCAACTGTAGTTTTAACCGCAGTTGTTTTAGCGGTGGTTTTAGAAGTTTTTACGGCTTTAGTGGTTTTCACCGAAGTTGTTTTGGGTTTGGTTGTTTTTTTAGTTGTTGTAGTTGTAGTTTTAGGTTTAGCGTCGTTCTGCGCAGGCACGTAAACCGTCGGTACAGTTCCCGAAGTATAGGTTGCAGAAGTATTTGAAGTTGACGCAGTTTTTTTAGTAGTGGTCGCAACGCTTGTTGTGGCGGTTTCCTCTTCCGGAGTGTAATAAGGATTAACCTCTCCGTTTATATCATACCACATCTGCGGATATTTAGGTTCAGCATTATTCTTTGCACCGGAGGTGTCAACCTCTTTGGATTCTCCGTCGCGAACTCTGCGAGCCATAACTATAAGTCTTGCCTTTTCACCATCGCTTTCAAACGAATCGTTGCAGGTTTGCAAAGTAAGAATTTCATCGGTATAGTCAATATTAACATCGGTGGTAATAAGCGAACGAACTTTAGCTTCGTTTATCCATTCTTCAAAATCTTTTTCTGATGAAAATTCGGTTTGTCTGTAATTATAAAAATTACCGTTGTCCTGACTCTCGATTGAATTAGTAATAAATACCGCAAATACTTTATACTCGCTGTCACGGTAAAGAGAATCAAAAGTAATAGTAGGATTTTTCTTATAAAACTCAACGCTTTGGAATTTATCAAGTTCTTTAAACATTGTACCCGTTGAAACCATGTGATGTCCGTAAAGCATAATGTTTTTAGTTTCTTTTCCATACTCTATCGAAGAATTTTCATCGGCAAAAATCGAGCCTTCACGAGAATACGTTTTATTAAAGCCTTTTCGCAAATAATATTCTCCGTCTTCTTTATTCTGCATAACAGGATAATCAATATTTGTGCCGTCAATAGTAATCCAGCCGATAATATCGCTGTTTTTTTCATAAAGTTCTTTAAATTTAGGATTGATTTTGGAACTGTAGTAACCCTCTGTATCATTAGAATGGTAAGTTTCGCTCATCGCCGAAATTTTCGCTTGCTGAATCAAGGGGTTAATAAAATAAAACGCAATATATGAGAGCGTGACAATAAAAACAATCAATGCAATCCAAAAGGTCGTTTTTCTGACCTTTTCGCTGCTTGTATCGTCTTTGTGAATAACAAGGCTCTTAAAAAATCCTTTTTTTCTCTCTTGTTTCAATTGTTCTTCGTATTCCTCAAGTTGTATATCCATCTCTTTAAACTCATCGTCCTCAACAGGTTTATACTCGCTCTGGTCAATCATAATATTCATTTTACCGCCGGTTTTGTTTTTAGGCAATTTCTTGCCGAGGCTATCCAAAGATACCTGCTCCGAAACAATGTCGTCTTCGTCGTCGTAAGATTCTGCCGCTACATCGATAAGTTCTTTAGGGCTTAATTGAACAGGGTTTGAAATATACAATGATCTGCGCTTTATCTGCGCTGTTTTTTCCGGTTGTGATTCTTTATCGGCGTCTGCGCCGTCCTGCGAAATAATTTTACTTTCCTCTGAATTTTCAGCCTTTTTCGGTTCTTCCGTCATAACAACCGCCGACTGCTCATTTTCTTTTTGTTCAGCCAAATCTACAATTTCCGATACAAGCACGGCGTTAATTTTTTCAGCCTCTAACTTTTCACCGCCGTTTAAAAGATAAAGACGTAAAAAGTTAATTGCTTCCGAGGCAGAGACAAAACGGATATATTCTCTGTCGTTTTTTCCGCCTTTCATTGACTTAATAACATATTCGCCGTTCTTATCCGAAATTCCTATATAACTTAAACCTACCGGTTTTTTGCTTTCATCGGATTTCGGTCCGGCAATTCCCGTTATGGAAAGTCCTATATCGGCGCCGGATTTTTCTCGTACTCCTTTTGCCATACAAGCGGCAACCTCTTTTGAAACTGCGCCGTGCTCCTTGATTAATTCGGCAGGAACGCCCAATTCGTTGGTTTTAGACTCATTGGAATAAGTAGAAACGCCCATATTAAAGATTTTTGAAGCACCCGAAATATCGGTAATTCTTTTTGAAATATATCCTGCGGTACAACTCTCGGCGGTGGCTACCGTAAGCCCTTTTGCTTTTAACATAGAAACAACAACCGACTCAAGCGTTACATCGTCAAATCCGTAAATACTGTCGCCAAAAATATTTTGAATTTTTATAAGCGTTTCATCAATCAACTTTTGTGCGGATTCTTCATCGCCGCTTTTAGCGGTAATGCGAAGTTCGGCTTCGCCGTCTTTCGCATAAGGCGCAACGGTAGGATTTTTACCTTTTATAAGTTCCGCCGCTTTTTCGTCAATCATAGATTCGCCCACACCGTAAATATGCACAAATTTGGACTTAATAACGCCGTCGGCATATTTATCAAGATAACCGATTAAATGATTTTCATACATCGCCTGCAATTCCTTTGGAGGGCCGGGCAAAAATACAATGCACTGATTACCCGATTCTATAACGCAGCCCGGCGCAGTGCCTTTATCATTAGGCAAAACGATACAGCCTTTCGGCAAAAAGGCTTGCTTTTCATTATTATCGGTCAGCGGTTTTCCTATACGCTTGAAATATCCTTTAATATGCTCGTAAGCCTCGTCGTTTTTCTCAAGAGGAATACTTAAAGCATTAGCAACCGTAGCAATTGTAATGTCATCTGCAGTAGGTCCGAGACCGCCTGTAAAGATAATAAGATTACTTCTTGTTACAGCAATTGAAAGCGCTTTTATTATGCGTTCGGGGTTGTCGCCTACGCATGATTGATAAAATACGTTAATGCCTTTAAGCGCTAACTGTTTCGACAAATATTGAGCGTTTGTATTTAGTATATCACCAAGTACAAGTTCGGTTCCGATACATAAAATTTCAGCGTTCATATTCCAAATCCTTCCAAATTTTTTATTCATATTACTTTAAGCCTATCACTCGCTATGAATATATCTCGTCTTCGACCCATATATTTCTCAATCGTGAGCAGTTTTTTATTCACATTACCGTAAGTCTATCACTCGCTATGAATATATCTCGTCTTCGACCCATATATTTCTCAATCGTGAGCAGTTTTTTTCACATTACCGCAAGCCTATCACTCGCTACGGGCATATCCCGTCTTCGACCCGAAAATTTTTAACCCGTCCGTAGTTCTTTTTTTCACATTACCGCAAGCCTATCACTCGCTACGGGCATATCCCGTCTTCGACCAATAATCTTCTCTACACCTGTAGGGCGGTGGCTTGCTGCCGCCGTTCACGTATCACCGATAATCTTCTCTACAATCGTAGGGCACGACGACCTCGGCGTGCCGTTTCATCCCTCATCCGTCACTTCGTGACACCTTCTCTTAAAGGCGAAGGCTTTGGCAATAGCAATTTTATTTGATTTTGTAGGGGCGACCCTATGTGGTTGCCCGTTTTTATGGGCAATATATTGCTACCGTAAGCCCCACCGACTTTAAAATCACATTAAATCACATAATGATGCTGAATTAATAAATCATTTCAAATGTGGCTTTTTCGATTGCTTCTTTTACCATTTCATCGCAATCGGGGAATTTTTCCGCCTTAATTACGGCAGGGATATTCGGCCGTGTTCTCGGGTGTTTAGGGGTAAATACGGTGCAACAGTCCTCATAAGGCAGAGTTGAAATCTCAAAAGTGCCTATTTCTCGGCTGATTTTAACAATCTCCTCTTTATCCATACCGATAAGCGGACGGAAAACAGGCATATCTACCGCACAATCGGTAACTGCAAGCGCTTTCATAGTCTGCGAAGCAACCTGCCCGATACTTTCGCCCGTAATAAGTGCGTCGCAATTTTTTGATTTTGCGATTATTTCGGCAATTTTCATCATATATCTTCGCATTATAAGCGTTGTCAAATCCTCGGGACAATGCTTTGCAATGTTCTCCTGAATTTTTGTAAAAGGCACATAGCAAAAATTAATTCCGCACGAATATTTTGCAACCTGATGTAAAAGGTCTTTAACTTTCATCTCGGCACGCTCGGAAGTATACGGAGGTGAAGCAAAATGAATTGCGGTAAGCCGAACACCTCGTTTACTTAACATATACGCCGCAACAGGCGAATCAATACCGCCCGAAATAAGAATAGCCGCGTCTCCGCCTGTGCCTACGGGCATACCGCCTGCGCCCTGTATCTGATTGGTGTGAATGTAAGCGCCGAAGTCACGCACCTCAACGGTTACAATAACCTCGGGATTATGCACGTCAACCTTTAAATGATTAAAAGCCTTTAATAAAGCCGCGCCTGTTTCACGGCATATTTCGGGACTTTTTAGAGGAAACTTTTTATCGGCACGCTTTGCCTCAACCTTAAAAGTCGAGGTAAATTCCATAGTATCTCTTAAATACTCAACCGCCGTTTGAAGTATTGCGTCCATATCCTTTTCGCAAACCGCCGCACGCGAAAAAGCCGCAATACCAAACACCTTTTTCATTCGCTCTACCGCTTCGTCCATATCGTAATCATCATAAACCGGCGAAACATAAATAGTCGACTGCGCGCGTTTTACACGTATCAGCCCCAAACCCCTCAAAGCATTTTTGATGTTTTTAATAAGCATATCCTCAAAAGTCGAACGGTTAAGACCTTTAAGCGCTATTTCTCCGTTTTTTATAAGTAAAATTTCTTTCATATTTAACCTCATTTAGATTTTATAAGTGAGTTTTTGGCCTGTAAAATACCTTTTATAAGCCTGTCTGCCTGTTGTAACGTGTTGAATTTTGAAAAACTTATCCTAATTGTGCTGTCGGCACGTTTTTTATCAAATCCGAGCGCCGTAAGCACGTGCGACGGTTTTCCTTTTGCACAGGCAGAACCCGATGAAACATAAATATCATCTTGCTCCAAAAAATGTAGCATGGTTTCGCTTCTTATACCCAAAACAGAAATGCTTAAAATATAATCGCTCGAATTTTTCGGCGAATTTATTAAAATATCCGACTCGTTTTTAAGTTTTTCTATAATATACTGCTTTATTTCAGCACACTTTTTTGCATTTTCTGCCGAATTGCCGAAAACCTTTACCGCCGCCGCAAATCCGTTTATCAAAATCAGCGGTTCGGTACCCGGCCGAAGCCCCTTTTCCTGCTCGCCGCCGAAAGTTCTCGGCAAGATACGAACGCCTTTTTTAATATAAAGCGCGCCCACGCCTTTAGGCCCGTGAATTTTATGCGCCGAAAGCGTCATAAGGTCAATGCCCGACCTATTCGGATTTATGGGATATTTCAAATAACTCTGCGTAGCGTCACAATGAAAAAGTGCGGGACTTTTCTTCTTTATTATTGCCTTTTTTATCAATTCAACAGGCAAAACCGCGCCTGTTTCATTGTTTACCGACATACAACTGACCAAAATCGTCTGCTCGTCAATAGCGTCTAAAAATGCCCTTATCGGCACAGTTCCGCTTTCATCGGGCTTTAAATAAACAACCTCAAAACCGTAAGTTTCAAGTTGTTTCATAGTATGAATTACTGCGGAATGTTCAAAAGCGGTGGTTACTATCTTTTTTCCCCTGCGGTGAAGCGCCTTTACCGCACCGACTATAGCCATATTATCGCTTTCCGTACCGCCCGAGGTAAAATATATTTCCGAAACGTCAGCGCCTATCGACTCGGCTACCGTTTTTCTTGCGTTCTCTAACATTCGGCTTGAGAGTATTCCCATTTTGTGCAGCGACGACGGATTGCCGTACATATCGCAAGCCTCTTTGATTGCCGCCTTTGCCTCATCGCAAAGCATAGTAGTAGCAGAATTATCAAAATAAGCCGTATTCAGAAAAAACACCTACCCCATAATAATCATTAAAGGTTATTATACTATATTTTTTCTTATTTTACTATGGCAAAATAATATTTTTTATTACAAAATAAAAAACAAAAATACTTGATATAATTGATATTAGAATTCATAAAAAAACGCTGACTTTTGATTATTTCATTAGTCAGCGGTTATTTTTATGAAAAATATTTGTTTAAACGATAACGAATATAACTGAAAAAGACGATTGCAAAAGCAATCGTCTTTTTCTTGGCGCGCTGCAAGGGATTCGACAAAGTGCTATGCACTTTGTGCGTTACTGCGTAACGAATGTATTTTAAGCAGGTTTTTCTCGCCTCTTTCGAGGCATGCGAAAACATCTGCAAGGGGTTCGAATCCCACTAATTTCTACATAAAACAAAAAAACCACCCTGTTGGGTGGCTTTT
>JAXJVH010000044.1:0-9431 GCA_036308645.1 Acutalibacteraceae bacterium | reverse complement strand
CCTCTGACGAGGGAGGTGGCACGGCTTTGCCGTGACGGAAGGAGAGAAAGAATAAAGATAGTTATATACTTTGGGTTTTCTCTCCCTCAGTCTCGCTTCTCTCGACAGCTCCCTCGTCAGAGGGAGCCAATATACACCCCAACTTTTGCAAAAGAACCACAAAAAAATGCTTCGGGCAGTAGTTTTGCCCGAAGCATTTTTTAAAATATTCTTATTATTTTCCGAGTTCAAGTGTTTTGTTATAGGCTTTACTTACTGCATTTATGCAGTTTGCTCTGAAACTGCCGTTTTCAAGCGCCGATACGCCTGCAATGGTTGAGCCGCCGGGTGAACAAACCTCGTCTTTTAGCAGTTCGGGGTGCTTATCTGTCTTTTCAACCATCTTAGCCGAGCCTTTAACCGTCTGTGCGGCGTATTTGAGCGCCTTATCTCTCGGCAATCCGCACTTTACCGCACCGTCAGCCAGCGCTTCTATAAATATATATACAAATGCAGGACCGCAACCACTGAGAGCCGAAGCCGCGTCAATAAGGTTTTCGGGGATTTTATCCCACTTTCCTGCGTTTTCCATTGCGTCTAAAAATTCATTAATATCGTCAGTTTTAACGTTGTCTGTGTGAGTAAATAACAACATTCCTTCGCCGATAAAAGCAGGGGTGTTAGGCATAACCCTGATTATAGGGAATTCGCCTTTGGACATATTGCGTATTTTTTCGGTTGAAAGTCCTGCGGCTATTGAAACTAAAATAAAACTGTCATTACGCTCTTTTAAAATCTGCGATATTTCATCAAGCATATTCGCCATAAATTGCGGTTTTACCGCAAGAATTATAAATTTTGCTTCCTTTGCAATCTGCTCGTTGCTTGAAACCGTCGCACCTAATTCTTTGCAAAGTATTTCTGCTTTTTCGTGGTTTATATCCGAGATTAAAACTCTGTCGCCGTTTATTTTTTTAGAAAGCGCAGTAGCGAGCGCACCGCCCATATTACCTGCGCCTATAAATCCGAACTTGCTCATTTATCTCACCTTACCTTATCTGTCCGTTGCCGGAAATAATGTATTTATAACTTGTCATTTCGCATAATCCCATAGGACCTCTTGCGTGGATTTTTTGAGTAGAAATGCCCATTTCACAACCCAAACCGAACTCGCCGCCGTCTGTAAAACGTGTAGAAGCGTTAATATATACGGAAGAACTGTCGATAGCATTCACAAATTTTTGTGCATTTTCAGCGTTTGAGGTTACTATTGCCTCCGAATGATTGGTTGAATGAGCGTTGATATGCTTGATAGCGTCATCAACCGAGTCAACGCATTTTATCGCTAAAATATAGTCCAAAAACTCTGTATCAAAATCATTTTCACCGGCAGGAGTGCCGTCGATAATCTTTGCGGCTTCATTATCAAGTCGCAGTTCCACGGGATTGTTTTTTCTGTCAGCAACAAGCCTTTTCTTTAAAAGCGGTAAAAATTTATCGGCAATTTTTCTGTTTACCACACAAACTTCAGCCGCATTGCAAACGGAAGGACGGCTTGTTTTAGCGTTTTCAACAATATTAAGCGCCATATCAATATCGGCAAATTCATCAACATAAATATGACAAATGCCCGTACCTGTTTGAATACAAGGCACTTTTGCATTATTTATGCAGGCGTTAATAAGGCCCGCTCCGCCTCTTGGGATAAGCATATCAACAAGTCCTACGGCTGTCATTAATTCCGTAGCGCTGTTTCTTGAAGTATCTTCAACCAAGTTTATAAGCGTTGTCGGAAGATTGTTTTTAACAAGCGCTTCCTGTAAAGCGCTAACTACCGCTTTATTGGTGTTTATTGCTTCCTTTCCTCCTCGAAGAACGCATACGTTAGAACTTTTAAAGCAAAGCGCCGCCGCGTCAGAGGTAACGTTCGGTCTGCTTTCGTAAATAATCGCAATAACGCCAATCGGCACACGGACTTTTTTGATTTTAAGACCGCCGTCTGTTTCGTGTTCGGATAAAACCTTGCCGCAAGGGTCGGGCAATTTCGACACCGCCAAAATGCCGTCTGCCATACCTTTTATACGCTCTTCGGTGAGAGTTAAACGGTCAATCATAACAGGCGAAATTTTATCGCTTGCATAATCTATATCTTTTTTATTTGCATTAATAATATTTTCTGTATTATCAATAAGACTTTTTGCCATACTGATAAGTACTTTGTTTTTAGTATCGGTATTAAGACAGTTAAAAACCTCGCATGAGCCTTTAGCTTTTATTAAAAGTTCGTTTGTCGTCATTGATTTTTCTCCTTCGCCTTAAATAAACTGCCTATAGGCTTGCCGTCTGCCAAATCGTATAACAGTTCGGGGTGTTGTCCGTTGGCAATAATCATATCACAGCCTGCTTCGGTTGCAATCTGCGCCGCTTTCAGTTTTGTCGACATACCGCCGGTGCCGAGACTTGAGCCTTTTCCTCCGCCTAAAGCGATAATATCAGGTGTAATTTCTTCAATAACCTCTATTAACTTGCCGTTTGGGTCTTTGTGCGGATCGGCGGTATAAAGCCCCTCAATATCCGATAAAAGCACAAGCAAATCAGCGTTGATACTTTCTGCTACAATGGCGGCGAGCGTATCGTTATCGCCGATTACGATTTCTTCTGTGGCGATTGTATCGTTTTCATTGATAATAGGAATAACGCCGAGTTCCAAAAGGCGATTGATAGTGTTTTTGAAATTTGTAAATCTTTCCTCGTTGTTAACATCGGAACCTGTAAGCAAAATCTGTGCAACAGTATGCGAATATTCCGAAAATAGTTTATCGTAAGTATACATAAGTTCGCATTGACCTATAGCGGCGGCTGCCTGTTTTGTCGGAATATCAGTCGGCTTGTTATGTAAACCTAATTTTCCGACGCCCATTCCAATAGCACCGGATGAAACTAAAATAATTTCGTTTCCCGCATTTTTAAGGTCGCAGAGAATTCTGCAAATTTCTCTTATATTTCTTATGTTAAGAAGTCCCGTAGAATGTGCAAGGGTAGAAGTACCGAGTTTAATTATAATTCTTTTGTTTATAAGTTTCATTTAAAAAACCTTTACTTTCCTACAAATATACAAAATAATATTACCACACTTTAAAACTAATTTCAATCGGTTTTATATAAATAAAGCGGTATTTATACATTTTTTCAACAAACACTTGTATATTTATGCAGTTGTGTGTTATAATTAACTGAATAATTATGATTAATAAAAACAGGTGTTAAAATGCAGGAAAGTATATTACAGCGTGTTACAAAAACGCCGAATGAAATTAAAAGGCTTAATAAGGATGAAACAGAACAGTTATGCCGAGAATTAAGACAAGAGCTGCTTAATACCGTTGCAAAAACCGGCGGCCATTTAGCGTCAAATTTAGGCACAGTTGAACTTACCGTCGCCCTTCATAAAAATTTTAATCTTCCTAAAGATAAAATTGTTTTCGATGTCGGACACCAGTGCTATGTTCATAAAATGCTTACAGGACGTTTAGAACGTTTTGATACTTTGCGTCAAAAAGACGGCATTTCAGGTTTTCCACGACCTAATGAAAGCGAATTTGACGCATTTTCCGCAGGTCATTCAAGCACAAGCGTTTCAGCGGCTTTTGGTATTGCCGAGGCAAAACGTGAAAAGCACGAGGGCGGTTATGTTGTCGCAGTAGTAGGCGACGGTGCAATGTCGGGCGGACTTATTTATGAAGGACTTAACAACGCAGGTCGTTCAAAGGATAAACTTATTGTGATTTTAAATGATAATAAGATGTCAATTTCAAAAAACGTCGGCGCAATGTCGCGTTATCTTGCAAAAGTTCGTTCAAAACGTGCTTATCACAGTTTTAAAATAGGCATAGAAAAAATACTTGTTCATATTCCTTTTTGCGGTGAAAAATTAGTTCGTTATGCCGTTAAAATTAAAACTGCGTTTAAAGGAATGTTCTTTAAAAGCACTATTTTTGAGGACTTAGGTTTTTCATATCTCGGACCTATAGACGGTCATGACCTTGATAAACTTGATTATATGTTAAATCTTGCAAAAAATGAAAAAAGACCTGTTTTACTGCACATTAACACAGTAAAAGGTAAAGGTTATTCTTATGCCGAAAAAATACCGAGCAATTACCACGGTGTAAGTCCTTTTGATATTGAAACAGGCGAGTCTGCACCGTCGGGACCTAACTTTTCCGAAGAATTCGGCGAGGCGCTTGTATCGTTTGCTGAAAAAGATAAACGTATTTGCGCTATTACCGCCGCTATGCGTGACAGCACAGGGTTAATTCCGTTTTCCGAAAAGTTTAAGAGTCGGTTTTACGATGTCGGTATAGCGGAGGAACACGCCGTAACCTTTGCAAGCGGACTTTCAATCAGCGGTATGATACCGGTTTTTGCGGTTTATTCAACATTTTTACAGCGTTCTTACGATATGATTATTCATGACGCCGCTTTGCAGAATTTAAAGGTTATTTTCTGTATAGACAGAGCAGGTATTGTCGGCGCAGACGGAGAAACGCATCAGGGCGTATTCGACGTTGCATTTTTAAATTCAATTCCTAATGTAACCGTTTATTCGCCGTCA
The DNA here is from genome assembly GCA_036308645.1 of Acutalibacteraceae bacterium. Classification (GTDB taxonomy): domain Bacteria; phylum Bacillota; class Clostridia; order Oscillospirales; family Acutalibacteraceae; genus RUG11462. The sequence continues at coordinate 4,837 of JAXJVH010000044.1, read as the reverse complement.
ACCTTTAAAGAATTGCGCTATGATATGAAATGTGCTGTTTATAACGATACAGGCGTGGTTGCAATCCGCTATCCGAAAGGTAATGAAATAGCAGTCGAACTACCCGAGCCGTCGGATTATTATGTTTTAGGCAATACCGAGTCGGATACAGCCATTATTTCTTACGGCAGGGAATTAAGTCAGGCAATATCGGCAAATGAAACATTAAATGTGAAAATAATCGCTTTTAATAAAATTAAGCCGATTAACGAACAGGCTGTAAACGAGGCTTTAAAATGTAAAAAACTTTACTTTTTTGAAGAGGGTATGAGAACAGGCGGTTTTGCCGAACATTTTGTTTCACTCCTTTGTGAAAGAGGTTTTTCGGGTAAAATCAGTATAACCGCAATAGACGGATTTGTACCTCATTCAACCGTAAATGAGGCGCTTTCGGATTTAAAACTTAATAGTAAAAGTATTATTGAAAAAATTAAGGGAGAATAAAATTGGCAGAAAGATTAGACGTTTATTTAGTAGAAAAAGGGCTTGTAAATTCTCGTGAAAAGGGCAAAGCGCTTATTATGGAGGGCGTTGTTTTTGTCGATAATCAAAAGGTTGATAAACCGGGTTTTCAGGTAAAAGACGGCGCAAATGTTGAGGTTAGAGGCGAAACGTTAAAATACGTCAGCAGGGGCGGACTTAAACTTGAAAAAGCGATGGAGAATTTTAATCTGACTCTTTGTAATAAAATTTGCGCCGATATAGGTGCGTCAACAGGCGGCTTTACTGACTGTATGTTGCAAAACGGCGCTGTAAAGGTGTATTCAGTAGATGTAGGCTACGGTCAGTTGGCTTGGAAACTGCGTACCGATGAGCGTGTTGTAAATCTTGAACGCACCAACTTCAGATACTGCACCAAAGAGCAAATTCCCGATGAGTTGGATTTTGCCTCGGTCGACGTTTCTTTTATTTCTCTTACAAAAATTCTTCCCGTGCTTAAAACCCTTATGAAAGAAAACGGCGAATGTGTTTGCCTTATCAAGCCGCAGTTTGAGGCTGGCAGGGAAAAGGTAGGCAAAAAAGGCGTTGTTCGTGAGGCTTCAACGCATTTAGAGGTTGTAAACAAGATAATTGATTTTTCAAAAGAAATAGGATTTTCGGTTTTAAATCTTGAATTTTCACCTATTAAAGGGCCACAGGGAAATATTGAATATCTAATTCATCTTAAAAATGATGATAAATCTGAATTTTTAGCAAAAATTACAGCTGACGAACTTATAAATCAATCGCATATTGAGTTATCCTAAAGAGGAGTAAATTTTGATGAAAGCAGTAATGTTTTTAAATCCGACAGGTGTAGATAAAAGAGTGCTTGAAGAAATAAAATCAAGACTTGTTGAAGAAGAAATCACGCCTGTAATGTATGAAAGCGACGAAGATATTAAATCAAGCGATTTTGCCATTGCTTTCGGCGGTGACGGAACTATTATTCATGCGGCAAAACTTTGCTCGGCTTATAAAAAAAGCGTTTTGGGAATAAACGGCGGCAGGCTCGGTTATACCGCAGGCATTGAGCAGAATGAACTTTATTTGCTTAATAAGTTGAAACTCGGCGAATATTTTGTTGACAAACGTATGATGCTTGAAGTTTGCGTATCCGGTGAAAGCGGGGAGCAGAAGTTTTATTGTGCAAATGACGCAGTCGTTTCACGCGGGTCACTGTCGAGAATTGTCGATATTTCGCTTGAAGTCGGCGAAAACGAGATTTTACATACCCGTTCCGACGGAGTTATTGTTTCAACTCCGACAGGCTCAACCGCCTATTCGCTTTCGGCAGGCGGTCCTATTTTAGACCCGTCCGTCGGCGGAATTTTAATAACTGCAATCTGCCCACATTCGCTTTATTCAAGACCTATCGTGCTGAATGAAAAAGAAACCGTAAGAATCAAAGTTCAGCAAACAGGCGACCTTGAGGCATACCTTACGGTAGACGGCGAAACAGGTATAAAACTTAATAAAAACGATGTTGTGACAGTTAAAAAGACCGATGATTTTACGGTAGATTTTATCAGAATAAAAAATGAAAGTTTTATGAATATACTCAATAAAAAGTTTTTTGCAAAGGGGTAGCGGTTTTGAAAAAAAGCAGACAGGATCAGATTTTAAAAATAGTAAGTGAAAATATTGTAGCAACGCAGGATGATTTGATTTTATTGCTCAACAAAGCGGGATTTAATGTTACTCAGGCTACTGTTTCAAGAGATATAAAAGAGTTGGGACTTGCTAAAGCGGTTGATTCAAACGGAGTCCAGCGTTATATTGTTCATTCTACGCAAAAACAAAAAGGCGAAAGGCATGATTATATCTTTTCAAGCAGCGTTATTTCGGTTTCTTATGCGGTTAATGATATTGTGATACGTTGCTATCCCGGTATGGCGAACGCCGCTTGCGCCGTGCTTGACAGTATGGATTTTCCCGAAATTTTGGGAACGCTTGCCGGCGATGATACAATTCTTGTAATTGCAAAAAGTGAATTTGACGCAGCCACGCTTTATAATAAGATTAATTCATTAAAATAATCAAATAATTTATTAAAATAATCAGAGGTAATTTGTATGCTGAAATCTTTGCATATTGAAAATATAGCCGTAATTGAAAATGCCAACGTTGATTTTTCGGAAGGATTTACGGCGCTTACGGGTGAAACAGGCGCAGGTAAATCTATTATTATTGATTCTATAAACGCTGTTTTAGGTGAGCGAACTTCTAAAGAACTTATCCGAAACGGTTGTGATAAAGCGAGCGTTACCGCAGTGTTTGACGGCATTTCTTCAAAAGTCAGAGAAAAACTTGATGATTTCGGAATTGAAACCGACAGTGATGAAATGATAATCAAGCGTACGCTTACCGAAACCAAGAGCAGTTGTAAAATTAACGGTCAGAATGCTCCTGCATTTGTTTTAAAAGAAATTGCGCCTTACCTTATCAATATTCACGGTCAGCACGATTCTCAAATGCTCCTTAACCCCGATATGCACTATATCTACATTGACTTGCTTGCTAAAAACGAGCAGATTCACTTGGATTACAAAACGTCGTTTTCGGCTATGCTTAAAACTCGTAAAGCCGTTAAACAGTATGAAAACAGTAAAAGCGAATCGGAACGAAAAAAAGAAATTTTGAGTTATCAGATTAACGAACTTGAAGCCTCAGAAATTTCGGTAGGTGAGATTGACCGATTAAAACAGCGTAAAGAAGAAATTTTGAATTCAAAAAAAATCGCCGACTCTTTGCAAGTTGCAAATACTTCGCTTTCAGGCGATAATGAAGACTTTTCGGGCGCTTGTGATTTAATTGAAAAATCCGCCGAAGAGTTAATAAAAATAGCGCAATTTTCCGAAGATTATTCTTTGCTTGCGGATAAATTGGAAAACCTTAAATACGAACTGCAAGATGTTAAGGAAAATGTTGAAAGTTTTCTTTATAATTTGGAAGTTGATGAAAACGAACTTGAAAATATAGAAAACAGACTTGACGTTTACTATACTTTTAAACAAAAATACGGCGAAACCGAACAGGAAATGTTAGATTTTCTAAAACGTGCAAAAGAAGATTTATATATTCTTGAAAATGCCGAAGAAAGCGCAATAGAAGAACAACTTTTACTTCCGAAACAGATTGAAGAAGTAAAACAAAAAGGCGCTATGCTTACCGAAAGCCGAAAGAAAGCGGCTGAAAAGTTTGAAAAAGAAATTAAGGAACAGTTAGATTTTCTCGATATGCCGAATGTGGTTATCAAGGTAAACTTTGATAAATCGCCTTATTCTTCACTCGGCGCAGATAAAATTGAATTTTTAATTTCAACCAATCCGGGCGAGCCGTTAAAACCGCTTTCAAAAATTGCCTCGGGCGGCGAAATGTCAAGAATAATGTTAAGCATAAAAAATGTTCTTTCAAATGCAGATATTGTGCCGACGCTTATTTTTGATGAAATTGACACGGGTATTTCGGGCAATGCCGCCGCAAAGGTTGCCGATAGGTTAAAAGCCGTTTCAAACGGCAAGCAGGTTATATGCGTTACGCATTTAGCGCAGATTGCCGCAAAGGCAGATACTCAACTTAAAATTGAGAAAAATATTGAAAATAATCGGGCGGTTACCACCGTTACCACTCTTGATTATGACGGCAGAAAACACGAACTTGCCCGAATAATCGGCTCAAATATAACCGATGCCTCGTTAGCCGCCGCCGAAGAAATGTTGAAAGGATAGTAACTAAAATCCGTTATAATCATAACCACCCGTCAAACGGGTGGTTTGCACAAGGGCTAAAAGCCCAAGTTACTTGCCAGCGTCTCAAGGCGCTGGCTTTCACTTTGTTCAAGCCTATTGCATTTGTCTCTTCGCCGCCCCTTAAAGGGCGTTCGTATTACTTGCTACCCTTAAAAGGGTCTTCATATTCTTTCACACTTAATCTGTCAAGTGCTATGTTGTGTTTTTCTTGGTCTTCTATGTATTTCTTTATCGTTGCTTCATTTAATCCAACTGTACTTACATAGTAGCCTTCTGCCCAAAAATGTCTGTTTCCAAACTTATATTTTAAATTTGCGTGTTTGTCAAACATCATTAATGCACTTTTTCCTTTTAAGTATCCCATAAAACTTGACACACTTATTTTTGGTGGTATACTTACAAGTAGATGCACATGGTCCGGCATCATATGTCCTTCTATTATCTCTACTCCTTTGTATTTGCACAATGTTTTTATTATTTCTTGCATATCTTTTCGATACTGATTATATATTATTTTTCTTCTGTACTTTGGTGCAAACACTATATGATATTTACACAACCACTTT
>JAXJVH010000043.1:0-39177 GCA_036308645.1 Acutalibacteraceae bacterium | reverse complement strand
TCTTGTGTTCTGTGTTACAATTTGGATTGTCCATAGTGATGATCCTTTCGAATTGGTTCCGCAAACTCAATTCTACTACAGAATCGTCACTGTGGACACTTTTATTTTATTGTTTCAACTTCATTTTACAATGTGCCAAATTTTAATTATAAAATTTTTCTACAAATCTTACGGTTGCCATTGCGTCTTCGGCGTAATAATCGGCGTTTATCATTTGTGCGTAATCATCTGTCAGCACCGCTCCGCCGACGATAACCTTTATAGATTTATCGGTTTCGTTTAACAGTTTAATTGTATCAGCCATTGAAGGTACGGTGGTTGTCATCAAAGCACTCAGGCCCACTAACTTGCAGTTATGTTTTATGGCACAATCAACTATTGCCTGCGGCTCAACATCACGACCTAAATCGTACACTTTAAAGCCGTAACTTTCAAGCAAAACCTTTACTATATTCTTGCCAATATCGTGAATATCGCCTTTTACCGTAGCAAGCACCACCGCCTTTGATTCGTCGGAATCAGTCGCAGTCATTTTTGATTTCAACACTTCAAACGCACCGCTTGCGGCTTCGGCGCTCATCAAAAGTTGCGGCAGATAAGCCTTTTTATTCTCAAAATCAGCGCCTATTTCATTCAGCGCAGGAATAATATGCTGATTAATAATTTCAAGCGGTTGTTCGGTTTTAAGCAGTTCTTCCGCTTGTCTTACCGCATTTTCAGTAACCCCTTTTACAATCGCATGATGCAAACTCATTTCGGATTTTGAAGTCTGCGGTGCGCTTGTATCTGCATTTTCGGTAGCATAAGCAATATAATCGGTACAGTTGCTATCGAAATTCTTTAAAGCGCAGAATGAATAATAAACATTCATCATAGCGTTTGAAAAAGGATTCATAATCGCACAATTAAGCCCGTTTTCAAGCGCCATACTAAAGAAAGTTGAATTAATAAGTTCTCTTGACGGCAGTCCGAATGAAATGTTTGAAACACCGAGCGAAGTATAAACGCCTAATTTTCTGATAAGGCGTATTGATTCAAGCGTTACTTCGGCGTTTTTACTGTCGGACGAAATGGTCATAGCCAACGGGTCGACAACAATATCCTTTTTATCAATGCCATACTCTTTGGCACGGTTAATTATCTTTTCCGCAATCTTTGCTCTGTCGTGAGCGTTATCGGGAATACCGTTTTCATCAAGCGTTAAAGCGATAACCGTTCCTCCGTATTTTTTAACAATCGGGAACACGCTTGACATACTCTCCTCTTTGCCGTTCACAGAGTTTACAAGCGCTTTTCCGTTGTAAATTCGAAGAGCCGTTTCAAGCGCATTAACATCGGAAGTATCAATCTGAAGCGGCAAATCGGTTACCGCCTGCAAAGCGCTTACCGCACTTTTCATCATAGCGGTTTCGTCTATTTCGGGAAGACCTACGTTAACATCAAGCAAATGCGCCCCTGCTTCCGCTTGGGTTACGCCCTCGTTTAAAATATAATTAAGGTCGTTATTTTTAAGCGCTTCTTTAAGTTTTTTCTTACCCGTAGGATTAATTCGCTCGCCGATTAAAATAGGTTTTTCGCCGATAATAACACCGTTTGTATAAGAAGAAACAACGGTATGAGTTTTAAATTCGGGATATTTATAAGGTATATCTTTGGTTTTTTCGATTGTCTTTTTAATATATTCGGGAGTAGTTCCGCAACAACCGCCTAAAATGCAAGCGCCCGACTCGGCTATTTCTCTCATAAAGTCCGAAAACTCATCCGCATCGGTTGTAAAAACGGTTTCGCCGTTTACAACGCTCGGCAAACCTGCATTTGGATTTACTATAATAGGCAGAGAGGAGTATTTAACATAATTTTTTACAACAGGCAACATTTTATCAGGTCCGAGCGAACAGTTAACGCCTACTGCGTCAACACCCAAACCCTCTAAAAGCGCAGACATACTAAGCGGTGAAGCGCCTGTCATAAGTTTTTGTGATTCATCAAAAACATTGGTTACAAAAATCGGTAAATCGCAATTTTCCTTTGCCGCCAAAACCGCCGCCTTGGTTTCGTAAGCGTCGTTCATGGTTTCGATTAAAATTAAATCAGCACCGCACTTATTTGCTACGCGAACGTTTTTAGCGAAAAGCTCGACTGCTTCTTCAAACTTCAAATCGCCCAAAGGCTCAAGCAGTCTGCCCGTAGGTCCCATATCAAACGCAATAAATTTATCTGAAAAACCGTTGCAAGCTTTTTTTGCACAGTCTATACCTGCGAAAATAAGTTCTTCATAATTTTCAAATTTATCTGCATTAATGCCAAAGGTATTGGTTTTAATAATATCGGCACCTGCTTGCAAATAACTCTTATGAAACTCTATAATTTTTTCGGGAAATTTAATATTCCAGCTTTCAGGTTTTTCACCGCTTTCAAGCCCCATACTTTGCAAAAGAGTACCTGTTCCGCCGTCAAAATACAATCTTTTTTTCTTTATAACTTCTCTTATATTCAATTACTTTGCACTCCCATTATTGCAGTAATAGATTTTACAGGCGTCATTAAAAGCGACGAGTTTAATGTTATTCCGAGCGTTTTATCCGCAGATAACACACCCAAAATGTCAGGCTGAATATCAAGCGGTAAATCGCCGTAACCGGGTGAAAAACGAGGTTTGGTTTTTAAATCGCCCTGAATTAACTCGTTTACATAATCACAGTAACTTTCCACCGCTGCGCTCGATAAAGCGTCGGTTATGAAATGCTTTGCCTGCGACATCATATTAAGACGTGCAAGAAGTCTGTCAACGCCTATTCCTACAGTAACTGCGAAAACAAATGCTTCATTGCAGCCTTGTAGGTTTTTATATAAATTCTTGCTTTTAACCTTTACAAACTGCAAGTTTACATAATCTTCTTCAGATAAGTCGACAGGCACTTTTACATAAGCATATTTATAGGTGATTACCTTTAAAAGTTCCGCCTTGCATTTTTCTATTTCATCATTGCTGTAACCGACTTCGATTTTAAGCCGCTGTGCGAGTTCTCGCTCGTTTATTTCAATTTCATCTGCTTTTGTAGTTCCTGATATAACGCTGTAATTCATCATTTAAGTATCTCTGTTAAATTATTTTTAATTTTTTCGGCAACTTCAGGATTATTCATAGAATAAATATGCACCGCATTTATGCCGTTTGCATAAAGGTCGACAATTTGCTCGGTTGCATAAGCAATTCCCGCTTCTTTAAGCGCCGCCGGATTGTCGGCGAAGCGGTCGACAATTCTTATAAATCTCTGCGGCAAAGCAGAACCCGAAATAGACATAATACGCTTAATCTGTTTAGCATTTGTAACAGGCATAATTCCCGCTACAACAGGCACATCTACGCCGACTTTATACAGTCTCATAATAAAGTTGTATAAAATATTATTATCAAAAAACATCTGTGTAGTAAGAAATTCACAGCCGCTTTCAACCTTTAGTTTAAGGCTTTCAATATCCGCATAACTGCTCTCGCTTTCGGGGTGAGTTTCAGGGTAACAAGCGCCGCCGATACACAACTCGCTGTCAAACTCTTTTATCTTTTTAATCAACTCGCAAGCGTGAGTAAACTTCATTTTACTGCGGTCTAAATCTTCGGGAATATCGCCGCGAAGCGCCAAAATGTTTTTAATGCCTTTTGATTTAATCTTTTTAAGTTCCTCCTCTATTCTCTCTTCGGTAGATGAAACGCAGGTTAAATGAGTAAGCGGAGTAACGCCTTTTTTCATCAAATCCTCTGCCAAATCAACCGTAAAATCAGAAGTACCGCCGCCTGCACCGTAGGTCACGCTCATATAAGACGGATTTAAGTCGGCAATTTTTTCGGCGGTTGCTTTAACGCTTTCAAAATTAGCCGAAATTTTAGGCGGAAAAACTTCAAAAGACAACGTTGGTTTATCACTTTTAATAATATCTGTAACTTTCATTTTTTTACCTTTTTAAAATCCTTTCAAAATATGAATAACTTTAAGTTTTATTCACATAATACTACTGTCAAAAGAAAAAGTCTTTTTAACCTTTGCGTTTGCTTTATATATTTTTCTTTTGACTGCCCTCTGAATTTCAGAGGGCTTAAATTTTTATCTAAAAAGTTAATTGTTCAATATCCTCTTCAGGCAGTTTTCCTGAAGCCGGCAAAGTTCTTGCTCTGTATCTTGCGGCATTGTCAAGCGCTTCTTCGGAATAAAGCATTGCATTTGCAACCTTGTGTCCTTTTCGCAACTTCATAACCGCAACACCCTGCGTATTTTTACTGGTTTTAACATTTATTGCAGAAGTGTTTAACAAAAGTTTTCTGCCGTTTATATTTTCAATTATAATATCCGCTTCTTCTTTAATATAAAAAGCCTTTACAAGCGGTGATTTATCGGAATAAGCATTAATAAGTTTTTTACGGTTGGTTTTGGTCATATACTGTTTCATATCAACCTTTGCCATTTTACCGTTTTCAAAAACAAAAATCATAAAGCCCGAATAATCGTCGGTAACCGCCATATAAACAGGCGTTTCGTCTTTATCAAATTGCAGTTTGGCAGGGATATAATCGCCTAAAACGCTCGCTTTTGTATCCGAAAAATCATTTGCCTTTGATTTATAAACCTGACAGCAATCGGTGAAGAACAACAATTCATTTTTATTGTCGCCCTCGACAGCTTCTATTATTTCATCATTTTCTTTGAGTTTTTGCTCGCCGCCCATTCGAAGTGAAAGCGGTGTGATTTTTTTGAAATAACCGTCTTTTGTAAAGAACAGATGACAAGCGTATTCGGGAACTTCCTCAACCTCGATTTCTTCAGGCTCGTCGTCAAGATAAACTATCTCGGTCTTTCTTTCCATACCGTATTTTTTAGCGACCTCTTTAAGTTCGGCGACGATAACCTTTTTAACCTTTGCCTCCGATTTTAAAATCGCCTCTAATTTTGCGATTTCTTCTTTTAATTTTTCAATTTCATCAAGACGCTTTAAAATATATTCTCTGTTCAAATGACGAAGTTTGATTTCGGCAACATATTCAGCCTGTGTTTCATCAATCGAAAAGCCAATCATAAGATTCGGAACGACTTCAGATTCTTCCTCGGTTTCACGAACGATTTTAATAGCCTTGTCAATATCAAGAAGAATTTTTTGCAGTCCCTCTAAAATATGAAGTTTGTTTTTTGCCTTATTAAGCGTAAAGTTTAATTTGCGTTTTACACAGTTAATTCTGAATGCGAGCCATTCGTCAAGTATCTCACGAACGCCCATAACTCTCGGACTGCCGTTTATCAAAATATTAAAGTTAGCCGAGAAAGTGTCCTGCAAGGTAGTCATCTTGAAAAGTTTTTTCATCAATTTATCAGGGTCTTGTCCCCTTTTTAAATCAATTGTAATACGAAGTCCCGAAAGACCTGTTTCATCACGAATATCATTAATTTCGGTGACTTTTTTCGCTTTTACAAGGTCGATTACCTTATCAATAATCGCTTCAAGCGTAGTTGTCGGAGGAATTTCATAAATATCGATGCAGTTGTTAGCCTTGTCATATTGATATTTTGCTCTGACCTTTATACCGCCAAGACCTGTGTTATAAATCTTATCAAGCGCCGCTTTATCATATATAAGTTGACCGCCCGACGGAAAATCAGGCGCTAAAAGCGTAGCCGAAATATCACAGTTTTCATCATAGATATATTCGATGGTTGTATCGCAGATTTCCTTTAAATTAAACGGGCAAATGGAACTTGCCATACCGACCGCAATACCTGTATTGGCATTAACGAGTATCGACGGGAAGGTAACGGGAAAAAGCGTAGGCTCTTTTTTTGTGGCGTCATAGTTATCCACAAAATCGACCGTATCCTTATCAATATCTTTAAAAAGTTCGGCGGCAATTTTTGAAAGTCTTGCCTCGGTATAACGGGAAGCCGCACAAACCATATCGCGTGAATACGCTTTACCGAAGTTACCTTTTGAATCAACATAAGGGTGCAAAAGCGCCTCGTTACCCTCGGAAAGACGCACCATTGTATCATAAATAGCCGCGTCGCCATGTGGGTTTAACTGCATGGTCTGACCTGCAATATTAGCGGATTTTATTCTCGGTCCGGAAAGCAGTCCCATATTATACATTGTATATAAAAGTTTTCTGTGCGAAGGCTTAAAGCCGTCGATTTCTGGAATTGCACGAGAAATAATAACGCTCATAGCATACGGCATAAAGTTAGTTTCAAGCGTTCTTGTAATCGGCTGTGAAACCACCTTACCTGCTCCCGAAATATAAGCGCCTACATCTTCGGGATTTATAATATTATTCTTTTCTTTAGCTTTTTTCTTAGCCAATTTTTATTTCTCCTTAAATTGTGTTTTACAAACAAATATTGTATTTCACAAACAAATATTGTATTTCACAAACAAATATTGTATTTCACAAACAAATATTGTGTTTTACCAACAAATTACGAAATATCCGCAAACTCAAGATACTCTGCGCCTTTTTCGGCAATAAAAGATTTTCGTGAATCTATATCGTTGCCTATAAGAGTATCAAACATAGCGGCGGTTTTTTCAACATCTTCGGGCATAACTTTAACAAGTCTGCGTGTGGCAGGATTCATAGTGGTTAAATTCATCATATCGGGCTGGTTTTCACCAAGACCTTTTGACCGCTGCAATGTGTATTTCTTATCGCCTATCATCTCAAGCACTTCGGCTTTTTCTTTATCATCGTAAGCGTAATAAGTTTTATCCTTTGTAGTTATTTCATAAAGCGGAGTTTCCGCAATATAAACGTATCCGTCGCGAATAAGCGTAGGCGTTAATCTGTAAAGCATTGTTAAAATCAGAGTTCTTATATGAAATCCGTCAACATCGGCGTCGGTACAGATAACCACCTTGTTCCAGCGGAAAGAATTAAGGTCAAAAGTAGATAAATCCTTATTTGCCTTTGTCTGCACCTCAACGCCGCAACCGAGCACTCTGATAAGGTTGGTAATAATTTCACTTTTAAAAATTTGAGTATATTCTGCTTTTAAGCAATTAAGAATTTTACCTCTTACCGGCATAATTCCCTGAAAATCAGGGTCACGAGCCTGTTTTACAGAGCCGAGCGCCGAGTCGCCCTCCACTATATAAAGTTCTCTTATAGAAGTATCTTTTGAACGGCAATCAACAAATTTTTGAACTCTTGAAGCCATATCGGTAGAAGCCTGCAAAGTCTTTTTGATATTAAGACGCTCTTTTTCGCTTTTTTCACGAGAACGCTTATTAATAAGAATTTGTTCGCCTACCTTTTCAGCAAGCGGTTTTTGTTCAATAAAGAAAACCTCTAAATTATGCTTTAAAAAGTCGGTTAGCGCTTCTTGAATAAACTTATTTGTTATCGCTTTTTTAGTCTGATTTTCATAAGAAGTCTGATTTGAAAACGAGGAAATAACCATTACAAGCGACTCCTCAATATCTGCAAACGATACCTTTGACTCATTTTTATTATACTTATTATTTGCCTTAAAAAACGCGTCAAACTGCGAAACGAATGCCGAACGCACCGCTTTGTCAGGCGCACCGCCGTATTCAAGATAACTTGAATTATGATAATACTCTTTTTTCTGCACCTTGTTTGAAAAGTTAAGTGCAACATTCATTTTAACCAAATATTCAGGCTTGTCAGCGCGGTCGCGTCCTTTTCTCTCGCCTTGCCAAAGAAGTGTATCAATAAAGCCTGCTTCTTCACCGACCGTTTCGTTGATGTAGTCAAGAATACCGTTTTTATAACAAAATTCCTTTGTTTCAAATTTTGTACTTGATACCTGATTTTTAAATACAAAAACAAGACCGTCGTTTACAACAGCCTGTCTTTTCAAAACGTCCTCATAAAATTCAACAGGAATGTTAATATCGGTAAAAACATCGTTATCGGGCAACCAACGGGTTTTTGTACCGGTATCTTTTCCGGCATACGGCTCTTTTTCAAGTCCGCCTATGTTCTCGCCCTTTTCAAAATGAAGATTGTATTTAAAACCGTCACGCTTAATCTCAACGTCCATATATTTTGAGGAATACTGGGTTGAGCAAAGACCGAGACCGTTTGTTCCGAGCGAAAACTGATAAGTACCGTTTTCATCATTATCATATTTACTTCCTGCATAAAGCTCGCAATAAAGCAATTCCCAGTTAAATCTATCCTCTTTAGAGTTATAGTCAACAGGACAGCCTCGTCCGAAATCCTGCACCTCAATAGAATGGTCAAGGAATCTCGTTATTATGATTTTTTTACCGTAGCCCTCTCTTGCCTCGTCGATAGCGTTTGTAATAATTTCAAAAACTGAATGTTCACAGCCTTCAATGCCGTCGGAACCGAAAATTACCGCAGGTCTTTTCCTAACTCGGTCGGCGCCTTTGAGCGATGATATACTTTCGTTTCCGTAGGAAGCTTTTTTAGCCATTATTTTAAAAAATCTCCTTTTAAATATAAAAATACATAATAATTTTACACCATATATAGTGGTTTTGTCAATGATTTGTTTCAAATTATTGTGATTTTGTGATTTTAAAATTACTATTACTAATAAAAAATTTTAATTTTGCATATTTATTACATATAAAGGAGGAATTTTAATGATAAAAACAATAAATCTGCGACGGCTGATTCCATGCCTTTTAGTTCCGCTTTTCACAGGGCTTATCGGTCAGATTTTTTCGCAAAACGCAAAGGAAATTTACGAAAATTTAAAACAACCGCCGTTGTCGCCGCCGAGTATAATTTTCCCGTTTGTTTGGACTCTGCTTTACATACTTTTAGGCATCGCGTCATACTTTACACAAGAGTCAAAATGCGATGAAAAAAGACCCAGTCAAGCATATTTAGCATTGCTTGCGCTGAATCTTTTATGGCCGATTGTATTTTTCACACTTGAATGGTTTACTTTTGCGGCAGTAATAGTTATCTTAATGCTCGCCGCCGCAGTACTAACGCTGATTTTATTCTACAACTGCGACAAAAACGCAGGATATTTGATTTTACCGCTGATTTTGTGGCTTATTTATGCGGCTTATTTAAACATAGGAGTTGTGGTTTTAAATTAAAAACTAAAGCCGAACCATTGTGTCGCAAGTTCGGGCAATGCGTAGCAAATAATCGACATAATAAAGCCTGCGGTTAATACGCCGACCAAAATTACGGGGATTGAATATTTTAATTTTAAATTCATAAACGAGGCTACAAGCGCTCCCGTCCAGCCGCCTGTACCGGGAAGCGGAATGGCGACAAACAAAAACAGAAAAATAAGTTTTCCGAAAAAACTTTTGCTTTCGGCTTCTTTTGCATTTTTTTCGCCTTTTTTCTCAAAATAGACCGCCAACTTATAAGTAGGTTTCCAATTTTTCATCCATTTAAAAATCTTTTTAATAAACAGTAAAATAAAAGGAATCGGCAAAATATTGCCCACAAAACACACGATAAACGACGGAATTAGTTTTAGTTTTAAAACCGCCGCCGCTATAAGACCGCCTCGAAGTTCCAAAATCGGGAAAAGCGAAATTATAAAAATAACCAAGTAATCAGGTATTCCGAAAGAACGTATCCATTCGGCAAAAGAGTTGATTAATTCACTCATAAGATACTCCTCAAAAATAAAATACAATATAATTTTATAAATACATTACGGTTATTATAACAAAAAGCAAAATAAATATCAATCCCAAAAGCACATTAAACAAGCAAAAACTTCGCAATTTTTTTAAAACTGCGAAGTTTTTTATTTTTATGCCGATAATTTCATTTTAAGTCTTAATTTATCCGCTATCATTGCTATAAATTCAGAGTTTGTGGGTTTTCCTCTGCCTACGTGAATTGTATAACCGAAATAAGAATTAAGCACGTCCACGTTGCCTCTGTCCCAAGCCACCTCTATACCATGACGAATTGCACGCTCCACTCTTGACGGAGTGGTTTTGAATTTTTTAGCCACCGTAGGATACAACTGTTTTGTAATTGAATTGATAATATCGGGATTGTTTACCGAAAGCATAATAGCCTCACGAAGATAATGATAGCCTTTTATATGAGCCGGAACGCCGATTTGATGAATAATGTCGGTAATCATCATTTCAAGTTCGTTGTAGTTGACGGGCGTTGCAATATCCGTAGGCAGTGACGCACTGTGAAAACCGGTAAACTGAACAATTCTTTTTGCAAGCATTTCAACCGAAAACGGCTTGATAAAGTAATATGCGGCGCCGCGCTCTAAAGTTTGTGATTCAAGCAACGGATTATCAAAACTGCACATTGCAAACACAATTGGTTTATTACCGCTTTCCATTTTGCTTGTCATATCAAGCACGCCTATCATATCGCAATGCGGCATAAAAACATCAGCCAACACCACATCGGGATTTTGCGATTTAATAGCGTTAATTAAGCGGTTTCCGTCTTTTTCAACAAGAATTACTTCCATTCCGTAAGAAGTGAGCGTTTTTTCACACTCCAATGAAAACTCTGTCGAGTTTTCGGCAATCATAACTTTTAATCTTTTTTGCATAAATATTACCTCCGAATTTATTTTACAACGTAATTTTACCATAAGTTTCCAAATTTTACAAGTAAAAAGTTAGCATATTTTGGTAAAAATTGCAAAGATAATTTTGTGCAAAGTGACTAAATGTTGTTTTTTTATCGAATAAAAATAATTTGAAGACAAATAAATAAACAAGCCCATGAATAATAAATCAGGGCTTGTTTTGTTTTATGAGGCTCGATTTAAACTTTGCGTTGTTTCTATCATTTTATCATACATTTCCTCTGCAAATACAGCGTAGCCTTTTTCGGGATCGTTGACAAATACATTTGTAAGCGCACCTACTAACTGACCGTTCTGAATTATCGGACTGCCCGACATTCCTTGAACAATACCGCCTGTTTTTTCAATTAATCTTTCATCATTTATACGCACCAATAAATTTTTCTGCTCCGAATTGGTATAATCAACACGCTCTATTACGCAGTCATAATATTTCGGCTCACCGTTATCAAGCGTAGTATAAATCTTTGCATTTCCCGTTTTTACATCCTGCTTGTTGGCAATTAGAATTAAGTTTTCACTTTGCTCAAAATCTTTGTAATATCCGTAAAGTCCGCAGCTGCTGTTTTCGGTCAGCGTTCCAAGTGTTTCTCCGGTAAATGCACCGCATATCTCCCCTGCCGAGCCTTTTTTGCTTTTTGTAACCGACAAAATCTCTGTTTTTACAATCTCGCCCGAATTAATCGGCAAAAGTATGCCTGTATCAACATCAACTATTCCATGACCAAGCCCTGCAAATGCACCGTTTACCGTTGAATAAAATGTCATAGTACCAAGACCTGCGGTGCTGTCACGCACCCAAAGTCCTGCTTTATAGGTGCCTGTATCAGAAGATAAAACAGGCTTGAATTTTGTAGTGAAAATATCGTCATCACGTTTAACGGTCATTTTCAGTTCTTTACCGCCGGAGATGTTAATTGCTTCTGATAATTCTGTGTTTGAATTAACCTCTTTTCCATTCGCTTTTAAAATTATATCACCTATTTTAAGACCTGCGTTCTTTGCAGGATTGATATTACCTTTATCTGATTTTACATCCGACATTCCTACAACCATAACACCTTTTGTAAAAATTTTTATTCCGAAAGATTCACCCGATAATGCAACATACCGCTGTTTTACAACTCTTATATTAACGCTCTTTACAGGAATAACACCCATTAAAGAAAGGTCGGAGTTATAATTTTCTAAAGATTTGTTGTTTAAATTTGAAACCGCTCCTATATTTTTCTTATTCTTTGCAACAACCTCAAGTTTTGTGTTAAAATGTACGCTTTCGTTGTCATAAATCACAATGTTACTCGGCAAAATAGTATTGTAGTAGCAAACCGAGCAAAAAGTCGATATTGTAACAACCGACAGCGCACAACAAATTATTTTTATAAATTTTTTCAAAAAATTTCACCTTCTTTCCTTTATTATTTTTTGATGATAAAGCAAAAATATTTAAAGCAAATATTAATCATAAATCCAATAATATTTATATTTGCTTTTAAGGTAAAAATATTGTATAATTTTTAAAAAAGAGGTGTTTGTTTTGAAACTGTTCATTTGTTCCGATATTCACGGAAGTGCTTACTACTGCAAATTAATGCTCGAAAAATTTGAAAAATCAAAATCCGATAAACTTATTTTATTAGGCGATATTCTCTACCATGGTCCGAGAAATGATTTACCGCGTGAGTATAATCCTAAAGCGGTTATTGATATGTTAAATCCTTATGCTAAAAAAATTCTTTGCGTTCGCGGAAATTGTGATACAGAAGTAGACCAAATGGTGCTTAAATTTCCTTTGCTTGCCGATTACGGTTTTATTCAGTTAGGCGACCGATTTGCATATTTAACTCATGGTCATCATATTGATGAAATTCCGTTTTTAAACGGCGATACAGTCATTTCGGGACACACCCACATTCCGAGAGCCGAAGTTCAAAACGGCGTACTTTTTATAAATCCGGGTTCGATTTCAATTCCGAAAGAAAACAGTCCTCACAGTTATATTATTTTTGAAAATAATAAATTTTCATTTTTCGACCTTGATACCGACGAAGTTTACAAGAATTATGAACTGTAAAGATTTAAACGGAAAAACCATTGCGATAACAGGCGCTACAGGCGGTATCGGAAGAGAGCTTTGCGATTATATTTTAAATTTAGGTGCAAATTTGATTTTGCTTGACAGAAATGCCGAAAAATCACACGCTTTGGGCAAAAAACTTTTAAATAAGTACAGCAATGCAAAGATTGAATATATCACCACCGATTTAGAAGATTTTGAATCGGTAACTCGCAGTTGCGAAATTCTTAAAAGCAAGCCTATTGATATATTCATTCACAACGCAGGCGCTTACAGTATACCCCGTAAAAAGTGCGATACGGGATATGACAATGTTTTTCAGATAAATTTTGTTTCTCCGTACTACATAATACGCGAATTGCTCCCGATTTTAGAAAAGCGAAAAGAATCGAGAGTGATAGTTGTCGGGTCAATCGCCCACAATTATTCAAAAATTGATGAAAACGATATTGATTTTTCAAAAATAAAAGCGGCAAGCAAGGTTTACGGAAATTCAAAAAGATACCTCATGTTTTCGCTTTACGAACTTTTTAAAAACGAAACAAAAGTAAAACTCTCGGTAACTCATCCAGGAATTACTTTTACCAATATAACCGCACATTATCCAAAAGTTATTTTCGCAATTATTAAATATCCGATGAAAATAATTTTTATGAAACCGAAAAAAGCGATGTTAAGCATTGCCGAGGGACTTTTTACCGACTGCAATTACCACGAATGGATAGGTCCAAAACTATTTAATATATGGGGTAAACCGAAATTAAAAAGACTTTCCACCTGTAATCAAGCGGAAAGCGAAAAAATCGGTAAAACAGCAGACAGTATTTATACTAAACTAAAATCGACCTGAAAAAATCAGGCCGATTTTTGTTTTTTCGGCAATTATGCCGCTTGTAAAACAAAAAACAATCAAAAAACACAGGTGTTTTTATATTTTTTCAAAGCATACTCGGTAACGCAAAAAAGTATTATGAATAGTATAATTATAGAAAAACAAATTTTACGGTGAAAAAATATGAATACAACTTTATGTCTTAATGATATAACCCCAGGTCAAACAGCAGTTATAAAAGAACTGAATATAAACGGCAGTATGCGCCGACGTTTACTTGATATAGGACTTATCGACGGTACAAAGATTGAATGTATCGGCAAAAGTGTATTAGGCGACCCTTCGGCTTTTTTAATCAGAGGCGCAGTAATTGCGATTCGCTCGGAAGACTGCAAAAATATTTTAATCAGATAGGTGGTTTTTATGGGGCTTACCAACACTTCAACAGGAAAAGGAGCAAAAGATAAAGCAAAATCCATAAAAAAGCAAAACGAAAATGACAAAATTGTTGCTCTTGCGGGCAATCCGAATGTCGGGAAAAGCACAGTTTTTAATGCACTTACGGGAATGAACCAGCATACAGGCAATTGGACGGGAAAAACCGTTACATCTGCTAAAGGGTATCTAAAAACCAAATCAAACTCTTATATTTTGGTTGATATTCCCGGTACATATTCACTTATGGCGCACTCCGCCGAAGAAGAAGTCGCACGTAATTTCATCTGTTTTGAACAGCCTGATGCGGTAGTGGTAGTATGCGACGCAACCTGTATTGAGAGAAACCTCAATCTTGTTCTTCAGACAATGGAAATATCGCAAAATGTTATCGTATGCGTTAATCTTTTAGATGAGGCAAAAAGAAAAGGCATACGGCTTGATTTAAATTTGCTTTCAAAAAGGCTGGGCGTTCCCGTTGTAGGCGTTACCGCCAGGAAAAAGAAGAGTTTAAGTCTGCTTACCGCCGCTATGGACAAAGCGGCAAATAAAGATAATACAAAACCCAATTGCGACGTTTACAAGGTAAAATACAGTACGGCGCTCGAAAATGCAATCGATATAATCGAATCCGCATTAGAGCCGTTTAACTGCAAAAATCTTAACAAAAGGTGGATTAGCCTCAAACTGCTTGAAAACGACGAATCGCTTAAAAATGAACTACAAAAGCATTTAGGCACAGAACTTTTTGAAAATTCCGAAATAAAAAGCGCCGTTCTTAAGTCCAAAGCCGTTTTGAACTCAAGCGAAATAACCGCCGAAAACTTAAAAGACGAAATTGTATCGGCTCTTGTAACCAAAGCGGAAACTATAGCAAAAGGAGTTATAAGTTACGATAAAAACGAATACAACTCTACCGACCGTAAAATAGATAAAATTCTTACTTCAAAGCAAACAGGCTACCCGATAATGCTCATTGGTCTTGCAATAATCTTCTGGCTTACAATAACAGGAGCAAATTATCCATCGCAATTAATTTCAAATTTTCTTTTTTATATACAAGACAGACTTACCGATTTGTTTATGTATTTAGGCGCGCCCGATTGGTTGCACGGAATAATTGTACTCGGAATGTATCGGGTGCTTGCATGGGTTGTTTCGGTTATGCTGCCGCCTATGGCAATATTTTTTCCGCTTTTCACCCTGCTTGAAGACGCAGGATTTCTGCCGAGGATAGCATACAACCTTGATAAGCCTTTTAAATGCTGTAATGCCTGCGGAAAACAAGCGCTTACAATGTGTATGGGTTTCGGTTGCAATGCCGCAGGCGTTGTCGGATGCAGAATTATCGACTCGCCGAGAGAACGTCTGCTTGCAATTCTCACTAACAGTTTTGTTCCCTGCAACGGCAGATTTCCTATGCTGATTACCATTATCACTATGTTTTTCATCGGAGTATCGGGCGGAATACTTTCCTCTGTGTATTCGGCGCTTCTGCTAACATTAGTAATACTTTTCGGAATTTTTATGACGTTTTTTGCGACAAATCTGCTTTCTAAAACGGTGCTTAAAGGCGTTCCGTCATCATTTACGCTTGAACTTCCCTCTTACCGCAAACCGCAGATAGGCAAAGTAATAGTTCGCTCCGTATTCGACAGAACGCTGTTTGTTTTAGGCAGAGCCGCCGCAGTAGCAGCCCCCGCAGGCGCACTTATATGGTTAATGGCAAATGTAATGTACGACGGCGCAAGCCTGCTTTCAATATGCTCATCGTTTTTAGACCCGTTTGCAAGATTTTTCGGGCTTGACGGCGTAATATTAATGGCGTTTATTTTAGGCTTTCCTGCAAATGAAATTGTAATTCCGATAATAATAATGGCGTATCTTTGCAAAGGCACGTTAATAGATTTTGAATCTGCTTTACAGTTAAAAGAACTTTTTGTTGCAAACGGCTGGACTGCAACTACCGCACTTTGCACAATAATATTCTCTCTTTGTCATTGGCCCTGCTCAACTACACTTATGACCATAAAAAAAGAAACCGGAAGTTTTAAATGGAGCGCTTTGGCGGTAATCCTGCCGACTGCAATCGGTCTTATACTCTGCTTTTTAATAAATCTGATTATGGGTTGATTTTTCTAAAGATTAAAGGGATACTTTAAAGAATGGGTAGACGTATGCAAATTACCCGAATAAGTAAAAAAGCGGTCGACCTTTACGGTTGACCGCTTTTAATATAAATACATTAAATTTATATTTTTGGTATAAAACAGTTACAATTAAAAATTTATTTACTCATAAACTTTTTTATCGCTTCAATTGTTTCATCGCTGATAATATGCTCGATTTTACAAGCGTCCTCCTCGGCGGTTTGCTCTCCTACTCCGATTTTACAAAGGCATTGTGCAAGAATTTGATGACGCTCATAAACCTTTTTGGCAATACTAACCCCTAACGGCAAAAGCGCTATATGGCCGTCCTTATCCACCTCGATATATCCGTTTTCACGCAGATTTTTCATTGCTACGGAAACGCTCGGTTTTGAAAAGCCGAGTTCATTAACTATATCAATAGAGCGCACAGTTCCTTTACGCTGTTGTAACACAAGGATTGTTTCAAGATAATTTTCAGCGGATTCCTGTATTTTCAAACTCTTCACCTTTGCTTGCGTTTATAATACGGTTACAGTATAACATAATTTTTAAATTTAATCAACCAAAAATGCAAATTTTATACATATTCGGCGTAGATAAGTTCATACTTATTGTTACATATATAAAGTTTTGCGCCTTTGTAAAACGGAAAACGCATTTCGGGATTTTGTTCGGGATAAAGCCTTTTTAACAAAACCGTATCGTTTTTAACCATTGCCGCAAACAAAATATAGTTTTCCTTTGTCATAGGATGATTAACGGTTATAAAGTACTCATAATCAATAACTTCGGCTTTTATATCAATCGTTTGATTTACGGTATTAAGTTCATTTAATTTTCGTCCGCAGCAGAAAACCGAAGCAGACGAGGTGCTTATAACAATGTTGTTGCACTTTTCACAAACATAAAATTTCAGTTTTTTCATATTTCCGCTGTCAGGACTTTTCTCGGGCATTTCACCCTCCAGCAACTGCGCTATATCAACATTTAAAACAGAAGATAATTCCGCCCAAAGCGACGCGTCGGGAAACCCTAAACCGCACTCCCATTTTGATATTGTTTTATTACTGATATTCAAAGCGTCTGCGATGTCTTTTTGAGTTAAATTTTTTGATTTTCGCAGTTTTCTTATAAGCATACCTGTTTTCGTACAATCCATTTTCAAAAATTTCCTTTCTTAAATTTTTTATTTTATTATACCTACAAAACTAACATTTTTCAATCCACTGTCCGTAGAACAAACAACTATTAAAAATTCCCACAGAAAAACTTTCTGCGGGAATAAATCGGCAACAAAAAACAGGTGTAAAAAGCACACCTGTTTTTTTAAAATTTAATCTATTGCAAATTTCATAATTAACTCTGAAAATTCCGATGGATTTTCAATTTCAAGACCGCTTAACAAACGAGCCTGATTATAAAGCAATTTTGCAAAATCTTTTAAAGTATCTTTATCGTTTTCATAAAGTGCGGAAATTTTGTCGTTAACCTTATGTTCGGCGTTAATCTCAAGCACCAACTGTGCTTTCATTGAGTCGTTTGCATTCGGCATTGTTTTAAGCACCTTTTCCATTTCCATTGAAAGATAACCCTCGCTGGATAAGCAAACTGCGTTACTGTTAAGTTTATCGGTAAACTTAACGGCTACTACTTTTCCCTCAAGAGATTCTTTTAAAAATTCGAGCAATTCTTTCGACTCTTCGTTTTTTGCTTTTAACCGCTCTTTTTCTTCATCGGTTGAAAGGTCGAGGTCGCCGTCGCAGATATTTTTAAACTTTTTACCGTCGTATTCCATTAACATCTGCAAAGCAAATTCGTCAACATTATCGGTCATATAAAGAATTTCATAACCTTTTTCCGTAACCATTTCGGTTTGCGGTAAAAGTTTAATCTTGTCAATACTGTCGCCGCAAGCGTAATAAATAGTATCCTGACCGTCTTTCATTCTCATTACATATTCAGCCAAAGTGGTGTATTTTTCTTCGGCGCTTGATATGTAAATTAACAGGTCTTTAAGTGAATCCTTATGCATACCGTAATCATTGTAAACACCGAATTTCAGTTGAATACCGAAAGTTTTGAAAAAATCTTCATATTTTTCACGCTCATTTGAAAGCGTCTTTTTAAGTTCGGAACAGATTTTCTTTTCAATGGCTTTTGCAATGATTTTAAGTTGATGATCATGTTGCAAAATCTCTCTTGAAATATTAAGACTTAAATCAGCGCTGTCAACAAGACCTTTTACAAAACTGAAATGGTCGGGAAGCAAATCCTTGCATTTTTCCTGTATCAACACGCCGTTTGAATAAAGCGCAAGACCTTTTTCATAGTCTTTCGAATAATAATCGAACGGTGCGTGTTTCGGAATATACATAAGCGAATCATACGAAACCTGACCTTCGGTTTTTGAATGAATAACTTTTATCGGGTCTTCAAAATCGTGAAATCTTTCTTTATAAAAAGCGTTGTACTCTTCATCGGTTATCTCATTTTTATTCTTATGCCAAAGCGGAACCATACTGTTGAGCGTTTCAACCTCTTTTACGGTTGTGTATTGGGGCTCTTTATTTTGATCATTTTCGTCATCTTTATCCGCTTTTTCAACAGGAACCGACTTTTCAACTTCCATTTTAATAGGATAACGGATATAGTCGCTGTATTTTTTGATAAGTTCTTTTATCTTAAACGGCTCTAAATAGTTACTGTATTTATCATTTTCGGCGTCATCTTTTATCTCAAGAGTGATAACAGTACCGTTTGATTCTTTTTCGCACTCGGTTATAGTATAGCCGTCTGCGCCGGAAGAAACCCATTTGTGTGCGGTATCGTCACCGTATGCACGAGATACAACGGTAATCTTTTTAGCCACCATAAATGCGCTGTAAAAACCTACGCCGAACTGACCGATTACATCTATATCCTCTGCTTTTTCATTTTCTTTTTTGAAATCAAACGAACCTGATTTTGCGATAACACCGAGGTTGTTTTCAAGTTCGTCTTTAGTCATACCGATACCGTTATCGGAAATTGTAATAGTACGAGCGTCCTTGTCGGCGTCTATTCTGATATAAAAATCATCTTTTGAAGCGCCTGTATGCTCTTTCATTTCTTTAAAATAAAGTTTGTCCAGAGCGTCGGAAGCGTTTGAAATAAGTTCACGCATAAAAATCTCTTTATGAGTGTAAATAGAATTTACCATCATATCAAGAAGTTTTTTAGATTCAGCTTTAAACTGTTTTTTTGCCATTTTTTCGTCACCTTGTTTTTAATTTTAAAATATTTTTTACCGCCCTTTGAATGTAATACAATCAAAAGGCGGATTTTGAACTTATGTTTTAAATTTAATCTCTTTCGGCAAAAGGTACGTACTCTCGACGTTCTCCTACCGCTTTATAAGCCGGTCTTATAATCTTGCTCGCATTAATAAGTTCTTCCATTCTGTGCGCCGACCAGCCCGAAATACGTGCTATTGCAAACAGAGGGGTAAACAATTCTCTCGGAATACCGAGCATCTGATAAACAAAACCTGAATAAAAGTCAACGTTTGCGCTGACGCCTTTATACATCTTTTTGCTGCCCGAAATAAGTTTTGGCGCTATTTTCTCAACAGCGGTATAAAGATGATATTCGTCTTCCATCTGCTTTTCTTTTGAAAGACTTTCTACAAACTGCTTGAAAACGGTTGCTCTCGGGTCAGATTTTGAATAAACCGCATGACCGATACCGTAAACAAGACCTGATTTATCAAAGGCTTCCTTGTTAAGAATTTTTTTAATATAATTCTCGATTTCCTCGTCGTCTTTCCAATCGTGAACGTTTTCTTTGATATTATCAAACATCTCGCAAACCTTAATATTTGCGCCGCCGTGTTTCGGTCCTTTAAGCGAACCGAGCGCCGCCGAAATAGCCGAGTAAGTATCCGTACCCGAAGAAGTAACAACGTGAGTTGTAAAACTTGAGTTATTACCGCCGCCGTGTTCAGCGTGAAGAATTAACGCAATATCAAGAATTTTTGCCTCTAAATGTGTAAATTTTGAATCCGGTCGAAGCATGTGCAAAATGTTTTCGGCAATGGAATAATCAGGATTCGGGTCGTGCATAAAGAAACTTTTATTGCCTTTAATATAATAATTATAAGCCTGATAGCCGTAAATCGAAAGTTGCGGGAACATAGCGATAAGTTGCAAGCACTGACGCAAAACATTCGGAATACTTGTATCATCTGGATTGTTGTCATAAGAATAAAGTGTAAGCACGCTTCGTGACAATGAATTCATCATATTTTCACTCGGCGCTTTCATAATTACATCTCGAGCAAATGACGGAGGAAGAGAAGTATATCCGTTAAGCACCTCTTTGAATTCCCGAAGTTCGTATTTATTCGGAAGTTTGCCCATAAGCAGAAGATAAGTAACCTCTTCAAATCCGAAACGGTCGTCGGCAATTAAATCATTAACCAAATCGTGAATATTGTATCCTCTGTAAAGCAATTCGCCGTCGCAGGGCACAACCTCGCCGTTGACAATTTCTTTAGACTTTATCTCTGAAATTTCGGTAAGTCCCGTTAAAACGCCGTTGCCGTTTAAATCACGAAGTCCTCGGTTTACGGCGTATTTCTTATATAAATCCTGCTCGATAACGTTATTATCAAAGCAAATATGTGATAAATCGGAAATTTGGGGTGTAATTAATGAAAAGTCTTTTTTCATTTTCAATAATTCCTCCTTTATGTCTTTTTATGATTATTTGCAAAATCTTTTATTTCTTCGTCAAAAGCGTTTTGAATAAGTTCGGCTAAATGCAAAAACTGAACCATATTCTCTCTGCCTACTCTGTCATACACGTTTTTCATAATTTCAGCCAAATGCGAATCATTGCTTTGTTTGATTTTTATTCCTTTTTCGGTAACGCTTACCAAAGTATTTCTGCGGCTTACTTTATCAATCTCACGTATAATAAACTCTTTTTTCTCAAGATTGTTAAGTATTTTTGTTACCGAAGGCGCCGAAATGTGCATATATTTTGCAATATCCGAAACACGAACGCCGTTTTCTTTTGAAGTTTCACGGGCTTTCATCAACACTTTAAGCAAAAAATACTCGCTTGAATTTAAACCGCTGATTATAGGATTAAAACTTATTGAATGAAGATTTTTTATAGCACTTGTAACATCATTTTCTGCGCTTAACATTACGAATCCCCCTTAAAATTCGACAAAAAGTTAGCAAAGTTAATAATTGATATGGTTATGTTAGCACTTTTTTCCCGATGTTTTGTTAACAAATTATGAATTTGTGATATATTTTTAATTAATTAATTAAACTTTCTTAAAAAACAGTTTGCAAATGAAATCAAAAAATATAATAAAAAAATATAATAATTGCATATTATGAAATTTTGATGTATAATTTTTAAAAAAGCGAAAGAAACGAGTTTTATGCACGCAATCAAACATTTTAAAACAATAACCAAACACCGACATCTTGTAATAAAGCATTGTGCAAAGGCAGGTATTTTATGGCAGGGACTTCGCCACGATTTATCTAAATATACGCCTTCGGAATTTATTACGGGCGCAAAATATTTTCAAGGCACACGCAGTCCGAACGAAATTGAAAGAGAAATGTACGGCTACTCTCCGGCATGGATGCACCACAAAGGCAGAAACCGTCATCATTACGAATATTGGAACGACTATAACCCAAAAGAAAAAAAGGTAGTGGCCGTTAAAATGCCGCTTAATTATTTAGTTGAAATGTTTTGCGACAGAGTTGCCGCAAGCAAAATATACCGCGGTAAAGATTACAACGACTCCCACCCTTTGGAATACTTTTTAGGCGGCAAAAAAATTATGTTTATTCATAAAGATACCGCCGAAAAACTCGAAGAATGGCTTATAATGTTAAAAGAACAAGGCGAAGAAAAAACCTTTGCACATATTAAGCAATTGGTAAAATCAAAAGCAAATTATTAATTTTAAAAAAAGAAAGGGCAGGAACAAGTGAATAAATTTTTTAATATAGTTTTCGGCAGAATACTTTACACCTCATTATTTATTATTTTGCAGGTAGCGGCAATAGTTTTAATGTTTATATTCTTTTCCGAAAACTTTGCTTACTTTTATTTATTTTCAATACTAATTTCGGTTGCGGTGCTTTTGCATCTTATGTATAAAAACGGCAATCCCGAATACAAACTTGCATGGGTTATTCCGATACTTATATTCCCTATTTTCGGCGGATTTTTATATATTATGTTTTCACGCAACCGCTCAAACGAGCATACAAAGAAGAAAATCGGCGAACTTGACAAATACTACGAAAAAGCGCTCAAAGCCGATTCGCAAGTACTTGAAAAACTTGAAAACGAAGATAAAACCGCTGCGATTCAATCAAGATACATTAAAAACACAGCTCATTCAGTACCTTGTCAGTACACTAAAACCGATTATCTTCCGCTCGGCGAAGATTTTTTTGAAGATATAATGAAAGAAATAAAAAAAGCAAAAAGATTTATATTTCTTGAATACTTCATTATTGAAGAAGGTTATATGTGGGACAACATATTAGATCTGCTAAAGCAAAAACAACAAGAAGGCGTTGAAATCAGAATAATGTACGACGACTTCGGTTGTATGTTTAAACTACCGCAGAATTACTATAAAAAACTTAAAAGTTACGGCTTTAAAGTTCACGTATTTCACCGTTTTAACAACATTCTGACCCCTGCATTTAACAACCGTGACCACCGCAAAATACTCGTTATCGATGGAATTGTAGGCTACACAGGCGGACTTAATTTAGCCGATGAGTACATAAATAAAACAAGTCCTTTCGGTCATTGGAAAGATACCGCCGTAAAACTTACAGGCACAGCGGTATGGAATTTTACCGTAATGTTTTTATCCCTTTGGGACAGTCTTAACAACATTACCGAAGATTTTTCGCAATACGCCGCCGATGAAGAAGCCCTTAAACAAATAGAATCCGACGGCTATGTTCAGCCGTTTACCGATATTCCTCTTGACGAATACGAAGTTTCAAAAACCGTTTACCTTAATCTTATCAATCGTGCAAAAGATTATATCTACATCACAACTCCGTATTTAATCATTGATAATACAATGATAGAGGCGTTGTGCGCCGCCGCTACAAGCGGCGTTGATGTAAGGATTGTCACCCCTGCAATCGGCGACCACAAGTATATTCACTTTTTATCACGCTCGTATTATGATATTCTTATAAAAAACGGCGTCAAAATATATGAATACACTCCGGGATTTATTCATGCAAAGAATTTTGTTTGCGATGATAAATATGCGGTTGTAGGAACGGTAAACCTTGATTTTCGCAGTCTGTATCTGCACTATGAATGTGCGGTTTGGATGTACGGCTGTTCTGCCGTATCGGACATAAAAAAAGATTTTGAAAAAATCATAGATGTCAGCGAACAAATAACAACTCCGAAAAAACGTTTGCTTATTTCCCGAGTTGCATTGAGTATTTTAAAAGCATTTTCACCGTTAATGTAAAGGCTTAATAAACCTTTTAATAATACTTGCTTTTTAGATTAATTTTTGATATAATATTCAAGATATTACTTTAATGATAAAGGAATGATAAAAAATGGATAGTAAATTAAAGTCGATTGACAAGATTGTCGCTCTTTGTAAAAACAGAGGTTTCATTTTCCCCGGCTCTGAAATTTACGGCGGTCTTGCTAACACTTGGGACTACGGTCCGCTCGGCGCTCGCCTTAAAAACAACGTAAAAGATACCTGGAGAAAGAAGTTTATTCAAGAACGTCCTAACTCTTACGAGGTAGACGCCGACATTCTTATGAATCCACGTGTTTGGGAGGCTTCAGGTCACGTATCTTCGTTCTCCGACCCGTTGCTTGACTGTAAAGAATGTAAAATGCGCCACAGAGCAGATAACTTAATTGATGACTTTGACCCGAATGCTCATGCCGACGGTATGACTAAAGAAGAAATGTTTCAGTTTATCAAAGACCATTCTATTCCCTGCCCTAATTGCGGCAAACATAACTTTACGGATATTCGTGAATTCAATCTTATGTTTCAGACTTTCCGTGGCGTTACAAACGACAGCAAAAGCATTATTTATCTTCGTCCCGAAAATGCGCAGGGCGAATATGTAAACTTCCTTAATGTTCAAAGAACTATGAGAGCAAAACTGCCGTTCTCAATCGGTCAAATCGGTAAGGCTTTCAGAAACGAGATTACTCCGGGCAACTTCACTTTCAGAACTATTGAATTTGAACAGATGGAGTTCCAGACTTTCTGTAAAGAGGGTACTGACAGCGACCTTTATGATTTTTATAAAGATTACGGTATGAAGTATTTTCAGAGTCTTGGAATTCCGGCAGAGCATCTGCGTTTCCATGACCACGAAAAACTTGCTCACTACGCAAAAGCCGCTTGCGATATTGAATTTTTATTCCCGTTCGGTTGGGGCGAAATTAACGGTACTCACAACCGCACAAACTTTGACCTTACACGTCATCAGGAATATTCCGGACAAAAACAGGAATATCTTGACCCTGAAACAAATGAGAAATTTATTCCGTTTATTATCGAGTCAACCTACGGTCTTGACAGAACTGTTCTCGCTCTTCTTTGCGAGGCTTATGACGAGGAAGTTTTGGACGCAGAGAAAAACGATACTCGTGTAGTTCTTCATTTAAGTCCTGTTGTAGCGCCTTACAAAGCAGCGGTTTTACCGCTTTCCAAAAAACTTTCGGATAAAGCCGAAGAGGTTTATCAGCAATTATCAAAATCATTTATGGTTGATTTTGACGTCACAGGTTCAATCGGCAAGCGTTACCGCAGACAAGACGAAATCGGCACTCCTTACTGCATAACTTATGATTTTGAATCCGAAGAAACAGGCAAGGTAACGGTTCGTAACCGTGATACTATGGAGCAGGAACTTGTTGCTATAGAAGACCTTGAAAACTATATCGCCGAGAAAATTAAATATTAAGACGCAAAAAACCGCCTAATTAACAGGCGGTTTTTACTTTTGAAATATGTTATTTATCTTTTGTATCTTTAAATACAAATAATTTTGAAAAAATATAATTTAAAATTACAACTATAACCGAAAGCGATAATTTTGAGTAAATTCCTTTGGTGTAGCAAACTCCGAGCGATAAGTTCAAGTTTCTCGCTATGTTATAAAAGATATTATCAAATCCTGTGCTTTCAAGAAGCGGAACGCCGAAAACCTCAATAACACCTGTTATTGCACGGGAAGAAACGAAGGTAACAAGTTCTTTTCCCATAACCGCAGGCTTCCACGAACGCGACTCGAACACCCATATTTTATTTGTAACAAATGCAAAAACGACGCCGCAAACCCAACTTACAATGCTTGAAACAAACACCGAAAGCCCGATAAAATCAACGCTTAAGACATAAGAACCCCAACCCACAAGCGTTGTAAGCACGCCGAAAATCACATATAAAATTATTTCTTTATGTTTTAAAAATATATTTTTCATATAATAATTATAATTCAAACCGATATTAATGTCAAGATTTGTGTAGAAAAAACGGAAATTGTATGTTATAATAGTTTTATTGTAAATTCACCCACATAAATTCAAGGAGTTTGAAATGGATATATCTTTAATTATCCCTTGCTTTAATGAAGAAGGAAACGTTGAATTATTTTTTGAAGAAACCGAAAAAGTTTTTTCAAACACAGGCTATACATACGAGTATGTTTTTGTAAACGACGGCAGTTCCGATTCGACAAAACAAAAACTAAAAGGCTTGTTTGAAAACAACCCTCAATCTAACATAACCGTTGTAAATTTCTCAAGAAATTTCGGCAAAGAATCGGCGATTTACGCAGGACTTAAAAACGTTTGCGGCGACAATATATGTATTATCGACGCCGATTTGCAACAACGTCCGGAAGTTGCGCTAAAAATGTATGAACGTTTGAAGTCAAACCCGCAGATCGATTGCGTTTGCGCTTTTCAAAAAGAGCGTAAAGAGGGCAAAATTTTAAGCGTACTAAAATCCTGCTTTTATAAAATCATCAATAAAATGTCGGAAATTGAATTTAAAAACGGCGCTTCGGATTTCAGATTTTTTAAATCCAAAGTTAAAGACGCAATGTTGCAACTCGGCGAATGTCACCGTTTTTCAAAAGGCATATTCAGTTGGGTAGGATTTAATGTTGACTATATGGAATATGAAGTCCGAGAACGAAATTCGGGAAGCAGCAAATGGAGTCCTGTAAAACTTTTTAAATACGCTTTCAGCGGTATCATTGCTTTTTCGATAGCGCCACTGAGGTTTGCAACGCTTATCGGCTCGTGTTCAACTGTTTTTTCGATTATTTATGCTATTGTTACGATTATCAGAAAACTTACAAGTAATATAAACGTTGACGGTTTCACGCAACTTGCGCTTTTAATAACGTTTTTCAGCGGAATTATGTTGTTCACAATCGGTATAATCGGCGAATATATTGCAAGAATTTATCAACAGGTTAAAAACCGACCGATATATATTGTAGATGAAATTATAAAACGCGATAATGACCTAAAAGATTAATTTTTATTCATTATTTCAGATATTTTTTGCATTTAAATTCAAAATGTTTTTAAAAACAATGAGTTTTAATTCAAAAACGCTTGCATTTTATATGAATATAGTGTATAATTTTAAATCATATTATTAAAAAAGGAGAAAATCCAAAATGAAAAAGTTTATTAAAATTTTGGCAGTTGTTATAGCTATTGCCATGATGACAACAGTATTCGCTTCTTGCGGCAGCAAAGAAACAGATACTAAAGATTCTTCGGACGCTAACGAAACAAAAACTTCTGCGGTTAAAGTTATCGATATCAAACTAACTGATGAAGAGTATGCTTTTGGCGTTGACAAAAATCAGACAGAACTTCTTAAACAGGTTAACGATTTTATTGCCGAAATCAAATCAAACGGTACATTTGATGAAATTTGCGATAAATACTTTGGTGACGGCACTCCTACACCTGTAGAATCTGCAAAAGAAGATCCTTCTAAAGATCAACTTGTAGTTGCTACAAACGCTGCTTTTGAACCGTTTGAGTATACAGAAGGCGATAAATATCTTGGTATTGATATGGAAATCGCAAAACTTCTTGCTGATAAACTCGGTAAAGAACTTGTAATCAACAACATGAAGTTTGAATCTGTTTGTACAAGCGTAGGCCAGCATAAATGCGATATTGCAATGGCCGGTCTTACTGTAAACGAAGAGAGAAAGAAAGACGTTACTTTCTCCGATTCCTACTACAATGCTTCACAAAAGATTATTGTTAAAGGCGATGACACAACATTTGATAATTGCAAAACTGTAGAAGATGTTGAAAAAATCCTTAACGGTTTAGACGATACAACTAAAATCGGTGTTCAGAACGGTACAACCGGTCAGTATTACCTTGAAGGTGATAAAAGTTGGGGCTTTGACGGTTTCAAAGTTGACTGCGTAGGCTATGATAACGGCTCGCTTGCTATGCAAGATATGATCAATGGTAATATCAAATATGTTGTTCTTGACGAAGCTCCTGCAAACTGCATTGCTCAAGCTTTAAATGAAATGAACTAATTGTTTAAAAATTTAATAGCAAGTCCCCATCTTATGGATGGGGTTTTGTTTTAATAAAGGATTTGCTTATGGGAAATTTAGATGTTAGATTTGAAAAATTTTGGTACATATTTATTGAGAAAAACGGCTATGTAAAAGTTCTTGAAGGGCTTCAGAATACATTAATAATTGCAATAATGGGTTTATTTATAGGTATTATTATCGGCACTCTAATTGCTGCTGTAAGAGTTTTGCCTAAATATAAAACTCTCCCTAAAATACTTAATGGTATATGCTCATTTTATGTGGGATTGTTTAGAGGTACACCTGTAGTTGTTCAACTCCTTGTAGGTTATTTTGTTATATTACCTCTTTTAGGTGCACACTTCACCTCCGTAAATGTTTGTATAGTGATTTTCGGTCTTAATTCAGCAGCGTATGTTTCCGAAATGATGCGTGGCGGTATTGAATCAGTTGACCACGGTCAAATGGAAGGCGGACGTTCTTTAGGTTTAAGTTACAAAACAACAATGTTAAGTATTGTTATTCCGCAAGCTGTTAAAAATATACTTCCTACGCTCGGAAATGAATTTATTGCGCTTATAAAAGAAACTGCCGTAGTAAGTTTTGTTGGTGCTACCGACCTTTTTGTTGCATTTAATTACATCGGAAGTAACTCTTATGACTTTATGGTACCTTATCTTGTTATGGCAATAATTTATATCGTTCTTGTAATGCTGATTGCATTTCTCGTAAAAATCATGGAAAGGAGTTTGAAAAAGAGTGATAGAGGTCGTTAATCTTAATAAAAGTTTTGGCTCGCTCCATGTTTTAAAAGATATTAATATTACTATCGAAAAGGGCGAAATGGTTGTAGTTATAGGTCCTTCGGGTTCAGGTAAATCTACTTTTCTACGTTGTCTTAACTGTATGGAAGATCCAACATCGGGCAGTATTATTTTTAAAGGTGTTAATATTGCAGATATGTCAGTTGATATCAATATTCATCGTCAGAAAATGGGTATGGTATTCCAACATTTTAATCTTTTTAATAATAAAACAGTTTTGGAAAATATTATGCTCGCTCCTGTTTATGTTGAAAAGAAAAAAAGAAATAAATTAAGAAGGAAAAATTTATTTGGCAAAAAAACGGATGAGCCTATTAAATCCATCAAAGAAATAAAGCAAGAAGCAAAAGAACAAGCGATGAATTTATTGAAAAGAATCGGACTTGAAGACAAGGCTGATGTTTATCCTTCGTCGCTCTCGGGCGGTCAGAAACAGCGCGTTGCTATTGTTCGTGCGCTCGCTATGAACCCGGACGTTATTTTGTTTGACGAGCCAACTTCGGCGCTTGACCCTGAAATGGTCGGCGAAGTTTTGGAGGTTATGAAAGAACTTGCAAAACAAGGTATGACAATGGTAGTGGTAACTCACGAAATGGGTTTTGCCCGTGAGGTTGCCTCAAGAGTTATATTTATGGACGAGGGCAAAATTGTTGAAGAAAACAATCCTAAAGATTTCTTTGAAAATCCTAGAAACCCACGTCTGAAAGACTTTCTTTCAAAAGTATTATGATTTAAAAAATCCGAGTTTTTAAAAACTCGGATTTTTTAGGTTCTATTCATAATGTTGAGGTTTCAACACTTACCGCCTCCCTCTGACGAGGGAGGTGGCACGGCTTTTGCCGTGACGGAGGGAGAGAAAGAATAAAGAAAGATATATACTTTGGCTTTTCTCTCCCTCAGTCTCGCTTTGCTCGACAGCTCCCTCGTCAGAGGGAGCCAATCTACACCCCAACTTTTGCAAAAGAACTTTTTTTGTTATTCTATTAAACTTTATACATTTTATCAAGTATTTCTATCATTTCTTTTACTGCGTTTTTAGTATGGTGCGAAACAATATAATCAGCATTTTGTTTTAACTCGGCTACTGCATTTTCAGGAACAAATGAAATATCAGCGCAGTTTATAAGCGATACATCGTTTTCATAATCACCTATTGCGGCAGTTTTATTTACTCCTGAAATCCTTTGCTTTAAAAACTCAAGCGCATTTCCTTTTGTCGCACCTTTCGGCAATACCTCAACGCCCGTATTCCATGAACGAAAAATCTCATATTTACCGCCAAAATGTTCTTTCAGCCTGTCACGAATATTAATTGCCGAAGCCTCATTATCACAAGCAACAACAATTTTACTCGGTATATCTTTGCGGTTAATTCCGACTTCAACATCAAAGCCGCCGTCTTTGTAATTAAAATGAATATGTGAAAATCCGCCGAGCGACTTTATAAAATCGAACACCTGTAAATAATCCTCATCAAGACATTTAAGCATAAGAAATTCTTTATTTTTAAAATCATAAACAGCCGCACCGTTTAGCAAAACCGCAGGACAATTAATAAGACTGTCAAATTCTTTTTCGCAAAAATAATCGTGAAGTCTGCCTGTTGCGATAGTAAAAATACCGCCGTTTTGTTTAAAATATTCAATAGCCGATTTATTTTCTTTTGACAGCATTTGTTTGTCGTCAGTCATTGTTCCGTCAATATCCGAAACTATCAATATCCCGTCAAATTTGCCCATATTTTTCTCCTGTATGAATTGAAAAATTCAAATTTTGCTAAAATTAATTGCAAATTTCTTTATAAATATCACTCTTTTTATAACCTGTTTCGTTTGCCGCCTGTTTTGCGGCGGCTGAAGCAGACTCGCCTTTTTCCATAAACTCTTTTGCAATATCTACCGCTTCTTCAAAAGAATATTCTTCGGCGTTGTCTTTTACCTCTCTGCCCTTAATAACAAGCACAAATTCGCCTTTAGGCGGTGTTTGCTCGTATTTTTCGATTGCCGCCGAAAGCGTGGTATTAATAACTTCTTCGTGAATTTTTGTAAGTTCTCGGCAAATCGCTATTTCTCTGTCGCCGAAATATTTGAGCATATCTTTTAGCGTATAAATAAGTTTATGCGGCGCTTCATAAAAAATCATAGTTCGGGTTTCATTAACAAGCGAGTTTAAATGCTCTTTTCTCTGCCTTTTGGTAACGCTTAAAAAACCCTCAAATGTAAAACGTGAAGAACTTAATCCCGAAAGCGCCATAGCGGTAGCAAAAGCCGTAGGACCGGGGACGGATTCTATTTCTACGCCTTTTTCTCTGCAAAGTTTCACTAACTCTTCGCCGGGGTCGGAAATAGCCGGCATACCTGCGTCGGTAACTATTGCGCAATTCTCCCCCGCTAAAATTCGGTTTACGATTTTTTCGCCTGCAACTCCCCTATTATGCTCGTGATAAGAAACAAGACTGTTTTTTATACCGAATTTATTGAGCAGTTTAAGAGTTACTCTTGTATCCTCCGCCGCTATAAAATCAACTTTTTGCAAAGTTTCTATCGCTCTCGGCGAAAAATCCGAGAGATTTCCTATCGGAGTGCCGACAACATACAACTTACCCATTTATTTTTCCTCGCATAATTTTATATATTTCACCGACCTCTGCGGTATCGGTGTTGTCAGAATTTTTCAAAATTAAATCCGGAAGAAGTTCGGTTGAGCATTTACCGCCTTTAATACCGCTGACCAATACAAGCATAGGCTTATCGCCTGTTTTATTAATAACATTGCGAATGGTTTTCGGCTCTATTCCCGCCTGTTTCATCTCAAAAATAACCTCTCCGAAACGTTCGGGACGCTGGCAGATACAAAACCTGCCGTTTGGAATTAAGATTTTTGAAACCGCAGAGCAAATATAGGCAAGAGTACATTCAATCTCATTTCTTGCTATATCAATACCCTTTATACCCGTTATTTTTCCCGAACCCGCACGCTTGTAAGGTGGATTCATTGTAACCAAATCAAACTTTCCTAAAAACTCTCTCGGCAGATTTTTTAAGTCGCAATTAAGCGGTGTTATTCTGTCAAAAACTTCGTTTTCTTTTACAGCACGGTTTACAAGGTCAATTGCGTCTTGTTGTATATCAACGGCGGTAACTTTAATATTAGGATTGCTCTGCAACATCAAAAACGGAATTATACCGCAGCCGCACCCTAAATCACAGGCGTTTTTCGCTTTACATGAATTTGCAAAATATTCAAGCAAAACCGCGTCGGTTCCAAAGCGATGAATATTACTGCAAAAAATATTATATATACCTAAAAACTCTTTTTTTACTTCCATTTATTTCTCCGAAAAATTTTAAAAGCGAGACATAATGACTATGCCTCGCTTTTAAAGAAAATCAAATGTAAAATTATTCAGCAATAGCCTCTACAGGACAGCCTGCTGCACAAGCGCCGCAGCTGATGCAAGTATCAGGATCAATTTCATATTTGCCGTCGCCTTCTGTGATAGCGCCTACAGGGCAAGTACCTGCGCAAGCGCCGCAAGCGATACATTCGTCAGAAATTTTGTATGCCATTGAAAACACCTCCGTTTTTTTAGTATTGTAACACATAAAACCTCTTTTTTCAATAGCATTTTAGCATTTTTCAAAAAAATAAAATAATTATTTTTTATCCTTATTATCTTTAAATCTTCTTTTATTATTGTGGTGGCGCTCCGACTGCGGTTTAATGAGTTCGGTAAAATTAACGCTTATAGGTGCGGCTTCTAAATCCTCGCTTTCAATTTTCACTTTCAACTCGCCTGTAAGAACGTTTACATCGCTTACAGTGCCTACGCCCTGAACGGTTTTAACGATTTCGCCGACTTTAGGCAATTCTGCACGAAGCGACTCATAAGTGTCATGCTCATATTTCAAACAACACATCAGCCTACCGCAAGAGCCTGAAATTTTAATCGGATTAGGCGATAAATTCTGCTCTTTTGCCATTTTAATTGAAACCGGCTGAAACTCATCCAAGAATCT
Organism: Acutalibacteraceae bacterium; assembly: GCA_036308645.1. GTDB lineage: Bacteria > Bacillota > Clostridia > Oscillospirales > Acutalibacteraceae > RUG11462. The sequence goes on along the minus strand of JAXJVH010000043.1, from coordinate 6,627 downwards.
CGAACAACAAAACGGTTGTCCGCAAATACCGATTCCGCCGAGCATTTTTGCCTCATCTCTGACGCCTATCTGACGAAGTTCGATTCTTGATTTGAACTCGGAGGCTAAATCCTTGACGAGTTCTCTGAAATCAACTCTGCCGTCGGCAGTAAAAAAGAAGATAATCTTTGAATTATCAAAAGAATACTCAACTCTTGTGAGTTTCATTTCAAGACCGTGTTTTTCAATCTTTTTTGAACAAATCTCAAAAGCACGTTCTTCCTTTTTTAAATTTTCATTTTGCTTGATTAAATCTTCTTTAGTGGCAATTCTGATAATATTTTTAAGCGGCTGAACTATTTTATCGTCCTCTATCATTCTGTTTATCATTGCAACATCGGCGCATTCTATTCCTCTGGAGGTTTCAACGATTACCTTATCTCCCAAAACTGCCTTTTGGCCGTTTGCACCGAAATAATATATTTTTGAAGATTCTCTGAAACGAACCCCTATAATTTCTGTCATACTTATTATCATTCCTTTCCGAATATAATTCTGTATTAATTAAAAGTTCTGACAACTTAAATCTTTCTTTTTATCTTCCCAACGCCGCTTTCAATTTTGCACAAAATCTTGCTAACGTTATTTTAACCGATTTGTTTTTAAGCGTTGCCAATCTTACTTCCTCTGAAATATCAATCGCCTCTAAAATTTTATGGATTGTCAGATTTTCTGATAATTCATTATAATCGGCGTCATTTTCTTCGCCGATTTTTATTCTGTAAAGTTTTCTTAAAGCGGACTGAATTTCAAGTATGGTATTTAATCTTTTTTCGCGTTCTGACGACAAAGCGGTTATTTTTATAAGCAGTTCAAGTTCCGACTCGAAAACCGCCGTATTTATTATATCAAAAGCGTTAGATAAATCCTCGTTTACTTCGTCGGTATTTTCGCCGACATAAAAAACAGTCGCCCTCGAAATAATCGTATCAAGTAAATGCGTTTTGCTCTTGCAGTTTAAGACAAAGACCACTCGTGTGGGCGGTTCTTCCAGAATTTTGAGCAAAGCGTTTTGAGAAACGGCTGAAATATTATCAACATCGTTAAAAATATAAACTTTATTTTCAGCCTCATTCGGCAGAACAAAAGCGTCCTCTTTAATTCTGCGGATTTCTTCGATAGGATAATTTTTCATAACGCCCGACGGATTAAGTTCTATAATATCGGGGTGAACTCCTTTTTGTGCTTTTATGCAATCTCTGCAATTACCGCAGGGCTTGTTTTCGCCCGAACACACAACGCATTTTGCAAAATATTCCGATACGGCTTTACTGTGTTCGCCCTCAAAAATTACCGCATGAGGCAATGCTTTGGAACGAACAAGCATTTCAATTTTTTTATAAACCGACAAAACATCACCTTAATAAATCATATTTTTTACATAATCTATATCATTATTTATCGCACGTTTTAATTCGTCGATATCATTAAACTTTCTTTCGGGACGAATAAAGAATTTAAGCGCAACGGTAACGTTTTTACCGTATAAATCGCCGTCAAAATCAAAAATATTTGTTTCGCTCGATAATTCATTACTTCCGATTGTAGGTTTATAGCCGATATTGGTTATAGACTTGTACTCTTTGCCGTCAATTATAACCTTTGAAGCATAAACGCCGAGTTTCGGAACAATAAAATTCACGGGAAATACCTGATTAATGGTCGGTATATCCCAACTTGAGCCTAAATGATTGCCGTTTGTCACGGGAAAATCATAGAAAAAGTCGTGACCTAACAATTCTCTGGCTTCGGCGAGTTCGCCATTTTCAATAAGCCTGCGAATTCTTGTAGAAGAAACAGGGCTTTCGCCAATCAAAACAGGCGGAATAACCGAAACCTTCACACCGTAAGACTTGCAAATTTCTTTTAACATCTGCGGATTGCCTTTAGCGCCTGCGCCAAAGCGAAAATTAAAACCGCAGGTAATTTTTTTCGCACAAAGTTTTTCGCAAAGCAATTTTACAAAATCTTCTGCGGTAATATCTTTAAATTCAAGAAAAGATGGGCAAAAAAACAGTTTTACACCCAAATTTTCTACTAATTTTTGTTTTAATTCTTTGGTCGTAACAGCCGCAACTTTTTCACCTTTTATAACACCGCTCGGCGACTGCAAAAATGCAAAAACCGCAGGAGTATATTCGCTGTCTACCGCTTCTTTTATTACGGCGGAATGTGCTAAATGAACGCCGTCGAACGTACCGAGCGCAATTGAGATTTCTATTTTGCCGCTATACATCTCAATATCGTTTATAACTTCCATAACACACCTTTTTCATTATAATCCGTTTCAAAATTTTAAAAAACCACTTTCGGTTTTAAACTGTCCCCTTTTATTTCGCCGACGCCTAAAAACTCATCATCACAGTAAACCCTGTAAAGAGTTGAAACCTCTTTGATTTTTACTCTGTTTAAATCAAGTTCGTTGCCGTTTTTAAATCGTTTTGCCTGATTAAAGGTAACGCTGACAGACGGAAAGTTTTTTACTGCCTTTTCGGCGGAAAAAACGGTATCTTTCAAATCTTTTTTTAAAAATTCATCAAGAGTTATACATTCATCAACCGAAAATCCGCTTCCCCTTACACGCTCTAACTTATTCATATAAGCGCCGCAGCCTAACGACATTCCTAAATCATCAATAACAGTTCTGATGTATGTACCTTTTGAACACTCCACCAAAATTTCGGCGGTATCTACGCCGTCAAAAGACAAAAGTTTTATATTATAAACAGTAACCTTTCTCGGCTTGCGTTCAACCTCGATACCCTGTCGAGCCAATTTATACAGTTTTACGCCGTCTTTAGACAAAGCGGAATACATAGGCGGTATCTGTTCAATCTCGCCCTCAAAACTCTTTAGCGCCTGCTTTAAATCATCTTCCGTAACGTTTACAGGCTGGTCGGAAAGCACCTCGCCGTCGCAATCAAGAGTATCGGTAGTCATTCCAAGCACAAGCGAAGCCTTATAAACCTTTTTATTATCATCAATCAGGTCAATAAGCCTTGTCGCTCTGCCAATCATAACAGGCAAAACGCCTGTAGCAAGCGGGTCAAGAGTACCTGCGTGGCCGCAGCGCTTTTCACCTGTTTTTCGTTTTACTGCACCTGTTACACTGAAAGATGTAACCCCCGACGGTTTATTTATCAATACAAATCCATTCATATTTTTTTAAACAAGACCTGCTTCTTTAAAGGTTTCCTCAGCCGCTTGCGCCAAAACCTCAAAAGCCTTATCTTTAGGCAGTTTTATTTCACAGCCTGCTGCCCTGTCATGACCGCCGCCACCGAAACGCTCGCAGAATTTCGAGGCGGAAACAGGCGCATGAGAACGCGCGGAAATTTTACAGATATTTGTATCATTACGTTCTCTGATAGTAATTCCCAAAATTACGCCCTCAATGGTACGGGGCAACCCTGTAATTCCCTCGAGTTCCGAATCATGAGCGCCCGAAGTTTCCCTCATTTCCTTTGTAATGGTCATAATAGCAACCTTATCATTACAAAGGAACTTTAGAGTATTTAAAGCCTGACTTTCAACGTACAGTCTTGCTTTTGTTTTAGTATCAAACATTATTCTGTTGATTTCGCCGTAATCAATACCGGTTTTCATCAATTCAGCCGCAATCAAATGAGTTTTTGCGGTTGTATTGGTAAACTTAAAACAGCCCGTATCGGTAGAAATTCCTGTATAAAGCGCCGCTGCCGCCGATTTTGAAATTTCGCCGCAAAGTTCTTTTATAATGCTATACAAAATCTCGCAAGCCGCCGCCGATTCAGCGTCAACATAAGTTTCGTTAGCAAAATCGGTATTCGAGCCATGATGGTCGATACAAAGGTCGATATTCGGATAATCCTCCGATTTTGAACCTAATAATTTTCTGTCGGCAACGTCTACCGCAACTACAAATTCAGGCGAAAATTCGCAGAACTTCACGTTTTCTGTGATGTAGTTGTATCTTGCTCCGATTTTATCGGCACATTCAACTCTTGCCTTTTTTCCTAAAGCGGTAAGCGCAAAATAAAGCGAATAACCGCAACCTATCGTATCGCCGTCAGGAAACTGATGCAATAAAATTACTATATTATCTTTTTCTTTAAGCCTATTAATAACAGTCTTTAAATCAACAGTCATCTTTATTTCCTCAAAATTAAAAATCTTCGATAATTTTTGCAATATGAGCGCCATGCTCAATAGAGTTGTCTGCGACAAAATTAAGCGCAGGAATTTTGCGAAGTTTAATAGCCGCATTCAACTCTCTTTTAATATAACCCTCGGCGCTTTTAAGTCCCTTAACCGACTCTAAAGTTTTGTCATATCCCTCAATGGCGCTGACATAAACCTTTGCATAGGATAAATCGCCGGATACTTCAACTCTTACTATCGACAAAAGTTTTGAAATACGAGGGTCTTTTAAATCCCTTATAATTTCAGCAAGGCATCTTTTAATATCCTCTTCTATTCTGCCTAATCTATGTGAACCCATAGTTTCTCCTTAAATTCTGTACTGTTTAATCTCTGTACTCCTCAATAACAAATGCTTCAAAAATATCGCCCTCTTTAATATCATTAAACTTTTCAAGACCGATACCACATTCGTAGTTGGTAGCAACTTCCTTAACGTCATCTTTAAATCTGCGCAATGAATCAATCAAATCCTCGGCGATAACGATACCGTCACGCACAACTCGAATCTGTGCGTTTCTTGTAACTTTTCCCTCAAGAATGTAACAACCTGCTATTGTGCCGACCGATGAAATTTTATAAGTTTCACGAACTTCTGCACGGCCGAGTTGTACCTCTCTGAATTTAGGTGCAAGCATACCCTTGATAGCGGCTTCGATTTCTTCGATTGCGTCATAAATAATTCTGTAAAGGCGCATATCTACGCCGTCTTTTTCAGCCAAATTTTTAGCAACAGGGTCAGGACGAACGTTAAAGCCTACAATAATTGCATTGGAAGCGCCTGCTAACATTACATCAGACTCTGAAACAGCGCCTACTGCGCCGTGAATAACCTTAACTCTGACTTCCTCGTTTGAGAGTTTTTCAAGCGACTGACGAACAGCCTCAACAGAGCCTTGAACATCTGCTTTAACAATAATGTTAAGCTCTTTCATCTCGCCTTGCTGTAATTGGTCAAAGAGGTTATCAAGAGTAACTTTTTGATAACGGTTAAACTCTTCCTCTTTAAACTGTGCTTTTCTCTGTTCAACAAGTTCTCTTGCAAGTTTTTCATCGGAAACGCAGTCAAAATTATCGCCTGCCGACGGAACTTCATCAAGTCCCGTAATCTCAACAGGAACAGACGGACCTGCCGATTTTACTCTTTCGCCTTTATCATTAAGCATTACACGAACACGACCTACGGTTTTTCCTGCAACGATAATATCGCCTACATGAAGAGTACCGTTTTGCACAAGAATTGTAGCGACAGGACCGCGGCCTTTATCAAGTTTTGCCTCGATAACCGCACCTTTGGCCATTCTGTCGGGATTAGCCTTTAACTCCTGCATTTCGGCAACAAGCAAAATGCTTGAAAGCAATTCATCAATACCCATACCTGTATGAGCCGAAACGGGAACGGTTATAATATCGCCTCCCCATGCTTCGGGAACTAATTCATACTCGGTCAACTGCTGCATAATTTGGTCGGTTGTAACGCCGGGTTTATCCATTTTGTTAATAGCAACAATAATTTCAACGCCTGCGGCTTTTGCATGGTTTATAGCCTCAACCGTCTGCGGCATAATACCGTCGTCGGCGGCTACAACCAAAATAGCAATATCCGTAACATTAGCACCGCGCTGACGCATTGCCGTAAATGCGGCGTGACCCGGAGTATCAAGGAAAGTGATATTTTTTCCGTCTACATTTACCTGATAAGCGCCGATATGTTGGGTAATACCGCCTGCCTCGGTTGAAGTAACTGAAGAAGAACGAATTCTGTCAAGAATAGAAGTTTTACCGTGGTCAACGTGTCCCATAACAACTACTACAGGGTCACGAGGTTTTAAGTCCTCCTCTTTATCCTCCTGAACGTCCATAATTCTTTCTTCAATTGTAACTACAACCTCTTTTGTAACCTTTGCGCCCATTTCGGTTGCAACGATTGCGGCGGTGTCATAATCTATTGTTTCAGAAGCGCTTGCCATTATACCAAGCATCATCAACTGTTTTACAACCTCGGCGGCTGTTTTTTTCATACGTGACGCTAACTCGCCGACGGTAATTTCATCACCGACAGTAATTTCAATAGGTTTAGCCTTAATTTTTTCAAGTTGAATTTTGCGAAGTCTGTCCGCCTCGGTTTCACGCTTTGAACTTTTATTACCCTTACGGTACTGTTTGGATTTCTGATTGATTTTCTGCTTTTTCTGAAAATTATCGCCGTATTTCAAAGCAGGTGAAATTTCATCATATCTTTCGTTATATTTATCGGCGTCAAATTCTGTAGCACGAGTATCAATCTTATAACTTTCAACAGTATGAATTTCGATATTTTTATTATCGCCTTTATCACGAATTCTGCCCTCTGTTCGAGGTTTTGCAGGGGTTTTCTTCTTATCCTGTCTTTTGTTTTCGGTTTTAGGC
>JAXJVH010000042.1:0-12611 GCA_036308645.1 Acutalibacteraceae bacterium | reverse complement strand
TAGAGCATTGGATGAATAATTATCCAAGAAGAAAACTAAACGGATTATCTTCATTTATGCTAATTAAGAAATTAAATGTCGCTTAATATTTGTGGACATTTTATATTGCAATTTATAATTCAGTATAAATGTTGAAAAAGTTCTTGCATTTTGGTTTTGTTTGTGATAGAATAGTTCAGTCGAAAATATCCGGGTGTGGCGAAGTTTGGTATCGCGCTTGAATGGGGTTCAAGAGGCCTCGAGTTCGAATCTCGACACTCGGACCAGAAAAAAGCACTGACTCTGTCAGTGCTTTTTTCAGTTATATTCGCCTTACGGAACGAGTGAAATATCTTCGATGTGAAATATTTGCTTTGCAAATATGAAATATGCCTATGGCATATTAAGGAACGGATTTTATTTCACATTTTGCCGTAAGGCAAAATATTTCATTGATAGTATTTTCCTATCTCAAGGCGAAGGCTTTTTTATTAATAAAATCTTATCTGCATGTGTAGGGCGGTTTGTAGGCAAGCCGCCGTTCGTCATTCCGAGTAAACGCAGGAATCTTTACAATAATTTTTAGTTGACAAACGAACATTTGTTTGATATTATATAAGGTAAGAAAAGTGAGAATAATATATAAAAAGCGGAAAGATTATTATGTTTGAATTAGTATCAAAATATAAGCCTACGGGTGATCAACCGCAGGCTATCGACAAGTTGGTTGACAGTATTTTAAAAGGTAACAAAGAACAAACTTTGCTCGGCGTTACGGGTTCGGGCAAAACTTTTACAATGGCGAATATTATAGAGCGTGTGCAAAAGCCTACGCTCATTTTAGCGCATAATAAAACGCTTGCGGCTCAGCTTTGCTCCGAATTTAAAGAGTTTTTTCCGAACAATGCCGTAGAATATTTTGTCAGTTATTATGACTACTATCAGCCGGAGGCTTATATTCCCAATACCGATACTTATATTGAGAAAGATTCGGCTATAAACGATGAAATTGATAAACTGCGCCATTCCGCAACTGCGGCGCTTTCCGAAAGGCGAGATGTAATAATTGTTTCATCGGTTTCCTGTATCTATTCGCTTGGTGCGCCTATTGATTACCGCAGTATGGTGATTTCACTTCGCCCCGGTATGACTATGGATAGGGACAAGCTGCTTCGCAAGCTTGTTGATTTGCAGTATGAACGAAACGATATTAATTTTATAAGAAATAAGTTTAGAGTCAGAGGCGATGTTGTTGAAATTTTTCCTGCCGCTTCGAGTGAAAATGCAGTAAGAGTAGAATTTTTTGACGATGAAATTGACCGTATTTCCGAGTTTAAACCTCTTACGGGTGAGGTGCTGAATACATTGCAGCACGTGGCGATTTTTCCGGCATCACATTATATTATACCGTTTGAGCGAATGAAGGCCGCTACTGATGAAATTGAACGTGAAATGTGGGAAAGGGTAGACTATTTTACAAAAAATGAGCAGTTTATCGAGGCACAAAGAATTCGTCAACGTACCGAGTATGATATTGAAATGTTACAGGAAATAGGTATTTGCAAGGGCATAGAAAATTATTCGAGAGTGCTTTCGGGACGTCCTGCCGGCTCAACCCCTTATACGCTTTTAGACTATTTCCCCGATGATTATTTGCTTATGGTAGACGAGTCGCACGTAACGCTTCCGCAGGTGCGAGGTATGTACGGCGGCGATAAGGCGAGAAAGAAAAATCTTATTGATTTCGGCTTTCGTCTGCCGTCGGCTTATGATAACCGACCGCTTAATTTTGATGAGTTTTACGGTAAAGTTAATCAGGCGCTTTTTGTTTCGGCTACTCCGGGCGAACTTGAAAAAGAAAAATCAGCCGTAATTGCAGAACAGGTTATCAGACCTACGGGACTGCTTGACCCGCTTGTTACGGTTAAACCTACCGAAGGTCAGATTGACGACCTTGTCAGCGAGATTAATAAGCGTGTGGCAAAAAAGCAGAGAGTACTTGTTACAACGCTTACCAAAAAGCAAGCGGAGGATTTAACCGAGTTTTTAGAGGGCGTTGATATAAAGGTGCGTTATATGCACTATGATATTGATACTATTGAACGAATGGAAATCATTCGTGATTTACGTCTGGGCGAGTTTGATGTGCTTGTCGGAATAAATCTGCTTCGTGAGGGACTGGATATTCCCGAAGTGTCGCTGGTTGCAATCCTTGACGCAGATAAAGAAGGATTTTTGCGTAGCGAAACCTCGCTTGTTCAGACAATCGGACGAGCCGCAAGAAACGCCGAGGGCGAGGTTATTATGTATGCCGATTCGGTGACGCGTTCAATGGAGGCGGCAATTACCGAAACAAACCGCCGTCGGGAAATACAGATGAAATATAATAAAGAGCATAATATTACGCCTAAAACTATTATAAAAGATGTAAGAGAAGTGCTAGAGATTACGAAAAAAGAAGAAAAAAGCGAAAATAAACGTATGTCGCCTAAAGAAAAGGAAAAACTTATCGAGCAGTTGACAAGAGAGATGAAATCTGCGGCGAAAATGCTTGAATTTGAACACGCGGCATATCTTCGTGACCGCATAGAAAAATTAAGAAAAGGAAAATAAACTTTTTATGAGAGAAAATATAGAAATAAAAGGTGCAAGAGAAAATAATCTTAAAGATATTGACGTTACCATTCCTCGTGATAAGCTGGTTGTTTTTACGGGGCTTTCCGGTTCGGGTAAATCATCATTGGCGTTTGATACGCTTTATGCCGAAGGACAGCGTCGTTATGTTGAATCGCTTTCGTCTTATGCGAGAATGTTTTTAGGTCAAATGGAAAAACCCGATGTTGACAGTATCGACGGATTATCGCCTGCTATTTCAATCGACCAGAAAACCACCTCTAAAAATCCTCGTTCAACTGTCGGAACAGTAACAGAAATTTACGATTATCTGCGTTTGCTTTATGCAAGAATAGGTATTCCGCATTGCCCTGTCTGTGGTAAAGAGATTAAACAGCAGACCGTTGACCAGATTGTCGATAAGGTTTTAAGTTTGCCCGAGGGTGAAAAAATTCAGGTTTTAGCGCCGATTGTAAGAGGCAGAAAAGGCGAGCATAAGGATAAATTTGAAAGCGCCAAAAAAAGCGGGTATGTAAGAGCGAGAGTTGACGGAAATATCTATGATTTATCCGAAAAAATCGAACTTGAAAAGAATAAAAAACATAATATAGAAATAGTTGTAGACCGCTTGAAAATCAGCGAAAGTATAAAATCACGTCTTGCCGATTCTATTGAAACTGCGTCAAAAATTGCCGACGGCTTGGTGCTTATCGACGTTATCGGCGGCAAAGAATTACTTTTTTCACAAAACTATGCCTGCCCGGAACACGGTGCAAGCTTTGATGAATTAGCTCCGAGAATGTTCTCTTTTAACAATCCTTTCGGTGCTTGTCCAAAATGCACAGGACTCGGTATGTTTATGAAAATCGACCCCGAATTGGTTGTTCCTGACCCGTCATTGTCTGTAAATGAGGGTGCTATAAAAGGTCCCGGATGGGGAAATATGAGCGGTAATTCCATTGCCGCAATGTATTACAACGGACTTGCAAAGCATTACGGTTTTTCGCTTGATACTCCTTTTGAGGATTTACCCGAAAAGGCAAAACAGGTTTTGCTTTACGGAACTGCCGGCGAGAAAATTAAGCTTGAGCGAAAATTTGCATACGGCGAGGGCAGTTATTCTGCTCCTTTTGAGGGCGTTTGCAACTCGCTTGAGCGCAGATATAACGAATCGGGAAGCGATTATGCCAAATTCGATATTGAAAATTATATGACTGAAGTTCCTTGCCCCGAATGTAAAGGCAAAAGGCTTTCAAAGCAGGCTTTAGCGGTTACTGTCGGTGATAAAAATATTATGGAGCTTTGCGATATGTCGGTTAAAAAGCACCTTGAACTTGTAAACAGTCTTGAACTTTCAGGCAGAGAAAAAATGATAGGCGAGGGCATTTTAAAAGAAATTAAAGAGCGTTTGGGCTTTTTGCAGAGCGTAGGACTTCATTATCTTACACTTTCTCGTTCAAGCGGTACGCTTTCGGGCGGTGAGGCACAAAGAATAAGACTTGCTACCCAGATAGGCTCTTCGCTTATGGGAGTGCTTTATATTCTTGATGAGCCGAGTATCGGACTTCATCAGCGTGATAATGATAAATTACTTGCAACGCTTAAAAAACTTCGTGACCTCGGCAATACTCTGATTGTTGTAGAGCATGATGAGGATACAATGCGTGAAGCAGATTATATTGTTGATATAGGTCCGGGTGCAGGTATAAACGGCGGCAATGTTGTTTTCAGCGGTACACCCGAAGAGTTAATGAAATGCAAAAATAGTATTACGGGCGATTATCTTTCGGGAAGGCGGTCTATTCCTGTTCCTAAAACCCGACGTAAAGGCAACGGACAGTTTTTGAAAATTGTCGGTGCAAAACAAAATAATCTTAAAAATATTGATGTTAAAATTCCTTTAGGAAAGTTTGTTGCGGTTACGGGCGTTTCGGGTTCGGGTAAATCCTCGCTTGTAAACGAAATTCTTTATAAATCAATTGCAAAAACCTTGTATCGTGCAAAAGCGAAACCGGGCGAGCATAAAGCTATTGAGGGACTTGAAAATATTGATAAAATCATAAATATCGACCAATCCCCGATAGGCAGAACACCGCGTTCCAATCCTGCTACTTATACAGGAGTTTTTACCGATATTCGTGCGCTTTTTGCCGAAACAAAAGAGGCTAAAATCCGCAATTATACCCAAGGAAGATTTTCATTTAATGTAAAAGGCGGACGATGTGAAGCCTGTGAGGGCGACGGAATTTTAAAAATTGAAATGCACTTTTTACCTGATATTTATGTTCCCTGCGAGGTCTGTAAGGGCGCTCGTTACAATCGGGAAACGCTTGAGGTAAAATACAAAGGCAAGAGCATTTATGATGTACTTGAAATGACGGTTGAAGAGGGATTGCAATTTTTTGAGCATATTCCGAAAATCCAAAGAAAACTGCAAACTTTATATGATGTTGGACTCGGATATATCAAAATCGGTCAGCCGGCTACAACGCTTTCGGGTGGCGAGGCTCAGAGAGTAAAACTTTCAACCGAACTTTCAAAACGCTCAACAGGCAAAACCTTGTATGTACTTGACGAGCCAACCACAGGACTGCACACCGCAGATGTGCATAAATTGGTTGAGGTTTTGCAGTCGCTTGTTGATAAAGGCAACACTATCGTTGTAATTGAGCATAATCTTGATGTTATAAAATGTGCCGACCATATTATTGATATGGGACCTGAAGGCGGCGACGAAGGCGGAACTGTGGTAGTAGAGGGTACTCCCGAAAAGGTTGTTAAGTGTGAAAAATCCTATACAGGAAAATATCTTAAAAAATTACTCTGAAAAGTTTACAACTTGTTAAATTTTTGATATAGTATATATGATATACTCTATTGTAGCAAAAAAAGGAGTGGTGTTGTGTTCGGATATGTAAAAGCATATAAGCCTGAACTGAAAATTGCCGAATATGACACTTACAAAGCGGTTTACTGCTCGATTTGCCGACAACTCGGAAAAGATTACGGAATTTTTGCAAAGTTTATACTTTCTTATGATTTCGTATTTTTGGCAATGCTTAAATTGGGTCTTAATAAAGAGTGTTGCGGTTATACTAAAATGAGATGTCCTTTTAATCCCGCAAAAAAATGTATGCGGCTTGAAAAAGAGTCGGAAGATTTATCTTTTGCTTCGGCTTGCCTTATAATAATGTTTTATTATAAATTGCTTGACGATATGCAGGATAACGGAGTAAAGGGCAAATTGCGCAGCGGTTTAATCTATCCTGTTTTTAAACATTATTTAAAAAAAGCGCGTAAAAAATATGCCGATATTGATGATGAAATCGCAAAACTTATAAAAAATCAGGCCGAGATTGAAAAGTCTGATTCCGATAGTATTGACGCCGCCGCAGAGCCGAGCGCAAAAATGCTCGAATTGATTTTTGCCTACGGTGTAAATGATGAAACCGAAAAGCGAATTTTATCAAGATTAGGGTATTTATCGGGCAAATGGGTTTATTTGATTGACGCGCTTGACGATTTGAAAGACGATTTAAAATCAGGCTCTTACAATCCGTTTGTTAAAAAGTATAGCATTACAAAAGACAGTGATTTGACGGCGGTTTATAAAAGCGCTGAAAGCCTTATAAATAACTGTAATGTTGAAATGGCAAATTCCTTTGAATTGCTTGAATTTAACAGATATAAAACTATACTCTCAAATATAATTTATCTCGGACTTCCGAATGAATTAAAAAGAGTAAACAAGGAGAATAAAGATGACTAATCCTTATGAAGTTCTCGGAGTCGATAAAAACGCTACCGACGAGGAGATAAAAGCGGCTTATAAAAATCTTGCGAGAAAGTATCATCCTGATAACTACTCGGATAATCCGCTTTCGGATTTAGCCGAAGAAAAAATGAAAGAAATAAATGAAGCCTACGACGCTATTATGGATAAACGCCGCAGAGGCTTTAAAGGTTCAGGAAGCACCGCAGGCGGAACTTACAGCGAAACAGGCGTTTATGCTGATGTTCGCAGATTTCTCAACCAAAACCGCCTTGAAGAAGCACAGGAAATTCTTGATGGAGTAGGCATTTCCGACAGAAATGCAGAATGGTACTTCTTAAACGGCTCTGTGCTTTACCGCAGAGGCTGGTATGATGATGCTTATACTTCATTTTCTACTGCTTGCAGAATGGACCCTACCAACGCTGAATATCGAGATACTTTAAACCGCATTGCCAATCAGCGCCGCGGTCAGTTTAACGGCGGATACAATACCGGCAGTTACGGTGGCGGCGGTTGCTCCGCTTGTGATTTGTGTTCAGGTCTTATTTGTGCAGACTGTTGTTGCGAATGTATGGGCGGCGATTTGATAAGATGCTGCTAAATCTTGCAGATGCAAACTGTGTTAAATAAATATAAGGATAAAAGGTGGGTTCTTAATTGAAACAAAACAAGCCTAAAACGTCCTCGGTCGTTTCGATTTGCGGACTTTTTGCCGCTTTGTCGGTTGTTATAATGCTCTTGGCTCATATCGGAGTGTTAACTTACGCCGTCCCTGCTGTCGCAGGCGCTTTGCTTGTTATAATCTACCTTGAATTAGGTGTTAAAAATGCGTTTACCGTATATCTTACGGTAAGCGTTTTGTCATTTTTAATATGTGAAAAAGAAGCGGCGCTTTGCTACATATTCTTTTTCGGATATTATCCGATTTTAAAGGCTTATATCGAAAAAATAGGAAAAAAAGCATTACAATGGCTTATAAAGATAGCGGTATTTACGGTTTCCTTTGCTATTGTAATGGTGCTTTGCGTATTTATTTTCGGAATACCGATTGACGAGATGGGCTACGGAGTTTGGTACTTTGCAGGTCTTGCTGTCGGTCTTGAGGTTATGTTTGTGGTTTACGATATTGCACTCACACGTGTAATTACTCTTTATCTTGTAAAATACCGCGAAAGTTTCAGAAAGCTGATGAAGCTTAATAAAAAATAAAACTAATTCGGGGGAAAGATTTTGAAAAAATATGATGTCGCTGTTATCGGCGCAGGTCCTGCGGGACTTTTTTGCGCAGGGCATTTAGGGCAAAACGGTCATTCTGTCGCTTTAATAGAGAGAAACGAAAAGGTCGGCAGAAAACTGCTTATAACAGGCAAAGGCAGATGCAACATTACCAATATGTCGGACAAAAACGAATTGATTTCTGCGCTTACAAAAAACGCAAAGTTTATGTATAGCGCTTTTTCTGCGTTTGACGCTTACGATACTATTGACTTTTTCGAGTCGCACGGCGTTCCGATTAAAGTTGAGCGAGGTAACAGAGTTTTTCCTGTTTCGGACAAGTCGGTAGACGTTGTCGACTGCCTTTATAATTTTGTTAGAAAAAACAATGTCGATATAATTAATGACAGAGCAGTAGATTTAAGCCTTGACGGTCAAACAATCACCTCGGTAGTTTTAGAAAACGGCGAAAAATTAGAATGTGAAAATGTAGTTATTGCCACAGGCGGCAAATCTTATCCGAAAACGGGTTCTACAGGCGACGGATATAATTTAGCGAAAAAAATCGGTCATACTATTATTACACCCGTAGGCTCGTTAGTTCCGCTTAATGTAGCAGAGGGCGACGCTGCCGAAATGCAGGGGTTGTCTTTAAAAAACGTTGCCGTTTCTGTTGAAGATACCGCAAACGGCAAAATTATTTATACAGATTTCGGCGAGATGCTTTTTACCCATTTCGGACTTTCGGGGCCTATGATTTTATCGGCTTCGGCGCATATAAGAAATGCACAAAAAAGCAGATACAAGGTGCATATTGATTTAAAACCGGCGCTTGATTTTGATACGCTTGACGCTCGCATTTTGCGAGATTTTTCGGAAAATTCAAACAAAAATTTTGTCAATTCTTTATCAAAATTGTTGCCATCAAAGATGATTTCTGTTATAATTAAAAGAAGCGGTGTTGCCGCAAATACAAAGGTTAATCAGATTACCAAAGCACAGCGTGAGCAACTTGTGAGCGTTATTAAGGATTTGTGCTTTACCGTAACCTCGCTCCGCCCTGTCGAAGAGGCGATTGTTACCTCGGGCGGCGTTGACGTAGGTGAAATCAATCCGAAAACCATGCAGTCAAAACTTTGCGAAAATCTTTATTTTTCGGGCGAGGTAATTGACGTCGACGCTTATACGGGCGGATACAACTTGCAAATTGCGTTTTCAACCGCTTTTTGTACGGCAAAAGCCATAGATGAAAAACTAAATTAAAAAGGGGAAAAATTATGATTTCAGTTGCAATAGACGGTCCTGCCGGTGCAGGCAAAAGTACAATTGCTAAAAAGGTTGCCAAGGAATTAGGCTTTATTTATGTAGATACAGGTGCTCTTTACCGTTCAATCGGTTATTTTGTTTTAAACAACGGCGGCGATGTTGAAAACGCTGAAAGCGTTATATCATATTTACCTAAAATCAACGCCGAGATAAAGTATATCGACGGCGTTCAGCACGTTTTTATAAACGGAGAAGATGTAAGCGATAAAATTCGTACAGAAGAAATTTCGACTGCCGCTTCAAAGGTTTCGGCTATTCCGAAAGTAAGAGAATTTTTGCTTTCACTTCAGCGTGATTTCGCTAAAAAATATAATGTCGTTATGGACGGCAGAGATATAGGAACTGTGGTTTTACCCGACGCACAAGTGAAAATTTTCCTTACCGCTTCGGCAGAGGTTCGTGCTACACGCCGATATAAAGAACAGGTTGAACGTGGACTTGACGTTAATTACGATGATATTTTATCTGATATAAAAGAACGTGATTACCGTGACGAACACCGTGAAATAGCGCCTTTAAAATGTGCCGAAGACGGCGTTTATCTTGACTCTTCCGATTTTACAATAAAGGAAAATGTAGACGCTGTTTTGAAAATAGTAAATGAAAAAACAAATATAAAAGGTGGAAATAAATGAATAACAATCCGCATAAGCAAACAAGATTTGCGAGAGTTTTAATAACTATTGTAAAACCTTTTGTAAAGGTGTTTTGCAGAGTAAAGGTTAAAGGTTTGGAAAATTTGCCTGCTGAGGGCGGTTATGTGTTATGCAGTAATCATATTTCGTATATGGACCCTGTTTTTTGGCTCGTTTTTACAAAAAAACGTATTCAGTATATGGCAAAAGCAGAACTGTTTAAAAATAAATTAGTAACTTGGTTTTTTAATAAAGTCGGCGTTTTTCCCGTTACCCGTGACGGAGGAAATTCGGGCGCTGTCAATCATGCCATTAAGCTCGTTGAAGAAGGCGGAATACTCGGCATTTTTCCTGAAGGTACTCGGTCAAAAGATAACAAGCCTGCCAAAGCGAAAGCAGGTACTGCCTACATAGCAAACGCTACAAGCGCCGATATAGTTCCGGCGGCCGTATGCGTAAAAAGTAAGGTAAGACCGTTTAAAAAGACATTGCTTATTATCGGCAATCCGATTTCTCACGAGGAAATTCATTTTGAGGGTACCGACCGAAAAGGTCTTCGCAATGCCTCTGTCAGAATTATGGACGAAATAACGAAACTTTGGGAGCAAGGTCAAAATGAGCTTTGAAATTAAACTTGCAAAAACCGCCGGATTTTGTTTCGGCGTAAACAGGGCGATTGAACTTGTGGAAAAGTTGTTACAAGAGGGGAAAAAGGTCTGTACTTTAGGCCCTATTATTCACAATCCGCAAATGGTCGAGTCGCTTCAAAAACGTGGCGTAATTACAGTTGATTCAATATCGGATGTTCCGCCCGGTTATACTGTTGTAATTCGTTCGCACGGCGTTGATAAAGCCACTTATGACGAAATAGATAAAAGAGGTCTTGAAATTTGCGACGCCACCTGTCCGTTCGTTTATAAGATTCATAAAATAGTTGAAAAAAATTCCGATGAGAATACCTCTGTGTTTATCGCAGGCGATAAAACTCATGCGGAAGTTGTCGGAATAATGGGTTTTGCCAATTCTTCCGTTTATTGTTTTAAAACCGAGGAAGAATTAAAAGAAATCATAAAAAAGTGTGAAAAAAATTCACAAAATAACCCTATTGTTGTTTCTCAAACCACTTTTAACTCAAAAAAATGGGAAGTTTTTAAAAAAATTATCAAAAAAGTCTATACAAATGCAAAATTTTTTGATACAATATGTGATGCGACTACCGAAAGACAAAATGAGGCAGAAGAGTTGGCGGAAAAGACCGACCTTATGGTAGTCATCGGCGGCAGACACAGTTCAAACACTAAAAAACTGCTTGAAATCTGTGACGCCAAAACAAAAACCGTTTTGATTGAAACCGCTGATGAATTAAACCCTGCCGATTTTAAATCGGTTCGCTTTGTCGGAGTGACCGCAGGTGCTTCCACGCCTGCTGTTATAATTAAGGAGGTACTAAACAGAATGACCGAAATTTTGAAAAATGAGGAAACTATGGCTGAAGAAGTTACAGCTGAAACTAAAACGGAGGCTGAAACTGTGGCTGAAAAGTCCTTTGACGATATGACATTCGAAGAAGCACTTGAAGAGTCGTTAAACAGCATGAACTCTAACCAAAGAGTTAAGGGTGTTGTTGTGGCTGTTAATCCAACCGAAGTTCAGGTTGACATCGGACGCAAATACACAGGTATTGTTCCTGCTAACGAGCTTTCAGCAGAGCCAAACGTTAACCCTGTTGACCTTGTTAAGGTTGGCGACGAACTTGATTTGATTGTTATGAAAACTAACGATCAGGAAGGTATTATTACACTTTCCAAAAAACGCTTTGATTCTTATGCAGGCCTTGCTGCAATGGAAGAAGCAAAAGAAAACGATACTGTTTTAGAGGGCAAAGTAACCGCTGTTGTTAAAGGCGGCGTTACCGTTCTTTCAAACGGAGTAAGAGTATTTGTTCCTGCTTCACACGCAACTTTAAGACGCGGCGAGGATTTGGAAGCATTAGTAGGAACTACCGTTTCATTTAAAGTTATCGACATTCGCAGAGGCAGAAATGTTGTAGGTTCTATTCGCGTTGTTCTTCGTGAAGAACAGAAACAGCAGAGAGAGGCTCTTTGGAATTCAATCGAAATCGGCAATACATACGAAGGCGTTGTTAAATCACTTACATCTTACGGTGCATTTGTTGACATCGGCGGCGTTGACGGTATGATTCATATTTCCGAACTTTCTTGGACAAGAATCAAACATCCTTCAGAGGTTGTTAATGTAGGCGATACAGTAACAGTTTTCGTTAAGGATCTTGACAGAGAAAATAAGAAAATTTCTCTCGGCTTTAAAAAGGCAGAGGACAATCCTTGGGAAATCATCAAAACCAAATATCAGGTTGGCGATACCGCTACCGTTAAGATTGTAAGTTTTGCTTCTTACGGTGCATTTGCAAATCTTATGCCGGGTATCGACGGTCTTATCCATATTTCACAGATTGCTAATAAGAGAATTGACAAACCGCAGGATGTTCTTTCAATCGGCGATGAGGTTGAAGCTCAAATTATCAATATAGATTATGACGCAAAGAGAGTAAGCCTTTCTATCAGAGCGCTTTTACCTGAAGAAGCCCCTGTAGAGGCAGAGGAAACTCCGGCAGAGCCTGAAGCACCTGCTGAACCGCCTAAAGGCTATGTTTGTCAGGTTTGCGGTTATGTATATGAAGGTTCTGAATTGCCCGAAGATATCGTTTGTCCGCTTTGCGGTCAGGGCGCAGACGCTTTTGAGCCTTTAAAAGACTAATTTTTAAAAGATTAATTTATGTTTAATAAAAACCTGCTTGTCTTAAAAGACAGGCAGGTTTTTGGCTTTATCCTTAAAAAATGTATAGGTTCTTTTGCAAAAGTTGGGGTGTAGATTGGCTCCCTCTGACGAGGGAGCTGTCGAGCGAAGCGAGACTGAGGGAGAGAAAAGCCAAAGTATATATCTATTTTTATTCTTTCTCTCCTTCCGTCACGGCAAAGCCGTGCCACCTCCCTCGTCAGAGGGAGGCGATAAGTGTTGAAACCCCAACATCAGGAATAGAACAAATG
>JAXJVH010000041.1:0-14516 GCA_036308645.1 Acutalibacteraceae bacterium | reverse complement strand
GTCCCTATACGTTGTTTAATTTTCAAGGTACTTTTTCGCCTCTTTTTCAGGCTCTTTTTCGCACCCGCTTCTCTCGAGCGCTTGACTATAATACCACATCCATTCCTCTTTGTCAAGCATTTTTTTCGTATTTTTTTAAAATTTTTTTGATTTGCTTCTTTTATACGGTTTTACGCACTTTATGTTGTAGTTTTTGTCTATTTCGACCACAATTTATCATATTTTTTCTCATTATATATTTTAATATAATATATAACTACATTATTAAAAGCAAAAATTTCTTTCATATTTATAATGAATTTTTAATTATTTTTTTGACAAAATAATTTTATAAAACAATACCGAAAGGAAGAACATTCATGCAAAAGCCACTAACAAGTTTTTTAAAAGGAGTAGGCACGGGTGCGGCGATCGGCGTTATGACGGCGGCTGCCGTCAGCACAATGAAAAGCGGCAAAAGTGCAAAAAGGAAAATAAGCAATGCCGTAAAGACCGCTTCAGACTTTATGGACAACATTTCGTGTATGCTGAAATAGATATTCACTATATAATTAACGCCCGTATTTTTTGTACGGGCGTTAAAACTGGCAATAGTGCTTTTCTAATCTATCAAATACTCTTTGAAAAACGGAGTTTTCTTTATAATTACATAAAGCGGTATTCCCAGCACAAACACTGCGCCGAGTTCGCCTAATCCGACAATGCCGAATGCAAAGAAAAACGACGGGAACACATCGGGAAGAATAATTTTCAATTCCAAGCCGACAATTATTGCATTAGCCAGCACCGGCGGTAAAAACGAAAGAAAAGGAAAACCTTTTATCGTTATCTTTCTTAAACCGTAAGAAAGAATTGCCGCAACAAGCGTTGCAAGCGAGCCGAAAACCACGTCTGCCATTCCAAGTCCCGAATAAAGCATTCCAACCAAATTTGCAATTATACAACCGCAAAAAAGTCCGGGAACTGCCGAGAATGTGAAAATCGGCAAAATTGTGAGTGCTTCGGAAATTCGGAATTCAACGCCTAAATTTCCGAAAGAAATCGGTCCGAGCGCTATTGTAAGCACTGCGTAAAGAGCGCCGATAAGTGCGCCTTTTACAATAAAATTTGTTTTTGATCTGTTCATATAACAAATCCTCCTTGTTTTATTTAAAGTCAGGGTTTTCTGCGACTGACTTTTATTCACCATCAGTCGGTAGCACCGACAGGCAAAACAATCATTAAAAGCATTAATATAGTTTTATAGTTTTTTGCCCTTACATTATAAATCAATTTCCCAAAAGCCTTCGCCTTTAAGGGAAGGTGTCACAAAGTGACGGATGAGGGATAGTCGCTACATTCGTATGGCAGTTTGCACACAAACCGCCCTTTGCAATCCCCTTAATCCTCGTCTGTATCTTCTTCGAGGATTTTTTCGGCTTTTACGCTTTCAATTCTGCGGTCGCTTACCGATAAAGCGGTAAAACGGTAACCTTTTTCCTCTATAACGGGTTTCTCGCCGTCTTTCGGAATTCTGCCCAAAGAATAAAGCATAAATCCTCCCAAGGTATCGTAATCGCCCTTAGGAAAAGATATTCCGAGCATATCTTCAACCTCTTCAATATCGCAAGTTCCGTCTATTTTAAAGGTTGTTTCATTGACAACGCTGATTTCTTCTTCCTCGTCGTCATATTCATCCTGTATATTGCCCAAAATCTCTTCAATCAAATCTTCAAGCGTAACAATTCCGGCAGTACCGCCGTATTCATCTATAACAACCGCCATCTGAATACGCTTTTCGGTAAACTCTTTAAAAAGTTCCGAACAGCGTTTTGTCTGCGGAACGTGATACGCTTCACGCATAATTGAACGAATAGTGATACGCTCCGGCAGTTTTCTGCCTACATATTTAAGCAAGTCTTTAACATAAATAATTCCGACAATATTATCAAGGTCGCTGTCATAAACAGGAATTCTTGAAAAGCCTTCCTCGGTTGCGACCTTTAACACCTCGTCAAGTTTTTCGCTGATTTCAATCGCCACAATATCGGTGCGGTGATTCATAACGTCGTTAACGGTAATATCGTCAAACTGGAATAAATTATTGATAATTTCTTTTTGGCTTTCTTCAAGAACGCCGTATTCTTCGGCGTCGTCAACCAACTGCAAAATATTTTCCTCGGTTACTTCTTCGTCAAAATCGGGATTTGTGCCGAAAATTTTAGAAATCTTTTGCCAAAAATACTCAAGCACCGCCGAAATCGGCATAATAACCGCCGTCATAAAACCGATTACCGAAAGCAATCCTTTAGCAGTATTTTTCGGACGTTTAAGTCCCGAAACACGTGCAAAAACCTCTCCGAACACAAATATAAGCAGCGCAGTTATACATATTATAATAAGTCCGCCTAAAAAATTCAGCAGCAACTGCGAAAAATAAGTTTTTGCCGAAAACAATTCAAAAAGAAATTCACGCATTTCTTTGCAGAACATAAGCACCGCAAAGCCTGAAAGCATTAGAGCGCAGAAGAATTTTAAAGAATTAACTCGGTCGAGTTCGCCGTTTTCATTCTCGATATATTTTAACAGTTTTTTAGCATGCTTGTCGCCGTTCTCGGCGGCTTCTTCCGTTTCCGACTCGCTCAATTGACCGAGTGCAATCGAGAACGCATTAAGCAGAGTATATCCGAGTAAAATTAAAACAATAAATAAAATTTGTAATGTCAGAAGCATTATTCATTACCTCCGACAAATTTAAGACAATCCGCAGGTCCGCTGTCGTCCATAGTAAAAATTCCTCCAAAATTAAGATATATATTATAATGAATAATATCATAAACATTAAAAAAAGTCAATCCACCATATATAATTATAGTCGATAACTTCGGCTTCCTCTCGAGGAGAAGGCATTGTTTCTTCCTACCGTTTTTTGTTGTAACAAAAGCCGTCCTCGTTAGCACGAAGTCGAAGAATCTTATATAAAAATTTCAAAAAGATTCTTGCGTCTTACTCGTAATGGCACAAGGAAAGATTATTAGCAAAGCAAAACAGACTCAAAAAAATGAGCCTGTTTTACTTTTATCTGTTATTTTGTTTTAAAACTCTTTGTTGCCCAACCGCTGTAATAAGTCGAAGAACCGATTTTTTTATAACTTCTTACACGCACATAGTATTTCTTTTTTCTTGATAAAGTTTTGGTATATTTGCTGCTGCTTTGAGTTTTTCTAACAGAAATCTTTTTAAAATTGCTGTAAGATGAAACTTCTAACTGATATCCGCTGACTCCGGAAGCCTTTGCCCATTTAAACGTACATTTACCTTTGCTGATTGATACCGACGGCGTACCGGGTTTTGAAACAGTATAACTTAATTTAAAATTATAATTGCCTGTTCGTTCACCGTCTTTTGCAATTGATAAATAGTATGTACCGCTTTTTAATGTAACATATTCGGAAATTGTTACTTTTTTAGTATTGTAATTCCAACGAGGATTAGACCAATATAATTGATTGCCGTTTACGTCATAAATATTTATATATATCCATTCTAAATATCCGGTAAAATCCAAATTTAATTTACCGGAACTGCCTAATGTAAATTTATAAACGTCACCGTCACTGTTTTCGGCTATTGCCGATGATACGCTCGAATTAATACTGTAAGACTTATAATTATTCAAATTAATATCTGCCGAAACAGATACTGTTGATGTTGCTATTATACTCATAAGCATAATAACGCTTAATAAAATTGATATCGTTCTTTTCATTTGAGTTTCCTCCTAAAATTAATAATAAATTTGCATATTTTGCATATAATATTATATAACAACTTTTGGTTGTTGTCAATGACTAATTTTAGGTGTTTTATTTAACTAATAAAAGTTGTTACCATAATTACAGAGGTGGTATTATGGTGAAAAATCTTAAAAAATTGCGAAATGAAAAAGGCATAAGTCAGCAACAACTTGCAGATGTTATCGGTATAAGCCAACAATCTGTAAACAAATATGAAAATCATAACATTGAGCCGGATATTGCAACTCTTATTCAACTTGCAAGATTTTTTGACACTTCCGTTGATTACTTAATCGGAAATACAGATATCAACCGAATGATTGAAAATGTTAAAAACTTTGATTTAAACGATGATGAGGCGAAAATTATCGGCGGTTACAGAAAACTTTATAAAGATGAGAAAGAAAGCATACGGCTGATAATTGATAATTATAATAAGAATAAATAATCATTTTACAAAATATGCTCAATAAATTGTATAAAATATTACGGTTTTTCACAAAATATTGTAGGTAAGAATTTTTGAGAAAAAACTCTTTACAAACGGCAGATTTTATGGTAATATATATCGGTACGAATATCTGGGAAACAGGCGTCGTTCACCTTGTGACCTTTTTCTCGGATACTCGAAAAAATATAATAAGGTGAGGTATTTAAAAAATGACTCAAGAGAAAAAACAGGAAATTATTAAAGAGTATGCCGCTCACGAGGGCGACACAGGTTCTCCGGAAGTTCAGATTGCCGTATTAACTTACAGAATTAACGAACTCACAGAGCACTTGAAAGTTCATCAAAAAGACCATCATTCAAGAAGAGGTCTTCTTAAAATGGTAGGTCACAGAAGAAACCTTCTTGCTTACTTGCAGAAGTGCGACATCGAAAGATACAGATCAATCATTAAAAGACTCGGTATCCGTAAATAAGTTATTTGCTTTAAGCAGGTGGGGTTCCCCCTCCTGCTTTTGGTGTTTTTTTAGACAGGTTAAAATCCGCCCGATATAAATTTGCAAGGTGATTTTTCGGGTTGGTTTTTATAAAAATTTACAGGTATTTTTCTTTGAATTTAGCAGTGAACAGATTGCTTGAATTTTAAATTCAAACGATGTGTTTATTGCTAAATGATTTCAAGAAAAAAGCCTGATTTTAAAAGAAAAAAGAAAGGTAAAAAGAATTATGTTTGAAAATTACAAAGTTTATGAAACTACTTTGGCGGGCAGACCGCTGAAATTGGAAACAGGAAAAATGTGCGGACTTGCAAATGCTTCTGTTATGGCTTCTTACGGCGAAACAGTTGTGCTTTGCAACGTTACCGCTTCGGCAAAACCGCGTGAGGGCGTTGACTTTTTCCCTTTGTCGGTTGATTATGAGGAGAAAATGTACTCGGTAGGCAAAATCCCCGGCTCTTTCCAAAGACGTGAGGCAAGACCGAGCGAAAAGGCTATTCTTACTTCAAGATGTATTGACAGACCTATCCGTCCGCTTTTCCCGAAAGATATGAGAAACGACTGCTCGGTAGTTGCTACCGTAATGAGCGTTGACCCTGATTGCAGCCCTGAAATTACCGCTATGATAGGTGTTTCAGCCGCTATCGCTATTTCGGATATTCCTTGGGACGGCCCGATTTCAGGCGTAAACGTAGGCTTGGTTGACGGCGAAATCGTTATCAACCCGACATTGGAGCAAAGAGCAAAATCCGACCTTAACCTTACCGTTGCCTCAACCGCCGATTTGGTTGCTATGATTGAAGCAGGCGGTAACGAAATTCCCGATGACACTATGTTTGACGCTATTATGGCGGGTCACGAGGCTAACAAAGAGGTTGTTAAATTTATCAACGGCATCGTATCGGAAATCGGTAAAGAGAAATTCACTTTTGAATCATCAAATCCCGACCCTGTTTTGTTCAAAGAAATTGAAGATTGGGTTATCGAAGACGTTAAAAAAGCGCTCGATACAGACGATAAAAATGTTCGTGACGCCGCTATTCTTCCTATTTCCGACAGAATTCACGAGAAATACGACGAACAGTTTGAAGGCGAAGAAGCAAAATTAGATGAAATTTTATATCTCATTCAAAAACACGTTGTTCGTTCATGGCTTAAAGACGAGCATAAACGTGTAGACGGCAGAGGAATTGATGAAATTCGTCCGCTTAACGCACAGGTTGATTTGTTGCCGAGAGTTCACGGCTCGGGTATGTTTACACGCGGTCAGACTCAGGTGCTTTCAATCGCTACACTCGGTACTATGAGCGACTGTCAGCAGTTAGACGGACTTGACGAGCAGACCGAGAAAAGATATATTCACCACTACAACTTCCCGTCATACTCCGTAGGTGAAACAAAGCCTTCAAGAGGCCCCGGCAGACGAGAAATCGGTCACGGCGCATTAGCCGAAAAGGCGCTTGTACCCGTAATTCCTTCTATTGAAGAATTCCCGTATTCAATCAGAGTTGTATCTGAAGTTCTTTCTTCAAACGGCTCAACCTCACAAGGTTCAATCTGCGGTTCAACCCTTGCGCTTATGGCGGCAGGCGTTCCGATAAAAGCCCCTGTTGCAGGTATTTCCTGCGGTCTTATCACAGGTGACGAGGGCGTTTACGGCGACTTTATGACAATGGTTGATATTCAGGGACTTGAAGATTTCTACGGAGATATGGACTTTAAAGTAGCAGGTACTAAAAACGGTATCACAGCAATTCAGATGGACCTTAAAGTTCACGGTCTTACACCTGAAATTATTAAAGAGGCTTTTGAAAAGACGCATAAAGCAAGAAATTATATTCTTGACGAGGTTATGCTCAAAGCCATTCCCGCTCCTCGTGAAGAACTTTCAAAATACGCTCCTAAAATGCTTATTACAACAATTAATCCTGAAAAAATCGGCGATGTTATCGGTAAGCAGGGCAAGGTTATTCAGAAATTACAGGATGAATGTAACTGCACAATCAATATCGAAGAAGACGGCAAAGTGTTTGTTTCTTCTCTTGATTACGACGACGCTCGCAGAGCAATTTCAATTATTGAAACTATCGCTAACGACCCCGAAGTAGGCGCTATCTACAACGGCGTTGTAACAAGACTTATGACTTTCGGCGCTTTTGTTGAAATCGCTCCGGGTAAAGAGGGACTTGTTCATATTTCACAACTTGACGTTAAACGCACCGAAAAGGTTGAAGACGTTGTTCAGGTAGGCGATCAGGTTATCGTAAAAGTAACCGAAATCGACGATCAGGGCAGACTTAACCTTTCAAGAAGAGAAGCGCTTGTTGAAGTAAACGGCGCAGTTGTCGAGGACGACGGCGAAGACGATAAAAAGCAGGACAGAAGAGGAAAAAGACCTCACGGCAGACGTCCAAGATAATTTTTCACAAAACATCATATCATTTAAACGGTGATGATAAGTGTTAAATATTAAATTTTCAGCGGTAAAAGAATATTTTAAAAGGGTTTTCGGCTATGACGCCGAAACCCGAGCCGCTTTTTTATGCTTTGCGGTGGCGCTTGTAAATTCGGTACTTTGCGCGCTTTGCGTTTTCTCGGTAGCCGTATATTTGCTCTTTCGCAAAAAAAGCGGGCTTATTTTAAAAAAAGAAAATCGGTTATCATCGGTTTTCGGCATTTTGACGCTTGTTATATCAACGGTTTACTTAAACTGTTTCGGCATTTTAGCGTCTTTGTATTTTTTAGCGGCAATGCTTATTGCGTTTTCATTTCGCTCTAATATATCAAAGCAAAAAATCGACGATATATTTACTATGGCGGTTGCCTACAGCGTTTTTGCTTTTGTAGTAGCCGTAGTGCAAAAGGCGCTTGACCTTTCGGCGATACAGGGCAGAAGCGAATCAACTTTTTTAAATGCGCTTTATTATTGTTTTTACATCTCGTTTGTAGTGCTTATCTGCCTTTACAGAATTATTTTTGAAAATAAAAATAAGCCGATTTATTTTGCGCTTATAGTTTTAAATTTAATTGCTATGCTTGTTACCGCAAGCAAAATGCCGATTTTGGGTATAGCGGCGGCAATGGGCGTAATGCTTTTTTTCGCTAAAAAGTATAAACCGCTTACGGCGGTTTGCGTTTTAGGTGTTGTCGGCATAGCCGCCTTATGGCTTTTAAGAGATTACGGCATTGCCGAAAAACTTAATATGAACGGATTTTTGGATTCGTTTACAATGCGGTTTCCTTATTGGAAACAGGCTATAGACGGCTTTTTTAAAAAACCGGTTTTCGGTCACGGAATGTTAGGCTTTTTAAAGGAATCAATTGATAATTCAATAATCGAAACAGGATATAAATTTGATATTTTTGATTTATCCGAATCACTTGATAATTTAAAGCATTTAGGCTGGCATTTACACGCTCATAACATTGCGTTTGACTGCCTTTATAATTACGGCATTTTCGGAAGCCTTTTGTTAATTGCGGCAATAGTAAAAAGACTTCGCAATTTATATAAAACAAGCAAAAAGAATATATTTGACCCGATAATGACGATAGTGTTAAGTTCCTTTACATTTATACTTATCGACGGAATTGTAGATTGTCAGATTGTCGGGGTGCAAACATTGTTTATCAGCGTTTTCCTGTTCTCGGTAACAGGAATTTATGAGAATAACAGAGAGGAGAAAAAATATGAAATACAGTAATGAATACCGTACGCATACCTGCGGTGAACTGCGTGACGGCGACATCGGCAAACAAGTAAAGGTTGCAGGCTGGGTTGAGAATATTCGTGACCACGGCGGCATACTTTTTGTTGATTTGCGTGATGAAACAGGCACGTTGCAGGTAGTAATAAAAGATGAAAATATGATTAAAGGCGTTGCAAAGGAAAGCACCGTTACTATAAGCGGCGAGGTTTTGCAGCGTGATAAAGAAACATATAACGAGAAAATCGCAACAGGTACAATAGAGGTTAAGGCTGAAACTTTTACCGTTCTCGGCAAAGCGAAATCAAACCTGCCTTTTGAGGTTGCAACTTCTACAAAAACAAATGAAGAAGTGCGTTTGCAGTACCGTTATCTTGACCTTAGAAACAAAAAGGTGCATGATAATATCGTACTTCGTTCAAAAATTATTTCACATCTTCGCAATAAGATGACCGAAATGGGATTTTTGGAAATGCAGACGCCTATCCTTTCCGCTTCTTCTCCCGAGGGCGCAAGAGATTACCTTATCCCTTCAAGAAAACATAAGGGTAAATTTTACGCTCTTCCTCAAGCACCGCAGATTTTCAAGCAGTTGCTTATGGTTTCGGGCTTTGATAAATACTTCCAGATTGCTCCTTGTTTCAGAGATGAGGACGCAAGAGCCGACAGAAGTCCGGGCGAATTTTATCAGTTAGACTTTGAAATGGCATTTGCCACTCAAGAAGACGTTTTTGCGGTAGCAGAAGAAGTGCTTTATGATACTTTCACAAAATTCGGTAACAAAGAGGTTTCCCCTGCGCCGTTCAAGCGTATTCCTTATGAAGAGGCAATGCTTAAATACGGTACAGATAAGCCTGATTTACGAAATCCGCTTGAAATTATCGAACTTTCCGACCTGTTTGTCGAAACTGATTTCAAACCTTTCCGAGGTCAGTGCGTAAGAGGTATTAACGCACCTTGCGGCAAGCAGTCAAAAGGATTTTTTGAAAAAATGCTTAAATTTGCCGAGAGCATCGGTATGAAAGGTCTTGGCTATATCACCGTTTTGGAAGACGGCTCTTACAAAGGACCTATTGATAAATTCTTAACCGATGAACAGCGCGAAGAATTAAGAACAAGAGCCGGTCTTAAAACCGATGATGTTCTTTACTTTATCGCAGACGCTCCGTCGGTCGCACCGCTTCTTGCAGGACAAATCAGAGCGGAACTCGGTAAACGCTTAAATCTTTTAAAAGATACTTTTGAACTTTGCTATATTGTTGACTTCCCGATGTTTGAGGAGGACGAGGACGGCAAGATTATTTTCACCCACAACCCGTTTTCAATGCCACAGGGCGGGCTCCGGGCGCTTAACACTATGAACCCTTGCGATATCAAGGCTTATCAGTATGATATAGTTTGCAACGGCGTTGAATTGTCAAGCGGCG
Organism: Acutalibacteraceae bacterium; assembly: GCA_036308645.1. Taxonomy (GTDB): domain Bacteria; phylum Bacillota; class Clostridia; order Oscillospirales; family Acutalibacteraceae; genus RUG11462. The sequence goes on along the minus strand of JAXJVH010000041.1, from coordinate 4,661 downwards.
CTGTTCGTAACCACGATATTGAAATTATGAAAAAAGCGTTTGAGATTGCAGGTTATTCGGAAGATGTTTTAAAAGAAAAATTCCGCAGTCTTTATACTGCATTCCAATACGGCGCACCGCCGCACGCAGGTATGGCTCCCGGCGTTGACAGAATGATTATGTTGCTCACAGGCGAGGAGAACATTCGTGAGGTTATCGCATTCCCGATGAACTCAAACGCACAGGATACTATGATGGGCGCACCAAATGAAGTAACCGAACAGCAACTTCGAGAAATTCATATCAAATTAAGATAACCGCAAAATTAAGATAAAACCGACGCTGCCTCCCCTGTTAAGGGGAGGGGGACCATCGGAACGATGGTGGAGGGGTTGTTTTTAAATGTATAAACATAATGAAAAATTAACGCCCTTGGCACAAACTTTAAGAAAAAATATGACCAAAGAAGAAAAACATCTTTGGTATGACTTTTTAAAAGATTACCCCGTAAAGTTTTATCGGCAAAAAGTTATCGAGAATTTTATAGTTGATTTTTATTGCAATAAAGCAAAATTGGTTATTGAATTAGACAGCTCACAGCATTATGAGTCAAAAGGTATGCTTAAAGACAGAATACGAACTGAAATAATTGAAAAATACAATTTAATTGTGATAAGAATACCAAATAATGAAATTAATAGGAATTTTAAAGGCGTATGCTATTATATAGATAATTTAGTGAAAGCGAGATTATTTTAAGGCAACCCTTCCACCGCCTTCGGCGGTCCCCCTTCCCCTGACGGGGACGGCTTTTGCATTAATATAAAAGGAGAGTCTTTATGGTAACTAAAGAAGAAATTATGGATATTGCATTGTTATCAAAATTGCATATTGATGACGATGAAATTGACGAATTAACTAAAGAAATGATGAATATTATTAAGTTTGCCGATACCATTAACGGTTACGACGGCGAAGTTGAAGAATTTGATAATATTAATAATCTCTCCAATGTTTTTCGTGAAGATGTTGTAGGCGAAAGTTTTTTGCAGTCGGAAATTTTAAAGAATGTCGACGGCGGCGAAAACGGATATTTCCCTGTTAAAAAGAAATTTTAAGGAGCGTATTATGACAGTTTCAAAAATCAGAAAATTGCACGATATGCTTGAAAAACAAGAAATATCGTGCGTAGAACTTACACAAAAATATATCGACGCTATAAGGGAAACGCAAAGCGACCTTAACGCTTATGTGCTTACCACCGCAGACGAAGCGCTAGCGCAGGCAAAAGCAGTCGATGAAAAAATTGCAAAAGGTGAGAAAATCGGTCTGCTTGAGGGTATTCCGATGACTCTTAAAGATAATATTTCAACAAACGGCATCGAAACCACCTGTTGTTCAAAAATTTTAACAGGCTATAAACCGATTTACGACGCTTTCGTTTGGGACGAGCTTAAAAACAAAGGCGCTGTAATGCTCGGCAAAACAAATATGGACGAATTTGCTATGGGTTCGTCTTCCGAAACCTCGTATTTCGGCGCACCGTCTAACCCACATAATTTTGACCACGTTGCAGGCGGTTCTTCGGGCGGCGTTGCAAGTGCAGTCGCAGGAAATATTGCGGTTTACGGTCTCGGCTCCGATACAGGCGGCTCAATTCGTCAGCCGGCTTCATTTTGCGGTGTTGTAGGTCTTAAACCTACATACGGCGCAGTATCGAGATACGGTCTTATCGCTTACGCTTCTTCGCTTGACCAGATAGGACCTATTACAAGTTCTGTTGAAGACGCGGCTATTGTTTTTGACGCTATTTCCAAAAAAGATTATTACGATTCAACCTGTTCGGGTGCGGCCGAAACTACAGTTGATAAGTTAGACAACGATATTAAAGGCGTTAAAATCGGTATTCCAAAAGAGTATTTTGAGGGACTTGAGGGCGATGTAAAAGACGCTATAGAAAAAGCAATCGAGCAATACAAACAACTCGGCGCCGAGATTGTGGAATTTGATTTGCCTATTTTAAAATATGCGCTCCCTGTTTATTATATTTTGGCTTGCGCAGAGGCTTCTTCAAACCTCGGCAGATATGATTCAATCCGTTACGGCTACCGTACCGAAAAATACAACGGTATTCATGATATGATGTGCAAAACCCGTTCGGAGGGCTTTGGCAAAGAGGTAAAACGCAGAATTTTACTCGGCACTTACGTTCTTTCAAGCGGCTATTATGACGCTTATTATAAAAAGGCGCAAAATTTAAGAGGTACTATTGTAAAAGCATTTAAAGACGCATTTACAAAATGCGACGTTATTTTAGCGCCTACGGTTGCAGGCACTGCATTTAAAAAAGGCTTTACATCGGAAGATACCGTTGCAACCTATCTTACCGACCTTTACACCGTACCCGTAAATATCGCAGGACTTCCGGGCGTATCAATCCCATGCGGAGTTGATAAAAACGGACTGCCTATCGGTATGCAGATTATAGGTAACTCTTTCTGCGAAGCAAAAATTTTAAACGTTGCTTATAAATTTGAACAAGCAACCGACCACTTTAAAAAGACTGAAATGGGGGTAGAGTTTTAATGAAAGATTATGAAATCGTTTCGGGACTTGAAACCCATGTTGAATTATCAACTAAAACAAAAATTTTCTGTTCCTGCTCGACCGAGTTCGGCGGCGAGCCTAACACACATTGCTGTCCTATTTGCATAGGTCTGCCGGGTACAATGCCAAGACTTAACAAACAGGTTGTTCGCTACGCTATTATGGCTGGTCTTGCTACAAACTGCACTATTAACAATATTGCAAAAATGGACAGAAAAAACTACTGCTATCCCGATTTGTCAAAGGCTTATCAGGTTTCGCAGTATGATAAACCGCTTTGTTCAAACGGATATATTAAGCTTGATTCCGGCAAAAAAATCCGCATTTTGCGTATTCATATTGAAGAAGACGCAGGCAAACTTGTTCACGAACGCGGAGATACTTATGTAGATTACAACCGTGGCGGCGTTCCGCTTATCGAAATTGTAACCGAGCCGGATATTCGTTCGATTGACGAGGCTATTGAATATGTTGAAAAATTGCAACTTATTATGAAATATATCGGCGTTTCCGACTGCAAAATGCAGGAGGGTTCGCTTCGTTGCGACGTCAACGTTTCCGTTAAGGAAAAAGGCTCGGATAAACTCGGCACTCGTACCGAGATTAAAAATATGAACTCGTTCACCTTTATGCGTCAGGCTATGGAATATGAGTTTGACCGTCAGGTTGACCTTATTGAATCGGGCGAAGAGGTTATTCAGGAAACCCGCCGTTTTAATACCGGCACAGGCGAAACCGAGGGTATGCGTTCTAAAGAGGACGCTCACGATTACCGCTATTTCAGAGAGCCTGATTTGGTGACAATCCACACCACCGACGAGGAAATCGAAGAAATACGAAAAACTCTTCCCGAACTCCCCGATTCAAAGAAAAACAGATATATTGAAGATTACGGTATTAACGAAACCGACGCTAAAATTCTTGTAAAATACAAAAAAGTATCCGACTTTTTCGATAAAGTCGCCGCCAAAATCGACAAGCCGAAAACCGCTTCAAACTTTATTATTTCTAACATCTACCGCACTCTTGCGACAGACGCCGATAAAGAGCAGTTTGATATTAAAGTTACCGATGAAAGCCTTGTGGAACTTATAAAATTGCTTGAAGACGGCAAAATTAATAATAACCTTGCAAAAAGCACGCTTGATAAAATGCTTGAAAGCGGTAAAAAGCCGAGCGAACTTATTGACGAAAGCCAGATGGGCGGCGTTGACGAGGGCGAATTACGTGCAATTTGCGAAAAAGTAGTAAACGCCAACCCTAAAGCAGTTGAGGATATTAAGGGTGGTAAAGGCGCTGCAATCGGCGCGCTTATCGGCGGCGTTATGAAAGAAACCCGAGGAAAAGCCGACGCAAAAACAGCACAGCAGATTATCAGAGAAATTATAGGATAAACGCTGAATATTTATCAAAAAGCAGACATTTTTTGTGTCTGCTTTTTCTTTTGCCTTAAATTTTATATTATGAAAAACAGGTTATAAATAAAAATCAAATATTTTCTTATTGCATAACTTTTTACCAATTAAAATAGTTTTTACTAATAAAGGGGTAAAAAATATTTAAAACATTGAAAAAATCCGCCCTGTTTGGTATTATAAATATACTTGAATCAGGAGGATGTTTAAAAATGTTAAATCTAATATTAATGGCAATGGAAAATCCTAAGGACGAAAAACGGTTTACTGAAATTTATAATAAATACTATAACTATGTATACGGTATTACCTCAAAGTTCTTTGAAAATAATATGGATAAAGAGGACGCAACTTATACATCTTTACTTAAAATTGCCTTTAATATGTCAAAAATTAATGATATAAAATCTGATGAAACAAAAGGGTTTATTGCTGTTGTAACAAGAAATACCTGCATAACTATGGTGAATAAAAAGAACAAAATTAAAGAGGTGTTTATGGAAGATATAAATGATATTCCCGATAATAACAATAAAGATTTTGAAAAAATCGAAGACGAGGGATTGCTGATTACAACTTATAAAAAGTGTTTAACAAAACTTACAAAAAATCAGTATGAAGTTTTATATTTAAAATATGTAAATGAATTAAGTTTAAAAG
>JAXJVH010000040.1:0-6153 GCA_036308645.1 Acutalibacteraceae bacterium | reverse complement strand
CTTGAAAACAAGTATAATGCCCTTAAATCCGAAATATTGCTGTTGCCGAACACCGATGAGGACGATTTGGCAGAAGCAAAATCGGCGCTCGACCAAATTAATAACGCAATGGCGCAGGCTCAAAGCCTTAACAACACGGTAAACGCACTAAAGATAAGGATAGAGGACTGAATGGAATATTCAATTAATACAAGCGAAATTAAAGATTATGCAAAAAAACTCAAAGCAGGCGACAGAGTTTTGCTTTCGGGAACGGTTTATACCTCTCGTGACGCAGCGCACAAACGCATTTTTGAATTAATGGAAAAAGGCGAAAAACTGCCTTATGAAATAGCAGGGGCAAGCATTTATTATGCAGGTCCTACCGAAACTCCGCCGGGGCTTGCAATAGGTTCGTGCGGACCTACTACTTCAAGCAGAATGGACCCTTATGCGCCTAAAATGCTTGATATGGGACTGTATTCTATGATAGGCAAAGGTCAGCGTTCAAAAGAGGTTTGCGACGCAATAGTACGCAACGGCGCTGTATATTTTTGTGCAGTGGGCGGCGCAGGGGCGCTCGCTTGCAAATGTATAACCGAGTGTGAGGTTATCGCTTTTGCTGACCTCGGCTGTGAATCGGTTAAAAGACTCAACTTTAAAGATTTTCCGCTGATTGTGGCAATCGACTGTAACGGTGGAAATTTATTTGAAAGATAAAGATAAAAATAAGATAAAAATCATTTAATAAAAGCATATTGGAATTGTGCGTGGAGAAATTTAGTGGGCATTTATGTAAAATTGTGCAATGCTACATGGTGATATATGTATGAATAGTAGAATAGATATAAAGACTAAAATTAAAAGTAAAAATAAGATTGTAATTATTTTCTCTTTTTTATTGGTTTTCCTTTTCGTTTTAATTATTTACATATATGATTCTTATTTAGCTAATTGGTATATAGACAAGATTCCTTATAGAAGCAGAACTATTTTTCATATGCTTATAGATACTTCTGTGATGTTTGTTCCGTTGATTTTATGTCTGATAACAATTTTTTATTTGTTAAAAAGAACAATTGTATATTCAAATGCTGATGAAATTCTTTCTTGTTCAAAGAATAAGGCTGTGAAAGGAATTAGTATTGACTTTTCGATAGAAGAATTAAAAAATACCATTTTAAAAAATGGTTATATTTATGACAACAGTAAAGATTTATATTATTGTGTCTTTTCAAATGGAATTTTTAAAAAAAAATTATTATCAGTTTTGGTAATAACAGAATATGAGTCCATAGAAACAATAAATGAAAGAATACAAAGAATTGAGGATACATATATTGGTGAACGGTCTAAATATGATTTTGCGGTTAGCGTCATTGCGTATGATGGTGACATATCTTTTTCGAAAATCAAAGAGTATGTGTTAGATTTTCAGGATAGAAATAGTTTTGTTTTAAATCCTGCATATATTGATTTTATGAAGAATAAGTCTCATGTTTTTACAATTGGAGATTTATATTCAAAAACATTTTGTTTACATTCCCAGACAATTGAATATTTAATATCTAATAATAAATAATGTTACTGTTTAATTGAAGTGTCAAAAGGCTTTCAAGTGATGAAAATAAATTGGTTGAAACTATTGACGGAACTGAATATAAAACAAATTATTCAGAAACCTCGGATTCAACTATTGAAGAAACCAATGTTTATGAATCGGTTAAAACAACATCTTACGGCAATACAACTGTAACAGTTTATTCTGATTTATTCGGCAGAACTTTAAAAGAAGAAACAAAATCAGGAAATACTATTGTACTTTTAAAAGTATATGAGTATAATAGTAATGGCGATTATACAACCGAACAAATTAAATCTGTTACAACAACTGTTGGTACAAGTGAACCTGAAACCACTCGTTATACTTATGATAATAACGGTAATATTACAGGTATCTATTCAAAAGTTGGTGACAATACTGAAACAACTATTGCTACTTATGAATATGATGAATTAAACCAACTTGTTAAAGAAAATGATAAGTCTTATACTTATGATTTTGGCGGTAATATTCTTTCAGCCGGTAACAACACCTATTCATACAGCACAGGTGAATGGAAAGATAAGCTTACTTCATTTAATGGTGATGAAATTACCTATGATGAATCGGGAAATCCGTTAAATTATCTTGGTGCAACACTTACTTGGAAAAATGGCAGAAGCCTTGCTACTTATACCAAAGATGATTTATCTATTAGTTATAAGTACAACACTGATGGTTTAAGAACTCAAAAAACTGTAGTTGATGAAGATACTAAAACTACTTATAATTACATTTGGAATGGTAGTAACTTAACACATCAGTCTTGGGATAGCAAATATATTCATTTCTATTATGATAATTCAAATACAATTTTAGGTTTCACTTATTACAATGGAAGTTCATTAGAAAACTATACCTATATTAAAAATATGCAGGGTGATGTTGTAGGAATAGTTGATGCTGAAGGTGAAACTGTAGCAACATACACCTATGACGCTTGGGGTAATATTTTAACTGCAACCGGCGATTTAGCAAACATTAACCCAATTCGTTACCGTGGTTACTATTACGATGACGAGATAAATATGTATTATCTCCAATCCCGCTATTATGATCAGAATGTCGGTAGGTTTGTTAATAGTGATGATGTTGAAGTATTAAATTTCGCTGTATATCATTTTTTGGGAGCTAATTTGTATTCGTTTTGCGGAAACAACCCTATAGTTGGTAATGATTTTAATGGCTATTGGAATGGATGGTGGAACTCGGTATGGTTTGTTGGAACTGCATTAGATGTTATTATTGCAGCAATATCGGGTGGTATGGCTATAGCAGGTATTAACGCAATTAAAAAATTTTTAAGGCAAAACTCAAGAAAAATTGTGAAAAACATTACAAAAAAACTTTTGAAGATGATAGGTTCTACCGTCGTAAAAGCTTTAACGTCTATAATGGATATTGCTCTTTCTCTGTTTGCTACCAGTGTAGGTGAACTTATTGCAAAAGCTATTGATTGGTGTGATCCTTGGTGGGGTAAAAAACGAAATAATGGATATGTTTTTGGTTAAATAGGAGATAGTATGGACAACAAAAAATTCATTAAACAGTTAATTAAGCCTAAAATAACTAGCGGTCTTTTATTAACTTTTGTATGTTTAGGGCCTTTTGGCAACCTAGTTTTTAACATTATTACAAAAGATTATAGTAGATTAATAGTTTATGCATTGCTGTCATTCCCAACATTGATTATCGTTGGTGCTTATTGGTTTTGGCATATTAATAAAACCTTAAACATTCAAAATGATGTTGAAGAAATAAATGATTTATTAAATTAATTAGGGTAGAAATTGTTATTATTGTGGTAATATTCTTTCAGCCGTTGATAATACCTACTCATACAGCACAGGCGAATGGAAAGATAAGTTGACTTCATTCAACGGTGAAACTATTACCTATGATGAATCAGGAAATCCGCTTTCATACCTTGGTGCAACTTTAACTTGGAAAAACGGCAGAAGTTTAGCAAGTTACAGTAAAGATGATCTTAATATTACTTACAAGTATAACATTGATGGTTTAAGAACAGAAAAGAATGTTAATAACAATGGTTCAACTACTACTTACAAATATACTTGGAATAGCAGTAACTTAACTCATCAGTCTTGGGGTAGTAAGTATATTCATTTTTACTATGATAACAGCGGTGATGTTTTAGGATTTACCTATTACAACGGCTCAACATCTGCTGATTATACCTATGTTAAGAATATGCAGGGTGATGTTGTAGGCATAGTTGACAGTACAGGTAATACAATAGCAACATATGCTTATGATGCTTGGGGTAATATTCTAACTGCAACTGGTGATTTAGCAGAGATTAACCCAATCCGTTATAGAGGTTACTATTACGATGATGAGATAAACATGTATTATCTCCAATCCCGTTATTACGACCAAAATGTCGGTAGGTTTGTTAATAGTGATGATGTTTCAGGTTTAGGATATTCTGGAACCATTTTAAGTTATAATTTGCTCACATATTGTGAAAATGAACCTATAATGAATATAGATAGTTCTGGTTTTGCAAAGGTCAATTTAAGTAATATTAAATACGGTGTTTTTGCATATTGGGCAAGAAGTATAGCAAAGTTTTGGCTTGATGGATATGAAAAAAAATTAATAAGCTTATCAAGAGGTTCTGTAACATTATATTTAAGTCTATCTGTTTCAACGACTATTGATAAATTAAAATCTGTATCTGTTTCGTCTAATTCAATAACTATTGCTTCAAGAGGATTTGAGACAGAACTCGGCAGAAAGAAACTAACATATAGTTTATCAAAAAGTATTGGTGAAGTAACTATAAAAGCAAGTTCCTTTATTGGTAGCAGAGGTTATGGTTTGGGATTAAGTCTTATTTGTCCAATTTACTCTCCTAAGAATAAAATAGTAGGATATGTTTCTTTTAATATTGTTACTGAGGTAACTTACGCAATGCTAGCATTTGTTGCAGTTACAGTTGCTGCTGCATGTGTTGTTATTCCTGCGGTTGTTCCAATGGCGAAACAAATGATTAAGACTTTAACAATTATGGCTTCTCCAACAAGAGTAATATCGTATGCGTATACATTTTATTCACTTGGCAATAAGTTAGCAGGAGCTCTTGCATAATTACTAGTTTTAAAGGAGATTTTTAATGAAGAAATATAAAGCATTAAAATATAGTAATTACATAATAAGAATTATTTTAATTTGTTGTCTTTTTACAATTGTACCATTAGTTTATATATTCACTAAAAATGCTAATGAACAGTTTAATCTATTCTATTTAGTCTTCCCTTTTATTTTGGCTTTATGTTTTGTTCTTATCATGAGAATTTCACGCAAGGTAACGTTAGGTAATCTAATGGCTTTTGAGATTGATATGAATTTAGTATATGAACTTGATAAACGAAAAGATAATTTAAAAAATAAAATACATAATTTACAATTATTATCAAATGTTAAGTTTTATGACGGGACTTTTGAGGAAGTAATTCTTTGCTCTGATGAGATATTAAAGTTAAGTAATGATTATGATGAAATTTTTATGGCAAGACATTACAAAATTCTTTCATTGTTTTTGTGCGAACGATTTACCGAGATTTCAAAACTTATTGAATTGCAATTTGAAGATTCGCGTTTTGTTAATAAAATTCCAATTGATGACAGTAAGTTGTATTATTGTTTTATAAAGTATTATTTAGCAAGTCAGTATAACGAGGCTATAGAAGTAATTTTAAAGATGTTTGATGTTAAGAACATACAAATCTTAAATAATAAAAAAGTTCTCGTATATTACTTAATAAGGAAAGCTAGCGTTCAAATAGATGATTTTGAATTGCTCCAAAAATGCAATAAAGAAATATTTAAAGCGGATATAAATCGTTCAACTTTCTTTTCAAAAACTATAATTAAAGAGTCGTGAAGTATTTGCTTTATTAAAAGATACTGTTGAAGATACTTTGTGTAATGCGAAAACATCTTCAACAGTATCAGCAAGCAGAGACTTGACAATTAACGCAACAAAGTATATATAATATGTAACAACAAATTTACTATTGATAACACCTATTCATACAGCACAGGTGAATGGAAAGATAAGCTTACTTCGTTTAATGGTGAAGAAATTTCCTATGATGAAAACGGAAATCCGCTTTCATACCTTGGTGCAACTTTAACTTGGAAAAACGGCAGACAGTTAGCAAGTTACAGTAAAGATAATCTTAATATTACTTACAAGTATAATACTGATGGTTTAAGAACACAGAAGTCTATAGTAAATGATGATACAACTGCTATTTACAAATATACTTGGAATGATTCTAATTTAACACATCAAACTTGGGGTAGTAAATATATTCATTTTTACTATGATAATTCAGGTAGTGTTATAGGCTTTACCTATTACAATGGCACTTCAACTGCTGATTACTTGTATGCTAAAAATATGTCCTTCTATTATCTCTACTCCTTTGTATTTGCACAATGTTTTTATTATTTCTTGCATATCTTTTCGATACTGATTATATATTATTTTTCTTCTGTACTTTGGTGCAAACACTATATGATATTTACACAACCACTTT
>JAXJVH010000039.1:0-86959 GCA_036308645.1 Acutalibacteraceae bacterium | reverse complement strand
TTTTTGGCGCGCTTGCCCGGATTCGAACCGGGGGCGTTCCGCTTAGGAGGCGGACCCTCTATCCTGCTGAGGTACAAGCGCATATACGATAAGATTTGAACGAATAACCTTTTGCCTTTTTTGAAAAGGCAAGCGATAAAGTAACACCTTAGGAGGCGGACGCTCTATCCTGCTGAGCTACAAGCGCATATACGATACAGTTCAAACGGATTACTATTTGCCTTTTTGTAAAGGCGAGCGTTAAAAAATCCAATTAGGAGGATCTTATTATATCCATTTAACTATAGGGGCGTTTGTTTTGTATTATAATACTTTTTTGTAATTTAGTCAAGTAAATTGTTCATTCATACAAATTATACAAAATATCGACTGATATTTCATAACATTATACAAAATGTTGTTGTAACTATTGACTTTTATGTAGAATTTTGTTATATTAATTAAAATGATTATTTTGGAGATGTTGATATTATGAATAAATTATTTATAAATTATTCAATCACTCCCTGTATTATTATCTTTTAACTGGCTTTTTCTCTTTTTTTGAAAAGTCAGTATTTTTTTGGATAAACGGCTGAATGCCTTTATTTATATTAATTCAAAGAAGGGATTTTTAAAAAATGAAACTTATTTATGATGTTAATGACAAGCCGAAATTCGGTCAGTTGATCGTTTTCGCAATTCAGCAGTTGCTTGCTATTATGACTGCTACTCTCGTTGTTCCGGTTATTATCGGTAATGAAATGAGCCCTGCGGCTGCACTTTTCGGTGCAGGTATCGGTACATTAATTTACATTTTATGCACAAAACGAAAAAGCCCTGTTTTTTTAGGTTCATCATTCGCATTTATCGGCTCAATGTTAGCCGCTTTTGCAGGCGCTACATCAATGCAACTTGGCTATTTAGGTATAATAATCGGTGCCGCTTTTGCAGGTCTTGTTTATGTTCTTATCGCAATTATTGTTAAATTTGTCGGCGTAGGCTGGATTAATAAATTGATGCCTGCTGTTGTAATCGGACCTACTGTTGCTATTATCGGACTTTCTTTAGCAGGCAACGCAATCGGTGATCTTACTACAGGTAGTGTAAAAGTTGCTGTTGAAAACTTTGTAGTTAGTTCAGTTAAAGATGGTCAACCAGTAGTTGAAAAAACAACTGAAATGGTTGCTCTTGCATCTCCGTTAATTACTGTTCTTTGCGGTTTAATTACACTTTTAATTACTGTTTTATGTTCTACATACGGTAAAAAATCAGGTAAATTAATTCCTTTTATTTACGGTATTTTAGGCGGTTATATTGTTGCTTCAATTTTCACAGTAATAGGTAATTCTTGCGATATTGACGCTCTTAAAGTAATCGACTTCTCACCTTTCTCTAATTTAGTTGCAGGCGGTGTTTCACTCAGTACATTCGTACAAGTTCCCGACTTTACTTTCTTAACTGCATTTAAAGGCGTAGGAGAATTGAGCGGTTCATATATCAGCACAATCGCAGTAGCATACATTCCTGTTGCATTTGTTGTTTTTGCTGAACATATTGCCGACCACAAAAACATTTCTTCAATCATTGAAAAAGACTTACTTGAAGAGCCGGGTCTTCACAGAACACTTTTGGGCGACGGTATCGGTTCAATGGTAGGCGCTATCTTCGGCGGTTGTCCTAATACTACTTACGGTGAATCGGTTGGTTGCGTTGCTATCACTAAAAACGCTTCTGTTGTAACTATTATTACAACTGCAATTTTGGCAATTATCGTTTCGTTTGTTTCACCTTTTATTGCTTTTGTAAATTCAATTCCGTCTTGTGTAATGGGCGGCGTTTGTATGGCTCTTTACGGTTTCATTGCAGTATCAGGTCTTAAAATGGTACAGGATATTGACCTCAATCAAAACAAAAACCTCTTTGTTGTTTCAACAATTCTTATTGCAGGTATAGGTGGTCTTACACTTACATTCGGTAAAATTACCATCACTTCAATTGCATCTGCTCTTATTCTCGGTATTATTGTAAATCTTTTAGTTAAAAACGCAAAAGAAGACTGATTTTTAATTAACACTTATTACATAAACAGTCTGTCGTTTGGCAGACTGTTTATTGTATAATATATTTAGGAGAGAGATATTAATGAATAATTTAACTATTTTTAATCATCCGCTTATTCAACATAAAACCACTATTCTCCGTCAGACTACAACTTCTAATAAAGAGTTCAGAGAATTAGTTGAAGAAATCACAATGCTTATGTGTTTTGAAGCGCTTCGTGACTTACCGCTTGAAGATGTTGAAATCGAAACACCTATAACTAAAACTACCCAGAAGATGATTAAGGGTAAAAAATTAGCGGTTGTTCCGATTTTAAGAGCAGGGCTTGGTATGGTAAACGGACTTTTAAATCTTGTTCCGTCTGCAAAAGTTGGACATATCGGTATGTATCGTGACGAAGAAACTTTAGAGCCTCACGAATACTACTGCAAACTTCCTGCTGATATTGAAGAACGTCTTATTGTAGTTGTTGACCCGATGCTTGCTACGGGCGGCTCGGCAATTGACGCTATCAGACAAATCAAAGGCTACGGCGGAACACACATCAAATTCTTATGTATGATTGCAGCGCCCGAAGGAATTAAGGCTCTTTCAGAAGCGCATCCCGATGTTGAAATATACTGCGCTAATGTTGATGAAAAACTCAACGAAAACGGATACATTGTTCCGGGTCTCGGTGACGCAGGCGATAGAATTTTCGGCACAAAATAATTTAACTTAATAAAAATATCTCCCTTGTATATTTTCAAGGGAGATTTTTGTTTTATATTTAAATTATTGTGATATTTTTATTTTTTCAACATTATTAATCCGACTCATTTGTAAATACCATATCAAACAGATTCCTCTTTAAAATTATAAAAATCTTGTTAAATTATCAATATTTTGCTTTTGTATATCAATTAATTCATTGGCAAGACCTGTTATACGTTTATCGCAAAGCCTGTGATGATTTTTAGTTTTATTCATACCTATAATACCCATATTATTGCCTTGAATAACTAAATCTGCAATGTGACTTGGGCTGTTATCAAGTGCGGTATTCATTACAATTCCCATCTTTGCCATACGTTTTTTTGTTTTGCTTATCGGCTTTGGTTTTTGATGTCTGCTGCGAATTTCGTTCATAAGTTTATTTTCAAATTCTCTGTAAGTATGTTTTTCACGCATAAGCTCTTGCTTGATGATTTTTGCATCGGTACGCTTTATCACACTGTCGAGTGTTTCCGCACCCATTCGCACTCCTCTGTAAATATCCGATAAATATTCAGTATTTCTGTCCATTTAAAACACCTCTTTAAAGGTATTATGAGCAGATTTTCTTATAATATTCTAAGACCTTTCGGATAATGGTTCTTTAATTTTCCGTTAGAGGCTTTACCGAATCCTGTTATCATTCCGTCGACCGCAACTGCGGTATACCCTTTTAAATCGCAATCAATTTCAAGACCGTGTAAATAGTCAAAAATTCGGTTATCATTCAATGAAATGTTTTCTACGGACTTTATCTCATTAACAGATTTAGACATATATAATTCATGCGAAGGTATAAATCTGTTCTTTAAGCACTCCCCTGCCTTTACGCCTGCCTTTAAAATTTTTATACCTTTGGTATCGGGATATTCTTCGGGCAAAATATAGATAATTCCTTTATTTTCATAAACATTTTGCAGATTATCCTTAAAATGCTGTTCATAAAATTCATAAAAAAGTTTGTTATCTGCCGCTCTAAAATCAAAATTTCTTGTGGTGAAATAATCATCACGTTTACAAATAAACTTTGCGATAAAATGACCTTCGCCGCCGTCGGCAAAAAGAATACGTCGGCATTTGCTTATATCCTTATTTTCAGTAAAATATGTATAGCCGTTTCTGCCGAATTTTTGCGAAATTTCAACTAATTCAAAATCGGGATTTCTCTTTAAAAAGTTTTCAACAGTCTGCTCGTTTTCCTCGATTGATAAAGTGCAGGTTGAGTAAACAAGCGTTCCGCCCGATTTTACACACTTTGCGGCGTTATCAAGAATTTCACTCTGTCTTACAGCGCACATATCACGGTTGCTTTTTTTCCACTGTGTAACAGCGTTAGGCTCTCGTCTTATCATTCCCTCGCCCGAACAGGGTGCGTCAACCAAAACTTTGTCAAAATAACCTTTCAGATTTTCTGCTATTTTTGAGGTGTCGGCATTTGAAACAACCGAATTTTTTACACCGCATCTTTCTAAATTGGAACAAAGTATTTTTGCCCTGTTTGGTATGTATTCATTAGACCAGAGCAAGCCTTTTCCTTTAAGTTCTGCCGCAATTTGAGTAGATTTTCCTCCCGGTGCTGCACACAAATCAAGCACTTTATCACCGGGGTTTACATCTAAAGCGGTTACTGCGCTCATAGCGGACGGCTCTTGCAAATAGATTGCGCCGCAATGATGATAAGGATGATTACCGACGCCTTTTAAATTATTATCAATATAAAAACCTTTGTCGCAAAAAGGCAAAGGCTGTGTTTCAAATCCGATATTATCCCTTATAAAAGATACATCTGCTTTTAAAGTATTTACTCTTAATCCTCTGTAAGGAGGGGTGTCAAGCAGTTCATAATAACTGTCATAATCATCTTTTAAAGTATCTTTCATACAATCTAAAAATCCGTCAGGCAGATTCATAATTTTTAAACCCCTCTCCTATTATTTCTCCTGCTTCTATTGTAACGATAAATGCCGTTTTATCAACATCTTTTACAATTTTATGAAACCTTGCCGCCTCATATCTGTGAGTAGCGCAAAGTATAATATCTCTTTTTTCATTCTTGTTATCAATGAACGAAGGCAGTCTGCCGAGCAATTCTTCGACTTTTTCAAGAATTTCTTTGCAATGTTCGGATTTTACAAGAATAAGTCTTCCCCTGTCTCCGCCGTAAAGCAACATGTCAATCGCTTTTGACTGAACAAATATAGCGATTACTGCAAAAAGAGCATTTTCAATATTGCGGTAGACTATTGCCGAGGCAACAATAACAACTGCGTCAAGCAGCATAATAATATTTCCGATTGACCAATGCTGATATTTTAAACGAATTAGTTTTGCGATTATATCCACTCCGCCGGTTGTAGCGCCTCTTAAAAAAATAATTCCGAGACCTATCCCCATAATCAATCCGCCGAAGATTGCGGAAAGTATTTTCTCACCTTTATAAATCGGCAAAACAAGTGCTGAAATATCAATTAAAACGGTCATAATCATAGTAGCAATAATTGATTTATATATGAATTTTAAACCGAATTTGTTAGCGCCGAAAATAAATACGGGGATATTTAAAAACAGTACCGTACTACCCACAGGAATACCAAAAAGCGAATAAAGTATGGTTGCTATTCCTGTAAAACCGCCTGCCGCAATATCATTAGGCGCAGTAAAAACCGAAATTCCGATTGATACCAAAACGCTACCCGCTATAAAAAATAAAATATCTAATCTTTTAGATTTTAAACTCAAAATTACTTCACACCTTTAAAATATGTAAAGTTATAGTTATGTAAACTAAAAGATTGCTGTTTTAAATTGCTGTTTTAAATTACTGTTTATAAATATTAATTGAAAATTATTTCAAACAGTTCATAAATTCTTTTGTTTTTGCCCGAAAGATATAAAAATCCGAACAAAGTTTCAAGGCCTGTCGCACAATGGTAATCGCCTTCGGTTGCATTTTTCGGGGTATGATTATTATGTGCATTTCTGCCTTTTTTATAATAAGAAACTTCTTGTTCACTTAAATGCTCTTCGATTTTGTGAAATGCTTCGGCTTGTCCTTTTGCTTTAACAAGTTTAGCCGAAGACGTATGTAAATCTCCCGAACGGCATTTGCCTAAAACGCAAAGCCGTTCTCTTACAAGCAAAGAATAAACTGCGTCGCCAACAAAAGCCAATTGGTCGGTTGTAGCAGTTTTAATATCAAACTTATTTTTTATTTCAAGCATAAACACCTCTAATTATGATTTAATTTTAATCAATAAAATCAAATTCAAAGTCATAAATTACAACAGTATCGCCGTTTTTTACGCCCTTTTCTCGCAATGCGTCGATAATACCCGACTTTTCCAAAACAGTTTGGAAATACTGTAATTGTTCGTAATCATTCGGGTTTGTTTTATCCATAAGCGGATGAATCCACTCGGCAATAACTTCATAATAATCATTATGCTTAACAATTTCAAATTCGTGATTGTCTGTAGATTTAATCTCGATTTCAGGCGCTTCTTCAGCCTCATATTTAATAATCGGCGGTAATTTTTCGAGTTCTTTTGCCACAAAATTGATAAGTTCTTTTGTGCCTTCGGAAATCGGCGCACAAATTTTAAAGAATTTAAGACCTTTATCTTCAACATATTTCTTAAATTCTTCAATTTGTTCGGGTTCTGCCATATCAATTTTATTTGCAACGACAATTTGAGGACGAGTGCTAAGTTCGGGCGAAAAAACTTTTAATTCTTTATTTATTGTTTCAAAGTCGCTTATAGGATCTCTCCCTTCAGAACCCGAAACGTCAACAATATGCAATAAAAGTCTGCAACGTTCAACATGACGCAAAAACTGATGACCGAGTCCTGCACCTTCGCCTGCGCCCTCGATAACACCGGGAATATCGGCAATAACAAACGAGCAATCGTCATCAACTATAACCACTCCGAGCACAGGAGTAAGCGTAGTAAAATGATAATTTGCAATTTTAGGCTTTGCCTGTGAAACTACCGATACCAAAGTAGATTTTCCCACATTCGGATAACCGAGCAAGCCTACGTCTGCCAAAAGTTTTAACTCCATTGTAATGTCAAATTCTTCTCCGGGTTTTCCGTCTTTGGAAAAACGGGGAATTTGGCGTGTTGACGTAGCAAAATGAGTATTTCCCCAACCGCCTTTACCGCCTTTTGCGGCAACGAAACTCTCGCCGTCGGAAAGATCCGCCATTATTCTGCCCGATTCGCTTTCTTTAAAAACCGTTCCGACAGGTACTTTTATAATTGTATCGGCGCCTGATTTACCGTAGCATCTGTTAGAGCCGCCTTTTTCACCGTTTGCGGCAGTATATTTTCTTTTATACCTAAAATCGGCAAGAGTAGTCAAATGCTTATCGGCAACGAAAACAATATCGCCGCCTTTACCGCCGTCGCCACCGTCAGGACCGCCGTTAGCCACATATTTTTCTCTGTGAAAGGTTACCGCTCCGTTACCGCCGTCGCCGGCTTTAACGTGAATTTTGGCAACATCAATAAACATACTGTTTCTCCTATAAATTTAATTAAATATCGTTTCTCACAATATCCTCATAAGTTTCTCTTTTTATAATTGTATAAGGCTTTTTATCATTAATCATAATCATTTCAGGTCTTGGAATTCTGTTATAATTTGAAGCCATAGAATAGTTATATGCGCCTGTAGAAAGTACCGCAACCGTATCGCCTTTGCAAGGAGTGGCAATTTTAGTATTTTCCTGAATAAGGTCGCCGCTTTCACAACATTTACCTGCAATGGTAGCAACATAATCACGGGGTTTATCCGCTTTATTTGCAACAATAACCTCATAATCAGACTGATAAAGCGCATATCTCGGATTATCGCCCATACCGCCGTCGATAGAAACATAATTTCTAACATTTTTAATTTCTTTAACGGCGCCGACTTTATAAAGAGTAATACCTGCCGCGCCGACGATTGAACGTCCGGGCTCAATCAAAATCATAGGTACGGAAAGATTGTTTTCTAAGCAGAAATCTTTTATTACGCTTGCAACCTCTTTCATATACATTTCATAAGCAAAATGCTCGTCCGATTCGAGGTATTTAATAGCAAATCCGCCGCCGAGATTAAGAACTTTTAGTTCCATTTCCAATTCATCTTTAATTTTTTTATAAAAATTCATCATAACCTTTGCGGCTTCAATAAACGGAGTATCCATAAAAATCTGCGAACCGATATGACAATGTAAACCGATAAGATTAACGTTTGACATATCTTTAGTTGCTTTTACAGCGTCAAAAGCCTCGCCGTTTTCAAGAGCAAAACCGAATTTTGAGTCGATTTGACCTGTTCTGATGAAATCATGAGTATGTGCGTCGATGCCAGGTTTAATTCTAAACATAATATCAACTGTCACATTTCTTTTCTTTGCCAATTCATTCAGTTCTTCGAGTTCAAAATGATTATCGACAATAATAGTGCCGATTTTATTTTCAATGGCATAAATCATTTCGTCGGTAGTTTTATTATTTCCGTGGAAATAAATTTTATCAGCAGGGAAACCCGCTTTTAAAGCAGTATAAATTTCACCGCCCGAAACGCAGTCAAGACCTAAGCCTTCTTCTTTGGCAATTCTGCACATCTGCAAACAGTTAAGCGCCTTGCTTGCAAAAAGAACAAGACCGCTTTCGTAATTATCATCAATTGATTTTTTAAACATTCTGCAGTTGTTTCTAACGGTTTGCTCGTCCATAACATAAAGCGGAGTGCCAAATTGATTTGCGAGTTCAACCGTATCGCAACCGCCGATTGTAAGATGTCCGTTTTCTACTCCTAAACATTCACTTGTAAACATTATTCTTCACCCTTTACTTTCAATGAAATATACGCTTTTAGTTCCTCAATTCCATCGCCTTTAAGAGAAGAAACGGGAATCATTTTAGGCTTTTTATCAAGAAAAGAGAGTTCTTCTTCGAAAGATTCAAGCCTGTTTTTTGTTTCGGTTTTATTGAGTTTGTCTGATTTAGTAAGCGCAATGACAAAATCATAACCCATTTGTTCAAGATAATCAATCATATCAAGGTCAAGTTCGCTCGGTTTATGGCGCATATCAACAAGTTGCACAACAAGCGCTATATTTCTGCCTGTTGAAAAATATGCGTCCATTAAATCGGCCCATCTGCGTTTTTCACCTGCCGAAACTTTTGCGTAACCGTATCCGGGTAAATCCACAAGACGTGAATCAACCGTATTATAAAAATTAATAGTTACTGTTTTTCCCGGCTGTGAACTGACTTTTGCTAAACCTTTGCGATTGAGAATCTTATTTATCAAAGAACTTTTTCCGACATTTGACCTGCCGGAAAAAGCAACCTCTTTACAGTCAGAGGGTTTTAACTGCTTCGGCGTACCGAAAGCAGCCTCAAAATATGCCTTTTCAAATTGCATTGTATAAAAATCCTTTATTCTTTTATAAGCGGTAACGGCTCTAAAAAGATAATATCATCTCTGTTTGCGGCGTCGCCCTCTGCTAAAACAGAACAACTTGCCGCTATTTGACAACCTGCTTCGCTTGCAAGTTTTTTAATGGCAATAAGCGATTCACCTGTAGAAATAACATCATCAACAATTAAAACCCTTTTCCCTTTTAATTCTTCTGCCTCATATTCGCTCAAATATAAATGCTGAACTCTGTCGGTAGTAATTGATTTTACCGAAACCGAAAGCGGATTACCCATATATAATTTTGTACCTTTTCTTGCAACAAAATACTTTTTACCGCTTTGTCTTGACATTTCGTGAGCAAGCGGAATGGATTTTGCTTCGGGAGTTAAAATATAATCAAAATCGGGAACTTTTTTCAAAAGTTCAGCCGCTGCGGCAACAGTGAGTTCGGCGTCGCCGAACATAATAAATGCGGCAATAGAAATATTATCGCCTATTGAAAAAATAGGAAGTTCACGCTGTAGCCCTGCAATAGTCATTTTATATGTTTTCATATTTACACATCCTAACACATTTTTTCTGATAATTTTTTGCCTGATAACAGGTGAAAATGAATATGATGAACCGACTGACATCCGTATTCGCCTGAATTTGTAACAATTCTAAATCCGTTTTCTAATTTATTCTCTTTTGCAATCTTTGCGGCAGCTACAAATACTTTTGAAATAATTTCAGAATTTTCCTCTGTTATTTCGGCCGCCGAATCAATATGCTCTTTAGGAATAATAAGCACGTGAAACGGCGCTTGTGGGTTAATATCTTTAAAAGCATAAAGATATTCGTCCTCATAAACCTTTTCGGAAGGGATTTCGCCGTTTATTATTTTGCAAAACAAACAATCCATATAAATCTACTCCTTAATCATTTTTGAGATTATATCGTCAACTGCAAGCAAAGCCTCGTCTACTTTTGTTACGTCTTTACCGCCTGCCATAGCGCTGTCGGGTTTTCCGCCGCCTTTGCCGCCTGTAATTGCCGCAACTTCACGAACGATATTTCCTGCGTGAGCGCCTTTTTTAACCGCTTCTTTACCACAACCTGCTGCAAAAGTAACTGTCATTTTTTCACGGTTTATTCCTGCAACTACGGCCGCAATATTTGGATTAAGGTCTTTAAATGTATCGCACATATTTCTTAAGTTATTCGAATCAACACCTGTTGTTGCAAAAGCAATAACCTTGACGCCTTTTACTTCTCTTGCTTTTGAAAGCATTTCTTTGGCCTTTTGAGCGGCTATCTGCTGATTCATTTCAGAAAGTTTTCGCTCGGTGTTTTTAAGTTCGGAAATTGCCGAAGTAACCTTATCGGTAAGTTCTCCCGGATTTCCTGCTTTTACAGCCTCGCAAAGTTTTGAAAGAATGAACTCGTTTGCTCTGATATATTCAAGTATTCCTACACCTGTAACCGCTTCAATACGGCGAACGCCTGAAGCGATTGAACTTTCGCTAATAATATGGAAAAGTCCTAATTGAGCGGTATTGGTAACGTGAGTACCGCCGCAGAATTCAACCGAATCCCCTGCCGTAACAACTCTTACGGTATCGCCGTATTTCTCGCCGAAAAGCGCCATCGCGCCTTTTTTCTTTGCCTCTTCTATAGGCAAAACTTCGGTAACAACTTCGATAGAATTTAAAATTTCTTCGTTTACAATAAATTCAACCTGCATTAACTCTTCATTTGTCATTGCTGAAAAATGAGTAAAGTCAAAACGAAGTCTGTTTGCGGTTACCTCCTGACCTGCCTGTTCAACATGAGTACCGAGTACTTTTCTCAAAGCATTCTGCAAAAGATGAGCCGCTGTATGATTTCTCATAATAGAGTGTCTTTGCTTACTGTCAACATCTGCTCCTACTTTATCGTCAATAGCCAATTTTCCGCTTTTTACAACACCAAAGTGCATATAAACGCCGTCGGGATTTTTCTTAACATTATTAACTTCAAAAACGCCTTTATCTAAAGAAATAACGCCTGTATCTGCAACCTGACCTCCCGAAACAGCGTAGAAAGGAGTTTTATCAAGAACGACTATTGCATGATTACCCTGCGAAATTTCAGAAGCCGGTTCGTTTTCAAAAACAATCGCTTTTATTGTAGCGTCGCATGAAAGTTTTTCATAACCGACAAATTCGGTAGAAGAAATATTTTCAAATTTCATATCCTTGCTTGCCCATGATTCGCCGTCGGAAGCCTTACGTGCATTTCTTGCTCTTTCTTTCTGCTCGACCATCAATTTTTGAAATTCTTCTTCGTTTACGGTCAATCCGTTTTCTTCAAGAACGTCTTTTGTAAGGTCAAGCGGAAAACCGTAAGTATCATAAAGTTTAAACGCACTGCCGCCCGAAAGTTCTTTTCCCTCAATGGTATCAATCAAATCACTGAGCATTGCAAGTCCCTGATCGATTGTTTTGATAAAAGATTCTTCTTCGTTTTTGATAAGTTTTTTAATAAAGTCTTTTTTCTCAAGAACTTCAGGATAAGCGTTTTTATTTTCCTCTATAACCGTATCGCAAACTTCATAAAGGAAAGAACGGTTTATACCGAGTAATTTACCGTGTCTTGCCGCACGTCTTAACAAACGGCGAAGAACATAACCTCTGCCCTCGTTAGACGGCATAACGCCGTCGGCAATCATAAATGTTGTAGAACGAATATGGTCGGTTATTACTCGAAGAGAAACGTCTGTCTTTTCGCTGTCGCCGTAATGCACGCCTGCGATTTTGCTGACGTGTTTCATAATATTCTGAACAGTATCAACCTCAAAAATATTATTTACATCCTGCATAATACAAGCCAAACGCTCAAGTCCCATACCCGTATCAATATTAGGATGATCGAGCGGAGTGTAATTGCCGTTGCCATCATTTTCAAACTGGGTAAATACATTATTCCAGAATTCTACGTATCTGTCACATTCGCAGCCTACCTTACAATCAGGTTTGCCGCAACCGTATTTTTCACCGCGGTCAAAATAAAGTTCCGAACACGGGCCGCAAGGACCTGAACCATGCTCCCAAAAGTTATCTTCTTTGCCGAAACGAACTATTCTGTCAGGAGATACTCCGACTTCTTTAGTCCAAATATCAAAAGCCTCGTCATCGTCCTGATAAATAGAAACCCAGATTTTATCCACAGGCATTTCAAGCACTTCTGTGCAAAATTCCCACGCCCATGCAGTTGCTTCGTGTTTAAAGTAATCGCCGAAAGAGAAGTTACCAAGCATTTCAAAATAAGTACCGTGTCTTGCGGTTTTACCAACCTGTTCAATATCGGGAGTACGAATACATTTTTGGCAAGTTGTAACTCTTTTTCTCGGCGGAGTAACTTCGCCCGTAAAATATTTTTTCATAGGAGCCATACCGGAATTGATAAGCAAAAGGCTTTTATCATCCTTTGGCACAAGCGGAAAACTCTTTAATCTTAAATGTCCTTTTGACTCAAAAAAGCACAAATACTTCTCTCTAAGTTCATTTAATCCTGTCCATTGCATTTTAACATATCTCCTTAAAATAAAAAAATTCAATAAAAAAGACGCCCAAAGACAACTTGGGACGATATTAACCGCGGTACCACCCAAATTGCACTTCAAACGTGCCACTCATATTTCCTTTAACGCAGGAATACGCAATAATTCTTCATTATTGTGCTTTTTCTTCAAGTTGGCGCTTAAAAGATTTTATGAGTATTTTCACCAAACATACTCTCTCTGAAATAAAAACTTATAATTAGACTTGAAATTGCATCAATATTGTGTATATTATATATTAAAAATCGAATTTTGTCAACCATTTAATCACATAATTTACTTAAAAATACCATAAAAAGTGATTATACTTTATCTTATTCACTTTTTTGATAAAAATGCGTTACATCTATTTACAACGTAGAAATATATTTTCAAAAACCAATCTTAAATTTATTGACAAACTAAAAAAATTATGATAATATACAAAATATAAACGATAAATACTGTGATGAAGACAGGCGCTTTTCTAAGAGTTTCAGCGAATCGGTGAGGGTGAAAGACCGATAATTTCATTAAAGTCGCAAATCACTTCGGAGTAGCGTTATTGAATTTTCAGTAAATAACGACGCTTTTCCTGCGTTAAAGGGAACTTTTATCAAGTGTTTTATTACACTTCGTAAACAGTAATAGGTGGTTTATAAACAAAGAAGTTTTCCTTTGTCCTATTAGGGCAAAGGTTTTTTATTTTATAAAAAGGAGTCAAGCTAAATGTACGAAAAAGTTTCTACAGACCTTAACTTTGTCGAACGTGAAAAAAACGTTGAAAAGTTTTGGAGAGATGAAAAGATTTTTGAAAAATCAATCGAAGAAAGAAAAGACGGAAAGCCTTATGTTTTTTATGACGGCCCTCCGACTGCTAACGGCAAACCGCACATCGGTCATGTATTAACCCGTGTTATTAAGGATATGATTCCGAGATACCGCACTATGAAAGGCTATATGGTTCCGAGAAAAGCAGGCTGGGATACTCACGGACTTCCTGTTGAACTTGAAGTTGAAAAACTTTTAGGACTTGACGGAAAGGAACAGATTGAGGAATACGGTCTTGACCCTTTTATTACAAAGTGTAAAGAATCGGTTTGGAAATATAAAGGTATGTGGGAGGATTTCTCACAGACAGTCGGTTTTTGGGCTGATATGGAACACCCCTATGTAACTTATGATAATAACTTTATCGAGTCTGAATGGTGGGCATTAAAACAGATTTTTGAAAAAGGTCTTTTATATAAAGGCTTTAAAATTGTTCCGTACTGTCCGCGTTGCGGCACTCCGCTTTCTTCTCACGAAGTAGCGCAAGGCTACAAAACCGTAAAAGAGCGTTCGGCTATTGTAAGATTTAAAGTTCAAAATGAAGACGCTTATTTCCTTGCTTGGACAACAACACCTTGGACTCTTCCTTCAAACACCGCTCTATGCGTTAATCCTAATGAAACCTACTGTAAAGTAAAAGCAGCCGACGGCTACACCTATTATATGGCTCAAGCGCTTTTAGATAAAGTTTTAGGAAAACTCGCAACCGAAGATACTCCTGCTTACACTGTACTTGAAACATATAAAGGCACCGACCTTAAAGGTAAAAAATATGTGCCTTTGTTCAAATGTGCCGGCGACTCTGCTAAAAAGCAAAATAAAGAAGCACATTTTGTAACCTGCGACAACTATGTAACAATGTCTGACGGTACAGGTATTGTTCATATTGCACCTGCATTCGGTGAAGATGACGCAAGAGTAGGCAGAGAAAACGATTTACCTTTTATTCAGTTTGTAGACGGCAAAGGTAATATGACAGAAGAAACCGATTACGCAGGTTTATTTGTAAAAGACGCCGACAAGCCGATACTTGTTGACCTTGAAAAACAAGGTTTGCTTTTTGACGCTCCTAAATTTGAGCATGATTATCCTCATTGCTGGCGTTGCGATACACCGCTTATCTACTATGCAAGAGAAAGCTGGTTTATCAAAATGACCGATGTTAAGGATAACCTTATCAAAAACAACAATACAATAAATTGGATTCCTGAATCTATCGGCAAAGGAAGATTCGGCGATTGGCTTGAAAACGTGCAGGATTGGGGTATTTCCCGTAACAGATATTGGGGAACGCCGCTTAATATTTGGCAATGTGAATGTGGTCATTTACACGCAATCGGCTCTATTGAGGAGTTAAAATCAATGTCTGATAACTGCCCTGATGATATTGAACTTCACCGTCCTTATATTGACGCAGTTACAATCAAATGTCCTCATTGCGGCAAGCAGATGAAACGTGTGCCCGAAGTTATCGACTGTTGGTTTGACAGCGGTTCTATGCCTTTTGCTCAGCATCATTATCCTTTTGAAAACAAAGAATTATTTGAAGCACAGTTCCCTGCCGACTTCATTTCGGAAGCCGTTGACCAAACTCGAGGCTGGTTCTATTCGCTTCTTGCAATTTCAACGCTTATCTTTGACAAAGCGCCGTTTAAAAACGTTATCGTTCTCGGTCACGTGCAGGATGAAAACGGACAAAAAATGTCTAAATCAAAAGGAAATGCCGTTGACCCGTTTGACGCTCTTAATACTTACGGTGCAGACGCTATTCGCTGGTATTTCTATATCAATTCAGCGCCTTGGTTACCAAACCGTTTCCATGGAAAAGCAGTAACCGAGGGACAAAGAAAGTTTTTAGGTACGCTTTGGAACACTTATGCGTTCTTTGTGCTTTATGCCAATATTGATAATTTTGACGCAACAAAATACACTCTTAACTATGACTCCCTTTCGGTTATGGATAAGTGGTTATTATCAAAACTTAATTCTGTTGTAAAAGACGTTGACGATAACCTCGCTAATTACAGAATTCCCGAAGCCGCAAGAAGTCTGCAAAATTTTGTTGATGAAATGTCTAACTGGTATGTTCGCCGTTGCAGAGAAAGATTTTGGGCGCAGGGTATGTCCGACGACAAGATTAACGCATATATGACCTTATATACTGCGCTTGTTACTATTGCAAAAACCGCCGCTCCTATGATTCCGTTTATGACAGAAGATATATACAGAAATCTTGTATGCTCTATTGATAAATCCGCTCCGGAATCAGTTCATCTTTGTATGTTCCCCGAAGTTAACGAAGATATGATTGATAAAAAACTCGAAAACGATATGGAAGAGGCTCTTAACATTGTCGTGCTAGGACGTGCCGCAAGAAACGGCTCCAATATGAAAAACCGTCAGCCGCTTAATAAAATGTTTGTTAAAGCCGACGCTGAACTTTCAGAGTATTTTGTTAAGATTATTGAAGATGAACTTAATATAAAACAAGTTGAATTTTGCGATGATGTTGCTTCATTTATGTCTTATTCGTTCAAACCGCAGTTAAAGACTCTCGGTCCGAAGTACGGTAAGCAGTTAGGTGAAATCAGAGCATATCTTGCAGAGATTGACGGTTCTGCCGCTAAAGCCGAACTTGATGCAAACGGTTCGCTTACATTAAAACTTCCAAGCGGTGATATTTCCGTTACCGAAGATGATTTGCTTATAGACATCAAACAGAAAGAGGGTTATTTCTCGCTTTCCGATAACGGTATTACCGTTGCGCTTGATACTGTTCTTACCGATGAACTTATTGAAGAAGGCTTTGTTCGTGAAATCATTTCTAAAATTCAGACAATGCGTAAGGACGCAGGCTTTGAAGTTATGGATCATATCAAAGTTGCATCAGCAGGTAACGGCAAAATTGCCGAATTATTAAGCGATAACGCCGATACAATCAAAAACGATGTTCTTTGCGATGAAATTGTTGACGGCAAAATCGACGGATTTGAAAAAGAATGGAACATTAACGGCGAAAAAGTTACACTCTATGTAGCAAAAATTTAACAGTCTTTAACAGTCTATATAAAACGTGCTATAAGAAAAATGGCCTGTGATTAACACAGGTCATTTTTTGTATATTACCATAAAACTCTTATTTTTGCTGATATCTATAACTGCTACATTGCTAAATCCCGACTGTTTACCGAGAGTACATAATTCCTGCTTTTCAAAAAAAGTGAAATCCTTCTTTTGTGTATGAAAGCCTTTGAAGCCACTCTTTAGTATATACAACATTATAAAACACACCGTTTGGTTTTAATATTCTGTACATTTCCGCCAGTCCGACCTCGGAACTTTGCCAGAAATATACAGTATTAACAGTTGTAATAATATCAAAAAAATTATCACTATACACGCAATTGCAGCAATCCCCTACCGATAATTTTATGTTGCCGTTTTTTACACCTTGTTCATTGCGCTTTTCCGCTTCTTTTTTCATATCTTCTGAAATATCAATTCCATAAATAATTGAAGAATACTTTTTATAAATTCTATTTATTAGATATCCGTTTCCGTAACCAATATCCAGAATTTTTGTTTTCTCATCAGCATCAATATACTGCAAAACCCTTCGATACATTGCATTATTTATAACATTCATAACAATGCAACAGCATTTTCCGAAAAAACCTCTCGGTTTTTTAAACTGCGAGCCGATATATAAAGAAAGCTTTCTCATAATTATTTGTTTTTAATCCTTAAAGCCCTTGTTGCGTTTAATACCGCAAGCACCATTACACCGACATCTGCAAATATAGCAAGCCACATATTTGCAAGACCGACAGCGCCGAGTATAAGGCAAACTGCTTTTACAAGCAAGGCAAATACAATATTTTGTTTTACAATTTTAAGCGTTCCCACAGATATTTTCATAGCAAGTGAAATTTTTTCGGGATTATCGTCCATAAGCACAATATCAGCCGCTTCAATAGCAGCGTCAGAGCCTAACGCTCCCATTGCTATTCCTATGTCTGCTCGTGATAAAACAGGTGCGTCGTTAATACCGTCGCCGACAAAGGCTAATTTTTCATTTGCACCTTTACTGTCAAGTAATTTTTCAACCTGTTCAACCTTATCGGCAGGCAATAATTCGGATTTTACAACATCTATACCGATTTCAGCCGCTACGCTCTGCGCAACTTTTTTATTATCGCCCGTAAGCATAACCGTTTGCTTAATACCGCATTTTTTAAGCAGATTAAGTGCAGATTTTGAAGTAGGTTTAATCACATCGGAAATTGTTATACACCCTGCATAAACGCCGTCAATAACGACATAAGCTGCCGTACCGACTATATCGTCATCAACCTCAACGCCAATACTTTTCATTAATTTTAGATTGCCGACCGCAACCTGTTTTCCGTCAACATCGGCGCTCACTCCGTGACCTGCAAGTTCTTTAATATTTTTAATTTTTTGAAGGTCTATGTGTTTACCGTAAGCCTTAATAATGCTTTGCGCTATCGGATGGCTTGAAGCGCTTTCTGCACACGACGCATAATAAAGCAAGTCTTCTTTAGAAAATCCATTGCAGGCAGAAATGTCCGTAACTTCAAAAACGCCTTTTGTAAGCGTTCCCGTTTTATCAAAAACAATGTATTTTGTTTTCGACAACGCCTCAAGATAGTTTGAGCCTTTTACAAGGATACCGTTTTTGGAAGCGCAACCGATACCGCCGAAAAAACTCAAAGGTATTGAAATTACAAGCGCACAAGGACAACTTATAACCAAAAAGGTAAGCGCACGCACAATCCATTGCGACCACAAGGCAGTATTACCGATAACTATGCTAACTAACGGAGGTATAATCGCTAAAGCCAAAGCGCTATAGCACACAATCGGGGTGTAGTATTTTGCAAACTTTGTTATAAAGTTTTCAGAACGTGACTTTTTCATACTTGAATTTTCAACCAAGTCAAGTATTTTTGATACTGTGGAGTCGCCGAACTCTTTCGTTGTCTTAATTTTTAAAACACCGCTTAAATTAATACATCCGCTTATAATTTCATCGCCGACAGACGCTTCTCTCGGAACGCTCTCTCCTGTAAGACAAGAAGTATCAAGCGAAGTTTTACCCTCGATAACAATTCCGTCAATCGGCACTTTTTCACCGGGGTTTACAATGATTTCGGTGCCGATTTCAACTTCATCGGGCAAAACTTTGGTAAGATTACCGTCAATTATAACGTTAGCGTAATCAGGGCGAATGTCCATTAAAGCCGCAATGTTTTTACGGCTTTTTCCGACTGCGACGCTCTGAAACAATTCGCCGACTTGATAAAAAAGCATTACGGCAACGCCCTCGCGAAAATCACCGAGCAGCATTGCGCCTACAGTAGCGACCGCCATTAGAAAATTTTCATCAAAAACCTGACGATTAATTATCCCTTTTCCCGCTTTTATCAGAATATCATAGCCTATTATACAATACGGTATCAAAAACAGTGCCGCTTCAAGCCAAATATTAATCGAAAATATTACCGCTAAAATCCAAAAAACTACCATAAAAAAAGCGGAAATAATAATTCTCAAAAGTACCTTTTTCTGCTTTTTATTCATAAAAACTCCTATTTTCAGAGATAAATTTCGCAATCGCTTTCAACCTTTTTACAGTTTTTAAGCGCCTGTTTCATAACCGATTTTTCATCGGCGCCGTCTTTAAATTCAACTTTTAATTTTAAAGTCATAAAACTGATTGTAGCATTTAATATGCCCTCTGTCTGCTTTACCGCTTCTTCCATTTTAGCGGCACAATTTGCGCAATCTACTTCAATATCATAAATCTTTTTCATAAAAATAACCTCATTCTTCAATATGTTCCATACCCATACTGAGTATGTTTCTTACATGGTCGTCGTCAAGCGTATAAAAAATATTTTTGCCCTCTCGTCTAAAACGAACAAGTTTTGCATCTTTCAAAATTTTCAACTGATGGCTTATTGCAGAAGTGCTTGCCTTTAAAAGCCCTGCTAAATCCCCTACGCAAAGTTCGCTTTCTATAAGCGCATAAAGAATTTTAATTCTTGTTGAATCGCCGAAAACCTTAAAAAGTTCAGCCAAATCATACAAATATTCATCGGCGGGTTGTTTTTCAATTACGTTTTTAACAACCTCTTCATTAACGATAGAATTTAATTTTTCTTCAGTCATTTTCAGCCTCCTCGTTTTATCATTTGAACATTTGTTCATTTGTTCATCTGTTTATATTATATCACTCAAATTCTGTTTGTCAACACTTTTTTATAAAAAAAGAAGATTGATTTAAAAATCAACCTCCTTTATAAAATAATTTTTTATTTTTTAATTATATTTTTTAATAAATTTTTGAATATCGGTATTCTTTCCCATAACAATAAGATGCTCGTCACCCTTAAATACATAATCTGCGCCGGGCATCGGAAACACCTTTTCGCCTTCTTTGGTAGCGAGAATATTTATGCTGTGTTTAGCACGAATATTTGCCTCTTTAATAGATTTATCAACCCAAATATCAGGCACATTTATTTCGGAAATAAAATATTCCTCTGTAAGTTCTATATAATCAAACGCCGTATCAGCGCTGTATTTTACCGCTAATTTTTCGGCAAGATTTTTTTCGGGATATACTACTTTGTCCGCACCGTTTTTCAAAAGAAATTTTGCGTGCATATCCTCGCTTGCCATTGAAATAACATTTTGAGCGCCGAGTTCTTTTGCCATTGAAGTAATTTCTAGCGAAGATTTAAAATCATCACCTATACAAACAAAAACATAATCAAAATCACGAACGCCGAGTTGTTTTAATACCTCTTCATTGGTACAGTCAACTATTGAACAGTTATTGACATAAGCAGCCACATTTTTAACCGCTTCTTCATCTTTATCAACAACCATTACTTCATTTTTTAATGAGGCTAATTTTACGCTCAAATAAGAGCCGAATTTTCCAAGACCTATTACTAAAAAAGATTTCATATTTCCACCTATCCTATACTGATTTTTGTTTCAGGCCGCCTGATATTATGAACTTTACTTTTTGAAAAAGAAATTGCAAACGACAGAGAACCTACCCTACCGCAATACATAAGTATGCATATAACAATTCTTTCAACTTCATTTAAAGACCTTGTAATGCCTGTTGAAAGTCCAACCGTACCTATTGCTGAAAAAGTCTCTATAAAAACATCTTCAAGTAAGAAATTATGATTTACACTTATTACAATTGCC
Organism: Acutalibacteraceae bacterium; assembly: GCA_036308645.1. GTDB lineage: Bacteria > Bacillota > Clostridia > Oscillospirales > Acutalibacteraceae > RUG11462. The sequence goes on along the minus strand of JAXJVH010000039.1, from coordinate 66,096 downwards.
GCAAATATAGCAAGCGACATATTTGTAAGCACAACCGCATTAGCTTTTCTCGATGCGTCAGCTTCAAGTCTTCTTTTAAAGATATTCAAGTCAGGAGTTCCTCTTACAGTAGCTATAAGGCTTAATAACAAAACAACAAAAGTAGTGGTTTTAATACCGCCTGCAGTAGAACCCGGACTTCCGCCTATAAACATATAAATAATAGTTAAAAGTTTAGAGCCTGTTGAAAGTCCTTCCAAATCACAGGTATTAAAGCCTGCGGTTCTGGTAGTTCCCGATTGAAAAAAGGATAACAACAGCTTATTTTTAAAGGTTTCATTGGCAAATTCCTGATTGTTGGCACTTTCCATCATAAAGAAAAATAATGTACCGAAAGCAAGCAAAGCCAAAGTTACGGAAAGAACAATTTTTGAATGTATTGAATATGCTCTTAAATGAAATTTATGTGTCCAAATATCGCTCCACACCAAAAATCCTATACCGCCTATAACAACAAGCAAAATAATTGTTAAATTAACAGTTATATCATCTGCATAATTAGTGAGTGAACAATACTCTCCGTAATCAGCTCCGAGAAGGTCAAATCCTGCATTGCAAAACGCCGATATGGAATGAAATATGCCGTAATACATACCTTTAAAAAAACCAAAATCAAAAGAAAACCTTATCCCGAGAATAACGGCGCCGATACCTTCAATAACAAAAGTACCGACAATAATTTTTTTCATAAGACGAACAAGTCCACCCGGATAGTCGGTATTTATCGATTCCTGAATAAGACCTCTTTGCTTTAATGTAATTTTTTTACCTAGAACAAAAGCAAAAAGTGTGGCAACAGTCATAAATCCAATACCGCCCACCTGAATCAAAAGAAGTATAATAAGCTGTCCGAATACACTCCAATAAGTTCCTGTGTCACGCACAACAAGTCCGGTAACGCAAGTAGCCGAAGTAGTTGTAAAAAAGCAATCGGAAAACGAAGACCATTCACCTTTAGCTGATGAAACAGGTAAGGTAAGTATTATTGCTCCGCATAAAATTATCAGCGCAAAACCTATAGCTATTATTTGAATAGGTTTTAATCTTATTTTAAATCTTGAAAAAAAATTCCCCATAATAACCTTAAAATGCTAAGGCCGATTTTTTATCGACCTTAGCTTTAAATCTTTATTTATTAATACATGCCACCCATTCCGCCGCCTGCCATACCGGCAGCTGCAGCTGCGGCAGCTTCTTTAGCTGCATCTTCTTTATTATCAGAAACTAAACTTTCTGTTGTAAGCACCATAGCGGCTACAGACGCTGCATTCTGCAAAGCTGAACGTGTAACCTTTGTCGGGTCAACGATACCTGCTTCAATCATATCACCGTAAACTTCATTGTAAGCGTCAAAACCGTAATTAACCTTTCCGCTTTCAAGAATTTTAGCAATAATAACGCTACCGTCAAGACCTGCGTTAGCAGCAATTTGTCTTACGGGCTCTTCAAGTGCTTTAAGAACAATCTGAGCGCCTGTTTTTTCATCGCCCTCGGAAGATTCAACAACCGCTTTAACTTCAGGAATTACATTAAGCAAAGCAGTACCGCCGCCTGCAACAATTCCTTCTTCTACTGCTGCTTTAGTAGCCGAAAGAGCGTCTTCAATACGAAGTTTTTTCTCTTTCATTTCAATCTCGGTAGCAGCGCCGACTTTAATTACAGCAACACCGCCTGCAAGTTTTGCAAGACGCTCCTGCAATTTTTCTTTATCAAAGTCAGAAGTGGTTTTTTCTATCTGCATTTTAATCTGTTCGCAACGTGCTTTAATTTCTGCCTGATTGCCTGAACCGTTTACAATTGTAGTATTCTCTTTTGTGATTTTAACGGTTTTTGCACAACCGCACATATCAAGAGTAGCTTCTTTTAAGTCCATACCGAGTTCATCTGAAATAACAGTACCGCCTGTAAGAATAGCGATATCCTGAAGCATTTCTTTTCTTCTGTCGCCAAATCCCGGCGCTTTAACTGCCGCACAGGTAAATGTACCGCGAAGTTTGTTCAAAACGATAGTTGAAATAGCATCGTTTTCAACATCTTCAGCAATAATAAGGAACTTTCTTCCTGCTTGAACTATCTGCTCAAGAAGCGGTAAAATTTCCTGAATGTTTGAGATTTTTTTATCGGTAATGATAATTGCCGGATTGTCAAGTTCACATTCCATTTTATCGGTATCGGTAACCATATAAGGTGAAAGATAACCGCGGTCAAACATCATACCTTCTACTACCTCACAGGTTGTATCGGCTGTTTTTGACTCCTCAATAGTGATAACGCCCTCTTTTGTTACCTTTTCCATAGCGTCGGCAATAAGTTCGCCTACGTAATCATCGGCAGAAGAAACAGACGCTACACGTTTAATATCTTCAGAGCCGTTGATTGTTTTAGAATTTTTAATAATTGTTTCAACTGCGGTGTCAACTGCTTTTTGCATACCTTTTCTTACAACCATCGGGTTAGCGCCGGCTGTAACGTTTTTCATACCTTCGCGAACCAAAGCCTGTGCAAGAAGTGTAGCGGTAGTAGTACCGTCTCCTGCAACATCGTTTGTCTTGGTAGCAACCTCTTTTACAAGTTGAGCGCCCATATTTTCAAAGTTGTCGGGAAGTTCAATCTCTTTTGCGATTGTAACGCCGTCGTTTGTAATAAGCGGAGCGCCATACTGCTTATCAAGCACTACATTTCTGCCTTTAGGTCCTAAAGTTACCTTAACCGTATTTGCAAGTTTATCAACGCCTGCCTGTAATTTTTTACGAGCTTCTTCACCATAAATTAAATCTTTAGCCATAATAGTAAAATCTCCTTTTTAAAAATTATTCAACCACAGCAAGAATATCCGACTGACGAACAATGATATACTCTTCATCGTCAACCTTTACTTCTGTTCCTGCATATTTATTTAGCAAAACTCTGTCGCCGACTTCAACGAGCATCTCTACATCGCATCCGTCTACAACGCCGCCGGGGCCTACCGCCACAACCTGCGCTATCTGCGGTTTCTCTTTTGCTGAATTAGTTAAAATAATTCCGGCTTTGGTGGTTTCCTCTGCCTCTTCCATTTTTACGACAACTCTGTCTGTTAATGGTTTGATTGTCATTTCGTTTACCTCCAAAAAAATTATAGAATTTAAATTTCTGCCAAAGTGGTTTACTATACCTTTCCTTTAGGCATATCAATATTCTAATACTTTTTTTCAAAAAATCAAGTCTTTTTTGAAAAAAAGTCAGAAAAGGTCAAAGTTTAACTTTTTGTTCATAATTTTATAATATTATTTTAAAAAACTTGCGCTTTTGCCACTGTTTTTTCTTCTTTTTTATGTATTTTTTCATAAATTTTTAAAGGAACAATAAATTTTATCGCTTTTTCGGCTATTTCAAAAACGGCGGATTCGGAATCAAACAGTTCTCCGTCAAGATTTACGGGAATTACTTTTTTGCTTATAACCTCAACACGTTTTGCATGAACCAATTTACACAGATTAGGAATATCCAAATGTTTTCCCTGCTGATACTTTCTCATAAGCGTGATAACTTTGTATCTTCTCACTTTTTCGAGCAAAAGCAAATCAATAAAACCGTCGTTTATAACGGCATTCGGAGTAGGGTTAAACGAGCCGCCGTAAAACCTGCCGTTCGCCGCCACAATAAACAAAAAATCTTTTTCAATATAGTCGCCGTCATCTACTTTAACTTTAAATCTGCCGCCCATATTAAAAATAAACGTAATAAACAAAGAAACTATATAAGCAAGATTACCGCTTATTCTTGATAAAAACTGCATTTTGTTTTTTTGCTTACAAACATAAGCGTCCATACCGATAGAAGCAATATTAACGCAGTATTTATCTTGAAACTTTATCAAATCGACTTCAACGGGTTTGCCGTTTATAATGTTATCATCACAAAGAAAATCTTCTTTTTTACCGAAATATTTTATATAATCGTTACCCGAACCGCAGGGAATGACGCCTATTTCAACATTTTCATATCCGACCGCACCGTTTACAACATCAAAAATAGTACCGTCGCCGCCGCAAGCAAAAATCCGACATTCTTTATTTCTCATAGCAATGTTTTTTGCGATTTCCTGTGCGTGATGCGAATATTCGGTAGTAATTATTTCATAATCAATATCTTTATTTTGAACTAATGACTTTACGGTTTTTAAAACGCTGCTGTTACCCGAATTCGGATTAACTATAAAATATGTTTTCATATTTTTAAAAATATTCCCCTTAAATTTTATAATTCCCTTTTTAAAAAAATCAAGCCTTAAAATACATATATAACTGACATTTTATGTTTCCGTTGTAAAGTTTTCTTCTTTTATCGGCTTCTCTTCCGAAAATCTTTTCAAACTGTTCATCGGGCGTAATAACATAATATTTTCTTCCACGTTGCTTTACAAATTTTTCGCCCATTATTTTATAAAGTTTTTCCGCTTCCTTTATATCAAGCAAACGCTCGCCGTAAGGCGGATTTGTAATTACAAGCGCCCTTTCCCGATCAATGGAAAAATCTTTTATATCGCCTTTTGTAAATTCAATGCAATCGGAAACCCCTGCTTTTTTTGCATTTTCCTTTGCAATTACCAAAGCCTTACTGTCAATATCCGAGCCGTAAGCCTTAAAATCCGAAGTGCGTTTTATCGCCTCAATTGCCCTTTCTCTTTCCACTCTGAAAGCGTCTTGCTTTAAAAAGTCAAATCCCTCGGATATAAAGCCACGCTTTAATCCGGGAGCAATATTATTTGCAATTGTAGCCGCTTCAATAAGAATTGTACCTGAGCCGCAAAAAGGGTCGAACATAACCGTATCGGGATAAATTCTCGCAAGCAGACAAAAAGCGGCTGCAAGCGTTTCCTTAATCGGCGCTTCGTTTGCATTTGCTCTGTAGCCTCGTTTATGCAATCCCTCGCCCGAAGTATCAATCATAACCGATACTTCATCTTTGAAAATGGAAAACAGAATTTGATACTTTTTACCGGTTTCGTCGAACCAATCGGTGTTATATTTTGTTTTCAATCTTTCTACAATAGCCTTTTTAATAATCTTTTGGCAATCGGGTACGGAATGAAGTTTTGACTGCAAAGACCAACCTTTTACGGGGAATGCGTCGGATTTTCCGATAAAATTTTCAAACGGCAGATTTTTTATATTTTCAAAAAGTTCGGTAAAATCACGAGCCTTAAATCTGCCTACCAAAATAAGAACTCTCTCGGCAGTTCTGAGATTTATATTTGCTCTCGCCAAAGTATAACTGTCGCCCGAAAACAGCACTCTGCCGTTTTCTGCCTTTACATCTTTTATATCAAGTCTTTTAAGTTCATCGGCTAAAATTCCCTCTAAACCGAAAAGACAGGGTGCAACAAAATTCAAATAGCATCTTCCTTAAAATTTATTAATTAATACTTTATAATAATACATTAAAATTTGCTAAAAATCAATAATAATTATTGTTTGCAAATTTTTTAATAAAAATTATTGACTAAAAGTAATATTCATAGTAAAATATGAGTAGAATATCTATCAAGGAGAATTTTAAAATGAATGAAGAATACACACCTGATTTAGTTGAACTTACCGATGAAGAAGGTAATAAATATAACTTTGAAATACTCGACGCTTATGAAGACGGAGATAATAAATACGTTGCGCTTTCTCCGTGTGGTGAGGACGGCTCTCCCAACGATGACGACGACGGCACTCTGGTTATTATGAAAGCCGTTGAAGAGGAAGACGAAACATATTTTGAAGAAATCGAAGATGATGACGAGTATGAAACGGTTGCTGATAATTTCATAAACCGTCTTGAAGATTTTTACGAAATTAACGAAGAATAATTATTTGAAGAATAGTTTATTTAAAATTCCCCTGCCCTGTACGCTTACAGTTTTGCTACTATAACCCTACACTTATATTTAGGGAGCTTTGACTCGGATGGCGGGACCTGCAGGCCTCCCCGTAAAACTTACGGGATGTTGGAAGCGCAAAAACCATTCGGCGGGCACCCACCTGACATTTTGTTCAGGTTATATCTACAGCAAGACTGCTACGGCAGGGCGGGATTTATAATTTTTAGAACTTTAAACTGCCTTGATTAAAGGGCGGTTTTTTTATTTCACAATTTTATATTAATACCTTTTAATGCAACTTTCGACAATATATTATATTACTTCTCAAGATTTTCAAAATCTTTAATATTTCTTTAATACAAGTTTCAAAACCTGTTCAAGATTTATTAATATATCTTTGTTATTATAAATATGCAAGATAAATATTCCCCCTAAAAATATTAAAACTTGCGACTGTTTGCCGGTCGGACTTGATTCCCCCGACCGGCGAAGCAGACAACTGACTACGGTACAAAACATGTACTTTTTCATATTTCCCCTTTGAAAAGCAATAAAGGACATCGTCTTGATGTCCTTTATTGCTTTTAATTTTTTGATTATTATTTTATTTTTTGATTATTAAATAAAGTGAATTTAATTACCTATAATAAATAAAAATATTTCATTCACAAAAACTATATTAAATATTTAATCCACAAAACTATACTAAATTTGTTGACTTTTGAAATTCAAAGGTATATAATAAAGAAAACTGATAAAAGGAGTTAACATGACAGAGAAAATATTTATCATCGGTGGAATGAGTTGCGCCGCTTGCAGCGCAAGCGTTGAGCGTGTTACAAAAAGAATTGACGGAGTGTCAAGTTGTTCCGTTAATCTCACAACTTCTAAAATGAATGTAATTTTCGACGGTACAAAAGAAACGGAAGAAAAAATAATTACGGCTGTTCAAAAAGCCGGATTTACTATAATCGAAGAGCAAAAAGAAAAATTTACAGTCAAACAAAATAAGAAAGATAACACAAAAGCGCCGATAATTGCTTCTTTCATACTTTGCGGATTGCTTTTGTATATTTCCATGGGTACTATGCTGATAGACGGATTACCGTTACCCGAAATATTTAATTCCGAAAAGTATCCGTATAATTTTGCTATTATTCAGATGTTACTGACTATTCCTATTATGTTTATTGGAAGAAAGTTCTTTATAAACGGTTTCCGCTCGCTTTTTCTTCTTCATCCTAATATGGACTCATTAGTAGCAATCGGAAGTACTGCTTCTTTTATTTACAGTCTTTACATCACTTTTTCTATACCTTTTTCACACCATAATGTTGCTCACGAACTTTATTTTGAATCGGCGGCGGTAGTGCTGACGTTTATTATGCTCGGTAAATTTTTAGAAAACAGGAATAAGGAAAAAACCAAAGATACAATAAAAAAACTTATGTCCTTATCTCCCGATACCGCAGTAGTTTTAAAAGATGAAAAAGAATTAACGGTTAAAACCTCCGAACTTAAAGTTGACGATATTGTTATCATAAAACCGGGTGCTAAAATTCCAACCGACTGCATTGTTATTAAAGGTGAAAGTTCGGTTGATGAATCAATGCTTACGGGAGAAAGTCTGCCTGTTCACAAAAAAGCAGACGATATTTTAACAGGCGGCAGTATAAACTGCGACGGAGTGATTTATGCAAGAGTAAAATCTGTCGGCGAAGACACTACTTTGCACAAAATCATAAAAATTGTAGAGGACGCTCAAGGAAAAAAAGCACCCATTGCAAAAATTGCCGATAAAGTTGCAGGCATATTTGTTCCCACGGTAATCGTTATATCAGTTATTACCGCAATAGTCTGGATTATTGCCTCGGGAGATTCTTCGCTTACCTTAAAAGCGTTTGTAAGCGTGCTTGTTATAGCCTGTCCTTGTGCGCTCGGTCTTGCAACGCCTACGGCGATTATGGTGGGAACGGGACTCGGCGCGTCAAACGGAATATTGATTAAAAGCGGTGAAGCGCTCGAACGTGCAAACAACACCAAAGTGATTGTTTTTGATAAAACGGGAACGCTTACAAAAGGGAAAATGATCGTTGACAATGTCTTTTGCAATACGGACAAAAAGTTGTTTTTAAATATGTTAGCCGCTGTTGAATCCTTATCGGAGCATCCCGTTGCAAAAGCGGTCTGCGAATACACAGACTTACAAAATATTAAATTTGAAAACAATTTTGCAGATTTTAAAAACATTTCGGGCAAAGGGTTATATGCTTTAGCGTTAAACGGTGACGAATACTTTTGCGGAAACAAGCGACTTCTTAATGAAAACAACATATCTACCGATGAATTTAATACCGTATCTGAAAAAGCGTTATCACAGGGCAAATCGGTTGTATATTTAAGCAAAAACGCCAAAACGCTCGGCTTTGTTTCGATTTCCGATACTTTGCGTGATGAGAGCAAAGATGTTATATCAAAACTTAAAAAAATGAATATTAAAACCGTTATGCTTACAGGCGATAACAATTCTTCGGCAGAATACATCGGAAACCAACTCGGAATTGATGAAATTTTCTCACAAGTTCTCCCATCGGAAAAGGCGGATGTAGTTGAAAAACTTAAAAGCGAAGGCACGGTTATGATGGTCGGCGACGGCATAAACGACTCCCCTGCTTTAGCGACTGCCGATATCGGCGCCGCAGTTTCAAACGGCAGCGACATTGCAATTGAATCGGCTGATATAGTTCTTATGAATTCCGACTTGAATTGCGTATTAAAATCTGTTATACTTTCAAAACTGACTATCAGAAATATTAAACAAAATTTGTTCTGGGCATTTCTGTATAATTGCATCGGCATACCGATTGCGGCAGGCTTGCTTTATCCTTTTTTCGGCATACTGTTAAATCCAATGTATGCGGGAATAGCAATGTCGTTAAGTTCGGTATGTGTTGTAGGAAATGCACTCAGACTTAAAACCAAAAAATTAGACAAAGTGAGGTAAATTCAAATGAAAGTAATTAAGGTAGACGGAATGCATTGCGAAAACTGCGTAAAAAGAATTTCGGACGCATTAGAGCAAAAGGGACTCAAATATGAAGTTTCTCTTGAAAACGGTACAGTTTCGATAGACGGCTGTGACAACTGCCTAAAAACCGCTAAAGAGGTTATTTACGATTTAGGTTTTGACGTAGACTGATTGAATATATAAAAAAGGCTTGAAATCAAACGATAGATTTCAAGCCTTTTTTATAATGTTTTTATATCATTCCGCCGTCGACTGTAATTACCTGACCTGTAATAAAATCGGAATCAGGTCCAAGCAGAAATTTAACAACATTGGAAACGTCTTTAGGAGTGCCGTTACGAAGTAATGATGTTTCTTGCGCTAAATTTTCCTTATCTTCATTAGAAAGATTATTTAACATATCGGTTTCAATAACTCCCGGAGCTATGCAGTTCACATTAATTCCCGAAGGACCGACTTCACGGGAAAGCGCCTTTGTCATACCGATTACGGCGGCTTTTGACGCAGAATAAACTACTTCGCAAGAGCCGCCGCTAACGCCCCAAATTGAAGAAATGTTTACAATTTTACCACATTTTCTTTTAATCATTGACGGCAAAAACGCTTTTGTTACCGCAAAAGTTCCTTTTACGTTTACATCAAAAATATTATCAAATTCTTCCTCTGAAACATCGGTAAAAAGCGAGGTTTTCGCAACACCGGCATTATTTACAACTGCGTAAACATTGCCGTATTGTTTTAATATTTCTTCGGCAATTTTACATACGCTATCATAATTTGCAACATCGCATTTATATGTTTTAATCATACCGCTTTTTCTTGATAGTTCATCTGCCAAAGAATCATTGTTTTTGTAAAAACCGATTACAAAATATCCGCTTTGCGCTAAATCAAAAGCAATTTGTCTGCCGATTCCTCTTGTAACGCCTGTAACAATAACCGTTTTATTCATAATTATTTTTTAAGAAACATCGGCATAAGGTCAACGCTTTTATCTATATAAAGCCCTGACTTTTTAGCATTTTCTTCTGTAAAGGTTTCTGCCCCCTGATAGTCTTTATTACTGTCAAAAATCATAAACGGAACAGGGTCGGAAGTATGTGTTTTAATGGTAAGAGGAGTTGGGTGGTCAGGCATTACAAGAATTCTGAAATCACTGTATTTTTTCAATTCTTCATAAAGCGGCGTCAAAATCTTTTCATCAATAAGTTCAATGGCTTTAACTTTGTTCTCAGCCTCTCCCCTATGACCGCATTCATCGGGCGCTTCAAGATGAACAAAAACAAAATCGTTTCTTGTAAGCAATTCTTTTGCGGTATTTGCTTTTTTATCAAAATCAGTATCAATATAACCTGTTACGCCGTCAATCTCGGCTACTTCCATTTTTGAAAGTTTACCTATACCTCTTATCAGGTCAACAGCGGAAACTACCGCACCGCTTATGCCGAACATATCTTTAAAAAACGGTAATTGCGGTTTTTTGCCCTCTCCCCAGAACCATGCGGAATTTGCAGGACGTTTGCCTTCTGCCACTCTTTTTAAATTTACAGGATGATTTTGAAGTACATCAACTGATTTTTTCATTAATTCGATGAAAGGCTGTGCTTTTTCTTCTTTGCTTAAATATTCGCCGATTACCTTATCCGAAATATCATGAGGAGGTGTAAAGTTAAGCCCTAAACCGCCGAGTTTTGAAACCAGACAATGTCTGTACTGAACACCCGTATAAAAACAGTTGTTCTCATCGCCGAATTCTTTTTGCAAAGCCTTAATAAGTTCATCGGCTTCCTCGGTAGAAATATCGCCGCCACAGTAATCAACCATAACTCTGTCTTCGTAATTTTCAGCGTCCGACAATGTTACAAGGTTGCAACGCATAGCAATTTCATCATCATTCAAATCAATGCCGAGATTTGCCGCTTCAAGCGGAGAACGCCCTGAATAACAGGTCTTTGCGTCATAACCTAAAACCGATAAATTAGCAACGTCGCTACCCGGTTTAAGTCCCTCTGCAACAGTTTTACACATACCTATTTTTGCGGTTTTACAAAGTTTATCCATCATAGGTTTGTTTGCTTTTTGCATAGGCGTATTTCCACCGAGCAAATCATTAGGTACATCTGCCATTCCGTCACATAAAACAACTAAATACTTCATAAAATTTAAAACTCCTCTGATTTAATCTTTAAAATAATTTATTCCTGCTTCAAAAATGTGCATTTCTTTATTTCCGAAAACATTTTTAAAACAACCTCTTGTTCTTCTTTGCGGTTGGGTAGCCTTGCCTAAAATTCTTCCGTCCGGCGAAGATACCGACTCAACGGCGCAAATGCTTGAATCGGGATTGAAAGGCATTTTTGCGGCAGGCTTACCGTTTTTATCAATATACTGTGAAACAACCTGATTATTATTGATAAGAGAAAGCATTGTAACCTCGTCGGCGACAAATCTTGCTTTTTTATGATAAAGAGGCTGACAATGAACCTCTCCTGTCTTACAGTTTGCAAGCCAAGGGGATTTATCGGAAACTATTCTTGTTCGGGCAAATCCCGACGACGTGAGCGCTACGGTATTGCTCGAAAGAAAAGCGCCTGTTTCATAAGATTTATAAATACCGCTTGTAATAAGTCCCGAACGAAGAAGAATGTCAAAGCCCTCTTCAAATCCTATAATCAGTCCGTCGCGGTTAATCAGTTTTAAAACGGATTCGGTTATTATTGGGTTAGTCATAACGCTGTATCCGTATTCCGAAGAAAAATAATTCGACTCGCCCGACGGTAAACATATAATTTGTGAACTGTCAATCTTCTTTGACAAAATATTAAGCGAATTTTGATAATCCTTTGGGTTTACACAATAAATTTCAACCTCTCCGCCTGCATTCTCAAACGAACGTTTACAATCGTTTGCACCTGAAAAAGAAGTAAATACAGGTATAATGACTTTTGGAGACGCAACTTTATTTGAGCAAATATATCTGTCCTCTTTATTAATTGCAAAAGGCTCGATTTTTGCCATAGCGGTTTTTTTCTGCGTTCTTGTGGGATAAAAACTTTGCATAGGCGATGTATAAGCCGATAAAGCGTCATTAAGTAAAATGCTCTGATTATCAAAATAAAATTTCTGCTCTTGGATTGTTTTGCCGATAATCAGCGTATCCATACCCGAAAAAGCGCCCGGATTTTTAGTTTCAATGACAATTGAAGCAGGCTTATGTGAAAACAAAGTATTCTTATCCAAATTTTCAAATTCAACGCCTATTCCGTTACCGAAACTCATCTTTGAAACTGCCGCCGCTATTCCGCCCTCGCTGACTACGCAAGCAGACAAAACTTTACCGTTTTGAGATAGATAATGAATTTGCCTGTAAATAACCTTCGCTTTATCATAATCAGGCAATCCTGTTTTTGCAACAACCGGCATAGGCACTAAAATAATTGTTGAACCGGCTGATTTGAATTCGGGTGTAATAATCTCGTTTCCTTTTGAAACCGCAACGGCAAAACATGAAAAATCAAGAACATCATCATTTTCCTTATCAATGCTCAAATCGTAAGACACCGCAGGAATATTCATTCCTATTTCAGTAGCAAAAGCGCCGAACAATGATGAAAACAAACCGCTGTATCTCGAAGCAAAGCCTTTAGGTTCGGAAACATTTTGACAAATACCGAGTTTTGCATTGATTGAGTTTGCACCGCTTGCAACAATTTTTGAAATACATTCCATAATTGAAAATGCGGCGCCGTGATACGGACTGATACCCGAAATATCAGGATTGCAGCCGTAAGAAATCGCAGTAACGGTATTGGTATTACCCGTAGGGGTAGGAATCTTGCAAACAAAAGAATCAGCAGGAGTTATTTCGTTTTTTCCGCCGAACGGCGCAACAACGCAACCGCCGTTTACCGTTGAATCAAAGTTTGAAGAAATACCCTTTTTCGAGCAAAGAGAAATATTTTTAAGATTTTGCAAAAATGCCTCTTTTAAATCAAGTTTTTCAAAATCAGAATAACTTTCGTTAAAACTTATCTTTTTGTTAGATAAATCTTTTATCAATACGCTGTGCTTTTCAATGCTGCGAAGCGAACGAATAAAATCGGTAGATACGTTTGCCACCTGCTTTTTACCGTTTTTAATGACTAAAAACGGCTCTTTTGTAACCACCCCGATTATATGAGAAGAAAGCGCAATTGAAGAACAAATTTCTTTAACTTTTTCTATATTCTCCTGTGAAACCACAACAGCCGAGCGACAGTTTTTAACGCTCAAATCCAAGTGAGAAAGCGATAAATTTTTAGCGGCAACTATTCTGTTAATATCAATTTCAGCGCCTTTGAATTCATTTAAAATTCCTGCGGCAATACCGTTTTCAAAATCAATCGTTTTTTTGATAAAACTCTCATTTGAGGCGATTTTAAAGAATTGGTTTATCTTTTCAAGTTGCATAAAATTCATTCTCTGGCGAAAATCTTTATTATACAAATCCCAAACTCTCATCTTACTGCCGAGCATTACGATATAATCGCCGCTTGAAACTTTAGACGCAAACGCAGATTTTGTACCTGAAAAAGCAGTTGCACAGAAATTTGCGGGTTTTTTAACATTTTTACTGAAAATCTGTCCGCCAAGTGACGAGCATATTCCAAGTTCTCTGTTCATTTGAGCAACTTTAGCGGTTGTAAAATCGCCGCTTGTAATATTTTCATAAGTATTCTCATGAGAAGTTATATCTTTTTTGCCGATAAACGGGCGGCAGTCAAGAGATAACGACTGATATGCTTCAAGAGTATTAAAAGATTTTTGCGGAAAAACATCAAACTCTTTGTATTTATCGGCTTTTCCTGCTTTAAAAGAAATAAGAAACTGGTCGACTACTCCGTTTACATCTACGGGAGTTCTTATAAGCGGCTCGCCGTTTTCTATGGTTATATCCTGGATTTGACCTTTTTGTTTCATATAGTCATATCCTGCCATGGCTATATCTTTAAGCGAAATTGCGCCTGTTTTATCAATTCCCGCCTGTTCACGCATATTGACAAATTCATCTATTGTAATTTTCAAAGGCGAAATGCCCGTTGCGTCCTCAAAATTTATCTCATTAAACTTATAGTTTTCAGGAATATCTTTTGAATTAATATAAGAATCTATCGCATAAAGTTCAATTAATGTAGGATTTCTTTTCAAAAGTTTAAAATAATCTCTGACAATGCAAAGCATCTCTTTTGACATTTTTAAAGATGTTTTATTAAGATACTGATAAATTGCGACGTCGTTTTTCTCTAAAAAATCTTCGTCCACAACGGTCGAACCGAAATCATAATTTTCATCTTCAAGACTCAAAGCCTTAATATTATCGGGCAATTCAAAATAATGTTTATCCGTCAAAAGTTTTTGGATTTCCTGAAGTTTATAATCATTAATCAACTCGGAAACCGCAATAATTTTTGCATATTTCATTTTAAACTTGCCGTTAATACCGTAAGACCGTGCAACACTGCGTAAATTAAACAGTTTTTCCTCATATTTTCCGTCATACGGCGACATAGCAAAACTGCGCCAACTGTTTGTAAGCGGCAAATAATCAATAAATGTTGCGTCGGTATTCTCATCAACAAGTATTTTATTAACGATTACATCAAAATCCTGTTTTGAAAGTCCGTCAAAATCATATCTTTCAAAAATTCTGACTTCGCTTGCAGGCTCTAAAGTTACATAGTTTTTAATAAAACCGAGTAAATTTTTAGAAGCAAAGTCAAACCCTCTTTTTTTCTCAATATATATTCTGAAAACCAATATTTCGGCCTCCTTTTTTATAAAACCACAAATTATTTTTATTATAACATTGATTTTATCTTTTTTCAATGATATTATATACAAAGATTTCAAAAAAAGCGGAGTTTTTTATATGAACACAAAAAATACGGTTAAGAAAGCGTTTATTGCAACCCTTCCTGTTATGGCAGGCTATACGGTGCTGAGTATCGGTTTCGGTATTCTGCTTGAATCAAAAGGATTCGGCGTTTTATGGGGACTTGCAATGAGCGTTTTTATATTTGCAGGCTCTATGCAGTATCTTGCTATTGATTTGCTGTCAAGCGGTGTTTCATTGATTACAGCGGCACTGACAACTCTGCTTGTTAACGCACGACATTTATTTTACGGCATTTCAATGATAGATAAGTATAAAAACACGGGATGGAAAAAGCCTTATCTGATTTTTGCGCTGACAGATGAAACCTATTCGCTTAACTGCACAAAATTGCCAGAAGATATTGATAATCCGCCTCTTTATTATTTTCTTGTATCATTATTTAATCAATGCTACTGGGTTATCGGTACAGTTATCGGCTCGTTTATAGGAAAAATTCTGCCGTTTAGTACAAGAGGAATAGATTTTGCTTTAACCGCGTTGTTTATCACGGTTTTTGTTGAACAATGGAAAACTACCAGAAACCATAAACCTGCGATTATAGGTATCATATCTTCACTAATCTGCCTTTTGATTTTTAAGGCTGATAACTTTTTGATACCTTCAATGATTTTAATTACTTTTCTGTTAACAATTGATAAAAAGATGAAAAGGGGTGAAGACAATGCCTAATCTTCACTCGGCGCTTTTAATAGCGGTTATTGCGGTTGTAACTGTAATTTTACGTTTTCTGCCCTTTTTAGTCTTTGGCGGAAAAAGAAAAACTCCGCCTTTTATCACATATCTCGGACAGGTTTTGCCTTATGCTATTATCGGCATGCTTGTAATATACTGTCTACGCAATATTGCTTTTACTTCTTCCCCGTTCGGATTGCCCGAATTAATTTCCTCGGGTGTAGTGGTATTGCTTCATTTGTTAAAACGAAACACGCTTATAAGTATAATCGGAGGAACGGCGTGTTATATGCTGCTAATACAATTAGTGTTTTAAAGAGAAAAGACATAGCTTGTTTTTTATCAAGCTATGTCTTTTATTATCTTCCCGAATATTATCTTCCCGAAAAATTTACGGAATCAAAACGTTCCGCCATTTCTTTTGAAACCTCATAAAAAACTCTGTGAAAATAACAGGTGCAGTTAGTTCCGTTATGCTCGCAGTTAAAATCCTCCTGCAAGCAACGGCTTAAAACTATCGGTCCTTCGATTGTTTCAATAACCTGTTTTAAAGTTATTTCCTCGGGGCGCTTATTCAGTTCGTACCCGCCGCCGACGCCTTTAAAAGATTTTACAAAACCTGCGGCAACAAGTTTACGAAGTATTTTCAGGCAAAATTTCTCGGTAACTCTCGTCTTTTCGGAAATTTCCGACGCACTTGTGCGCTTATTTGAGTTTACAAGGCAATCGACAATCCTAACCGCATAGTCTGTTTCAAGGCTTATTCGCATTTAAACCTTCCCCTTACTTTGATTCTCTGAACTTGTTAGAACGAACAGGATGGCGAAGTTTACGAAGCGCTTTTGCCTCGATTTGACGAATACGCTCACGAGTTACTTCAAATTCGGCGCCCACCTCTTCAAGCGTATGACATCTGCCGTCTTTAAGTCCGAAACGAAGCCTGATAACATTTTCTTCTCTCGGAGTAAGAGTTTTAAGCACTGCGTCAATATCCTCGTTAGTTATCGTTTTAAGCGCGGCGTCATCAGGCGCTAAAGCGTCATCATCTTTAATAAAGTCCATAAGACGTGAATCCTCTTCAGGGCCTATCGGAGTTTCCATAGAAACAGGCTCTTGTGCAACTCTGACAATTTCACGAACTCTTGAAACCGAAAGTCCCATTGCTTTAGCAATTTGCTCCTCGGTTGCTTCCTTGCCGTTTTCATGCAAAAGTTGACTTTGAACTTTTTTAAGTTTATTAATGGTTTCTACCATGTGAACAGGAATACGGATAGTTCTCGCCTGATCGGCAATAGCCCTTGTAATAGCCTGTCTTATCCACCATGTAGCGTAAGTTGAAAACTTAAATCCTTTTGTATGGTCAAATTTTTCGACAGCCTTAATAAGACCTACGTTACCCTCTTGAATGAGGTCAAGGAAGTGCATACCTCTTCCGACATATCTTTTGGCAATAGAAACAACAAGACGAAGGTTGGCTTCGGTCAATCGCTGTTTTGCCATTTTGTCACCCTCTAAAATTTTCTGTGCCAATTCAACTTCTTCTTCGCCTGAAAGCAAAGGAACACGTCCGATTTCTTTCAAATAGAGTTTTACAGGGTCATTTAAAGTAACATCATCAATAACAAGCGCTGTATCAAGTTCTTCTTGCGAGATTTCTTCAAGTTCTTCAACCGGAGGTTCTTCGAGATCGTCTAAATCAGGCTCTTTATCAAAATCTTCAACCGAGTCATCAGGCGTATCGTTCACCAAATCCTCGTTTTCAAGTTCCGCTTTGCTCATTTTTTCATCAATTTCCTTGTTGATGTCCTTATTAATTTCAGCCATTTTAAAATCCTTAACCTTTCTTGTTTTTTCCTAAATTTTTAATAGCATTTAAAAAGTCTTCATCGTTCATATCCGACGGTGAAACTATCCCAAGTTTATCTTTTTCTTCTTTTATTACTTTTATGCAGTCGTCGATTACCTGCTCAATATTTTGTGAAGAAGTAAACCTGTTTTCTATACTTATTACCCTGCCGAGTTGTTTTGAATCATAACAATCGGCAAGATAGGATATATTAAATTCTTCATTTTTACTTAAAACTTCATTTAACTTTTTCAATAAATCTCTGTTAAAATCGGTAATAAAATCTGTTTCATCAATATTTTCTGCAATATATTCAAGATATTTCGGATACTGCATAATAATTGACAAAAGAGTTTCTTCTGCTGCCGCCGCACGCTTATATTTTTTTGCCTGCGGATTTACGTCGTCCGACTTATATACAGGCGAAGTAAAATCAATAAGCGTTTTTCGCAGATTTTTCTTTTCCTTTGTTTTTCCCATGCGTTTTACTCTTTCAAGAATTGTCGCCTTATCTACGCCGGTTTCTTCGGAAAGTCTTCCTGCATATAAATTTTTTGCAATATCGTCATAAATATCAGACAATACGTCAACCGCACCGTTTAAATACTCAAGTTTACCCGATTCGGTTTTCATATCAACCTTAATTCTTATTTCTGCCAGTTTAAACTCGATATCATTTTTAGCGCCCTCTAAAAGCAACCTGAAACGCTCGGCGCCGTAAGCCTTTATGTATTCATCGGGGTCTTTACCGCCCTCGACCTGCAAAACACGAATTTTAAGACCTGTTGTTTTCAAAATTTCAATAGCACGTTTGGTAGCCTTTTGCCCCGGTCCGTCGGTATCCATAGTAACAATTACTTCTTTAAAATATCTTGAAAGCAAATTAGCCTGATCGGCAGTAAAAGAAGTGCCGAGCGCACCGACGGCATTGTTAAACCCCGCCTGATGCAAAGCAATAGTATCCATATACCCTTCGGTAAGCAATACCGTTTCACTGCCTGAATTTTTGGCAAAATTAAGACCGTAAAGGTTTTTGCTTTTCTTGAAAACAGGCGTATCGGATGAGTTAATATATTTTGCTCCCTCGTCCTCGGGAAATTTTCGACCGCCGAATGCTATTACATTTCCTCTTAAATCAAAAATCGGGAAAATTACCTTTTTTCTGAATCGGTCATAGGCTCTTCCCGTTTTTTGCGATTTAGAGCAAACATTTGCAATAATCATATCGTTTTCTGAAAAGCCTTTTGACTTTAAGTGATTACGCAGTTTGTCAAAACTGTCAGGCGCATAGCCGAGTCCGAATTTTTTTATGGTTTCGGCAGAAAGTTTTCGAGAGCCGAAGTATTTAAGCCCTATACCGTCGTCTGATTTTTCAATAAGACATTGAAAAAAGAATTTTGCGGTTTCCCTGTTAATAGCCAGCACCGTTCGGCGCAGTTTTTCCACTGAATCATCATAACCGCTTTCAGGCATAGACATACCCGCCCTGTCGGCTAAATACTTCACCGCCTCGACATAATCAAGATTTTCGGCATTTTTTATAAAAGTTACCACATCTCCGCCGTTTTGACAGCCGAAGCAGTAAAATGAGCCGGTATTCGGATAAACCGTAAAAGACGGCGTTCTTTCATTATGAAACGGGCAAAGTCCCTTGTAGGTAGAGCCTGCTCTTTTCAGCACTACATACGAAGAAATAACTTCATCTATAGGGTTTTTATACCGAAGTTCATTTAAAAAATCCTCTGAAAATTTCAAACTCTCACCTCACTTTTTTAAATTTTTTCTCAAAAACTAAAATACCATCCAGGATTTCGGAACAAAAAACTCGTTGTAAATATAAGTAGCGTATCTGTCGGTCATACCGCCTATATAATCGGCAACTGCACGTTCCACTCCCTCATTTTCGGCAATTTTTAAATACTGATCGGGAAGTTTTTCAGTATGCTCACACAAATAAGAAAACAAGGTTTTAATCATATTTTCAACCTTTGGCTCTTCGGATTTCGCTATTTTATTAGTATAAACCGATTTAAACATAAATCTATGTAAATCGTAAAAAGCTTCTCTGTCTTTTTCGCTTAAATCAATATCATCGGTACCGTTGTTAATGATTGATTTAACCATACTGTCAATTCTTTTGGATTTTGTGTCGCCGAAAATATCACGTATTCCTTTCGGAATATCATTTTCGGTTAAGATACCGCCCTTTTGAGCGTCGTCAATGTCATGATTCATATAAGCGATTTTATCGGCAAATTTAACTATTCTGCCCTCAAGCGTCATTGCGTCACGATTAGTGTGCGATAAAATTCCGTCCTTAACTTCAACGGTAAGATTAAGTCCTTTGCCGTCTTTTTCAAGCACATCACAAACTCTAACGCTCTGCTCATAATGACGGAAACCGCCGTCTAACACTTCGTTTAAAGCACGCTCGCCCGCATGGCCGAAAGGAGTATGACCGAGATCATGACCAAGCGAAATTGCTTCGGTCAAATCTTCATTTAAGCCTAAGGCTCTTGCAATGGTTCTTGCAATCTGATTAACTTCAAGAGTATGCGTAAGGCGGGTTCTGTAATGGTCGCCGCCGGGAGCAATAAAAACCTGTGTTTTATGTTTAAGCCTGCGAAAAGATGAACTGTGAATAATTCTATCACGGTCACGCTGATAATCGGTACGTATTTCGCATTTTTCTTCAAATACTTTTCTGCCTTTTGACTCAGCCGAAAATGCGGCTTTATCGCACAGAAACATTTTTTCATTATTTTCAATCGTTTCTCTTACAGTCAAACATATCACTCCCTTGTGTTTACCCTTATGTTTAATTATTCGACAAAACTCACAAAACTCCTTTATTTAATCTATAGAAAAAGGAAAGTATTTTTCTCCCAAAACTTTTGCAACTATTTTTCCCGAAAATTTTTCAGCAATTTCATCTGTCAGTTTTTGATAGTTTTCTGATTTTATGTAACAACAAAGTTTAACAGTATCGGAAAAGTCGGAAGTTTCGGTTTTGACTTCAAATTTCATAAAAAGATTTTGCAATGTATTATAAAAGCCGTAATCACATTCTAACGAAAAACTTTTGCACTCGGTCATTTTTACGATTTTGCCACATTCAACCGCACCTTTACACGCGGCGGAATACGCTCTTGTAAGTCCGCCTGTTCCGAGTAAAATACCGCCGAAATATCTTGTAACAACAACGCAAACATCAACAAGTCCTTTTTTGGTAAGCACATCTAAAACAGGCAAACCGCCTGTCCCTTGCGGTTCTCCGTCATCGGAATATCTTTGCTTATTATTTTCACGCAAAACATAGGCATAAACATTATGCCTTGCGTCCGAATGTTTTTTCTTAATACTGTTTACAAACTCTACGGCTTCCTCCTCTGTTTTTACAGGGGAAATATACCCGATAAATCTCGATTTTTTCTCGGTAAAAGAGTAATCCGCAGCGTTTCCTACAGTTAAATAATCAGCCAAAGATATTTCACCGCTCTTTCATTTATACAATGGAAAAAAGCCGTAACTATCTTTTTTGACAGTTACGGCATATTTTTTAAAATTATTTTGCAGCGTTGAATCTTCTGTTGAAACGATCAACACGTCCGCCTGAATCAACGAGCTTCTGTCTGCCTGTGAAGAACGGATGACATTTTGAACAAATATCAACACGGAGTTCTTTTTTAGTGGATCTTGTTTCAAATTCATTACCGCAAGCACATTTTACTGTGCAAACTTCGTAATTTGGATGAATTCCTTCTCTCATTCTATATCAATCCTTTCTTTGTTAAGCGTATAAAAAACGCACTTATTGCGTCAACGAAACAATATTAACACAAAACATCCGTAAATGCAAGCATTTTTTAAAAAAATTTTTAAATAATCAATTTTTTGGTTGTAAACGCCGTTTTTTTATGCTAATATTAATTAAATTTACTTTTAGGAGAGTTCTTTACGACTTATATAATATTTGATTTGGAGTTTAACAGTACAAAAATTCCGGGTACCGACAGATACATTAATGAAATCATTGAAATCGGCGCAGTTAAACTTGACAATAATTTAAAGGAAACAGAGTCTTTTTCTTCTATGATAAAACCTGTTTTTTCAAAAAAACTCAATACTTATGTAAAAAGTCTGACTAAAATTAATGATAAAGAGTTAAATAACGCTGAAAATTTTGAAAACATAATCAATAACTTTATTAATTGGTGCAATCCTGATAATGAAACTGTGTTTTTAACCTGGTCGGATACTGATTTACATGTTTTATTTGAAAATTATAAAGAAATTTTACAACTTGAAAAGGTAGATTTTATTAATAAATATACTGATTTACAAAAATATATTCAACAATTTGTTAAAACCGAGAATAACAATCAAATCAGTTTAAAATCAGCCGCCGAAATTTACGGCATAAACACCGACGGTTTTTCTCTTCACCGAGCAGAAGACGACAGTAGAGTTTGTGCAAAACTTTTAAGTTTAACTTATAAAGTGGATGTCTTTAATAAGTTTATCCGCAATATAAACGAAGACGACGCATACAAAAGATTTTCGTTTAAACCATATATAATTTCCGATTTAAAATCAGAGGGAATTGATAAAGAAAAACTGTATTTTTCCTGCCCTGTTTGCGGTAAAAGAACAAAATTTTCAGGAAAATTCAATCCAAAAATCAAAGCCTTTTCAAATATAATAAGATGTGAAAGATGCAAAAGAAAAATTTCGGTTTCTTTTAGATTTAAAAAGAATTTTGATAAAATAACTGTCGCAAAGAAGGCTCGTGAATTTGTAAAAAAGAATAAATAGTTTAAAGACATACCGCCTGTACATTTGGCGATATGTCTTTTTTATCCTATATCGGCATAAGTTTTCGGCACTTGACCGACTATTACCATTTCATTAAGCAGTATTTCGGTATAAAATGTAGTATTTGTTTGAAAAAGCGGAGTGATAATACAAACTTCTGTTTTGAATACAAGTTCAAATTTATGACGAGCCTGATTTATTCCTGTGCTTTCAAACTCGGATTTATAATCGCAGGTAACCGTATTTGTCATTTCATAATTAAACTTTATATTCGGTCCTCTGCCGTATGTAAATTCATTATCAATAAAAGAACCTAAACGAATTGCTACCGAATCAATATCGAGATCTTTAAACCCGTTACTTATATTTTTTATAATTTTGAGTTTTAACTTACTTAAATAAACGCTGTCAGCCGACACGGATTTAACATTTTGATTATCATCATACGTTATGTCTATAATATCAGAAAAGTCTATTTTATCTTCAGTTAACGCCTCATAAACCGCATTGTTTATAATTTTCTCGTTTACCGCCTGTGCATCGTTGATTGCTACCTCTAACATTATCGGGCGAACGTTGGTTTCGGTAAAAATTATTACACAAATAAGTAAAAGCGAAAATACTGAACACCAAATAAATGTCCTGCATCTTCGCTTTGTTTTCAGTTTCATCACTCACCACCCCTCATAGTTATACTATGAAAAGATTGATTAAGTGGTTAATTTATAAATTTGCTTTAATATCAAGCCCGTTTTCCGCTAAAATCCAACATTTAATATAAGTATATATAGGAGAATATTTTGACATAATTATATTTTTATTTTCAGCAATACTTTTGGCGCTTTCGTAAATATCGCCGTTTGATAAACCTGTCAAAACTATCGGAATATTAAGGCTTTCGGCTTTATAGACAAATTCAAAGAACTCGCCGTCGTCGGTTTTCAGCGTTCCCGAATGATATGTTTCTATAACTACGCATTTTTTGCCGTCAATGCTCGGATAATCCATACCCGGACAGCATTTTAGTCTTAAAACAGGCGATTTTTTTGAAATTTTTACATTTTCAAAAGAAGTATATTTTTTATTCTCGTTAAAACAAGGATTTTTTGAAAAAACATTATTTTCGGAAAATTCGCCGTAAAAATTATTGTTTATACTTTTTAATTCATCAGAATAACAATTATGCTCGAGCAAATTTTCAGCAGTATGAATTTTTAAATTTTCACCGCTGTTTTTATACGAAACAAAAACGCCGCCGTCATTTATTTGCTTAATAAACCGGGCCGCACCGACAAAATTATCAAAACCGTTTGCTTTTTGATTTTGAAGCGGATAATTGCTTGAAACAAAAACTATAGGTTTATTAGGCTTTCCTAACATAACATCAATCGCAGAGGCAGAATACTGCAAAGTATCGGTTCCGTGAGTGATAATTATACCGTCGCAATCTGTTTCAAGCGCCTTTTTTACGCAAACATACAATTTTGCAAAATGCTCGCCCGACAAATTTTCACTTAAAATAAAATAAGGTGTTTCAGTTTCAAATTCAATGTTTTTATCTGTTTTTTTATATTTTTCAATCAATTCAAACTTCTTTGATTGCTCTAAATCCATTATTCCGTCGCAAGCAAGAGTCGATATTGTACCGCCTGTAAATATCACTGAAATTTTCTTCATATTAAAACTTCTTTCTTTAAAAGAGAATGATTTTTTACCCGATTTCACATCTATACATAAAATATTATTTCAAAATAAATTACAAATAAAACATTATATAAGTTAATAAGCAAAATCCCTCGGACTCTCGTCCAAGGGATTTTTTGGAGCTGCTAACCGGATTTGAACCGGTGACCTCTTCCTTACCAAGGAAGTGCTCTGCCGACTGAGCCATAGCAGCAAATATAGTCAACGTTTAATATTATATTGAATATGCTTACAAATGTCAAGTGTTTTTTTACTAAAATTATCAATTTAGTCATTTTTCATAAATTTAAAAAATATTCAAAAATAAACAAAATTTTCGCTTTACTTTATTCTGTAATTATAGTATTATATATAAAAGAAACTAAAGAGAGGATTTTTTAAATGAAACCTGTTTATAAAAGAATTTTGTTAAAGCTTTCGGGCGAAGCGCTCGCAGGCGATCAGAATATGGGACTTGATTTTGATAAAGTTCTTGAAATCTGCGGCAGTATAAAAAAATGTGTTGATCTCGGCGCTGAAATTGCTATTGTTGTAGGCGGCGGCAACTTTTGGAGAGGACGTTCAAGCGGAAAAATGGACAGAACAAGAGCCGACCACATGGGTATGCTCGCAACTGTTATCAACGCTTTGGCTCTTGCCGACGCACTTGAACAGTTAGATGTTCCCGTTAGAGTGCAAACCGCTATAGAAATGAATAAAATTGCCGAGCCGTATATCAGAAACCGTGCAATACGTCACCTTGAAAAAGGCAGAGTTGTAATTTTCGGCTGCGGTACAGGCAACCCGTTCTTCTCTACCGATACGGGCGCTGCTTTAAGAGCAGTTGAAATTGACGCCGAAATCATCTTCAAAGCAACAAATGTTGACGGCGTTTATGACAGTGATCCTAAACTTAATCCGGATGCAAAGCGTTTTTCCGAAATCAGCCAGATGGATGTTCTTGATAAAGGTCTTAAAGTTATGGACAGTACCGCCGCATCTCTCAGTATGGATAACAATATGCCTATGCTTGTATTTTCACTTGATGAGCCGGACAATATTGTTAAAGCGCTTTGCGGTGAAGATATAGGCACAATAGTAAAATAACAAATTCAAATTTTCAAATAAAGAAAGGTGAAAAGAGTATGAGCGAAATCATTAATAAATGCGAAGAAAGAATGAATAAAACCGTTGACGCTCTTGATAAAGAGTACGCTTCGGTAAGAGCGGGACGTGCAAATCCGGCAGTTTTAAATAAGGTGGTAGTTGACTACTACGGTACTCCTACTCCCGTAGCACAGATGGCTGCAGTATCCGTTCCGGAGCCGAGAACACTTATGATAGCCCCTTGGGACGCAGGCACTTTAAAAGAAATTGAAAAAGCAATTCAAACTTCCGATATAGGTATAAATCCTACTAACGACGGAAAAGCAATCAGACTTAATTTCCCGCCGCTCACTGAGGAACGCAGAAAAGATTTATGCAAAGATATTAAAAAATACGCTGAAGAAGCAAAGGTTTCAATACGTTCTTCAAGACGTGACGCTATTGAAAAAATCAAAGCGCAGAAAAAAGACGGCGAGATTACCGAAGATGACGTTAAACATCTTGAGAAAAAGATTCAGGACCTTACCGATAAGTATTGCAAAGAAGCAGATGAACTTTGCACAAAGAAAGAAAAGGAAATCATGTCTGTTTAAAAAACATATTAGAAGGCGGCAAGAAATTGTCGCCTTAAAGTTCTTTTTTGAAAGGTTTATAATATATGTTTAAAAAGAAACATACTGTCGATTTTAATGCGTTGCCTAAACATATCGGCATTATTATGGACGGCAACGGCAGATGGGCAAAAAAGAGAGGTTTGCCGAGAACCGCAGGTCACTCTGTCGGTGCAAAAACTTTTAAAACCATAGCAAGATATTGCAACAAAATAGGCATTGAGTATTTGACTGTTTACGCTTTTTCAACGGAAAATTGGAAAAGACCTAAAGATGAAGTAGATACAATAATGAAATTGTTAAAGGATTATCTTGTTGACGCTAAAAATTTCAAAGATGAAAATATCAAGGTGAAATTTATCGGTGATTTAACTCCGCTGACCGATGAATTAAAGCAGTTGATTATCGATGCCGAAGAAGGTTCAAAAGACGCAACAGGGCTAAATCTTAACATCGCTCTTAATTACGGCGGCAGAGATGAAATTGTTTATGCGGTAAAGCAAATAGCCGATGAAATAAAAAGCGGTAATTTGGAAACGGAAAGTATTACCGAACAAACTATTTCCGACAGAATTTACACCGCAAATCAGCCTGATCCCGATATTATCATCAGACCGAGCGGTGAGTTTAGGCTTTCCAATTTTATGATTTGGCAGGCGGCATACAGTGAGTTTTGGTATTCATCTGTGCTTTGGCCTGATTTTAAACCAAAACATCTTGATATGGCTATTATTGATTATCAAAAACGTTCCCGACGTTTCGGAGGAGTATAAAAAACAAAGAAATTAAGGTGAAATATATGAAAAAAAGAATTATTTCCGGTGTTATCGGCGCAATTTTTATAATTGTTGCACTTGTTTTCAGAGAAACAGTAGTTTTTAATATAGTTCTCGGAATAGCGCTTGTAATCGCAATGATTGAATCGCAGTTTACAACAAAATTAGTGAAGAATACAAGTTTTATAGTTTTAAGTTGTGTTTTTGCATTTGTAAGCGCTTTTTTCCCAATGTTTGGATTCATTCCGTCAGGCTTAATTATTACCGCCATTTATATATTTTCGGCAATACTGCTTGTGCTCTCCAATTCAAAGCAAGCGCAAATATATAAAGTATTTTACAGCGTCGGCATAACGCTTTTAATATCATTCGGACTTACAAGTATTTTGCATATAAGTAATCTATATGTAACAAAAGACTATATGTATACTTCATCCGATTGCCTGTTTCTGCTTTTGTTTGCTTTCGGCGGCGCTTGGTTTGGTGACATCGGCGCATATTTTGTCGGAAGTAAATTCGGCAAACATAAAATTTCACCTAATATCAGCCCGAAAAAATCGCTTGAAGGCGTTATCGGCGGTGTTATAACAACCGTTTTGTGTATGTTAATACTCGGATTTATTTGGAATATTGCTATTCTTGATGAAAACAGTTATATTCAGTTCGGTTGGCTTATTTTAGTATCTGCTTTATGCCCTATTGTAGGACTTGTCGGAGATTTATTTTTCTCGTATATAAAAAGAAGCGTAGGAATAAAAGATTTCGGTAAAATAATGCCCGGTCACGGCGGTATTCTTGACAGAGTTGACTCGCTTATCTTGGTAGCGCCTTTTATTTCTTTTGTTCTTATGTATTTACCTATCATTGTTCACAAATAATAAAGGATACGATATATGAAACTTTCTGTTTTAGGTTCAACAGGTTCAATCGGAACTCAAACTCTTGATGTTGCAAGAAAACAAGGTTACGAAATTAAGACTTTGGTTGCAAACCGAAACGTAAAAAAAATTGAAGAACAAATTCGTGAATTCAAACCTGAAATTGCCGTAATGAATGATTTACAGGCGGCAAAGGATTTAAAAATCAAAATTTCCGATACTGATACAAAAGTGCTTTGCGGTGACGACGGCATTGAAGTTGCCGCTACTTATAAAAATGCCGATACTGTACTTAATTCATTTGTCGGCATGGCAGGATTAGTTCCCACCGTTGCGGCGATTAACGCCGGAAAAACCATTGCGCTCGCTAACAAAGAAACGCTTGTTGCAGGCGGCGATTATGTTATGAATTTGGCAAAAGAAAAAGGCGTTGACATTTTACCTGTTGATTCGGAGCATTCGGCTATTTTTCAATGTTTACAGGGAAAAGCACCTAACAATTCACTAAAACGAATTATTCTTACTGCTTCGGGCGGTCCGTTTTTTGGCTTTTCAAGAGAAAAACTTCAAAACGTTAAAGCGTCTGACGCATTAAAGCACCCTAATTGGG
The DNA here is from genome assembly GCA_036308645.1 of Acutalibacteraceae bacterium. GTDB lineage: Bacteria > Bacillota > Clostridia > Oscillospirales > Acutalibacteraceae > RUG11462. The sequence continues at coordinate 38,245 of JAXJVH010000039.1, read as the reverse complement.
ATATGGGACAAAAAATAACCATTGACTGTGCTACAATGATGAACAAAGGTTTTGAACTTATCGAGGCGGTTCATCTTTTCGGTGTAAACCCTTGTAATGTCGACGTACTCGTTCACAGAGAAAGCATTGTTCATTCAATGATTGAATATACAGATAACTCGGTTATTGCGCAACTCGGCGTACCTGATATGAGAATACCTATTCAGTACGCTCTCACCTATCCTAACCGTTACGAATCGCCTGTAAAACAACTTGATTTGGCAAAACTCTGCACTTTAAGTTTTTACACACCCGACAGTAATGCTTTCGGTTGCCTTGAGGTATGCAAACAAGCCATTGCAAAAGGCGGTCTTGCTCCTACGGCGGTAAACGGTGCAAACGAAGTTGCGGTTTCGCTGTTTTTACAGGATAAAATCGGATTTTTGGATATTGAAAGCATTGCCAGAGAGGCTTTGGAAAACCAAAAGAAAATTGAGTATTCAACTGTGGGGGAAGTTATCGAAGCGGATAAAGCGGCAAGAGAAGCCGTTTATTCAAAATATTTATAAGAGGCGATTATTATTACAACTTTTTTAAACGTATGGAACACAGTTTGGCCGATAATTGTTGCAATAGTGGTTTTCGGACTTATAGTATTTATTCATGAATTCGGTCACTTTATTTTTGCAAAACTTTTTAAAATTAAAGTAAATGAATTTGCAATAGGCTTCGGTCCCGCAATTTTAAAATGGCAAAAAGGCGAAACACAGTATGCTTTAAGAATTTTACCTTTCGGCGGATACTGCGCTATGGAAGGCGAAGACGAAGAAAGCAGCGACGAGCGTTCTTTTTCTAAAGCAAAACCTTGGAAAAGGATTATTATAGTAGCCGCAGGCGCTGTTTCCAATATTATTTTAGGATTTATTCTAATGGTTTCAACCGTTGCGGTTTCGGGCGCTATTCAAAGTGAAAACTTGCTTGCAACAACTCAAGTTGCTTCATTTACCGAAAACGCAACAACCAATCAGAATAACGGACTGAAAAGTAAAGATATTATTAAAAAAATAAACGGAAGAACCGTTCTTTCCGTTGAAGAAATTTCTTATATTCTCGGAACTGCCGAGAGCAATAAAGTTGATTTGACAGTATTGCGTGACGGCGAAAAAGTAAAATTGGAAAATGTTGAATTTCCTAAAGAAGAATACGAAGGAAAGAATTATATAACGATTGATTTTTATTTTCAAGGCGAAAAATTAAGCGTTGGCACTGCGCTGAAACAAGGCTTTTGGCGAACCGTTTCAATGGGCAGAATTGTTTTTATGTCGCTTGGCGATTTGATTACGGGAAAATTCGGATTAAATGAGGTTTCAGGTCCTGTAGGCGTGGCTCAAGTCGTTTCGGAGGCTGTTTCAACGACCGCTTCCAACGGATTGTCGGGACTTGTTTCACTACTGAAAATTCTTTGCTTAATTACTGTAAATTTAGGCGTATTCAATCTGCTCCCGATACCTGCTCTCGACGGCAGTAAAATATGGTTTTTATTGGTTGAATGGATTCGCAAAAAGCCGATTAAACATGAGGCGCTTGTTCATTCGATAGGTATGATGATACTACTCGCCTTTATGGTGCTTATTATTTTTAAAGATTTATGGGTTTGGATTTTTGAATAAGGTGAATTAATTATGGCTTTATACACAAAACAAGTTAACATAGGCAATATAGCGATAGGAAACGGAAATCCTATCGCTATACAATCAATGCTTAATATTCCTGCAGGTCATATTGAGGGCAATGTAAAACAGGCTGTCGAACTTGAAAAAGCGGGCTGTGAAATTATCAGAACCGCCGTTCCCGATTTATCGTCGGTTAAACTTATTGACGCAATAAAGAACGCAGTTTCAATCCCTGTTGTTGCGGATATTCATTTTGATTACCGCATTGCGCTTGAATGTGCCGAAGCAGGCGTTGACAAAATCAGAATAAATCCGGGTAACATCGGCGATGACGACCGAGTAAAACAGGTTGCCGATAAGTGCAATCAAAAAAACATTCCGATAAGAATAGGTGTAAATTCAGGCTCGGTTGAAAAGAATATACTTGCAAAATACGGCGGTGTAACCGCAGACGCTTTGGTTGAAAGCGCTTTATATCACACAAAACTGCTTGAAAAATTTGATTTTGACAATATTGTTATTTCTATGAAAGCTTCAAATGTAAAATTGATGTTTGACGCATACAAAAAAGCGGCTGAAACAGTAAATTATCCGCTTCATTTAGGCGTAACCGAGGCAGGCACAAAATATAAAGGCATTATAAAATCCGCTGCCGGAATCGGTGGACTTATACTAAACGGAATCGGCGATACAATAAGAGTTTCGCTTACCGATAATCCGATAGAAGAAATTAAAGCCGCAAAGGATATTTTAAAAGCGGTAGGGCAAAAATCAGGCGGAGTTAACATTGTTTCCTGTCCGACCTGCGGAAGAACTAAAATTGATTTAATCGGTCTTGCAAACAAAGTTGAAAAAGCGCTCGAAAATTGTAATAAAAATATCACCGTGGCGGTTATGGGTTGCGTTGTCAACGGACCGGGAGAGGCTAAAGAAGCCGATATCGGAATTGCAGGCGGCGACGGATGCGGAATTATTTTTAAAAAAGGCGAAATTCTGCGAAAAGTTGAAGAAAAAGACTTGTTCGGCGAATTAATGAAAGAAATCGAAGGAATGTAATATAAATGAACAAAAAAGTTATTGACGTTTTCGGCAATGTGCTGAATACCGAGATAAAAGAAAAAATCAAAAATATGACGCTTTCATACTGCGGAATAAACCGAGAAAACAGATTTCTAAAGTGTGAGGCGGTTTCCGATGAATACATAAACGAGAACATAGCAGAAGATTTACGCCGTCAAATTAAGGACGGAATGAGCCTTAATTCTATTGTTTTTGACATAGTTTATCAGAATTTAGAGTTGAAAAGCGATTATTTCAACGATATTTTTATTAATATTAAACGCAAATATTCAGGTTTAAACGGATTTTTTAACGACGCCGAATTCAATTTTTGCAACAATGTGCTTAATATAAACTTAAAGCATGGCGGAATTGAAATTTTAGAGCAGTTAAACGCAAAGAAAAAAATCAAAGATTATATCAGCGAGCATTTCGGAATTTTCATCGAAGTTGAGTTTTCGGGAACGCTTGAAGTAAGTGTTGAAGACAACGAACAAGAAGCAAAAAAAGCGGCTCAAATACTCAAAGAAAAACAGGCGGAAGAAAACAAACCTAAAAAAATCAAACATTCCGGTCCTCCGCCTAAAGGTCTTAAATATTACCCTGATTCTATGCAGTTGATTTACGGCAGACCTATAAAAAACAATGTCGAACCCACTCCTATCAGCGAAGTACGTCCGGATTTCGGATTTGCCACTATCTGGGGTGATGTTTTTAAATTTGATTTCAGAGAAACCAAATTCGGCAACAGATACAGAATCAGCATATATGTGACAGACTACACAGGTTCGTATATAGTTAAAACACTCTCCCCTATCGAATCGGCTGAATTTAAAAAACTTGAAGATATCGAGGGCAAAACCGTAATTGTAAAGGGAAGAATTGATTATGACCAGTTTGAACACGAAAACGTTCTTAATCCCGATACAATCTGTATTGTTGACAGATATTTTGAAACCGATAAATCGGAAGAAAAACGTGTTGAACTGCACATGCATACAAATATGTCTTCAATGGACGGTATGGCACCTGTTGAGGACCTTATTAAGACTGCCTATAAATGGGGACATAAAGCTATTGCAGTCACCGACCACGGTGTTGTTCAGTCGTTCCCTGCCGCTATGAACGCAGTTGAAAAAATCCGCAAAGGCGGCGGTGATTTTAAGGTTATCTACGGTGTTGAAGCCTATTTTGTAAATGACCTTGTGTCGGCGGTCAAAGGTTCCGACAATACGCCGTTTGACGGTGAGTTTATTGTTTTTGACGTTGAAACCACAGGACTTCAGCCTGCAACTGACCGATTAACAGAAATAGGTGCGGTTAGAGTAAAAAACGGCGAAATTTTAGAAGAATTTGATACCTTTGTAAACCCGAAAATTCCTATTCCGAAAAAAATTACCGAACTTACAGGCATATCTGATGCTATGGTAGCAGATGCACCTGATGAAAATAAGGCTTTAAAAATGTTTATCGATTTTTGCGGCGATTGTACGCTTATTGCACATAATGCTGATTTTGATATGTCTTTTATCAATTCAGCCTCTGCAAGAAACAGTATCAAATATAATCCGACATATATTGATACTGTTCCTATGGCTCGTTCTCTGCTCCCTGACCTTAAAAATCATAAACTTGATACTGTGGCTAACGCACTTAAACTGCCTGAATTCAATCATCACCGTGCTTGTGACGACGCAAGAATTTTAGGTCTTATTTTTATTAAATTTATTGATATGTTAGAGGGCAGAGAGTGTAAATGTACCGCTGACATTAACTCGGCTCTTGCAGGCGGCGATTGGCAGAAACTTCGTCGTTATCACATGATAATACTTGCAAGAAACTCTGTCGGTCTAAAAAATCTTTATAAACTTGTTTCTTTCTCACACTTAAATACATATTACAAAGGCAGAGGCGCCGCCATGCCCTGTATTTTAAAATCTTACCTTGATAAATACAGAGAAGGACTTATTATAGGCTCTGCCTGTGAAGCAGGCGAGCTTTACAGAGCGATTTTACAGAAAAAGCAATGGGGCGAATTGCTTGATATTGCTTCGTATTATGATTATCTCGAGGTTCAGCCAAACGGCAACAATGAATTTATGATAAGAAACGGTACGCTTAATTCCGAATACGATTTAAACGAGCATACCAAGACTATTATAAAACTTGCAGAAAAGTTAGACAAGCCTGTTGTTGCCACAGGTGATGTTCATTTCCTTAAACCGGAAGATTCAAAATTCAGGGCGATTTTGATGGCAGGCAAAGGTTTTAAAGACGCTGATGATCAAGCGCCGCTTTACCTTAAAACCACCGATGAAATGCTTAAAGATTTTGCATTTTTAGGCAAAGAAAAGGCAAAAGAAATAGTAATCGACAATACTAATCTCATTGCGGATATGATTGAAGATTTTCGCCCTGTTCCCGAAGGAAGTTTTCCTCCTACCATTGAAGGGTCTGACGATACTTTAAGAAATGACTGCTATAATAATGCAAAGGCTAAATACGGCGATCCGTTGCCTGAAATTGTGCAAAAACGTCTTGATAAAGAACTTAATTCAATTATTAACAACGGATTTTCCATTATGTATGTTTCAGCGCAAAAGTTGGTGCTTGATTCCAACGCACACGGTTATCAGGTAGGCTCTCGAGGTTCTGTAGGCTCGTCTTTCGTTGCAACTGCCGCAGGCATTTCCGAAGTTAATCCTTTAGCACCTCATTATGTCTGCCCTAAATGCAAACATTCCGAGTTTATCACCGACGGCTCGGTGGGTTCAGGCTTTGACCTGCCGCCTAAAGATTGCCCCGAATGCGGTACTCCTATGGAACGTGACGGTCACGATATTCCTTTTGAAACCTTCTTGGGATTTAAAGGCGATAAAGTGCCTGATATTGACCTTAACTTTTCGGGTGAATATCAGTCTTGCGCTCACAAATTTACTGAAACGCTTTTCGGTTCGGAAAACGTGTTTAAAGCAGGTACAATCGGTACTGTAGCCTCTAAAACCGCATTCGGTTTTGTTAAAAAATATGCCGATGAAAGAGGACTTAATTTATCAAAAGCCGAGATTGAACGTCTTACAATAGGTTGCACGGGAATTAAGCGTACTACAGGTCAGCACCCTGCCGGTATGATTATTGTTCCTAATGATAAAGAAATTTACGATTTCTGCCCTGTTCAGCACCCTGCCGACGACACAGAGTCTGATATTGTAACTACGCACTTCGACTTCCATTCTATTCACGATAATATTCTAAAACTTGATATTCTCGGTCACGATGTGCCGACCATATATCACTACCTTGAAGAAAACACGGGAATTCCTGTAATGAGCGTTCCTATGTCGGATGAAAAGGTTATGAGCCTGTTTAATTCAACTGAAGCGCTCGGCGTAACTCCCGAACAAATCGGCTCGCTTACAGGTACTTTTTCACTGCCTGAACTCGGTACGCCTTTTGTTCGAGGAATGTTAGTTGAAACACAGCCTAAAAACTTTTCCGACCTTTTGCAGATTTCAGGTCTTTCTCACGGTACTGACGTATGGCTCGGAAACGCACAGGAACTTATTAAAAACGGCACCTGCGACATTTCAAATGTTATCGGTACTCGTGATAATATTATGGTTTATCTTATTCACAAAGGTATGGACGAGGGACGTGCGTTTAAAATTACCGAAACCGTTCGTAAGGGAATGATTGCTTCGGGCAAGATTTCAATGGAAGATTGGGAAGCGATGAAAGACGATATGCGTAAATGCAATGTTCCCGAATGGTATATCGGCTCATGCGAAAAAATCAAATATATGTTCCCGAAAGCACACGCCGCGGCATATATGATTTCAGCGCTTCGTCTTGGTTGGTACAAGGTTTATAAACCGCTTGAATATTATGCGGCATACTTTACGGTACGAGGCGAGGATATGGACGCACAGATTGCGCTATCGGGTATAGACGGCGTTCGTGCGAAAATTACTGAGATTGAGAACAAAGGTAAAGAGGCTACGCCTAAAGAACAAGGAATGGTACCTACTTTACAGATTGTTATTGAAATGCTTTGCCGAGGAGTTGAACTGTTGCCTGTTGACTTTTATAAGTCAAAAGCAAGCATTTACTCAATAGAGGACGAAAAAATCCGTCTGCCTTTCAGTTCGGTAAACGGCGTAGGCGAAAACGCGGCTGTTGCACTTGAAGAAGCGGCAAAAGTAGGTGGCTTTGTTTCACAAGAGGATATTCAGCAAGCTTCCGGTGTTACAAAGAGCGTTATTCAATCGCTTGTTGACCTTGGAACACTTGATTTTCTGCCAAAATCCAATCAAATTAGTTTCTTTTAATGATAAAAAGAGCGAGAAAAATCCTCGCTCTTTTTAAATTTCTCCTACACAGTATTCGTCTTCAGCCGAAATGATTTTAGTAGCAATTATTTCCCCGGAAATATTTTTATCTGATTTTACTCTTACAAGCGTATAATTCGGAGTATAGCCCTCATAAAAACCGCCTTTTGTGCGGTTTTCAAACAGCACAGGAGATACTTTTCCGACTTGACTTTCCAAAAATTCTTTTTGACACTTGCCTGCATTTTCAATCATTATCGAACTTCGAGCTCGTTTAACAGAATTTTCTACCTGTCCTTCAAACTTTTCTGCGGCTGTCCCCTTTCTTACCGAATACGCAAAAACATGAGCCTTTGCAAAGCCTATTCTGTTAAGAAAATCAACCGAAGTATTAAAATCTTCTTCGGTTTCACCCGCAAAACCTACCATAATATCGGTAGTAATTGAAGCATTTTCAAATTTTTTACGCAATTTTTTTACTAAATCGGCATAAAATTCAGTATCATAATGACGATTCATTCGCTTTAACGTATTATCACAGCCTGATTGCAAAGATAAATGAAATTGCGGACAAAGGCATTTTACCTTTGATAATCTGTCGATTACATCATCGGTAAACTGGTCGGGTTCCATAGAACCGAGCCTTATACGTTCTATGCCGGATTCAGCCGCCGCTTCAACTGCGTCTGCAAGATTAAGTCCGTTTTCAATACCGTATGCTGAAAGATTGATACCTATTAAAACAACCTCTTTAAAGCCATCATCAACTAATGCTTTTACTTCCTTTTTTATCTGATCAAGCGGTTTTGAACGAACTCTGCCTCTGGCATAAGGAATTATGCAATAAGAGCAAAATCGGTTACAACCGTCCTCTATTTTCAAAAAAGCTTTTGTACGGTCGTGAAATGTTTTAACAGTCTGCTTTACATTTTCTTTGTTATGCGGCTGCACAATTTGCTGTCGCTGTCCTGTCAATCTGAATTCATTTATTGCATAAATCAACTTATCATTTGTGCCGTTGCCCAAAACAACGTCTGCGCTTTCAAGACGTTCGGCCTTTGTTGGAAAAGCCTGCGGCATACAGCCCGTAAGCACTATTACCGCATTCGGTAACATTCTGCGGTATTTTCGCACCATCTGACGGGTTTTTCGGTCGCTCTCTGCGGTAACGGTACAGGAATTTATAATAAAAACATCGGGTTCATCATTTTCGGAAACTATTTCATAACCGTTTTTTTGAAGCTCCTCTTTCATTAATTCGGTTTCATATTGATTTACTTTACAGCCTAAAGTATGGAATGACGCTCTCATAAATCCTCCTAAATACAATAATTACAGCATTATTATAATACTTTTCGGGCTTTTTTTCAAACTATTTTTAATTTTTTTATATTTATGCTTGAAAATAGAGATGTTTTATAGTAAAATAATATAAAACAATTTGCTAAATGCAAAAATCGGAGGACTCTATAAAATGCCAATTAAACTGAACACTAAATTTGCTTCTGCTTTTATCGGTGATGATGAATACAAGGCTATCAGTTCACAGGTAAGTGCGGCACACGAGCTTTTAAATTCAAGAAAAGGTCCCGGTAATGACTTTTTGGGTTGGGTTGATCTTCCTGTTGATTATGATAAGGAAGAATTTGCACGCATTAAAAAAGCGGCTGAAAAAATCAAATCTGACTCCGATATTTTAGTTGTTATCGGTATCGGCGGTTCATACCTCGGTGCAAGAGCTGCTATTGAGTTTTTAAAATCTCATTATTATAATAATAAAAAGAAAGATACACCTGATATTTACTTTGCAGGTAATTCTATAAGCTCAACTGCTTTAGCAGAGTTGCTTGAAATCTGCGACGGTAAAGACGTATCAGTAAACGTTATCTCAAAATCCGGTACAACTACCGAGCCGGCTATCGCTTTCAGAGTTTTCAGAAACTATCTTGAAACAAGATACGGCAAAGAAGAAGCTAAAAGCAGAATTTACTGCACAACAGATAAAGCTAAAGGAACTTTAAAAGCATTAGCCGATGAAGAAGGTTACGAAGAATTTGTAGTTCCTGATGATGTAGGCGGAAGATTTTCGGTTCTTACCGCAGTAGGTCTTTTACCTATCGCTGTTGCAGGCTGCGATATTGATAAACTTATGGAAGGCGCAGCAGCCGCAAGAGAAGCATATTCTGTTGATGATATTGAAAAGAACGATTGTTATAAATATGCCGCCGCAAGAAATATTTTAATGCGTAAAGGCAAACAGATTGAAATGCTCGTTGCTTATGAGCCGAGATTTACAATGATGGCTGAATGGTATAAACAATTATTCGGCGAATCAGAGGGTAAAGATAACAAGGGTATTTATCCTTCATCGGCTATCTTCTCTACCGATTTACATTCACTCGGTCAGTATATTCAGCAAGGTCAGAGAATTATTTTTGAAACCGTTGTTTCAATTAAAGAATCCGAAAAAGAAATCTTTATTGAAAAAGAAGATAACGACGGCGACGGACTTAATTTCTTGGCAGGCAAACCTATGTCGTTTGTAAACGAAAAAGCCTTTCAGGGTACTATTTTGGCCCATTCTGACGGCAATGTTCCGAACCTTGTAATTGAAATGGAAAGAGCAGACGAGTTTGAACTCGGTTATTTGATTTATTTCTTTGAAAAAGCATGCGCAATTTCGGGATATATGCTCGCAGTTAACCCATTTAATCAACCGGGTGTTGAAAGTTACAAAAAGAATATGTTTGCACTTCTCGGTAAACCGGGATATGAAAGCGAAAAAGAAGCGCTTGAAGCAAGACTCGGCGAATAAAAAAGGACTAATCTGTGAATTTCACAGTTAGATATACGTTTAAAGGAGAGAAAAACATGATTAATTTGATTATCGGTACAAGAGGCTCGGGTAAAACCAAACATCTTATTGAGATCGTTAATGAAACTTCAAAAACCTCAAAAGGTAATGTTGTTTGTATAGAAAAAGGAAATACATTAAGATTTGACATTTCATCTGCTGTCAGACTTTGTGACGTTGACGAATACGGCGTTTCGGGTTATGACTCATATTACGGATTTTTAAGCGGTATCTGCGCAGGGAACTATGATGTTACTGATATTTTTTGTGACGCTACTTTCAAAATCGTCGGCGGTAAAGATTTTGACCTTATCGCAGATTTTCTTGAAAGAGTTTCTGCTTTGGCTGAAGATTCAAATGTTAAATTTACATTTACTCTTTCATGCGATGAAAAAGATATTCCGGACAGAGTATTTACTTTCGCTTCAAAACTTTAATTGATTTTACATAAAGGGCCGTAATTATACGGTCCTTTATTTTTTGAAAAAAATATGTAAAAACCCTTGACTTTGTTGTGCTTTTGTGGTAATATATCATCTGTTGAGAAAATTAATATGCAGGTGTAGTTCAATGGTAGAATGTCAGCCTTCCAAGCTGAACACGTGGGTTCGATTCCCATCACCTGCTCCACTAAAAAAGACTTCGATTTTAATTAATTGAAGTCTTTTTATTTATGCTTATTTTTCAAACTCTATGCACTTTCTACAACGCCGCAGGCTATTTTCATTCCCGAATTTCCCGAAGGCTGTGTTGTAAAATCATCAGGCATTGAATGTATTATCACTGTTCTTCCTATAATTTCATCAACCTTGAACCTATCTGTCAAAAAAATCATAAACGCATACCCGTCATTACTAAACAACGGCGGCATATCCCCTGCATGATAAGGATGCTGACAATTATTAGGATTATAATGAGCGAGCGCATTGGCAAAAGGGTCTGTTTCATTGCCGCTGCAACTTACTCCCGAATGTATATGAAAACCCAACACAGGACTTTCACAAACATTTGCGGAAGTAGGCAAACCGTTTACCTCAACCGCTACCAGCGTTCCTTTTTCAGCCGAAAAAAATCTTACAGTGCCTCTAATATCAGGATAATTACTGCTCCCCATTACATCAGCCACCGCAGCAGGTTGCCGACAGAGTAGGTTTATATATTCAGTAAAGTTTAAACATTTCATATTATCACCGATAATATTATATGAAAAAAGGCTCTGTAATGAGAGCCTTTTTTTAATGACTGTGTTTAATAAGCCCTACCGCTTTTGAAATTTCCATTATAACAGTAGGAATAAGAATAAGTCCTAATGCAATAAGGTACAATTTAAACGGAAGAATAATAAGTCCGAAAGCGACGCCGACAGGGGTAAATAACACTAACAACATCATCAAAACCGAAACAAGCGTTGCCCAATTAAGTTTATGGTTGGTGAAAACTCCGATTTTAAACAGAGAATGATCCGACCGCATATTAAACGCCTGTATTATCTGTGACAACGCAAGTACCATAAATGCCATTGTCTGACCGCCTGCAACACCGCAGGTATTTACACCTATTCTGAATGCTACAAGTGAAAGCACGGCAAACATAATTCCCTGTAACACAACTCTTAATCCCAAGCCGTGAGCAAATATTCCCTCGTTTTTTGAACGAGGCTTTTTATTCATAACGTCTTTTTCTACAGGCTCCATACCAAGAGCGATTGCCGGCAGACTGTCGGTAACAAGATTAATCCAAAGCAACTGCATTGATAATAACGGCGTTTTATGCCATAAAATCATTGCCAAAAATACAGTTATAACTTCGCCTATATTAGTGCCGAGCAAAAATCCCACAACTTTTCGGATATTATCATAAATACCTCTGCCCTCACGTACGGCTTCAACAATAGTAGCAAAGTTATCATCGGTAAGAGTCATATCCGCTGCGCCTTTTGCAACATCGGTACCCGTAACACCCATTGCACAGCCAATATCCGCCGCTTTAAGCGCAGGTGCGTCGTTTACGCCGTCGCCCGTCATAGAAACAACCTGACCTTTTCTCTGCCAAGCCTTAACTATTCGGATTTTGTTTTCAGGCGAAACACGGGCATAAACCGAAATACGCTCGACTTCGTTATCGAGTTCAGTATCGCTCATATCGTCAAGTTCCGCTCCTGTTATCGCCCTATCTCCCTCTTGCATAATTCCGAGTTCTTTGGCAATAGCCGAGGCGGTTACAACATGGTCGCCTGTAATCATAACAGGCTTTATTCCTGCTTTTTTGCAAGTTGCAACCGCAACCTTTGCCTCGGGTCTGGGCGGGTCAATCATACCGACAAGTCCCATAAAAGCAAGACCGCACTCAAGTTCTTCCGAAGTAAAAGCAGTCGGTACTTTATCAATCACTTTATATCCGACCGCAAGCACACGCAATGCGTTTTTGCTCATTTCTTCGGTGATAATCTTTGCTTTTTCAAGATTTCCGCTATTACATCTTGACGCCATTACATCAAAAGCGCCTTTTACAATAACTACATTTTTACCACCGATTTTATTAACGGTTGTCATTAATTTTCGGTCGGAATCAAAAGGAATTTCGCCTATTCTCGGATAATCTGTGTTAAGTTGTTCCTTTGTCATACCGTTTTTATAAGCGGCAACAATAATAGAGGTTTCTGTCGGGTCGCCGATATGCTTTTCGTTTTCTCCGTCAAATACAACCGAGCCGTCGCAACAAAGCGTACCGTAAGACAAAAGTTTTCTTACCGATTCGGAATTGTTATTACCGATTTCCTCTATACTTTCCCCATCGACATACGCTTTTACAAGAGTCATTCTGTTTTGAGTAAGCGTACCGGTTTTATCCGAACAAATAATTGACGCGCTACCCAATGTTTCTACCGCAGGCAAACGGCGAATAAGTGCATTTCGCTTAACCATTCGCTGAACGCCGATTGAAAGCACTATTGTAACGATAGCGGGCAATCCCTCCGGAATAGCCGAAACCGCAAGCGAAACCGCCGTCATAAATATTTCAAGTATAGGTATTCCGTTTAAAAGACCAACAACAAAAACAATCGCACAAGCCGCAAGCGCCATAAATCCCAAGTATTTTCCGAGTTGCGCTAACTTTTTCTGCAAAGGTGTTTGGGTATCGCTCTCCCCCTCAAGCAAATTTGCGATTTTGCCCATTTCGGTATTCATTCCCGTAGCGGTTACAACTGCAACGGCAGTACCGTAAGTAACGGAACAACCTGAATATACCATATTTGTTCTATCGCCAAGCGGCGCTTTTTCATCAACTATCGTATCGGCGTCTTTTTCAGACGGAACAGATTCGCCTGTAAGCGCAGATTCTTCGCTTTTAAGACTAACGCTGCTTAAAAGTCTTGCGTCCGCCGGAATAAAATCACCTGCTTCAAGTTTTACAATATCACCGGGAACCAAATCGGCAGCGTCAATAACTTTTTCTTCGCCGTTGCGAATTACCCTTGCATGCAAAGCGGACATATTTTTTAAAGCGTCAAGCGCTTTTTCCGCCTTGCTTTCCTGCAAAACACCCATTATCGCATTGAGTATAACAATAAGAAGAATAAGAGCCGGCTCAAAAAATTCTTTTGCATTACCCTCGGCGCAAGCAACTACAAAAGATACTATTGCCGCTAAAATAAGAATAATTATCATAACGTCTTTGAACTGGTCGAAAAATCTCTGAATATTTGATTTTTTCTTCTTCTCGTTTAACTTGTTTTTTCCGAATTTATTTTGTAGTTTTAAGATTTTGTCATCTGTTAACCCTTTTTCACAATCGGTAGAAAGTTCTTCTAAAACATCTTCTTTTGATTTATTATGAAATATCAACTATAAATCCCTCCGAATAATTATAGTATATTATATTATTATTGTATCATATTGCGCTGATTAAACAATGAACAAAAAGTTAATGATATAGCCCTTTTTGTTAAATTTATGTAAAATAGTGATATTTTCACGTCATTCTGAAATGCAGATGAAATTATTGATAAAAAAGCCTTCGCCTTTAGGGGAAGGTGTCACGAAGTGACGGATAAAACGGCACGCCGAGGTCGTCGTGCCCTACGATTGCAGATAAGATTGTTGGTAATACTGAAACGGCGGCAGCAAGCCACCGCCCTACGAATATAGAGAAGATTATTAGTAATACAAGAAAAGCGCAACCACACAGGGTTGCCCGTAAAAAATCAAATAAGTTTTCAAAAGTCTTGTTGATTATTTGTAGGGCAGTGACTGCCCTACCGTTTAAACCAACAGTTTTATATCTCGCCTTTTGATTTTGCTTTTAGATAAGCATTAATAAATCCGTCGAGGTCGCCGTCCATAACCGCATTAATATTACCGTTTTCAAAATTTGTTCGGTGGTCTTTAGCCAAAGTATACGGCATAAATACATAAGAACGAATTTGCGAACCCCAAGCAATTTCTTTTTGAACGCCTTTGATATCCTCAATTTTATCAAGATGTTCACGCTCTTTGATTTCCAAAAGTTTTGATTTTAACATTCTCATAGCCTGATCTCTGTTTTGGTGCTGTGAGCGCTCATTCTGACAAGAAACGACAATTCCTGTAGGAATATGAGTAATTCTGATAGCGGAAGAGGTCTTATTAACGTGCTGACCGCCTGCACCCGATGAACGGTAGGTATCAACCCTTAAATCATCAGGATTAATATCAATCTCGATATCGTCATTAATTTCAGGCATAACCTCGAGCGAAGCGAAAGAAGTGTGACGTCTGCCCGATGAATCAAACGGTGAAACACGAACAAGACGGTGAACGCCCATTTCGCTTTTTAAATAGCCGTAAGCGTTTAACCCCTCGACAAGCATAACCGCGCTTTTAAGCCCTGCGTCATCGCCGTCGAGATAATCAAGCGTTTTAGCGACAAAACCGTGACGTTCCGCCCAACGAGTATACATTCTGAAAAGCATTTCCACCCAATCCTGCGCCTCTGTTCCGCCTGCGCCTGCGTGGAAAGTCAAAATAGCATTATTAGCGTCATATTCACCGCTTAAAAGAGTAGAAAGTCGCATATTGTCATAATCGGCAATAAACTTGTCTACGCCTGTCACAACCTCATCTAAAAGCGATTCGTCTTCCTCCTCGTCAGCCATTTCAATAAGAACCAAAGTATCGTCATAGCAAGCCTTTAAATCATTATAGCCTTTGATTATCGCTTTTAAATTGCTGGTTTTTTTAAGCACTTTTTGAGAATTTTCAACATCGTCCCAAAATCCGTCCGCAGCGGCTGCCGTCTCAAGTTCGGAAACCTCTTTTTCAACCTCGGTTAAATTAAGAGCGTCTTTTAAATCCGCAAGTTCATCTTCATAAGCAGTAAGACGTTGTTTTTGTTCTTCGTAAACTAACATATTTTCTCCCCTGTGTATTCCGATACAATACAGTACCAGCCTTTTTCTTCCATTTTTTCAACTATTTTAAAGCCGACAGACGATAATTTTTCAATAACTTCATCCGCTCTTGTATCAATTATTCCCGATGTAATAAACAAGCCATTCGGCAGAATAAAATCAGTAACGCTGTCGCAAAGTTTTATAATAACATCTGCAACAATATTCGCAATACAAACATCAAATTTTCCGTTGACTTTATCGGCTAAATCACCGTTTATCATTTTATACTGCGGTTCAACAAAGCCGTTTTTCAAGCCGTTATCAATAGCAGTTTTGAC
Source organism: Acutalibacteraceae bacterium (assembly GCA_036308645.1). Taxonomy (GTDB): domain Bacteria; phylum Bacillota; class Clostridia; order Oscillospirales; family Acutalibacteraceae; genus RUG11462. The sequence continues at coordinate 22,643 of JAXJVH010000039.1, read as the reverse complement.
AGCCAAAGCGTCAATATCAACACCAACTGCACTTTTTGCACCGAGCAACAATGAAGCAATAGACAAAATGCCCGAACCCGTGCCTATATCAAGCACGGTTTTATTCTCACCGACATATTTTTCAATTGCGGTTAAGCAAAGCCTTGTTGTAGAATGAGTACCTGTGCCAAACGCCGCACCCGGGTCAATTTTGAGTATCTTTCTGTCGGTTTTCGGTTGTTCTTCCCATTCAGGCAAAATAAGAAGTTTTTCGCCTATTTCGGTCGGCTTAAAGTATTTTTTCCAATTATTTGCCCAATCTTCCTCGCTAACTCCGTTTGTATCAATTTCAAACGGTATATTTTCAGCCTGCAAACGATGGCTTAAAAAATCAACCGCGTCTTTATAATTAGATTCGGGATCAATATAAATATGAATAATGGCTTTATCACGTGGTTTTGCAACCAAATCTTCATCAATCAAATCAATATGTGCAATTTCAAGCGCGTCTTTCTCAAGTTCGGAATAATCTTCAATATAAAAACCGTAAGGCACAACCATAGTGCAAATATCAGACGCTCTTTCAACAGAATCCGTAGGAATATTAACTAAAATTTCAATCCAATCCATTTTATCAAACCTTTATACAACAATTAAATCCGACAAGGTTTGTCGGATTTAATTTAAGTAATATTAAAATACAATTATTTATTGAAAATTGATGATACATCGTCATAAAAGTCGTTATCATCAGCAGCCGAATCCATATTGAAACTTGGCATATCTGCCTTTTTCTGTGAAGGAGTTTCAGCAGAGCCTGTTGCAACAACAGTAATTTTGATAGTATCTTCGAGTTTCTCGTCGAACATAATACCCCAAATGATGTTTGCATCAGGATGAGCAGCCTCGGAAATAATTGTAGAAGCGTCGGAAACTTCATCAAGACCGATGTCAGGTGAAGCAACTACGCAGACAATAAGACCTTTAGCACCGTTCATAGATGTTTCAATAAGCGGGCTTGTAATAGCCTCATGAGCAGCAGTTTCTGCTTTATCTCTGCCTGTTGCAGTACCAACGCCCATGTGAGCATAACCTGAATCTTTCATTACCGATGTAACATCAGCAAAGTCAAGGTTAACGGTTGCAGGCATTTTGATAAGTTCAGAAATATTCTGAACGCCAAGACGAAGAACATCATCAGCAATCTGGAATGCGTTCATAAATGTAATCTTTTGCTCTGAAACTAATTTTAATCTTTCGTTAGGAATAACGATAAGAGAGTCAACATGGTCAGCAAGTTCTGCAATACCTTTTTCTGCCTGCTCCATACGGCGCTTACCCTCGAAAGCGAAAGGCTTTGTAACAACGCCTACTGTAAGAATACCCATATCTTTAGCAATTTGAGCAACTACAGGAGCAGCGCCTGTACCTGTACCGCCGCCCATACCGGCAGTTACGAATACCATATCGGTACCTTTTAATGCTGCAATAATATCATCTTTAGATTCTTCGGCAGAGCCTTTACCGATTTCAGGTTTTGCACCTGCGCCCTGTCCGTGAGTAAGTTTTTCACCGATTTGAATTTTTTGGTCGGCTTTTGAACGCAAAAGCGCCTGTTTATCTGAGTTGACTGCAACAAATTCTGCGCCGCTTACGCCTGCTTCAACCATCCTGTCGATAGCGTTTCCGCCGCCGCCGCCAACACCGACAACTTTAATCTGAACAACATCATTTACTTCATTAGTAAGTTCGTTTGCCATAATTTTTATCCTCCTAATATCTTAAATCACTATTAGACTATTTTACTGAATAATTGTAACACGAAAAACCCGATAATGCAACAATTATTTTTAATTTTTTAATAAATTAATTAAAACTTCAATAAAAATAGTTTTATTTTATTTTTTCTTTCCTGCGATTTCATCTTTTTGCAGTTCTCTCGGAATAAAACTTGCTTCGTTTTTTGCGCTTGGAATTCTGCTCAAATTAAGCGTTCCTGTTTCTTTGCTCTCGCTTCTTGCCTCGAGAGTAGCCTTTGCATGAGCGAGTTTTTTATCTAAATTTGCGCTTGAGCCGATCAACATAACGATTTGATTATTATAAGTAACTCTTATATCCTGCATATTATTAAAATTAATAAGAGTTACTCCGCCGATTTTACTGTTTTCAAAGGCATTAATAATCTCATTGGTTTTTTGAAAAATATCTTCTTCCCCGTCTTTGCTTTCAAAAGCAACGGTTTCGCCGATAGTTTTCTCTGTTACGGTAACGCCTGTTATAACAGCCGCTCCTTTTAAATATTTATCTGCGATTTCAAGCACCTTGCCGTCTTTTCCTATTCTTATATATCCGCTTGAATATTTTATCTGTGCAAACACATCGTATTCGCTGACTTTAACATTCAAGGTAAAAGGAAGCGACTTGTTAAACTTAATCTCTTTAATATACGGATAGGTTGATTTTACAGCGGTATTTGCTCTTTTTTCGCTTGCTAACAACAAATTATCGCCTTTAACAACGCCTATTGCCGACGAAATTTCTTTAGCGCTATACTTCTCACTACCTGATATTTTTATGGTTTTAATCGGGAAAAACACCGTAAGTGAAAGCGCTGTCATCACGCCGACAATCATTATTATCAATAAAACTACAGAGATAATTCTGTTTCTACGCTTTATACGTTTTTTGGAAACGAATTTTTTAGGTTTTTCCGAAAATTCCTGCGGTTTGGAATTTTGATTAACCGATGATTTTTCGGGATTTCTAACCCTTTTTATATTATTCTTTCTTTTTTTCTTTGCAGAATTTATTTTCTTTCTGCCACTTTTCTGTTTCATTTCAATTTGTTTTTTTCTATTCCGTCTTTCGTCCATTTTAATTTCTCCGTATTATATCTGCACCTATTAAATTCAAGGTTTGTTCTATTTTTTCATATCCTCGGTCAATGTGTTGTAATTCAGTTATCACCGTTTTGCCCTCTGCCGAAAGCCCTGCGCAAATCAGCGCCGCTCCGCCTCGTAGGTCTGTTGCTTTTACATCGGCGCCGTAAAGTGTTTTTACGCCCTCAACTACTGCTATTCGGTCATAAACCTTTATCTCGGCGCCTAGTTTGTTTAATTCTTCAGCGGCTTTAAACCTGTTTTGAAAAATTGTTTCTTCGATAACAGAAGTGCCTTTTGCTACCGAGCATAACGCCATAAGCGGCATTACGGAATCGGTAGGAAATCCGGGATAAACCAAAGTTTTAATGTGATGAATTCTATGAAGTGATTTTGGAGCAGTTATATTCAAAAAATTCTCGCCTAAATCTACTCTGCAACCTGCCTCTCTAAATGCGAAAAGTACAGGTTCAATATGTTCGGTACAAATATTTTTTATTTTTAAATTTCCGCCCGTAACCGCCGCAAACGCCATATAAGTTGACGTTTCTATTCTGTCGGGCAAGATACTATGCTCACAACCGTAGAGTTTTTTGACTCCGTTAATAACAATACTGTTTCCGCCTGCACCCGAAATATCCGCGCCGCATTTATTCAAAAACAACTCAAGTTCTTTAATTTCGGGTTCTCGTGCCGCATTATGTATAATTGTTTTGCCCTGTGCTTTTACTGCGGCAAGCATTATATTCTCGGTAGCGCCGACGCTCGGAAAAGGCAGATTAATTGTAGTTCCGACAATTTTATCGCATTTACACTCTATAGTCCCGAATTTTTCTTGTATATGTACGCCGAGTTTCCTAAAACTGTTTAAATGAATATCAATAGGTCGAGGCCCTAATTCACAACCTCCCGGCAGACAAAGTTTTGCTTTGCCGTTTTTTGAAACAACTGCGCCGAGGAAGATTATTGAAGAACGCATTTTATTCATAAATTCTTCGGGAATAAAATCTTTTATCTCTGCTGACGGCATTATTTCCGCTACAGAGCCTTCTCTTTTAGCACAAAAACCCAAAAAATTTAAAATATCAATTGTATTGTCGACATCGGAAAGCGCAGGACAATTATGTAATACAACCTTTTCATCACAAAGCAGGCTTGCACAAAGGATTGGCAAAGCGGCATTTTTAGCGCCGTGTATATTTACCTCACCCTCTAAAGTTCTTTTGCCGTTAATAATCAGTTTTTCCAATAAAAACGCCCTCCGTTCATAAAACTTAAATGCATTTTATTCTATGAAAAGGAGGGCAAAAATGTTATTGTTTGCTGTTGTAAAGGTTCATTATTACGTCACAAATTCTGTCGTTTGCGTCGAAAACCGCAGTTTTCTTTGCGTTTTCGCCCATTTGTTTTAATTTTTCTTTATCGTCGATTATGGATTTTATTGCGTTGATAAGGCTTTCACCTGTTAAATCCTTTTCCTCGATTAGAATAGCGGCGTTATTATCGGCAAGCGTTTTTGCATTGTAATACTGATGATTTTCCGCAACATTCGGCGATGGAATAAGAATTGACGGCATACCTTTTACCTGTAATTCGCTGATTGTGGAAGCGCCTGCACGGTTAATAACCAAATCAGCCGCCGCCATACATAAATCCATATCGTATATGTACTCGGTAATTCTTAAATTATCTAATTTTTCAAAATCTACGCCTTTTTCACGAATTAAATCGGGCATCCAACTAACGCCGTACTTACCGATTGCGTGAAAATGATAGTATTTTTTACTGTTTGCATGCCATGCCAAAACGTCTGCTATAGCCTCGTTTACAGCCCTTGCACCCAAAGAGCCGCCTAAAGACAAAATCATAGGCTTATACATATCAAGACCGAGTTTTTTTCTTGCTTCTTCTTTTGTGGTATTGATAATAGACTGTCTTACGGGGTTGCCGGTAACAATATAATTTCTGTCATCGGGCAATCTTTTTATTGCGTCCGGCATTGCCACCATAACCTCATCAACATACTTGCACAAAGTTTTTGTGGTAACGCCCGGAAAAGCATTTTGCTCATGAGTAGCGGTTTTAATGCCCATTTTAGCCGCTTTTCTGAGTACGGGACCACAGGTGTAGCCGCCTGTTCCTACAACTATATCGGGTTTTAGTATTTCGAGCAGTTTTTCCGACTGAACGCTTGATTTAAACATTCTGTAAACTGCTACTGCATTTCTTTTTATATTATTAAGAGATATTTTTCTTTGAAAACCCGCTACATCAATCGGGAAAAAATCATATCCGGCTTTCGGAACTAAAGTCGCCTCCATACCTGTACGGTTTCCGATAAAACTGATTTTTGTATCGGGATATTTTTCTTTAAGTGCGCCGGCAACAGCTAAAGCGGGATTTATATGTCCGCCTGTTCCGCCTGCTACAAAAACTATTTTCATTGTGTTTCTCCTATGTTTTTTCTATATTTGAACTTCTTGAAATTGATAAAACAATTCCCATTTGAACAAGAAGCATTACAAGCGAAGTACCGCCGTAACTGAAAAACGGCAGGCTGATACCTGTATTCGGCAAAGTGTTTGTAACAACAAGAATATTTAAAACCGTTTGAAGTCCTACCTGAAAAACAAGACCTATGCACATAAGCATACCGAATCTGTCGGGTGCTCTTAAAGCGATAGTAAATCCTCGCCAAACAAGTAAAGCAAACGCTATTACGATTAATGCCGCGCCGATAAAGCCTAATTCTTCGCAAACAACTGCAAAAATAAAGTCGTTTTGCGGTTCGGGAAGCCACAAATATTTTTGGTTTGACTGTCCTATTCCTCTGCCCATAACACCGCCGGAGCCTATCGCCAACAGCGATTGGATTGTCTGAAATCCTTTGCCCATTTCATCTTTCCAAGGGTCAATCCAATATTGAATACGGTCGGAAGCATAACTTATCAGTCCTGTTGCGATTGCCATTACAACGCCGCCAACGCCGATACTTGCCATACCGACAATAAGTTTTACACTCATACCGCCTATGAACATAAGGACAAATCCGATAGTAAAAACAAGTATTGTTGCGGAGAGATGATTTTCGACAAGAATAAGCACACAAAACAAGCCTATAATTCCGAGCAAAGTTATCTGAAATTTAAAATCTTTCATTTTCTTATAGTTTTTTGAAATTAAAAATGAAAGCAAGACAATCAAAGCAAATTTTGCTACCTCGGAAGGCTGAAACTGAATAAATCCTAAATTAAGCCAACGTTTGAAACCCTCTTTTGTTTCGGGCATTACAAGAACAAGTATAAGCAAAGCGATTGAAACGCCTGTAATAACCCATACAAATTTTTTAAAAACGTGATAATCAATTTTAGATACAATCAGCATTAAAATAAATCCGCCGACCGCAAACATAAACTGCCTTGAAATGAAATGATAACTGTTTGAATAATAATGAGAAGCATAAGGGGCAGAAGCCGAAAAAAGCATGATAAGGCCTGTTACCAAAAGTCCGACAACCAAGAATAAAAATGTTAAATCCATTTTTCCGTTAACCCAAAACGAATGGCGGAGTTTTGTCTTTTTCATCGTCCTGCTTTGCTTTTCAGCGTTCAAAATTCTTTACTCCCCTTTCATAATTAATACATTTTTATATTTATAAAATCAATATACCGTTTTAAGTAATAAAAGTGCTAAAACGCAGCCGACGGCCGCAATTACAGAAAATACAATTACAATTTTATTTTCTTTCCAACCGCTCAGTTCAAAATGATGATGAATAGGACTCATTTTGAAAATTCTTTTTCCGCCGGTTGCTTTAAAATAAGTCACTTGAATTACAACTGATAACGCTTCGATTAAGTATAATACACCTGCTAAAATAAGAATAATGGGGCAGTTAATCGAAAACGAAAAAGCAACTACGATGCCGCCTAAAAACATAGAGCCGGTATCGCCCATAAATACTTTTGCAGGATGCAAATTCCAAACTAAAAATCCGATTAACGAACCGCAAAGTGCCGCAGGAACAACCGTTCCGAAAAGTCCGCCCGTAAGCGCCGCAGCCACCATAAAGAAAAGCGAAACCACTATTGTAACGCTTGAAGCCAAGCCGTCGACTCCGTCGGTCAGATTAACTGCGTTTGTAAATCCGTAAATAAACACCAAAGCAATCGGCCAAAATACAAGACCTAAACCCGAAGAAACATCTACCTGACCGATAAAAGGAATAACAGTGTGCGTCATTCCCGACAAATACAAAGTTAAAAGATATGCAGCGGCTACAAAAAGTTGTAAAACCGTTTTTTGTCTTGCTTTAAGTCCTAAATTCTGCTTTTTTACCGCCTTAATGTAATCGTCCATAAATCCTATAAACGACATCATAAGCGCCATAACAAAACCCGAAATAATTCTTATAAAGGCTTTGCTGTCAAAGAAAAAACTACTGCCGTAAATGAAATATGCAATTAAATAGCATATAACTACGGAAACAAGAGTTCCTGCGATAAACATTAATCCGCCCATAATCGGCGTTCCCTGTTTATCTTTATGCCAAGCAGGACCTATTTCAAGAATAGTTTGCCCAAAATGAATCTTTTTCAAAAAAGGAATAAAAACAAATCCCAATAAAAATGTGATAAAAAAACCTAAAATAGCAGAAATTGAAGAAATCATATATTTTATCCCCTTTTTGTTACATTTCCGAAAGTACTTTTTCTATAACTTCACGTTCGTCAAAGTGAATTGTACCGCTGCTTAAAATTTGATAAGTTTCGTGACCCTTTCCCGCAAGAAGAATAACGTCGTCCTTTTTAGCATTTTTAATTGCATATTCAATGGCTTCGGCTCTGTTTGTAATAACCTTATACGGAGTTTTTTTATCTTTCATTCCGACAAGAATATCTTGAATAATTGCGTCAGGGTCTTCGCTTCTCGGATTATCCGAAGTTACAACCGCAAAATCCGAAAGACGTGATACAACCTCGCCCATAATAGGACGCTTTGTTTTATCTCTGTCACCGCCGCAACCGAACAACGTTACAAGTCTGCCTTTTTTGATTTTATTAAACATACTGCACACATTTTCGAGTTCATCGGGAGTATGCGCATAATCTATAACAATGCTGAAATCTTTATCACAAGGGTAAACCTCTACTCTTCCCTTTACGGTGCTTACTTCACAAAGTGAAGAAACAACATTGTTAAATTCAATTCCGATTGCTATGCCGACAATACCTGCCGCCATACTGTTGTAAACGGTAAATATGCCGGGTGTTGAGATTTTAACTCTGCCGATATTGTTATTAGTAACCAATTCATAACTTACCGAATCGGCAAAAAACTTAATATCTTTAGCAGTATAATCCGCCTCGTTTCTTTTTGCGGAAAAAGTAATTACAGGGCAATCGCAAGCCGCAATAACTCTCTCGGCATATTCATCGTCAATATTTACAATAGCTTTTTTAGTCATTTTAAAGAGTTTTAATTTAGCCTGCAAATAATTTTCAATTGTAATATGATAATCAAGGTGGTCTTGCGAAAGATTGGTGAATACAGCCGCCTCAAATTCAAGTCCGTAAACTCTTTTTTGGTCAAGCGCATGTGATGAAACTTCCATTACAACGTATTCGCAGCCTGCCTTTAGCATAAGTGAAAACAAGGATTGCAGTTCATAAGCGTCAGGGGTAGTGTTTTTTGCCGGCAACGTTTCATTGCCGATAATATTTTGAATAGTGCCGATAAGTCCGACTTTTTTTCCCTGTTTTTCAAGCAAACTCTTCACCATATAAGTAACGGAGGTTTTGCCCGATGTGCCTGTTACGCCGATTAGTTTAAGACCTTTTGCGGGATTTCCGAAATATTTTGCACAAAGAGCGGAATAAACCGCTTTACTGTCATCAACAATCACCTGATTAGGAAGTCCTAAATCTCTTTCGCAGATTATTGCTCCTGCACCGTTTTCATAGGCAGATTTTGCAAAATTATGTCCGTCAGTCGCACTTCCGACAATGCAGACAAAAACCGAATCTTTTACAACTCTTCTTGAATCGCAAAATACGCCTTTTACATCAAAATCTTTTATATTATTTTTACCGTCATACAATTCTGAAAATCTCATGGTTGTTTATTCCTTTCTTTATTCTACATTAACAACTTCTCTGAAACTTACCGTAATAACCGTTCCCTCTTCAACGCTCTTGCCTGTTTCTAATGATTGAGAGTAGGCGGTTGAATCGGTAGTATTACCGTTAATATACATATTAAGTCCCGCATTTGTTGCGACCTCGTTTGCCTGTGAAACAGTAAGCCCTGTAAAATCGGGAACTTTTACTTTTCGTCGTTTTTCCTTTTCATCGGTATATAGTATCACCTTACCGCCTGCGGGAATTGTCGAAGAACCTAAAGGCGACTGTGCTTCAACTGTTTTTCCGTCGCCGATTACCGAACAAACCAGTCCTGCTTCTTCGATTTTCTTTTTAGCCTCTTTTGTACTTAATTTTACCACATTCGGAGTGGATACCGCAAGGTCTTTTGCCTCGGAATCTGTATAACTCGGTGTTACTCCGAGATAAGGTAAAATTTCTTCAAACATTTTGCCAACCGACGGCGCTACAAGCGTTCCGCCGTAAGGATTTGGAACTCCCGGTTCGTCTATAATCATAAGTATTGCAATTTCGGGATCATCGGCAGGGGCTATACCGCAGAAAGAACAAACATACTTCTTTATTCCGCTGTCCTCTTCGCCCGTATCGGTTTTACCCGCAGTACCTGTTTTACCGCCGATTCTATAGCCTGGTATGTATGCGTTTTTACCTGTTCCTTCGCTTACAACTCCCTCAAGATATTTACATATTGCCTGCGAAGTTTCTTCCGAAATAACCTGACGTACAAGAGTAGAATCTATATTTTCAACTACGTTTCCGTCAGAATTTTGAATTTGTTTTACAACGTGAGGCTGATAAACATATCCTCCGTTTACTGCTGCGCTTATGGCGGTAATCATCTGTATAGGCGTAATTCTCAAAGTTTGACCGAAACTTTCCGAAGCCAACTCAACCTGACTCATTTTCGCCGTATTATGTGAAATTGAAGAAGTTTCACCCGGCAAATCAATACCTGTTTTATCTTCAAGTCCGAATGATTTTCTGTATTTGGCAAAATTATCTGCGCCAAGACGCTGACCTATTGTAATAAATGCAGGATTGCAGGAATTCATAAACGCCTGTGCTAAAGACTGATGCCCGTGACCTGCACGTTTAGCGCATTTATATGTTCTGTCTGCGATTTTAATATATCCGGGGCAGTCAAAAGTATCGCTGTCGGAAAGTGTTTTTTCTTCCAAAGCCGCCGAGGCAGTAATTATTTTGAAAACAGAACCCGGCTCATAAGTTTCCGTTACCGCTTTATTTCGCCATTGATTTTGCAGCGCCAGAGATCTTAGTTCGCTTTCTTTTTCTTCGCTATACTCGCCTTTTTCTTTCAGTTTCTCAACATCTTCATCTAATTCATCTTGCAAAGTAATACTAAAAGGCTCGTTAGGATTGAAATCAGGCTTTGTTGCCATCGCAAGAATTTCGCCCGAATTTACGTCCATTACTATACAAGCGGCTCTGTTTTGAACTTTATTCTCTTCAACATTTTCTTCAAGATACTTTTCAACAACCGACTGTATATATTCGTCAATAGTCAGTACAAGCGAATTTCCTGCTTTTGCGTCTACCACCTTTTCATAAGAAAACGGCAATTCCGAACCGGCAGGAGTTTTGGCGGCGATAACCCTTCCTTCTGTACCCGTAAGCGTACTGTCGTACTGCGCTTCGATACCGTCAAGACCTTGATTATCCGTTCCTACAAATCCCAAAACCGTTGACGCAAGGTTATCGTTTGAATAGTATCTTTCGTTTGTTTCGGAAAGACCGATAACCGAACCTAATTTTTCTTCTGAAATATATTCTCTTACCTTGTTTGCGACATTCTGCTCCACAGGACTGCCGATATTTTGATAACTTGTATTTTTATTTAGATACTCTTTAACCTTATCGACTTCCAAATCCATAATTTTTGCAAGATTTTCTGCGATAAGGGGTTTCTTTTCTTCTTCAATACTGCTCGGTGTTGCATACACCTGCCAAACAGTTGCGCTTGTTGCAAGCACATTCATATTTCTGTCGTAAATATCTCCGCGTTTAGCTTTTGTCACAATATCCTGAAGTTGCTGCTGTTCTGCAAGTTTTGCATAGCGTTCGCCGTTGACAAAAATGGTATTGATAAGTCCGAAACCCGTAGCGCCAAATCCTACAACAGTAAAAATCAAAAGGACAATTAATGCTCGAAACCATATACTTTTTGATTCGCCTTTTGCCATAAAACACTAATCTCCTTTCAAAATTTATCTTTCTTAAAATTCGGCAAAAACGAGAGCCAATTTTTAACCCTCGTTTATATTATAAATTATATAATATTCATTCCGACATAATGCCTGTCTTTTTTAATCATTAATTATTTCCGCATAATCTTCTGCGGAGGTATCAACATAATGAACTTGAGATTTACTGCACTTCTGCATACCCAAAGCCGCCGCCTGTTGTTCAAGCGTAGAATAAGAAACTATCTTTTCAAATTCAACATTAAGTTTGGTTTGAACGCTCATAAGTGTTTCAATTTCTTTATCCGCTTTTGCAATAGCGTTGTTTGTATCATTTATTTCTGTACGAAGATATATATTAAAGCATACCATAATTACAATCGTTGCTGCAACAATTGTATTAAGAATAATGCTTTTTTTAGGCGAAGTTTGTACTTTTTTCTCAGGAAACTTTTTAATTACCGCTTTTTTCGGCGCTTCTTTAGGCGCTCTCGGAGCAAATCTCTCTAAATCATAAGCATTGTTATTGTATGCCAATGTAATTCTACCTTTCTTTTATAGTTTTTCCAATATCCTAAGTTTTGCACTTCTGCTGCGCAAATTATGTTCAAGTTCTTCTTGTGAAGCAACTATCGGTTTGCGGTTAATAAGTTTTGCTTTCGGCTTGTTACCGCATACGCAAACCGGAAAATCAGGTGGACAAGTACATCCTTTTGTAAACGACAAAAACTTTTGTTTAACAAGCCTGTCCTCCACCGAATGAAAAGTGATTATTGATAATCTGCCGCCCTTTGCAAGCATTGAAAAAGCGTCGTCTATTCCCTTTTCAACTTCGCCCATTTCATCGTTTACCGCAATTCTCAACGCCTGAAATACTTTTCTTGCCGGATGTCCGTTTCTTTTAAACTTATTCGGATAACAATCAGAAACAAGTTCGGCTAATTCGCTTGTGGTTTCAAAAGGCTTTTCGCTTCTTCTTTTTACTATTGCGTCGGCAATTTTAAAAGAAAACTTTTCATCTGCATAAATGAAAAATATATTTGCCAACTCTTTAGCGGAATAGGTATTCACAATATCCGCCGCCGTAATACCTTTTTGACTCATTCTCATATCAAGCGGCGCCGTATCATGATAAGAAAAACCTCTTTCTCTTGTATCAAGTTGGTGAGAAGAAACGCCGAGGTCAAGCATTAATCCGTCAATTTCATTAACTCCCAATTCACAAAGCACACTTTTCAATGAAGAATATTTTTCATTTATTAAAGTTACATTATTAAATTTTTCAAATCTTTCTTTACAAGCGGCTATTGCGTCAGGATCTCTGTCAAAACAAAATAATTTTCCCGTTCCGTTAAGTCTTGACAATATTTCCGCCGAATGTCCTCCGCCGCCTGCTGTTCCGTCAACGTAAATTCCGTTTTTCTTAACGTTCAATCCGTCGACTGTTTCTTTAAGCATTACGCTGATATGTGAAAATTCCATATTAAATCTCACATTCCAAAAGCGCTTGCTCAATGTTTTCAGGAGTAATAGCGCCGCTTACTTTTTCCCATTCAGACGGACTCCAGATTTCAACTCGGTTTGAAGCGCCGATTATAACTGCCTGTTCGGATTCTTTAAGTCCTGCATATTCACGAAGCACAGACGGAAGTAACACTCTTCCCTGTGCGTCATATTCAACTTCCGTTGCACCCGAAAACAAATGTCTTTGCAAAGCCGCAACCTTTATAAACGGCTGATTATTGATTTTTGACACCAACTTGTCCCATTCTTCTGCCGAATAAATAAACAAACAAGGCTTAAAATCAATTGATTTGGATATTACAACAGGACCGCCGAGTGCGTCACGCAATTTTGCCGGCACAAACATACGACCTTTTTTGTCTATATTATGTTGATATTCGCCCATTAAGCCCAACATAACCGCAATATCCTTTCTTTAAATTTTTTTCAACCGTTAATCCTGAAGTGATTTATTAAAAAAACGGTATATTTTTGTGTTTTTAATGCAATTTTGCACCACTTTTAAACACTTTTATATACTTTCACACCACTTTTTATGTTAATTATACCGCTAATTCAGGATTTTTCAATAAAAAAACAACCGAAAAATTATTCCAAAAATCTTTTTTTTCGTAAAATACGCATAAAAAAATAACCAACCACAATATCTTGTGGTTGGTTAGAAAATTTTAATAGAACAAAATTTCGATTGTTAAATTATTAACTTACTTTTCCTCTATTGATGAAGAAATAGGTTTTTGCTGGCGAAGTGACGCTCTTGTTTTTCTGACTTCAGCCAAAGTCTGTGTAAGTTCTTCATCAGTCTTTTTCATAAGGTCATCAACAAATTCTTGAGCAGCATTTCTCATTTCCTTTGATTTAACCTGAGCGCCGTTTACGATTTCAACGGCTTTAGCCTGTGCAAGTCTTGTAATTTCCTCTTCTGCAACAAGCGCTTTTGCTTTTTCTTCAGCAGATTTAATAATAGACTCTGCCTCTCTTTTAGCGGTATTGATAATATCGGTTTTTTCGGCAACTATATTTCTTGCCTGTTTAATCTCCTGAGGCATATTTAATCTGATATCATCAATAAAATCGCGAAGCTTATCGGTATTAAGCAAACTTTTACCTGCAATACCCCAAGCACTGTCTAACATTTCATCAACCTGATCAAGTAAATCCTCAATATTCATTTATAATTACACGCCTTTCTTATAAAATCTTTTTTTAATATCATTATGTATACAAGCCGGAACGAAATCTGAAATATCGCCGCCTAAACTTGCAATAGACTTAACAATAGAAGAACTTAAATACAAATTTTCGGAACTGGTTGTAATAAAAACTGTTTCAGCCTGCGGATTAAGTTTTTTATTAAGCAACGCCATCTGAAACTCATATTCAAAATCAGAAACTGCACGAAGTCCTTTTACAATAGCGGTTGCATTATGTATTTTTGTATAATCGGCAAGCAGACCGCTGTAAGAATCAACCTCAACGTTTTTAAGCCCTAAATCTTCGATAGAACGTCTCATAAACTCAACACGTTCCTGTTCATTAAAACACGGCTTTTTATCAATATTAATCATAGTTACAACTATGACCTTGTCAAACATAGCGGACGCTCTTTTAATAATATCAAGATGACCTTTTGTAATAGGGTCAAAACTACCGGGACAAACCGCAATTCTTTCGCCCATATTTTTTGTCATCTCCTTTTCAAAACATTCGCAAGCATAAAATCTATTCCGCTTTTTTGCGATAATAAGTTATATAAACAATACCGTATTTTTTGGTTTTCTGCTTTTCAAAATCACCGTAAAATTCACAAAGTTTGTCTGTTTGGTTATGTTCGCAAACAATAATGCCGAAATCACTCATTTTATCAACAAGCAAAGGCATTGCTTTATCAATAAGACCTTTTCCGTAAGGCGGGTCTAAAAAAGCAATATCAAACTTTTTCTCTGTTTTCAAAAGAAAATCATACGAATCACAAAAATTAACGGTAGATTTATCGTTAAAACCGCAATTTTGAATATTGGCATTTACGGCTTCCAAAGACTTTTTACTGCCGTCAACAAACGTGCAATGCTTTGCACCTCGGCTTAAAGCCTCAAGCCCTAACTGCCCCGAACCTGCAAACAAATCAAGCACTTCTCTTCCCTCAATATCAAACTGCAAAGAAGAAAAAACCGCTTCTTTTACTCTGTCAATAGTCGGTCGTACATCATTTCCCTCGGGAGTGCATAATTTTTTGCCCCTTGCGGTTCCGCTGACAATTCTCATAGTTAGAATTCATTACCTCTCTAATATACACACAATAGTATTATTGCATTTTTTAGTATAGTTTGTCAACCTTTTTTTATGTTTTACTTAATTTTTTAACGATTTTTTCACATTATTTTACATTATCAGTCGAAAAATCATTAATTATGGTAAGCATTGTAAATATTCTCTGCACACTTTGCAGTCATACCCTGAACGCTTTTTAGTTCATCAACCGACGCAGTGGCAATTTTATTAATATCGCCGAAATGTTTAAGCAGGTTTTTAGCACGCTTTATGCCTATACCCTCAATTTCGGTTAACTGCATTGAAATTAAATTTTTCGCCGCTTTTTTATGATGATAACCTATTGCATATCTGTGAACTTCATCCTGAATATTAGAAATAAGTTTAAAAACGGAACGGGTAGGCTTTATCGCAATTTCTCCGTATCTTCCGACCAACGCTCTTGTTTTATGGTGGCTGTCTTTAACCATACCAAAGGTTTTATCGGCAAAACCGTATTTTTCGGCAATCGGCAAAACCGCATTAAGTTGTCCCAATCCGCCGTCAAGTAATATTAAATCGGGCAAAGTGCCAAAGCCCTCTTTGCCTTTATTTTGCTCATATTCGTTAAATCTTCGAGTCAGTACTTCTCTCATAGAGCCGTAATCGTCCTGACCTTCAAAACTTTTAATGGCAAAACGTTTATATGCCTTTTTATACGGTGAGCCGTCTTTAAACACAATCATTCCTGCAACATTATCCTTGCCCGCAGTATTTGAAATATCATAAGCCTCAATATATTTCGGCAGACTTTTCAGTCCGAGCAAATTTTGAAGTTCGTCAAGCACCTTTGTATCTCTGATTGAAAGACCGTCTATTTTAGAAACTCGCTCTGCTGCGTTCAGCTTGCACATCTCGACAAGTTTTTTCTGTTCTCCCTTTTGTGCAAACGCAATTTCAACGCTTTTACCCGATTTTTCGGAAAGCATTTTTTCAATATTTTCTTTATCCTCAACCTCGCCGTCGACAAGAATACGTTTAGGTATATCATCTCTGATTGAATAATACTGCATTATAAACTGCGAACGTTTTTGAGCGGCTTCGGCAATATCTTCTACAAAAAAATGCTCGTCGTCGCAAAGGCGGTAATTTTTAAATCTGAAAATCTCAAAGCAATCTTTTTTATCGCCCTTAACAAATGCAATAACATCTTGATTTTCAAAGCGTGACATTACAACCTTTTGCTTATCGTTAAGTTTTTCGATAGCAATAATTTTATCTCTCACCTTTGCCGCTTTTTCAAACTGAAGATTTTCCGAAAGTTCTTCCATTTCTTCTTTAAGCGCTTTTAAGGTCTGTGCAGAGCCTTTTTTTAAAAACTCCACCGCACCGTTTACCGATTCAATATAATCTTCTTTAGAGATTTTTCCGGCGCAAGGCGCAGAGCAAAGCCCGATAAAATGATTAAGACATGGGCGTACGTTTTTCTTTTTTTCGGAACTGAATTTTTTTGTGCAAAGCGGCAATTTATAAATCTTTTTAGCCTCAGATAATGCTTGTTTTAAGAAAAATCCCGAATAATAAGGGCCTAAAACCTTTCCGCTTTCTGGCAGTTGTTTTACCGCATTAAGCAAAGGGTATTCATCATCGGAAATGCTTATATAATTATATCCTTTATCATCTTTCAGCAAGATATTATATTTCGGCATATACTGCTTGATTAAAGAACATTCCAAAATAAGCGCCTCAAACTCGCTGTCACAAATGATATAATCAAAATCATCAACGTGGCTTACCATTTGTCGCACTTTTTCAAGCAAATTTTCCTGCGAAGCAAAATAAGAAGTGACCCTGTTTTTCAGAGCCTTTGCTTTGCCGATATATATTATCTCTTTCGCATTGTTGCGCATGATGTAAACACCCGGCAACTTTGGTAAAGATAACGCTTTTTTCTGCAATTCTTCAAGTTTCTTGCCCAAAAAGGTTACTCCTTTTCAAATAAATCTTCACATATATTTTTAAATTCATTGTAGGTTAAAAAAATATTAAGCGCCCCTAACATACTGTTGGCAGTCATATTTTGCGGTAAATTTAGTTTTTTTAACAAAACCTTTCGCTTCATTTCCGAGTTTTCGCCGCCGGACAGTCCAAAATTAAACAAATCCGTTTTAGTAATCTCTTTTGCTTTTGAACACTCTTTACTTTGACTTGCAGTAACGCCGAATTTTTCAAGCGTTTCTATTAAAACTTTGGAATCAATACCCTCAACGCCCAATTTACCCTCGGCGCTCATGTTTTTTTTACGCTTTTCTTTACCGAAAACATCAGGAATATAAACATTTATTACTTCATTTTCTTTACCTACGGCTTTTAAAATTCTGTTTCTTATCATAAATCCTGCGTTATCGGAATCGGTCATTATAACAATTCCGCGCTTTTTTGCAACTTCTTTTATGTAATTGAGTTTTTCTTTATCCTTAAATATAGAAAAACCGTTTGTTACTATTATCGGTGCGTCAATGATTGAAGAAAGTTTTATTTTATCATACTTTCCCTCTACCACAACCGCCTGTTTTAACTTTATCATTTTAATTTTCCCGTATTATATCCTCTTAATGTTTCAATAATCAAAATTACCGTTTTTTCAAGTAAAAGCCTTTTGTTTTTCTCGCCGCTTTTAAGTTTTTCGTCTGCCTCGTCCAAAATATCAAAACAATCCGACAAGGTTTTAAACGAATATTTGCGGGAATGTACCGCCGCATTATCAAGTACAAAAAGCCTGTTTTTTGCGTAACCGAAACTTTCTGCAATATCTCTCGGTTTTTTGCCGCAGTCAATAGCGGTTTTTACCCTGTAAATATCAATAAAAGATTCCGCTAAAGAACTGACTATCACAATCGGGTCATAGCGCATATCAAGTAAATCCGAAAGAATATTCAAACTGCTTGAAATATTAAGCGAAAGCACCGCTTTAGGCAACATATATTGAGTAGCCTCGGGAGTTTTTGCCGAAAGTTTATCAATATCCTCTTTTGAAACATAATCATTTTTATAAGCGCAAAGTTTATCAACCTCAACCTGCAACTTTTTCAAATCTCTGCCGGCGCTTTCAATCAGATGCTTTGCGACGCTCTTGTCAAAAACCACTCCTCGTTTATTCGCCCAAGCGCCGATATATTTAGTAAGTTCCGCGTCGGTTTTATATTTGCAATCAATAACGGCGCCGTATTTTGACGCTGAACGAACAACCGTATTCCAACCGCTTTTTTTCTTATCGACCTCTACCGAATTAAAAACCATTACAATAACGGTTGATTCCGGAATATCCGAAAAGATATTAACAAGTGCGTCCTGTTCTTCTTTTCCGGCTGAAACCACGTCGTAATCCTCTATCAATACGCATCTTTTATCGCTCATAAGCGGAATTTGATAAACTAAATCCGAAATTTTCTGTGCGTTAGCGTTTTTCCCGTCAATCTTGTTCAAATTCATATCAACAAGTTCCGTCACAATGCTTTCGGTAAGTTTTCTGACATAACTCTGACGTAAATATACGTCTTCGCCGTATATAAAATAAATTCCGTAAAAAGAACGCTCTTTAATATTTTTAAGTAAATCCGCTTCTGTTATTTCAGGCATTTTTTACTCCTTTTTGATTTTTATTTTATCGCTTATAAAAACTCTGTAACTTTCGCTTGCCAAAGAATAAGTATCGAACTTTTGTGCAACACTTTTAATTACTTCTTTATTATAACTGCACACTACCGCACTTTTTACTGATAACTGCTCAATATTAATCGGCGGTTTGTCATCAATTACAACTAAATCGCAATTTTTATAATCATTTTCAAGCTGCGCACAGTCAATATCACTGTTTAATATTAAAACAGATACTTTGCCGTTTGTCAAATATAAAGCGCAATTATTTTGCTGATGTATTATTTTTATGTTTAAATCTCCAAAAGCAATATTATCGACAGTATTTATATCAATCTTTTTGCCGTCTATATTATACGGCGTGTTTTCAAGCGCTTTAACATCGCACAAAACATTATAAATCTTGAAACTTTTACTCAAACTCATTGCCGAAGAAAATCCGTTTTTATCACCGACAGGCGAAATCATAAGCGCAACTTCATTCGAGTTTTTCCTAACTGTTTCATAATTCACTTTTTTGACGGCGTTTTTGCCTCCCGTATCAATCACAACCATTTCACCGTTTGATACTGCGGTAATACAAACTCCGCCGTTTGAATTATTAATTTTTAATTCAGCGTCAAAACTCGGAAATATATTAATAAGCAAAACAGTAAGCAAAAGTAAATCGAAGCATAAAAGCGATGAAACTCTTAAAATCTTTCGTTTATCGGATTTTACAAAGTAATAAATAATAACCGAAGCCGAAATTACCGCAGAGCAGGCAAAGAAAAACCATGCTATATAGTTGTAATCAATACTAATTAAGCAGTATTTAAACCCGGAAATTACGCTTGAAATCTTTATTACGGCAAGGCACACCATATCCAATGCACCGCCGATAATTTGCGGAATAACAGGAATAAAAAATATCAAACACAGCGCTACGCCTGAAATGAGTATAACCGAAATAAACGGCGAAAGAACGGCATTAGCAAATATTCCTGCGATTGAGAAATAGCCGAAAAAGATATAGGTTACAGGCAGAGTAAAAAGTATTGCGGAAATTGATTGCAATACCGACGCCATTAATGAAACAACAAGCCTTTTTACAATCTCAAATTTGCCGAAACTGATTTTTTGAACAAGCGAATACATAGGTGAAAACAACATAATTATACCTATTGTTGCGCTTGCCGACAGTAAAAATGAGCAACTGACAACGGTATAAGGATTTTGAAAAATCAAAAACGCAAAAGCCGTACCTATCGCATTAAAGCCGTCGCTTTCTCTGTTAAAAAGTCCTGCGGCAAAATACATTATCATCATTATTCCGGCACGCATAAGTGAAAACTTAAAACCGATTACAATCATAAAAAGGATAATAAATCCTATTGCCAATAAGGAGGATTTTTTGCGTGAAACTCCCAAAAATGATAGAAACGCAAATAAAAATCCCGTAACAACCGTTAAATGAAGTCCCGAAGTGGCGGTAGCGTGTAAAAGTCCGCAACGCAGTAAATCATTATACAATTCATCCTGAAGTCCTGATTTATCACCGAAAAGTATCGCAGTGGTAAGTCCTCTGCCGAAAGTGGTGTTATCAACAATCCCCTGCTTTAAAGTTTTTCTAAAGTTTGCAATGCAAAAATCTTTGTTATTTTCTGTAACTTCAATATCAGCAGACTCGTATGTATTATAAATGTAAGTTGAAAAATATATTTTTTCCGATTTATCGGCATAATCATCGGAAAACTCAAAAGTTCCTTTTATTTTATCGTTCGGCGAAACATCAAGCGGTTCACTTGTCATAACAGAGAATTTTACTTTATTTTCATCATCTGTGCGAAACGTATACCTGAAACCGCTTTCCGTTTCATAAGGATAATCAAGCAAAACACCGCTGATTTCAGTTTCACCGCTACAGTAAACCTCATTATAATTCTGTATTTTGCTGTCTGTTACAAAGCAATTCAGCGCCGAAAGGCTGACGGTTGCAAAAAGCAGAATAAGAATTGAAATTCTTGTTTTGCGAAACGCCGCAAAAGCAATCATTATGATTGCTGAAATCACGCACAAGTAAAGCGCAATGCTTTTGCCGACAAAAATGCAGAATAACGATACGAAAAAAGAGGAAAATCCTATTATAGCCATAACACGACGCATAAGATTTCCCTCATTTCTGTTTAATTTTATTGTGCCTTTTTCTTTGCAGATGATTTTTCTGCTACAAATCCTACCTTTTCAGGATTTTTATTAATTATGGGTTTTTGTTTGCCTAAAACGCACTTTTTGGTTATTACAACGCTTTCAACGAGTTCATTAGACGGAATTTCAAACATAACGTCCATAAGCAACTGCTCGATAAGTGAACGCAGTCCTCTCGCTCCCGTTTTGCGTTTAATAGTTTCTTTTGCAATCTCTTTTAAAGCGTCTTCTTCAAACTGCAACTCAACGCCGTCAAGTTCCAACAGTTTTACATACTGCTTAACAATGGCGTTTTTAGGTTTAGTCATTATCTCAACCATATCGTCAACGGAGAGATTTGAAAGCCCTGTTACAACAGGAAGACGGCCTACAAGTTCGGGAATAAGACCGAATTTAACCAAATCCTGATTGGTAACTTCTTCAAGAAGTTTATCGGTTTTATCCTCTTGTTTATCAACGATTTCAGCGCCGAAGCCTAAAGCAGATTTTGAACCTACACGTTTTTCGATAATCTTATCAATACCGTCAAAAGCGCCGCCGCAGATAAACAGGATGTTAGACGTATCAATTTGAATAAACTCCTGCTGCGGATGTTTTCTGCCGCCCGTTGGCGGAACGTTTGAAACAGTACCCTCAATAATTTTCAAAAGTGCCTGCTGAACGCCCTCGCCCGAAACATCTCTTGTGATAGAGGTATTTTCAGACTTTCTTGCGATTTTATCAATCTCATCAATATAAATAATACCTTTTTGCGCGCGTTCAACATCAAAGTCGGCGTTTTGAATAAGGCGAAGCAAAATATTTTCAACATCTTCGCCTACATAACCCGCCTCTGTAAGAGTTGTGGCGTCGGTAACGGCAAACGGCACGTCAAGAGCCTTTGCAAGAGTTTGTGCAAGCAAAGTTTTACCTACGCCTGTAGGACCTACAAGCAAAATATTTGATTTACCTATTTCAACATCGTCGGTGGAATCAGGCTGCATAATTCTCTTGTAATGATTATAAACCGCAACGCAAAGCGCCTTTTTAGCCTTTTCCTGTCCGATTACATATTCATCAAGAATAGCCTTTAATTCCGCCGGTTTTTTTATTTTAAAATCAAAATCTTCGCCGCTTGGACGAGTGTAAGCGTCAAATATATCATCGCCGATTACCTGAGCGCAAAGTCTGATACATTCATCACAGATAAAAACATCATTAGGTCCTTTGACCATTTGATTTACCTGCGCTTCATTTTTTCCGCAAAACGAACAGCACGCTGTTCTTTTATCGTTATTAGGCATTAATACCCTCCAAAATTATCTCTTCATTACTTTGTCAACAAGACCGTATTCAACAGCCTCTTCAGCAGAAAGCCAATTATCGCGCTCGGTATCTGCCGCTACCTGTTCAATAGGTTTTCCTGTATTTTCAGATAAAATTCTGTTTAATCTTTCTTTGGTTTTAAGAATATGTTTAGCGGTGATTTCAATTTCAGTAGCCTGACCTTGAGCGCCGCCGGACGGCTGGTGAATCATAACCTCGGCATTAGGAAGAACATATCTCTTACCCTTTGCGCCTGATGAAAGCAAAAATGCGCCCATGGAAGCCGCCATACCCATACAAATAGTTGAAACATCGCATTTAATATACTGCATTGTATCATAAATAGCAAGACCTGCCGAAACAGAACCGCCGGGGCTGTTAATGTAAAGGCTTATATCTTTTGTAGAATCCTGTCCTTCCAAAAACAGAAGTTGTGCGATTACCAAACTTGCGGTAGCGTCGTTTACTTCATCTGATAAAACAATAATTCTGTCGTTAAG
>JAXJVH010000038.1:0-16548 GCA_036308645.1 Acutalibacteraceae bacterium | reverse complement strand
TACTATATTTTTTCAACGCCTGAATATACCAAGTCAATAAACTGTTTTGCACAGCGTGGAGTTCTGCCGCCGTTTCTTGTTGCAAAGGCTTCGGCTTTGATAAGCAGTTGTTTTTCATCACATTCAATGCCTTTTTCCTTTGCCATTGAAGTAATGATGTCCGAAAAAATAATTTTATCGGGACGCAAGTAGGTAACTGTAAGTCCGAATCGGGCGGTAAGTCCCAAAATGCCTTGTATATTATCCGTTTCGTGAATTAAATCGCCGCCTCGCTCGGACGCGATTTCTTTTATTAAATGTCGGTGGTTGCTTGTTACATAAACCGCTATGTTATCGCTGATTCCCTTTGAATCACCGTCGAGTATAGTTTTAAGCGCACAAAAATCAGGGTCTTCGGTTGAAAAAGTGACATCGTCAATAAAGATGATAAATTTAAGCGGATTATTAGCAACCTTTGCCACAATATTAGGAATAAGCGTAATCTGCGTTTTGTTAAGTTCGATAAGGCGAAGTCCCTCTTTAAAAAATTCGTTGGCAATGGCTTTGATAGAACTTGATTTGCCGGTGCCTGCGTCGCCGTAGAGAAGCACGTTGCAACAAGGCTTTCCGTCAACCAGCGCCTTTGTGTTATCAATAACCTTCTTTCGTTCACGTTCGTAATTATACATTTCGGATAAAGGACGAATATTAAAACTTTCGACAGGCTCAAGTCCTCCGTCTTGATTTACGGTAAACACATTGTTTTCAGCGAAAATTCCGAAACCGATTTTGTTAATGGATTTAAGCCTTTCAAAATACTTTTCGGTAAAATTCTCGCTTGATTTAGGGAAAAGGGTAAAGGCTTGTTGTATTTTATCCGAAAAATCTTCTTTGCAAAGCGTTGAAACAGCATAAAGATTATCAAGTTCTGCTTTTGCTTGCTCTAAAATCAAATCGATATCTTTTTTATCGCAGATATATTTTGTCAAAATATTTTCATCGCAAAAAACTTTTTGTTTTATGTATTCGGTGAAATCAAGATTATAGTCTATAAGTTTTTCTATGAATTCCGAATAACATTTAAAAATATTTGAATTTTCGTCAAACAAATGATATAAAGAATGTAAACACGGGTCGTATTTTAGATTTTTAAATATTACAAGAGAATCTAAAATTTCCTTTACATATAATTTTTTACTGCTCATTTTAATGCACTTCCTGTTTGTAATGTGTGTTTATTATAGCATAAAATACGCTTATAAAAGGCTTGTAAAGCTAAAATCGTCAAAAATAATAAAAAATAACAGTTATTAACATTGTTTTTTATAAGATTAGTCAGTTGACAAAAGCGCTTTATTATAGTAAAATGTAAGAAATTATTAAATTGTATATGCAAACGCGTTGATAGGGTAAAAGATAAGCAGGTAACACATCTGCAGAAAGTTGTCGGTTGATGCAAGACAACGGTGTGCTGAAATCAAACTCTCCCTTGAGCGGCGGACTGAAAGAGTTTAACTTTAGTAGGAAAGACGGAACTTCACCGTTACAGGAAGTAAGCATAAAACAAGTGCTGATTGAGCGGGTTTGATTTTAAACCAAAAAAAGTGGTACCGCGGAGAGTTTTTACAGTCTTCGTCTTTTTTTATAAGAAAAAAGACGAGGGCTTTTTTGATAATATATACAATTTGAATTTGCTCTTCTTAAATAATCAGCCAAAGGTTTAATGTGCCGAATTTTGAAAGGATGAACAGAAAATGAAAAATGCAAACAGATACGTAAGACAGTATTTTAATCCGCCGATGAGTGAGTATGATTGGCATAAAAAGGAGTATATTGATAAAGCTCCTACATGGTGCTCGGTTGACCTTCGCGACGGCAACCAGTCGCTTATTATTCCGATGAGCATTGATGAAAAATTAGAGTTTTTTGACTTGCTTGTAAAATTAGGTTTTAAAGAAATCGAAGTAGGCTTTCCTGCCGCAAGCGAAACGGAATATAAATTTTTACGCCGTCTTATTGAAGAGGACAGAATTCCCGATGATGTCACCGTTCAGGTGTTGACTCAGGCGAGAGAACATATTATAAAGAAAACTTTTGAAAGCCTTGAGGGTTGTAAAAACGCTATTGTTCATTTTTATAATTCTACTTCTTTTGCACAGCGTGAGCAGGTTTTCAAAAAGGATAAAAAAGAGATTATTGATATTGCCGTTAAAGGCGCTGAATTGATAGTTAAATTGCAGGAGGAATACGGCAGTAATTTCAGATTTGAATATTCGCCCGAAAGTTTTACGGGTACAGAGCCTGAATTTGCGCTTGAAATTTCAAATGCGGTGCTTGATGTTTTAAAGCCTTCGCCTACAAACAAGGTAATTCTTAATCTTCCCGTAACGGTTGAATTATCTTTGCCGCATATTTACGCAAATCAGATTGAATATATGTGCAAGAACATTAAATATCGTGAAAACGTTGTTGTTTCACTTCATCCGCATAACGACAGAGGTTGCGGCGTTGCCGATACGGAGTTAGGCTTGCTTGCAGGCGCCGACCGAGTTGAAGGTACGCTTTTCGGAAACGGTGAGAGAACGGGTAACGTTGATATTATTACTTTAGGTATGAATATGTTTACTCACGGCGTTGACCCGCAACTTGATTTCTCAAATATGCCTGAAATTTGCGAGGTTTATGAGCGAGTTACAAGAATGCACGTTTATGAGCGTTCACCGTATTCGGGCGCGCTTGTGTTCGCCGCTTTCTCCGGCTCTCATCAGGACGCTATTGCAAAGGGTATGAAGTGGCATGAGGAAAAAGGTCTTAACACCTGGACCGTTCCTTATCTTCCGATTGACCCTGCCGATGTAGGCAGACAGTATGAAACCGACGTTATCCGTATTAATTCGCAGTCGGGCAAAGGCGGTATCGGTTATCTTATTGAAAAGAATTACGGATATACTTTGCCGAAAGCGCTTTGTGAAGACGTCAGCTACTTTATTAAAGGCGTTTCTGACGTTCAGCACAGGGAACTTATGATTAACGAAGTATTCGACCAGTTTAAAGAGCATTATATTAACATTAACGCTCCTATTGAATATGTTGACGCTCATTTCTCAAGACTTGAAAAAGAGCAGTTTAAAGCAGTTCTTACCGTTGTTATCGACGGCGAAACAAAGGTTTTAGGCGGCGAGGGTAACGGACGTCTTGACGCAGTAAGCAATGCGCTTTGCGAGGAAGTTAACATTGATATTGCAGACCTTACATATACAGAGCATGCGCTCGAAAAAGGCTCGACTTCAAAGGCTGTTTCTTATGTGGGCATTACCGATAAAAACGGCAAAACAGAATGGGGCGTAGGTATTCATAACGATATTATCACTTCATCTATCAAGGCGCTTTTCGCAGCGGTAAACCGTGCCGCAAGCGCTGAATAATTACGGAGGTTAAGTCTTATGGGAATGACAATGACGCAAAAAATTCTTGCCGCTGGCGCAGGACTTGAAAGTGTAGAAGCGGGACAACTTATAAAAACAAAATTGAATTTGGTTCTCGGTAACGATATTACCACTCCAGTTGCAATTAATGAGTTTAACAAAGTAGGTTTTGACGGCGTTTTTGATAATAAAAAAATCGCTATGGTTATGGACCACTTTGTTCCTAATAAAGATATTAAAGCCGCAGAGCAGACAAAGCAGTGCAGAACATTTGCAGGCAAATATGATATTGAAAATTATTTTGATGTCGGCGATATGGGTATTGAACACGCATTGCTCCCTGAAAAAGGATTGGTAGTGCCGGGCGACATCGTAATCGGCGCCGATTCGCACACCTGCACATACGGAGCATTGGGCGCTTTCTCAACAGGCGTAGGCTCTACCGATATGGCGGCAGGAATGGCAACCGGCGAGGCTTGGTTTAAAGTGCCTTCTGCAATTAAATTTGTGCTTACAGGAAAATTACAGCCGAAAGTTTCGGGTAAAGATGTTATTCTTTATATCATCGGCAAAATCGGCGTTGACGGCGCACTTTATAAATCAATGGAATTTACAGGCGAGGGACTTAAAAATCTTTCCATTGACGACAGACTTTGTATGGCTAATATGGCTATTGAGGCAGGCGCTAAAAACGGTATTTTTGAAGTTGACGATGTTACGCTTGAATATGTAAAGCAACGAGCACAGCACGAATACAAGATTTTTACGGCTGATGATGACGCAGTTTATGACGAAGTTATAGAAATTGATTTGTCGGCAATCAATTCAACCGTTGCTTGCCCTCACTTACCTGAAAATACAAAGGACGCCGCAGAACTTAAAGATATTAAAGTTGACCAAGTTGTAATCGGCTCTTGCACAAACGGCAGAATTTCGGATATGAAAGCGGCCGCTGAAATTTTGAAAGGCAAACATATTGCAAAGGGTATTCGTTGTATTGTTATCCCTGCCACACAAACTATTTACAAAGAGTCTATTAAGGCAGGTTACATAGATACATTTATTGACGCCGGTTGTGCGGTTTCTACTCCTACTTGCGGACCTTGTCTTGGCGGTTATATGGGAATTTTGGCTGAGGACGAGGTTGCAGTTGCTACTACAAACCGTAACTTTGTCGGCAGAATGGGTCATATTACATCTAAAATTTATCTTGCAAGTCCCGAAACCGCTGCGGCAACCGCACTTACAGGATATATCACAGATCCGAAGGAGGTAAAATAAATGAACGCACAGGGAAAAGCGCATAAATACGGCGATAATGTTGATACAGACGTTATTATTCCTGCAAGATATCTTAATACCGCTAATCATAAGGAATTAGCGTCGCATTGTATGGAGGATATTGATAAGGAATTTGTTAATAAAGTCAGCGAAGGCGATATTATGATAGGCGGTGCAAACTTCGGTTGCGGTTCTTCCCGTGAACACGCCCCTATCGCAATTAAAGAGTCGGGTATTGCCTGCGTTATTGCAAAGAGTTTTGCAAGAATTTTCTATCGCAATTCAATTAATATAGGTCTTGCTATTTTAGAATGTCCCGAAGCGTCGGAAGGTATTTCGGACGGAGATGAAGTGAAAATTGATTTTGATAACGGCGTTATTACAAACGTTACAACAGGAAAGGAATTTAAAGCACAGCCTTTCCCACCGTTTATTAAAGATATTATTGCTAAAAACGGACTTTTAAACTCAATTAAAAACGCATAAGGACGTATAAGGTGAATAAAGATGAATAAAAAAATCACAGTTTTAAAGGGCGACGGCATCGGTCCTGAAATCGTTGATGAAGCATTAAAGGTGCTTGATAAAGTTGCTGAAATTTACGGTCATACATTTGAATATACTTATGTTGATATGGGTGGAAGCTCTATTGATAAATTCGGCGTGCCGATTACCGATGAAGGCATAGAACTTTGTAAGAAAAGCGACAGCGTTTTGCTCGGTGCGGTAGGCGGTCCTAAATGGGATACCTGCGACCCTGCAATCCGTCCTGAAAAAGGACTTTTAAAAGTAAGAGCCGAACTCGGACTTTTTGCAAATCTTCGTCCTACAAAGATGTTCAGTCAATTGTCACACGCTTGCCCGCTTAAACAAGCCGACAATATTGATTTGATGATTGTTCGTGAACTTACAGGCGGTATTTATTTCGGCGAGCATAAAACCGTAGGCGATGTGGCTACGGATATTATGCTTTATTCTGAGGCTGAAATCGAGCGAATCGGCAGAGTCGGTTTTGAAACCGCAAGAAAGAGAAATAAGAAATTAGCGTCGGTTGATAAGGCTAACGTGCTTGATTCTTCAAAACTTTGGAGAAAGGTTATGCACCGTTTGGCTGAAGAGTATTCCGATGTCGAGTATTCGGACGTATTGGTTGATAACTGCGCTATGCAGTTAATTAAAAATCCTGCTCAATTCGATGTAATCGTAACAGAGAATATGTTCGGTGATATTTTGTCGGACGAGGCGAGTATGCTGACAGGTTCAATCGGAATGATGCCTTCTGCTTCGCTTTCATCGGGTACTTTGGGTATGTATGAGCCGATTCACGGTTCTGCTCCCGATATTGCAGGTCAGAATATTGCCAATCCGCTCGGTACAATTCTTTCGGCGGCTATGATGCTCCGTTATTCGTTTGATATGCCAAAAGAGGCTGACGCAATTGAATCAGCGGTAAATAAGGCGCTTGATAACGGCTACAGAACAGTAGATATTTTAGGCGACGGCGAAAATGTGACTAAAGTTTCCTGTAGTGAAATGGGCGACGTTGTCTGTAAATATCTTGCTTGATTTTAAATGGTAAAAAGAGGTAAAAATAATGCTTACACTTGAAACAATATATCAGGCGGCTTTTGCGCTGAAAAATGTTATAAGAAATACCGAACTTATCCATGCACCGCAGATAAATCCCGATGTTAATGTTTACATAAAACCTGAAAATTTACAGGTTACAGGCTCGTTTAAGGTGCGCGGTTCTGCTTTTAAAATTTCGCAACTTTCAGATGAGGAAAAGGCGAAAGGCGTTATTGCTTGCTCTGCGGGAAACCACGCACAGGGCGTTGCGCTTGCCGCTACAAAAAACGGTATAAAATCTATCATTTGTTTGCCTGAGGGCGCTCCGATTTCAAAGGTTGAGGCAACCCGTAAATACGGCGCCGAGATTGAAATGGTAAAGGGCGTTTACGACGACGCTTATCACAGAGCGCTTGAACTTCGTGATGAAAAAGGAATGGCGTTTATTCATCCTTTCGACGACGAGTTGGTTATCGCAGGTCAGGGCACAATCGGTCTTGAAATTTTAGATGAAAATCCTGATGTTGAGGCTGTTGTAGTGCCTGTAGGCGGCGGCGGACTTATTTCGGGCGTGGCTTACGCTATAAAATCGCTCCGTCCCGATGTAAAAGTTTACGGCGTTCAGGCAGAGGGTGCGGCTTCAATGGTACGCTCGCTTGAGGAAGACAAAATTCTTTGTTTGCCAAAGGTTTCGACTATTGCCGACGGTATTGCGGTAAAAGAGCCGGGCGTAAACACCTTTGAATTTTGTAAAAAGTACGTTGATGAAATTGTAACAGTCAGCGAGGACGAGGTTTCAGCCGCAATACTTGAACTTATCGAACAGCAAAAACTTACTGCCGAGGGTGCAGGCGCTGTTTCTGTGGCGGCGGTTATGTTTAACAAAATTCCCGTAAAGGGTAAAAATACGGTTTGCGTTGTTTCAGGCGGTAATATTGATGTAACAATTCTTTCAAGAGTTATCAGCCGAGGACTTTTAAAAACAGGCAGACTTTGCAAACTTTCTATTGAACTTATGGATAAGCCGGGACAGTTGCGTGATGTTTCAAAAATCATTGCAGACCATGGCGCAAACGTAGTTTCGGTAAACTATGAACACGCAGGAAAAGGCTCAAATGTTAACGACTGCGTTTTAACAATAGAGATGGAAACGAAGAATAAAGAACATATTAAAGAAGTTGAAAAGGCTCTCTCCGAAGAGGGATTTCATTTAAAAAAGTAAAAGGAGAAAAGATTATGAATACAGTTTATACAAAATCTGCTCCTGACGCAATCGGCCCGTATTCACAGGCGGTTGTAACGGGAAATTTGGTTTTCACATCAGGTCAGATTGCTATTAATCCTGCAAGCGGACAGGTGGAAGCCACTACTATTGAAGAACAGACAGAACAGGTTTGCAAAAATCTTTGCGAAGTTTTAAAGGCTTCGGGTTCTTCAATTGAAAAAGCAGTAAAAACAGTATGCTTTTTATCCGATATGGATAATTTTGCGGCTTTCAACGAGGTTTACGGAAAATATTTTACATCTAAACCTGCCCGTTCATGCGTAGCCGTCAAAACTCTTCCGAAAAATGTTCTTGTTGAAGTAGATGTTATTGCAGAACTATAACTTCGTCGAAGTTTGATTTAAGCGAATTTATCAGACTTTGCTCCGATTTAAATTTTTTTGGAAAGGTAATTTAGAAAATGAAATTAAACGGTTCAGAAATTTTAGCACAGGTTTTTATTGAGAATAAGGTTGATACCGTTTTCGGTTATCCGGGCGGCGCTGTGCTGAATATTTATGACGCACTTTATAAATACAGAGATAAAATTACACATTATATGACTGCTCACGAGCAGGGTGCGGCTCATGCGGCAGACGGATATGCAAGAGCAACGGGTAAAACAGGCGTTGTTATTGCAACAAGCGGTCCGGGTGCTACTAACCTTGTAACAGGTATTGCCACCGCTTATATGGACAGCATTCCTATGGTTGCCATTACAGGTAACGTAGGCAATTCGCTTATCGGTCGAGATAGTTTCCAAGAGGTATATATTGCCGGTATCACAATGCCGATTACAAAGCATAATTTTGTAGTTCGCAGAGTTGAAGATTTGGCGGATACATTAAGAGCCGCTTTTAAAATTGCTTCTTCGGGCAGACCGGGTCCTGTTTTGGTTGATATTCCGAAAGACGTTACGGCGGCTGTTTGCGAGTATACTCCAAAAGAGCCTACAGTAACGGAGCATGCTCAAAAAGAGTATGATTTATCTGAAATTGCAAAGGTTATCAACTCTGCAAAAAAACCTGTTGTTTTTGCAGGCGGCGGCGTTAAGATTTCAAAAGCCGAAAAGGCTTTGCTTAAATTTATTCAAAAAGCCGATATTCCTTATGTTCATACCATTATGGCGGCAGGCGCAGTAAGATACGACGAGCCTTTGAACTACGGTATTTTAGGTATGCACGGTCAGGTTCACGCTAATAAAGCGGTCGACAGAGCAGATGTGGTAATTGCTGTCGGCACACGTTTTTCCGACCGAGTTGCGCTTAATACAAACGCTTTTGCACAAAGAGCAAAAATCATTCAGATTGATATTGATAAATCCGAGATTAACAAAAATGTTGCGGTTGATTACAGCATTTGCGGTGATGTAAATGTAGCGCTTGAACTGCTTTTACCGCTTATCAAGGAGACAAAACATACTGAATGGATTGAAAAAATCAATTCTTGGGTAATGACTTATCCTGAAAGTAATGATAACAAACTTACTCCTAAAAAGGTTATTGAAGCAATCAACGCTTCGGCAGGCGAAGAAGGCATATTCGTAACCGACGTCGGTCAGCATCAGATGTGGGCGGCACAGTATTTACACCATGTTAAGGCAGACCACTTCTTAACCAGCGGCGGTTTGGGTACAATGGGCTACGGCTACGGTGCGGCTATCGGCGCGGCCATAGGCACAGGCGCTAAACACGTTTATCATATTACGGGCGACGGTTCTTTCCACATGAATATGAACGAGGCCTGTACTGCGGTAAGTTATAATGTTCCTGTTATCAGCATTATTATGAACAATGCGGTCCTCGGTATGGTCCGTCAATGGCAGGCAACTTTTTACGGAAGAAGATTTTCTTCTTCGGAGCCGGAACGTGTAACCGATTATAAAAAGGTTATTGAAGGATTCGGCGGTAAAGGTTTCATTTGCACAACCGTTGATGAACTTGCAGACGCTTTGGAAAAGGCAAAGCAGGAAACAGGACCTGTTTGGATTGATTGCAGAATTGACAGAGAAGAAAAGGTTTTGCCAATGATTCCTTCGGGTAAAACCGTTAACGATATAATAACAGAATAAGGAGGACGCTAAAATGGAAAAAAAGTATATCAGTGTTTTGGTTGAAAACCACGAAGGCGTTCTTGCAAGATTGTCCTCGCTTTTTTGCCAGCGTGGTTTCAATATCGACAGTCTTACCGTGTCTGCAACAAACGACCCTACACTGTCGAGAATTACCATTACCACAATGGGAAACAGCGACGAGATAACTCAAATTATGCGCCAAACCGAAAAACTTTATGAGTTTAAGGGATTTTTTGAACTTGAGCCGAAACAGGCTTTGCTGCGTGAACTTTTACTTGTAAAAGTAAGGGCAGACGAGTCTAACAGAGCGGCTTTAAGAGAAATTGCGGCGATATATAAAGCAAAAATTATTGACTTGTCAATTTCAAGTATGGTTTTTGAACTTACAGGAGAGCCTGAAAAATTAGACGGATTCCTTGAAATTTTGTCAACTTATGATATAATGGAAGTATGTCGAACAGGAGTTACGGCATTGCAACGCGGCGATGTTAAACTCTTGAAATAAATTATTTAACTTTAGAATTTTATAAAATCAAAGGAGATTTTTATTATGATTAAAAAATACTATGATTCAGATTGCAACCTCGGAATGCTCGACGGCAAAACCGTTGCTATTATGGGCTACGGCAGCCAAGGTCACGCTCATGCACAGAACTTGCATGAAAGCGGCGTAGATGTTATTGTTGGTCTTCGTCCGTCTTCACCAAGCTGCAAAAAGGCTGAAGAAGCAGGTCTTAAAGTTATGTCGGTTTCAGAGGCTGCTAAAGCCGCTGACGTTGTAATGATGCTCGTTCCTGACGAACTCGCTGCCGATATTTACAATGAACAGGTTGCACCCTTTATGAAAGAGGGCGATGTTCTTTGCTTTGCTCACGGTTTCAACATTCACTTCAACTTTATCAAACCTGCAAAAGATATTGACGTTATTATGATTGCTCCTAAAGGACCTGGTCACACAGTAAGAAGTCAGTATCTTGAAGGCAAAGGCGTACCGAGCCTTATCGCTGTATATCAGGACGCTTCAGGCAGAGCAAAAGATTATGCTTTGGCTTATGCAAGCGGTATCGGCGCAGGCAGAGCAGGTATTCTTGAAACATCATTCAGAGAAGAAACCGAAACCGACCTCTTCGGCGAGCAGGCAGTTCTTTGCGGCGGCGTTACAGAACTTATGAAAGCCGGTTTTGATACATTGGTAGAAGCAGGTTATGAGCCTGAAATGGCATACTTTGAGTGTATTCACGAAATGAAACTCATCGTTGACCTTATCAACAACGGCGGATTTGCTATGATGAGATACTCTATTTCAAATACTGCCGAATACGGTGATTACAGAACAGGAAAACGTCTTATCACCGATGAAACACGTAAAGAGATGAAGAAAGTTCTCGGCGAAATTCAGGACGGTACTTTTGCATCAGAATTCATGCAGGAATTCTCATCAGGCAGAAAAGCTAAATTCTTGGCTACACGCCGTAAAGAGAGCGAACATCTTCTTGAAAAAGTTGGTGCAGAACTCCGTAAAATGATGAGCTGGCTTAAAAAATAATTAAACTTTTTGAGCGGTTTGAGTTTTCAAGCCGCTCTTAATGTATTGAAAGGATATCATTATGAACCTTAGAAGTGATAATGTAACAAAGGGCGCCGAACGTGCGCCTAACCGCTCGTTGTTTTATGCAATGGGCTACACAAAAGAGGAATTGGAATGTCCGTTAATCGGTGTAATTTCTGCTCACAGCGAAATTGTACCGGGACATTTTCATCTTGATAAAATTGCCGACGCTGTAAAAGCAGGCGTTCGTCTTGCAGGCGGTACGCCTATACTTATTCCGTCAATCGGCGTTTGCGACGGTATAGCAATGGGCCACATCGGTATGAAATACTCATTAGCCTCACGTGAACTTATTGCCGATTCTGTTGAAACTATGGTTATGGCTCATCAACTTGACGGCGTTGTACTTGTACCGAACTGTGATAAAATTGTTCCGGGTATGGTAATGGCGGCTGTTCGTATGGATATTCCTGCTGTTGTTGTATCGGGCGGACCTATGCTTGCAGGCACTTACGACGGGCAAGAAATCAGCCTTTCAAAAATGTTTGAGGCTGTAGGCGCTTACAAGGCAGGCATTATTAACGAGTGCAAATTAGACGAGTGCGAAAACGGCGCTTGTCCGGGTTGTGGCTCATGTGCAGGTATGTATACCGCTAACAGTATGAACTGTCTTTGCGAATCTCTCGGTATTGCATTGCCGGGCAACGGCACGATTCCTGCCGTTTATTCGGGTAGAACCGCACTTGCAAAGCATGCCGGTATGGCTATTATGAATTTGGTTGAAAAAGGTATTACCGCTCGCCAAATTATCAATGAAAAATCAATTAAAAACGCTCTTGCTTGCGATATGGCGCTCGGTTGTTCTTCAAACAGCGTACTTCACCTTCTTGCTATTGCCAATGAAGCAGGCGCGCCGATAGATTTGAAATTATTTAATGAAATGAGTGCAAAAGTGCCGAATCTTTGCCATTTAGCACCTGCCGGTCCTACTCACATGCAGGACCTTAATGCGGCGGGCGGTATTCCTGCGGTTCAGGCGGAATTAGGTAAAAAGGGATTGCTTGATTTATCTCTTATTACCGCTACAGGCAAAACAGTCGGCGAGAATATTGAGGGCGCTTACATTAAAGATACAAATTCAATTCGTCCTATTGATAATCCATACAGTGAAACAGGCGGTATTCAGATTCTTTGGGGCAACATTGCGCAAAACGGCTGTGTTGTAAAGCGCAGTGCGGTAGCACCCGAAATGCTTAAACATTCAGGCCCTGCACGTGTTTTCAACAGCGAGGAAGAGGCAATTGCCGCTATTTATGATTCGCAGATTAAAGACGGCGACGTAGTGGTTATCCGTTATGAAGGACCGAAAGGCGGACCGGGTATGCGTGAGATGCTTAACCCGACATCTGCGCTTGCCGGTATGAAACTTGATAAAACCGTTGCGTTGATTACCGACGGACGTTTTTCGGGTGCTTCCCGAGGCGCTTCAATCGGTCACGTTTCACCCGAAGCGGCAGACGGCGGTAATATCGGCCTTATCGAAGAGGGAGATATTATTGAAATTGATATCCCGAATGCCACTATTAATGTTAAGGTTTCCGATGAAGTTTTGGCAGAAAGAAGAGCAAAATATGTTGCTCCCGAGCCTAATATCAAAACAGGCTGGTTATCTCGCTATGCACGTCAGGTAAGCGGTGCAGATAAAGGCGCAATAATGCAATAATTTTTTCATCGCTCCCGATGAAGTGGGTTCGAGTTGACTTAAACATCTCACCCTCACAGCATTGTTTGGGATTTTTGAATAATTTTTTCATCGCTCCCGATGAAGTGGGTTCGAGTTGACTTAAACATCTCACCCTCACAACTTTATTAAAACTTAATAGAATTTAAAAGAGGATTGCTTTTTTCAGCAATCCTCTTTATCTTTTTTGTATTCGGCTATATCTTCTAATTTGCAGTCTAATATCTCGCAAAGTTGACTTAATATAAAAGTATTTACATTGGAATTTTTGTGAAGTCGGTCAAGTTGACCTGTACTGATATGATAAGTTTTGATTAGTTTATATTGTGAAATTCCTTTCTCTTTAAGCGTTTCCCATAATTTGTCGTAAACTATCATAACACTATCAACTCCACAAATTAAGTATAAAATATTCGTTATTTTATAAATATTCTTGACAATTATTTGTAATCATAATATAATAAATTTGTTAAAATTGATTTGGAATAATGAAAAAAGGAGATTATAATGAATTTTTTAAAGAGAGCCGTAACCATTTTATGTATTCTTTGTATGCTTTCGGCTCAAACTTTATTGTTTGCGAGTGTTTCAGCGGAGACTTCTGCTCCTGTTATAGAGGTTGCAAGCGTAAATGCCGAACCGGATGAAGGTAAAAATATTGAGGTTACTATTTCGCTTTCAAACAATCCGGGTATAACTTCAATGCTTTTAACGGTTGTTTTTGGCGACGGTTTATCTTTAAAAGAGGTTAATGACTCCGACGTTTTAGGAAGTACAATGCACAATCCGTCGCTTAAAAGTCCATACTATTTATCTTGGGCAAATGATACGGCGACTGCCGATTATACTTCAAACGGTACGATTGCGACATTAATATTTGACTATACCGGCGAAAAATCAGGGAAATATACCACTCCTATCACCGTAAGTTATGATTTTGAGAATTTTGATATTATGAACAAGGATTCGGAGTCGGTTTACTTTGATGTTGAAAACGGCGATTTTTCTATTTGCCATCATACAAATGTTGATATTGTAGAAGCAGTAGAGCCTACCTGCACCGAAAGCGGATTGACAGAGGGAAAAGTATGCAAAGATTGTAAAAAGGTTTTAGCATCCCGGGAAAAGGTTTCTGCATTAGGTCATAAATATTCAACCGAATGGACGATTGACAAAGAAGTAAGTTGCACCGAAGATGGTAGTAAGTCGCGTCATTGCATAAGATGTGATGCAAAAATTGATGATGTTGTAATTCCTGCTAAAGGGCATAAAGCGGTTGCCATTGAAGCAAAAGACGCAACTTGCACAGAAGCCGGGTTAACAGAGGGTGAAATTTGCTCGGTATGTAACAAGATTTTAGTTGCACAGGAAGAAATTTCGGCTTTAGGTCATAAATATACATCTACAATTACAAAAGAGGTTACTTGCACCGAAAAAGGCGAGAAAGTCTTTACTTGTACTGCATGCGGTGATAGTTATACCGAAGAAATAGAGCCTACAGGTCATAAATACACGTCAGCAACAACAAAAGAGGCTACTTGTACCGAAAAAGGTGAGAAAGTCTTTACTTGTTCTAAATGCGGTTACAGTTATACTGAAGAAATAGAGCCGAAAGGTCATAAATACACATCAAAAATCACAAAAGAGGCTACTTGTACCGAAAAAGGTGAGAAAGTCTTTACTTGTTCTAAATGCGGTTACAGTTATACCGAAGAAATAGAGCCGAAGGGTCATAAATACACATCAAAAATCACAAAAGAGGCTACTTGTACCCAAAAAGGCGAGAAAGTCTTTACTTGTTCTAAATGCGATGATACGTATACTAAAGAGATAGCGGCTTTAGGTCACAAATCAGTTGTTGATAAAGCGGTTTCCGCAACCTGCACCAAAACAGGACTTTCAGAGGGTAAGCATTGCTCGGTATGCAATGAGATATTAGTTGCACAAACAGTCGTAAAAGTCAAAGAACATAAAACAGCATTAAAAAATGTTAAAAAAGCAACATATTTTGAAAAAGGTTATTCAGGAGATAAATATTGTACTGTTTGCAAAAAGATAATTTCAAAAGGTAAAGCATTACCTAAATTAATTTTGAAAGCACCCAAAATTACTGTTAAAGCAAGCAAAAGCCAGCTTAAAGTAACATACCAAAAGGCATCAGGCGCAACAGGATATCAGGTAAAATATAAGATAGGCAAAAATACTTATATAAAAACTTATAAATCAGCACAATCCGCAAGCAAAGTTTACAAAAAACTCAAAGCAGGCACGTACAAGGTGTATGTAAGAGCGTTTGCAAAGAAAAGCGGTAAAACTGCATATTCTGCTTGGTCTAAAGTAAAAAAGATTAAAGTAAAATAAGTTATATGTATTAACAGTTAACTAAAAATTTGCAAACCCTATAAAAACGGAAAACAGAAAACCTCTTATGGCAGAAAAACTACCATAGAAGGTTTTCTGTTTTATTGGAGGAATTTAGTATATAAATCTGTTATCTAATTCTCATTCCCATATTTAATTGAGTTTTTACAATAATTTTTAAGTAAGAAAATATGCATTTTGTAATGAAATATGTTATAATATCTCAATAAATAATTGTTTAATTAAATCCCGGTGATTTAATTATTTTATAGGAGGTATAATTTATGAAAATGGTGCTGTTGACTGCTCTCGGAGTAGGAGGCTCAACCGTTATCGGCTCAATAATCGGCTTCATTTTTAAAAAAATTTCACATAAATTCAGCGATATTGTTTTGTCATTTGCCGCAGGAATAATGCTTTCCGCCGCTGTTTTAGGATTGATTTTACCATCGGTGGAATACGGTGGGAAATATGCATTAGTCATAACCGTAGCGGGAATATTTGCAGGAGCGCTCTGTTTGAATTTAATTGACAAACTTGTTCCACATTTACATAAATTGGTCGGAGCAGATATAGAAAAACACGAGGGAAACGCTAATTTAAATAAAGTTTTGCTTTTCGTAATTGCGATAGCAATACACAATCTCCCCGAAGGAATCGCAGCAGGCGTGGGATTCGGCTCGGACAACGTTTCCGAAGCATTTTTGATTGCAGGCGGTATTGCTTTGCAAAATATTCCCGAAGGTATGATAATAATTGCGCCTATGCTTTCGGCAGGCATTACACCGAGGAAAACATTTATATGCGCATTGGCGACAGGATTGGTTGAGGTAGTAGGAACACTTCTGGGATATTTTGCGGTAAGTATCGCCTCGGCAGTTTTGCCGTTTGCGCTCGCCTTTGCAGGAGGAACAATGATTTATGTTGTAAGTGATGAAATGATTCCCGAAACTCATGCTCACGGAAGCGAAAGAGGAGCAACTTACGCTCTGCTTGTAGGCTTCTGTATAATGTTGATTTCAGATGTTTTACTAGGATAAATTAAATTTGTATATTTAATTAATAATAGGAAATATATAATAATTGTATATATATTAGTGAAAATCTACAATATATTGGATTGAAAAACGAAAAAAATGTCGAAATTCAGCAAAGTGAAAAATTTTTTAAAAAAATACGAAAAAAATGCTTGACAAAGAGGAATGGATGTGGTATTATAGTCAAGCGCTCGAGAGAAGCGGGTGCGAAAAAGAGCCTGAAAAAGAGGCGAAAAAGTACCTTGAAAATTAAACAACGTATAGGGAC